>NZ_LSJY01000046.1 GCF_001556865.1 Sphingobium sp. CCH11-B1 | reverse complement strand
CCTTGTCGCCACGGCCTCCGCGCTGACCAACGTGCTCGCGGCCGACCCGCTCAGCCGTGTGCTGGACGGCTATCACCGTTTCCGCCTCTACGCGCCCAGGATGCTGCGCCTGCTCGACATGCAGGCGGCGCCGATCGCCACGCCTCTTCTGGCGGCCGTTGCGATGCTGCGTAACGGGATCAAGGTCGATCCGCCGGTGGATTTTCTACGTCCCAACTCGAAATGGCATCGTCATCTTCGCGCTGAGCCCAGCGGCGACCACCGGCTTTGGGAAATCGCGGTGCTGTTCCACATCCGCGACGCCTTCCGGTCCGGTGACATATGGTTGGCGGGATCGCGCCGCTATGGCGACCTCAAGCAGCTTCTGGTCCCGCCACAGGCGATAGAGCAGACCGCGCGGCTCGCCGTGCCGCTGCGACCCGGCGAATGGCTGGCCGAGCGCAGGGCTCGACTGGATACACGGCTGAAGGAGTTTGGCCGCGCGGCGCGAACCGGCACGATCCCAGGCGGCATCATCGAGAACGGCAAGCTGCACATCGACAAGCTGAGGGCCGACACGCCCGAAGGGGCCGAGGATCTCGTGCTCGATCTCTATCAACAGCTCCCGCCCGCGAGGATCACCGATCTGTTGCTGGAAGTCGATGAGCGAACCGGATTTTCCGAGGCGTTCACGCATCTGCGCACCGGCGCGCCCTGCAGCGACCGGATCGGCCTGATGAACGTGTTGCTGGCGGAAGGCGTCAATCTCGGTTTGCGCAAGATGGCGGCGGCGACCAACACGCACAGCTTCTGGGAATTGCTGCGGATCGCGCGCTGGCATGTCGAAGGCAGCGCCTATGATCGGGCGCTCGCCATGATCGTGGAGGCCCACGCCGCCCTGCCCATGGCCGCCTTCTGGGGACAAGGGCAATCGGCATCCAGCGACGGGCAGTTCTTCCTTGCTACCGAGCAGGGCGAGGCGATGAATCTGATCAACGCGAAATATGGCAACGTCCCGGGCCTCAAGGGATACAGCCATGTGTCCGATCAATATGCGCCGTTCGCAACCCAGGTGATCCCGGCAACGGTCAGCGAGGCTCCCTATATCCTGGACGGGCTGCTCATGAATGACGCGGGCCGCCGCGTTCGCCAGCATTTTGCCGACACGGGCGGCTTCACCGATCATGTGTTCGCCGCCTGCGCCTTGCTCGGCTACAGGTTCGCCCCCCGTATCCGCGATCTCCCTCAGAAAAGACTCTATGCCTTCACGCCCAACGCGACGCCGGCCAATGTGCGAGCGCTGGTCGGAGGTAAGATCAATGAACCGCTCATCGAGCGCAACTGGCCCGACATCCTGCGCATCATGGCGACGATCGCAGCGGGGATCGTCGCCCCCAGCCAGATTCTTCGCAAGCTCGCCTCTTACCCGCGCCAGAATGAGCTGGCCCTCGCATTGCGAGAGGTGGGCCGCATCGAGCGAACCCTGTTCATGATCGACTGGATTCTTGATGCCGGCCTCCAGCGCCAGGCTCAGATCGGCCTCAACAAGGGTGAGGCCCACCACGCCCTAAAGCGCGCCATCAGCTTCCACCGCCGAGGTGAAATCCGGGATCGATCCGGCGAAGGCCAGCACTATCGCATCGCCGGAATGAACCTGCTCGCCGCCATCATCATATTCTGGAACACCATGAAGCTCGGCGAGGTCGTCAATACCCGGGCCGCCAGCGGTACCCATATCGCGCCTGATCTACTCGCCCACGTCTCGCCGTTGGGATGGGAACACATCAATCTAACCGGGGAATATCGCTGGCCCAAATCCTTAGCGTAGGATTCCGCCCCCTCCCGCAAACGCCCCC
>NZ_LSJY01000045.1 GCF_001556865.1 Sphingobium sp. CCH11-B1 | reverse complement strand
GCAATGACCACAGGCCGGCGATCAGGGTCGCGCCGCCGATCGGGGCGAAGAGCAGGAGGAGGACGTTGACGCCGATGAGCAGGGTCAACGTCCTTTGCTGGCGCGCGGTCAGGCGGCTGGCGGGCGGTTCGGGCTGCGGCTCCCAGGGGGGCGGAGCGGGGTAGTCTTCAAGGTCCAGGAACATCGCGACTTCTCGCAGTTGCGGGAGAAGTCATCATGCCGGCCTTCGCGCGCGGCGCCAGCCGGGTTGCGGTTTGTCGAGACTTCAGCGCGGCGTGTCGTTGCCGAGGGCGGCGTCGTTGCCGAGCGAGCGGTCGCTGGCCAGGGCGAGCGCCTGCGCGCTGCCAGTGGCGGGCTTCACCGCGTCGGGCTTGTGCGCGATCACGCCGGCCGCGAGCGAGCCGCCGCCCACGATGAAGGCTGCGCCGAGGATCGAGAGGAGGAGGCGCGGATCGGTGCGCTGAGGGGGATAAGGATTCTTGTCGTCGAAACGCATCATACCCATGGGCAGGACTCCTTTTTGTTGCGATTGCGAACGATTGGGAAAATGGCGGAGGAGACGCGCCGGTTCCACCAACAGACCGTGACATTTTGTTGCGGAAACCCCTTGCTGCAGGCGGTTTACAAGCGTGCAACAGAGCGTCAGAAGAATTGCCATGACCAAGATAGTCCCGATCACCGCCATCCTGATCGCCGCCTGCGCGGCTGGCCCCGCCATCGCCCAGAGCAAGGCGCCCGATCCGGCGCGGCTGAAGACGACGGTCGAGAAGCTGGTGGGTTTCGGCACGCGCCATACGCTGTCGTCCGCGACCGACCCGAAGCGGGGCATCGGCGCGGCGCGCGCATGGGGCGCGGCCGAGTTTGCAAAGATAGCCAGGGGGTGCGGCGGCTGCCTGACCGTCGAGACGGTGGCGGACCGCTTCACCGGGCCGCGCGCGCCGCAGGGCGTGGAGGTGGTGGACGTGCTCGCCATCCAGAAGGGCATGGGCTGGACGGACTCTGGCCCGAACCAGGTGGTGATCGTCGCCGGCCATATCGACAGTCGGGTGAGCGACGTCATGAACGCGACCAGCGATGCGCCGGGCGCGAACGACAATGCGTCGGGCACGGCGCTGGTGATCGAGGCGGCGCGGGTGCTGGCGGGCGAAAAGTTCGACGGGACGATCGTCTATGCGCTGCTGTCGGGCGAGGAACAGGGGCTGTGGGGCGGCAAGTTGCTGGCCGAGACGGCGAAGAAGCGCGGATGGCAGGTGCGCGCGATGCTGAACAACGACATCGTCGGCAACACGGTCGGCCAGAACGGGCGGATCGTGGCGGACAGGGTGCGGGTGTTTTCCGAAGGCGCGCGCTTCATCGAGGACCGGCCCGCGGCGATGACGCGCCGGTCGATCGGCGGCGAGGATGACGGGCCTTCGCGCGCGCTGGCCAAGAAGATCGACGGGATAGCGGAGGCCAATCCGCAGATCGGGCTGGACGTGTTCGCGGTGCGGCGGTTCGACCGGTTCGGGCGGGGTGGCGACCATTCGCCCTTCCTGGAGCTGGGCTTCCCGGCGGTGCGCTTTTCGGTGGGGATCGAGAATTACGACCGGCAGCATCAGGACCTGCGGACCGAGAATGGCCGGGTCTATGGCGACACGGTGGAGGGGATGGACTTCCCCTATCTGGCGAAGGTGACGGCATTGAACGTCGCGGCGCTGCGGCAGCTGGCGGATGCGCCGGCCGCGCCTGCGACCGTTTCACTGGACGGGGCGCTGTCGATGGACACGCGGGTTTTCTGGGACGTGGTGCCGGGCGCTGCGGCCTATCGCGTCTATTGGCGGCGCGCGGACGCGCAGGACTGGACCGACAGCCGCGTCGTGACCGGCGCGACCGAGACGGTGCTGAAGGACGTGGTGGTGGACGATCATTTCATCGGCGTGGCGGCGGTGGCGAAGGACGGGGCGGAGAGTCTGGTGACGTTCGGAGGACAAGCGCCGCGCAAATAGGAGGCGTCGCCCCGCGATCGCGGCGGCGCGGAAGAGACAAAGACGGGAAAGGCGGCCTTCGGGTCGCCTTTTTTCGTGGGCGGAGGGGCGATGCGGGTTTCGGATCGGGAATGGCTGGCGGGCGAGGATGCGGACGTACGCGCGGGCCTGCTGCGACGGCTGGATGCCGGGGCGGCGGAGCGGCTGGCGCGGGAGTGGCGTTTTCTGGCGCGGCCGGCGCAGCTGGCTCCGGCGGGGGACTGGCGCGTGTGGCTGATGATGGCGGGGCGCGGTTTCGGCAAGACACGGGCCGGGGCGGAATGGGTGCGGTCGGTCGCGGAAGCCGACCCCGAGGCGCGGATCGCGCTGGTGGGCGCGACGCTGGGCGAGGCGCGGGCCGTGATGGTGGAGGGCGCGTCGGGCGTGCTGAGCGTCGCGCCATGGTGGGCGCGGCCCCGCTATGCGCCCGCGCTGCGGCGGCTGACCTGGCCCAATGGCGCGATGGCGACCTTGTTCGGCGCGGCGGAGCCGGAAGGATTGCGCGGGCCGCAGTTCAGCCATGGCTGGGCCGACGAGATCGCCAAATGGGCGGGCGGCGAGGCGGCGTGGGACAATCTGATGATGGGGATGCGGCTGGGCGGCGCATCCGGTTCTGGGCCGCGCGTGCTGGCGACGACGACGCCCCGGCCGGTGCCGCTGGTGCGGCGGCTGGTGGGCGCGGAGGACGTGGCGGTGACGAAGGGCACGACGGCGGAGAATGAAGCGAACCTGGCCCCCGGCTTCGTCGCGGCGATGGCGGCGCATTATGGCGGCACGCGGCTGGGCCGCGGGGACGCGTGCGGCATCGTGGTGGCGGGTCTGGGCAGCGACGGGCGCGGCTATGTGATCGCGGACGCGAGCGTCGAAGGGCAGCGGCCCGAGGGATGGGCGCGGGCGGTGGCGGCCGCAGCGATGGTGCATGGCGCGGACCGGGTGGTGGCCGAGGCGAACAATGGCGGGCAGATGGTCGAAAGCGTGCTGCGCGCGGCGGAGGCTGCGCTGCCGGTGCGGCTGGTCCA
>NZ_LSJY01000044.1 GCF_001556865.1 Sphingobium sp. CCH11-B1 | reverse complement strand
CCGTAAATCCGCGCCTGCGCGCGAACCGCTCGACATAAATCTCGACTGCAAAGAAGCGATGTTATCTGGAGATCCAGATAACATCGTCTCGAGCGGAGACACCTCCAGCGAGAGGTTGGCACGCTCCTCGGGCGACAGTTCGGCAAGGCGCCGCTCGAGAATGGCTTCCGCCGTCGTGACCAGCTGGATCACCGCAACATGGCCCCGCGCGATTTCCTGCTCGATCTCGGGCAGCAAGCTGGGCATTTTCATGGCTACCAAAAGGGCGAGCCAGAATCGCTGTTTTGAACTTTCGAACCGGCTCAACGCCGATCCCTTGGCGCGCGAATTGAGCGTGGCGCCCGACACGCGATCTACGATGTTGGTCGCCTTGAGCACCGCATCGAGATGGCGATGCACGATGGCCCAGGAATCGGCAAATGTGTCGTAGATCGCTGTCTGATCAGGCGTGAGCTTGTGGATCAGTGGTGCATATTCGACGCCCGCGAAGCTCAACGCTCGGGCGGTATAGAGCCCCATGGCTTTGAGGTCGCGGGCCACGATCTCCAGAGCCGCCACGCCACCTTCTTCCATGGAGGACAGGAAGATATCGCGATCCGCAAAGGCTGTGCCCGGTCCCCACAGGCCGAGACGGGAAGCATAGCTCAGATTTTCCGGCTTTGTCGCGCCGGTCGCGGACACATAGAGTATGCAGGCACGTGGAAGGGCGTTTTGCAGGCGAACACCGGCAAGTCCCTGCTCGGACCCGCGCGCCGTGCCGAACTCGGTTTCGGTGCCGGCGGCATTGCCCATCTCGTGGGACTCGTCGAACACCAGCAGCCCCTCGAAATCATCGCCCGCCCAAGCGATGATCTGCTGCAGACGCGATTGCCGATCATGGCGCGCAGAGCGCAGCGACGCGTAGGTCAGGAACAGGATTCCGCTTGTCATGGTGATCGGGCTTCCGGGCGGAAAACTGTCGATCGGCTGAATGTCTATCGGCAGGCCGCCCAGCGCGGCGTGGTCTCGTCTCGCATCTTCTAACAAAGCTGTACCGCGGCTAACCCATATTGCCTTGCGATGTCCCTGGTTCCAGCGATCGCGGATGCAGGCTGCGACTTCACGGCCCTTGCCCACGCCGGTGCCGTCGCCGATGAAGAAGCCGGTCCGGTAGATGTGCCCTGCGGCATTGTCCTCGAGGCGGTCACCTGCACCGTTGGGGAGGAAACGTCCGGGCAGGTCGCGCGAAAAAGCATCGCCCGCCAGAATGACGGTTTCAAGCTGGGCATCGGACAGGGCCGCCACCGCGCGCTGCTGAAGCATGGGACGGTGGGTCGGTGCCGGCGGCGCGATCGAGGCCATGGCGATGGATTCGACCAGATCGTCGGGATGCGGCGTTGCCCCCTCGATCGCGATCCGCGCCAGGCGCCAGGGGGAATAGAGACCGACCGGGGCGCCCGGCGGGAGCGGCACGTCGAGAATATGGTAATCGAGCGGCTGTGCCATGTCGCCTTGCGCGGCAATGCGGGAGGGCGGCGCCAACTGGCGGGTGGCGGTTCGCGCGAACACGGCGTTCGGTGATGGGCGTGGCGTGGGTGTGGGGCGCGGCATTGTAATCGGCGTGGCGGGCGGTGGTAGTTCAGCCGGATCGAGTCGGCTCGGAATGGTCAGCACGATATTCAGCGCCGCATCGATCGTATCGGCGGCATGCCGTTCCGGGTCTCCAGTCCAACCCTTGTCGAACACAAGCAGGCGCACATCGATGCTCGTCCCATGCTTGGCATAGGGATTGCCGCCTATGGTGATCTCGACGCGCGGTGGCGTCAGCTCGGACACCATCGTATAGCCAAGCGCCGCCGTCCCATCGGCTGCGAAACTCGGCGGCATGATCGCGACGCAGCGGCCAGCGGGGGCAAGCCTGGCGAGCGCGGCGCGCAGGTGACGGGCTCCTGCATGGCGATCGACGCCGCGCCCAGCGCTTCGGCTGAAAGGCGGATTGATCAGGACCAGCGTCGGTCGCGCCATGGCCGACAACAGGTTGTCGATATTCTCCCCATCATGGCGCGTGACGGGCTGATCGAAGATGCGCGCAAGCAGGTCGGCCCTGCCGGGGTCGAATTCATTAAGGAGCAACCGGGCGCCGATGCGCCTTGCGTGGACGGCGAGCATCCCGGTCCCCGCGGACGGTTCGAGCACGATGTCTTCGGGCCGTGCCTGGGCGGCCAGGCCCGCCAACCAGGCAAGCGTTCCCGGCGTACTGAATTGCTGGAGATCGACCTGGCGTTCGGACCGGTAGGTCTGGGTCGGTAGGCCGCGTTCGAATGCACGCAGGCTAGCGCAAATGTCCTGCGCCGAGTCGCTCTGGAGTAGCGCGCATTCTGCGTCAGCGAGCAGCATCACCTGCGCGGCTTCCAGGGCGTCATAGGCGTCCCGCATCGACCAAGCGCCATCGGCATCGTCGGCGCCGAACGCTTCGATCATGAGCTTTTTGATTGCCAGTCGCGTGACGGCACCGGTAGGCCGCAAACGCTGGGCGATCGATTTCGCGACGTCGTGCAACCGCGATGGCATATCAGCTGTCGGCGAGGGGGCGAACTGGAAAAGATTCATGGACACCTCAATGGACTATGAAAAACGCGTACGTCCCTTTCCCCTCTCCCCATCAAGCATGGCGTGAGCATCCCGGCACAACGCGTTCGCTAGCCGGTGACGGCATCGCGCCCGGGCGCTAGAAGAAGCCATGGCTTCCTCGCTCGACTATCTCGATGAACTCGATCGCCTGCTGCTCGACCAGGGCGAGGATTGCATGCTGTTGACCCAACTGGATGGATTCCTGGCCGGGATCATCGTCAGTCCCGAGCTGATCAGTCCCGGGCAATGGCTGAAACTCATCTGGGCCGGCGACGACGGCAAGGGTGTTCCCCGGTTCGACGACGTCGGCGGGATGCAGCATTTCATAGATCTGGTGATGCACCACTATCACGCGATCCTGACATCGCTGGCTCGACCGGGCGAGTATGAACCGGTGTTGGAAATCGATACGCGATCCGACGAGACCCTGTGGGAAATGTGGGTCGAGGGTTTCGGACAGGCGATGGACATCGCTCCGGCTGGCTGGCAGCGCATATTGACGGATGATGATCCCGGATGCCGGGCAGCGATCGAAGGCCTCCGGATGCTGCGTGCTTTTGCCGACGGCTCGACGCAACTCACGCGCGTGCAAGAGGATCGCTGGGACGCGGAAGCGCCCGACCTCATCCCTGTCTGGGTGGACATGCTGCACCAATGGCGGTTGGAGAATGATCCGAGCCGACCTGCAACGATCGGGCGCCAGAAGATTGGCCGCAATGATCCCTGCCCTTGCGGATCTGGACGCAAATATAAGAAATGCTGCGGCCTGAACTGAAACGGAGCGCTGTGATCGGGGCCGAAACGACAGGCTCCGGCCCTGCGGGCGGTCAGGCCGCCTTAGCGAATCCGTCTTCGCCGTCGCCTCCGGAGTCGGCGGGCGTATAGGTCTGCTCCTGGGCTCCAGTCACATCCGGCAAGTCCTGATCGACATCGCGCGGCGCAGCGTCGAAACGCATCGCATCAGGAAGCCATGAAAGCGCGCGTTGCTGAACTTCCGGTTCCATGATGACGTGTCCGCCGAAGAGCCGTTCGGCGGATGCGGCGAGATCATGCTTCTTCGATCCGGAATAGCGCAGGCGCAGTTCATCGCCGCCGATCTCCTCGAATAACGCGAGAATACCCGGCTTGGTCAGCTTGTCGAAGAAGGTGAGCGCAGTCGGGCGCCACCAGGCGGCGACATCAATGCCGAGCTTGTGACCCAGATGATCGATAAAGCTCGCGCCCTCGCCGCCATCCGGAACAGCGCAAAGCGTGCGGGCGATCACACAGCCGAGCCAGACTCCCCGCGCGTCGTCCGGGAGCGCGCAGAAAGCATCATACCGCTCCTCGATGGTGTTACGGCCAACCCAGCTGCGATCGAGCGATTCATCCAGCCTGACCCATTCGGCTGTGGCAGCCGTCTCCGGCTTGAAGTCGACGATGAGCGGCGAGGGGATTAAGGCGTGCAGGTCACTCGGCATGCCGGAACTCGGCATCCGGCACTGCTCATCCGCCATGATGAAAGTGCCGAGATCGAGCGCGAAACCCGGATCGCTCGCGACATGGAGCGCGAGCAACTGGGTCTTCATCATCGCCATCATATCGTAAAGCCGCTGGCTGATCATCGGTCGCGTATCATCAGTGACCGCCCCCTCCTGCACCTGCGCTTGTGTGTCACCCTCGCCGCCGTCCGCCATACCCTCGCCCACCGTTTCATCGGCAGGGGCGACGTAAAGCTGGTGATGGATTTGCGGGCGGCCATCGGGTGCGAGCACGACATAGGCAAGTGCGGACGCTTTC
This sequence comes from Sphingobium sp. CCH11-B1, assembly GCF_001556865.1. Taxonomy (GTDB): domain Bacteria; phylum Pseudomonadota; class Alphaproteobacteria; order Sphingomonadales; family Sphingomonadaceae; genus Sphingobium. Next base: position 47,810 of record NZ_LSJY01000044.1, on the reverse strand, counting down.
TGCTCAGCGTCGTACCGTGGGGCGCGGTCGACGATAGTCGTCAGTTCGGCGCGCAGTCGCTGCTCGTCCTCGCCATCGGGTTCTTTGCCCTCCTGGTCCGGATCGCCTTCGATTTCGGCGATCTGCGCTTCGATCTCCAGCTTGCGGGCCTCCTGCTCGAGCGTCAGCGGCTCCTGCGCGCCGGTCAGAGGTTGCAGGGCATAAGTCTCCATATACGGAATGCGGGGACCAGCGACGACGCGTACCTCGCCCAGCCCTTCACGTGTCCGGATGGCCTCGGCTTCGGCGAGCAGTTTCCTGTCCGCCAGTTCATCGAGGATATGCGTGTCGACCCAGCGTTCGTCGGCCGCGGTAGAGAAGAGGTCGGCGTCCTCGACGCGGCCGCCCGCGGCGATATAGGCACCGCGCCCAATCAGCAGCGCCTTGGGCTCGTCCGCGCGATAGCTGTAATTTTTGAGCAGCCGCCGGATCTCGTTGACGTTATCGCGCGACCAGGTCCCTCGCACGGCCTCCCAGACCGCTGTCTGGCGAGCTGTATCGGCGGTCGTCGCATAGGCCTTAGCAATATCGAGCGTGATCTCTTCGGCTTCGAGCGCGGCGAAGATGGGACCTGCGAGATTGGCGAGGCGGAGCCGCCCCAGCACGAACCGCTCCTCGATACCGAAGCGCCTGGCGATATCTGCAGGGGTGCGCCCCTCGACTTCGATCAGGTCGCGGAAGGCCAAGCAATCTTCAGCAGGGGACATGGCCAGGCGATCGAAATTTTCAACCAGGCTGATCTCGCGCCCATCCCTGGCGTTGGACAGGATGAGAACCGGGACTTGATGATCGGCTGGCAGCGTTCCCTTCTCGATCAGCCGATGAATGGCGTCGAGCCGGCGGCCGCCGGCGGTAACCCGATAATGCCCCTTTTTGCGCGCCACGGGGATGGCGACCAGGTTCTGTACAAGGCCGTGGCTGGCGATGCTGGTTTCCAGTTCGGCATCGGCGCGCGCATCGGTCCGCTTGCGGACATTGACCGGCGACTTGGCGAGATTGGCGGCGGGCACAAGGATGGGTGTTGTGGTCATTCGTCAAAGCTCCACAGAAGCGGCCCGGGCATCGAACCGCGCACCTTACTCATCCCCCTTTCCCTTTCGTTTCCGTTTTGGCTCGTGACGACAGGCAGGCGCAAAGCTATGAACCGTAGCTTCGTAATTTTAAGGAGGAAGTTTATGAACAATTCCGAACTCGCCGAGGCACTTACGGCTGCGCACGAATTGACGAAGGCCGATGCGCGCAAGCTCGTCGATGCGGTATTTGGGGCCATCGCCGACGCAGCAGCCAAAGGGGAGGAAATCTCGCTGAACGGCTTTGGCAAGTTCAAGGTCAAGGACACGCCGGCGCGCGACGGACGCAATCCGGCGACCGGGGAAACCATCACCATCAAGGCGTCGAAGAAGCTGACATTCACGCCCGCCAAGGCGGTGAAGGATCGCCTGAACGGCTAAACGAAGCGCTGCCAATGCTGTCGCCGGCAGGGCAGCACCCTCTTGCATGGATATCAGGCAACGCGTTCCCGTGCTTCCAGCACATCTGCCCAGTCATTACAGGGTGCCGGCGGCCAAGGGCTGACGATCTCAAGGCCTGGTCGATTATAGGCGAGATGGGCGAGGCGATTGGCTTTCCATCCGGCCGCATCCCGGTCGAACAGCAGAACGAGGCGTTTCAGCCCGCTGGGCAGCAGGACATGCGCGGCGCGTTCGGCGCCGAGTGTCGCCCAGACGGGAATGCGGTGAAGGCGCATCGCGGCGAGCGCCGTTTCGACCCCTTCAGCGAGGCCAAGAACTGTGGTCGCGGCGGCAAGTTGCACTGCCCCGCGACCCGGCCGTCCAAGCATCAACCGCGGATCCGACAGATCATCCGCCTTTAAGCCGGTCGTCGGATCGAGGAAGGTTCGGTGGACAGCGACGATCCGACGCCTTTCGCGGATCGCTGCAATCATCGCCGGACGGAATACGACTGCATGGCCACGTCCCAGCGGCGTACGCGCATTGTAGCGCAGATCGTGCCAGGGCGGTGAGAGGAAACGGCTGGCGAGATAAGCTTGCACGGGAGTGCCCATAATAGATTTGGATGCCTCCCAAACCCGCAGGCTAGGCCCGGGCCTGGGCCAGTCGATGTACAATTTGCATGGCGAAGCCGAGATCGGCCGCTCGGGAAGCGCAAGGTGCAGGCGCCGGATCGCCCGCAGGACGTCTATGGTGTCGCAACCCGCAAAGCATTTGAACAGCAATGTCTCGCGGCCCACACGGATCGACAGGCTGGGATTATGGTCATCATGAGCCGGACACAGACACAGGCCGCGGTCATTTCGCCATGTTCCTCCCAGCTGGCGGCACAGGTTTGCGCCCTGGAACTCGAGTTGGAGACCTTCCATCGTCGCACGCTCAGCCGCTGAGCCCTTTTTTTTCATGTCTCATCGAGAGCCAGCGACAGTGCCAGAAGCGCCGCCGCCAACTCGCGCTGGACCTCAGCAACGTCGAGATCGAGTCTGGCGGCTATTGCCGCATAGGTGAGGCCCTCGACGCAATGGGCGAGATAGATGACGCGTCTTTGTTGCGGCAGCTCCGCAAGGGCGGTGCGCAACTTCGCCTCTTGCTTCGCATCGCTGGAGTCCAAGGCGTGCTGCTCGACCCAAATCCATCCCCTGACCCACACGCCATGAGGGGTCTCCTCGACACGGGTTTCGTCGGCGTCGATGCGCAGCACGGGCGCACCTTCCAGCCTGGCCCTGGCGACTGCAATTGCTGGATGGCCGGCATCGCCCAGTCGATCGGCAACGGCCGTAAGACGACGAAGAAGCGGCGCGGCTTTGCCGCGAGACCAGGACCAAGTCCCGCCGAACAGATGGGCTTTGAGATCTTGAAGTAGCGAAACTATCTTGGAATTGTGCATGGTGGTTCATTCCTGCCGGATACTACCTGCCCCGTCCCACCCCCTCCTTTCCCAAGCCATGTGGTCCGGGCGTCGTGCTCTTCGTCGTCGTCGCATCTTAAAGGGATTCTCGAGCGCCCGCGTTCGTCACCCCTTTGCGGCTCGGGCGATGGAACCGATATCCATCCATTGGACGCCGCGAGGACCGTCGGAGCCATTGCTCGATTGGTTTGCGAAATATCCTGTCAAACGGGACGCCGCGCAGCTATGTTTTAGAAAGGTTTTTACTTGAAACAGAATGGAGGCGCTCGGAGGCTGCCAGGAGATTGATTGAAGAGGAGGGAGAGGACGCAGCTTGCGATCGCCGTAAATCGGCGAAGGGGGAACCGCCCTTGAACGAGGACGACTATTCGGAGATATTCGAGCGGCTGAGCCCTCGAAAGGGCGATTGCCTGCGAGAGGCCGCTAAAGGCAGCTCCTCGAAAGAGATCGGACGTGCTTTGGGTATCTCACCCAACACGGTCAACAATCACATCCTGGAAATCCGCAGGCAGCTGGGCAATGTGTCGAAGTGGAAAGCGGCACAACTTTTCGTGTCATGGGAAGCCCGCAAGGGGGGGCAAAATATACCCCCCCAATCAATGGTTATTCCCGATAACCCGAATCCCATGCCAACTGGTCCCACCGAAACCCAGGCGGACGACCAGGCGACGCAAGGAGAAGCGGAGGATTTTTTCGCGAATGAACAAAAGCCCTATGGCGTTCGCGACCCACGCTTTTCCTTGCTCGATATTGTACCGTACCGCGTAGCCGGGAGGCAACGTAATGAGCTGAGTGGACCTTACATACTGATCGTTTTCGCGATCCTCACCACATTGATGCTCTTTGCCGTAGGCGCCGGGTTTTCCTTGCTGTTGGCGCTCAACGGCCTCGTGAAGAAATAGAGCAGCAATCCAGAAAATCCATCTACGTGACCTGCTCCGAGCGGAGCGGGAAGGAGAAACCATGCGCGCTCAACGCCAATCCATCGCCAAACATGTAGCCGAACGGCTGTTCGCCGCCGAAGAGGCCATCGATATCGCAGCTGCCCGTATTGCCGAACTAAATGTGGCGCTACCACTTGCACGGCTGGATGCTCGCCTCTCGGCCATGATCGGCCAGAATGCTATTCAAAGCTCGGCTTCGGCGATGTTGCTCGTTGCCGAGACGCGCGAAAAGATCGTCACGACCCATGCCAATCTCAAGCAGGCGAGTGATGCGATCGGGTTACCGGAGACCAGCTATGGCGACCTACTCAAGGTGGCATCGGCGGAACACCGGCCTGAGGGACAACATCTTCGTGCGGTGTGAGGCATGTGCCGAGGGAAATTGACGAACCGTTACATTTATTGTTCCCTCAGCCCATGACGAGACAAGTCCTGTTCCTGGCATTTCTGCTGTTGAGCAGCGCCTTTGCCTTCCGAAGGGGTGACCAACCCGAAAAGATCGGTGCGGTCACCCTTTTACTAGGCGCAAGCCTGACGGTTCTTGTCGCTTCCCCGCTCGGTACCCGCTTTCAGAATGTCGAAGCCGGCATTCTCGTGATCGACATATCGATACTGGGCATTTTCCTATGGCTTTCAATTCAAAGCACCCGTTTTTGGCCGATCTGGATCGCAGCGATACTGGGCGCGGAAGTTGTCGTCCATGTTGCGCTCGCGATTGCGCCCGAAGTTGTTCCCCGAGCCTATATGCACGGTCTGGCGTTATGGGGCTGGTTTGCTCAACTGGCACTCGTGATCGCGACATGGCGGCACCGGAGGCGACTGAAGCGCCTGGGTGCCGACGCGCCCTGGAAGAGCTGATCAGCCTTACCTCTCCCGCGCGCGCCCAAGAATTCTCTGAGCGTCTCTTCGCACGCTTTGGGTCACTCGGCGACGCAGTATCGGCGCGTTCGGCAGAGCGGATCGAATTATTGGAGGATTCGCTCGAGATCGAACAAACCTTCCGCTGCTTCAGGCGGGCGATGACCCAGATGCTCAGGGGGCGACTCATGCAGCGGCCCATATTGTCCAGCGATGAGCATGTGCTGGATTATCTGCGCGGCCGTATGGCCTATGAACCGATCGAGCAGCTACGGGTCTTGTTCCTCAACGCAAACAATGAGTTGATTGCGGACGAGGTGCTGGGCGTGGGAACAGTCTCAGCCGTGCACTCATGGCCGCGCGAAATCCTCAAGCGCTGCCTCGATCTCGAAGCGACGGCGATTTTGCTGGTCCATAATCATCCATCCGGCTGCCCGAGGCCATCAAGGTCAGATCGAGAGTTGACAGAAAGGATCGCAAAGGCAGCAAAATGTCTCGACGTCGTCGTCCATGATCATCTGGTCGTGGCCCGCAATGGTACGACGAGTTTTCGGAAAGCTGGTTATCTATGATCGGCGCGAACCACCTTCCTGGTATCGCTTGGATGAGCGGGGGTCCCGCTGGCATCTCGAGCACGGCCCCAGAGGCGGTTCGTGCTCCCTGCATCGATGACTTCGATGGGTAACCGAGGCGAAGACGCTTGGCCGTCGGCGTGCCGGGTGACGGCGTGTCGGGCCTTTCTGAAGATGGCGGCTATCCTCGACAGGACATTGGGGATGAAGCTGTCGTCGAACCCTTATCTGGCATATCTGCTCGAAATTTATATCGCGGGGATCGACGGCGAAAGAATATACCCTGCCTGCTTTTCGCCTGAACATGCATCATCGACCGCGCATCGTCGTTCCGCCCGCCTGGAGCAATGGGGGGCCGTTGTGCGCGAGGACGATTCCATGGACGGCCGATGCAACGATCTCAGGCTCTCCCATCCCACGAAGCAGGCTCTGGAAGGCGCAATCGATTTGCTGATCGGGCAATGCCTCAGCCTGAGTTCGGAAATCGGCGCGTCTGGAAAATCTGGCAGCTTGATGCCGATCGTGGAGATGAGGTACGATCAGCATGTTGGTACCATTCAGGATTTTGGTGACATGACCATCTTGCGCGGCAAGGTTATTGCGGGAGGGCGCATAGCCCTTCCTGCCGATATCCGCCGTTCGCTCGGCCTGCAGAACGGCGATACCGTCCTTTTCGAGGTCAATGGCGACGAAGTGCGTATTCGTCCTGCCCGCTCCGCACTTCGACGAGTACAGGAGCGTTTACGTGCCTTTGCGCCCAAAGAGGGGCTTGTTTCGGAGGAGTTAATTGCTGAGCGACGGGCCGAGGCGGTACGTGACTGATGTCGATGCAAAGGCCGTTTTTGTTCTGGATGCCTTGGCTCTTCTGTGCCTCCTGTTTGGCGAACCGGGAGCGGACCGAGTGGAAATGCGATTGACTGGTGCGCTGGTGTCGGTGGTGAACTACCATGAAGTGCTGGCAAAGCTCATCGATCGCGGCGTAGATGCCGCTGAAGCTCAGATGATGCTGGCCGAACTTGATATCGACGTTGTGCCCGCCGATCGTGATCAGGCTGACGTTGGTGGAAAGCTGCGTTCCGAAACGCGCGACCTCGGTCTGTCTCTTGGCGGCCGGTCCTGTCTGGCACTAGCGCTGTGTCGAAACGCTACTGCTGTAAGCGCCGATCGGGCATGGAAAGCGCTAAACATCGGCGTGGTCGTTGAACTGTTGCGATGAGCGGCTTGTAAGACGGTGAAAAGCGGGAATGAGAGAATGAACTGATGCGTACTGACCTCAATCATCTGCCCGCCGCCAAGCAGCGCGAACTCGACCGCGTTGTGGAAATGCTGTTTCAAGGCTTTCGTGAGGCGACGCAGGAAGCGAAAGGCCGGCGCAAGTCTTCCCGGATTCTCAAGGTCATCCTGTTTGGATCCTATGCCAGGGGTGATTGGGTCGATGCTCCCTTCGACGCGAACCAGTTCACATCGGATTACGATATCCTGGTCATCGTCAACCAGAAGGAATTGACGGACGGCGCTCTTTATTGGGAAGAAACGGAGCAACGCCTGTTCGACGCGCATCAGGTTGAGAAAATCATCCGCACGCCGGTGAACTTCATCGTGCATACTCTGCAACAGGTGAATGACGGCCTATCCCACGGACGGCCGTTATTTACCGAGATCGCCAAGGATGGCTTGATCCTATACCAGTCCGACGATCGGCCGCTCGCAAACCCCAAACCCAAGACGCCTGAACAGGCGTATATTATGGCGAAGGAATATTTCGAGGATTTATTTCCTGGGGCAATGTGGCGGTTTGAACTGGCCAAAATTAGCCTTGCCAATAATCGGTTCAGCGATGCCGCTTTTGATTTTCACCAGACGACTGAGAAACTATATAAATGCGTTTTAGCAACGCTCACATTCTATGTTCCTCGCAGCACGAATGTCGTGTTTCTCAGGGGCATGGCAGAAGGGCTTGATAGACGGCTATTTGACGCCTGGCCTCGCGCGATCCATGCCGATCGCGCCATGTTCCAGAAACTGAAGGACGGGTATCGCAAAGGCAAGTATTCAAGGCATTTTGATATTTCATCCGAAGAGCTTGAATGGCTCATTGGAAAAATAGAAATCCTCGGCTCCATTGTGCATGAGGTCTGTTCGGAACACATTAAAAACTTGAAACTCGACGCGGAAAAATCAGAAAATTCAAAACAGCCTCCCTATAAATAGCAATGTAAATCGATTGGCAACGCGCATGCCTATTCAGTATTCATGCTTCTGATGAGCTATTCACCCACAGGCCGACCTTTGTTCCCATCTTGGAATGCGGCGGTTACTGGTCATATTCACCGCATGCTATGCGGCGAATGTTCTTGCTCTTTGCAGTGAATGCCTTCTATAATCACCGCCAAAGGCACGGTGATTATGACATATATCCACGAACTGCCAGGCTGGCCGGATTTGCGCTGGAGCGCCGAGACGCTTGCTCAGCCACTCGCTGCCGTGCGCCATCGTCAAGGACGGTTGATCGGCCACATGGAAGCACTCGGTTTCTCCTTACGCAAGGAGGCCGTGTTGCAAACCTTGACCGAAGATGTCCTCAAATCAAGCGAGATTGAAGGCGAGGTGCTGGACAGGCAACAGGTGCGTTCATCCATTGCCCGCCGCCTCGGCATGGACATCTCTGGCCTGGTCGAGACTGATCGAAGCGTTGAAGGCGTCGTGGAAATGATGCTTGATGCTACTCAAAACTATACGCAGTCGCTGACTGCGGAACGGCTGTTTAACTGGCACGCGGCACTGTTCCCAACGGGGCGCAGCGGCATGAGCCGCATCACCGTCGGATCATGGCGCACCGCCGAAGGTGGCGCAATGCAGGTGGTCTCGGGCCCTATCGGCCGCGAGCGCATTCACTATGAGGCGCCGATATCGGCGCGTCTGGACGCGGAAATGACGCGCTTTCTCGACTGGTTCGAAACAGCTACGCCTGATCCCGTTCTGAAAGCCGGGATTGCGCATCTGTGGTTTGTCACCATCCATCCTTTTGATGACGGAAACGGGCGCATCGCACGCGCCATCGCTGATCTTGCTCTTGCACGTGCGGAGGGAACCCCGCAACGCTTCTACAGCATGTCCGCGCAGATCCGTATCGAGCGTAAAGCTTATTACGACATGCTGGAATCGACACAGAAGGGCAGTTTGGACATCACGCCTTGGCTGTTGTGGTTCATTGATTGTCTCGATCGCGCTTTTCATGGTGCTGAGTTCATTCTCGCCAATGTGATGCGCAAAGCCCGGTTCTGGGAAGCAGTTCAGGGGCAGCCGCTGAACGACCGTCAACGCAAGGTCATCAACCGGCTGCTGGACGGCTTTGAAGGCAAGCTCACCAATGCCAAATGGGCGACCATTACGAAAGCCTCGTCGGACACGGCCTTGCGCGACATCAACGATTTGCTCCGACGCGGTATCCTCGCGAAAGACTCCGCCGGTGGTCGCAGTACGAGCTATTCACTCGTTCCGGAACCGACCGGTGATGCAGGATAAATTTCATGTCCGCGTACGACTGGATCTTGCTGGTGAAGCCAGACATTTTCTCGCGCTGTGTCGAACACCCGAGGTAGAGATGGAACGTACTGATAGGACAAAAATACCGGGAGCTTGATTGAGTCCTGCTCTCACGGCATAGTACCAATGCGGGCTGGAATCTGGCAGCCGCCCGCAGGATTTTCCTGTCAGGTATCTCGAAGCTCGACATACGGGTCGAGCGCCGGTTGCGTCGTTGGGCGACAACTCGGCTCACCTCACATCGCTTCTCCCTTGCAATTGCGAGGACGGCGCTGCCACGTCGTGAGGAACCGTGATTTCATGTCGTCTGAGAATTTCAATCTGCCACAAGGCCTGAGAGACGATGTCGCTCAGAAAAAACAAAGAGCCGGAATGGCGGACGTGCAACAGATATACGAAACCGAGGCGCCGCGGCTGCAGCGCTATTTTCAAACCCGCTTACGCTCGCGGGATGACGCCTGCGATCTCGTACAGGAATCCTTTGTCCGCCTGGTCGGTTGCATGGCCAGAACCAGCCTTCCACGACCGGCAGCCTATCTCCAGCGCATCGCCCGAAATCTTCTGCTGGATCGGTATAAGCGCCTCGAGACCCGGCTCCTGGCGTTTCATGTGCCGATCGGCGAAGATTTCGAAGTGGCAGTCGCGCCGGATCAGGCCGCACGCATCGAGGCCGAAGACGTGATGCGGATTTACAGGCGCGCCCTTGAGGAGCTACCCCAACGGACGCGAGAGATATTCCTGGCTCATCGGGTGGATGAACTGACATACCGGGAGATCGCGGAAAGCATGGGAATTTCAATCCCGACTGTGCAATATCATGTCGCCCGCGCGCTGGCCCATATCGACGCAGCTCTGGAACAGGAATGATGGAAGACACAGATCCGCCGCGTCGGCATGGACAACTCAGGGAAGAGGCAGCCGACTGGTTCGCTATCATGCGTAACCCGGAGGATGCAGAAATCAGACGCAAAGAGTTCGAAGCATGGCTGGCGCGCGGCGCGCTTCACCGCGCCGCCTACAACCGGATTGCCGAAGCCTACAGCATCGGAAAGCGTTTGAAGCACCCTCCAGATGATGATGCCCTCACTTCCAATGCTGCGCCTGGCGACGATTTCCGGCAGAGCCAGCCACGGACCAAGACGAAAAGACGCGCGCTGCTTATATTGGCTATGATCGGCGCCGTTGCCCTTGTTGCGCAATGGGCTGCAGGTTCGCCGGGTGATGAGATTAAACACCACTCGCTTGCCATTAGTTCGGCACTTGGCACATCCGATGATCCTGCGCAGCTGAAGATTGCTACAGCCACCGGCGAAATCCGATCGTTTCGTCTTGATGACGGTTCTGTCGTCGCGCTCGATACGAACAGCCTGGTACTGGTGGATTTTGACGCCCGGCGAAGAAATCTTCGCTTGCTGCGCGGGCGCGCCCGTTTCACCGTCGCCCACGAGCGGCGGCCGTTTGCGGTTCATGCCGGCCGCGGAACAGTGACAGCACATGGAACGGTTTTTGACGTCACTCTCCTTCCGAACAACCGTATTGTCGTGCGACTAATGAGAGGTGCCGTTGACGTTACGGCAGACGGCCCCGCGAGGGAGCGTGCACTGCCGACGGTTCGACTATCTCCAGGCCAGCAGGTCGAACTACGCGATGCTCCTACACCCCTAGCCCTCGAGGTCGTCAAGGCACAGGCCAATGACAGTGAATGGCCTGCCGGATTGAAGGAATATAGGAATGTTCGCCTCGGAGACCTGTTCGCGGAGGCCAATCGCTATGCTGACATTCCCCTGGTGGGAGCAACACCCGATATAGAAGATGTTCGGGTCTCGGGAAATTTCCGTATCACGGACAGCGCGCGACTGGCACGCAATCTGGGGGACGTGCTGAGGCTGGCAGTCATTAGTGGACCTAACTCGATTGCCTTGGCCCGGCGGTGCCCTGCCCTTCCGAAAGGAAATTGTCGCCCGCCATCATAATCGGCTCTCTTTGCTCGTCGTTGCCCACAATGGAACCGGTCTCGAACGAGGCCGGAATGAAGTTGGGGGTAACGATGAAAGAGTTCGGACGGTGGGCAGTCGGTTCGATGTTCGCGCCTGCGCTAATGGGCATGGCAACACCAGCGTTAGCTGCACCAGAACAAAAGCTTGAATGGAATCTCGGACGGCAGGACCTCGACGGCGCGTTACGCGCCATCGGGCGTTCTAGCCGCCGTGAAATCATCTTTCGCCCCGAGGAGGTGAAGGGGTGGCAAGCTCCACCGCTCAACGGGACCTATACTGCGCTTGAAGCGGTCGAGACGGTACTTAGAGGCACCCGATTGACAGCGGTGGAACGCGATGGGACCATCCTCATTCGGCAGCGATTTTCAGCGGCATCAGATGAGGCCGTGACCTCGGGTGAGAATATTGTCGTCACCGGGTCACGAATTCGCGGGGCACCTTCGACGTCACCCGTCACCATAATCACGCGGAATGACGCCCAACAACTGGGTCATATGGATCTCGGACAGGTAGTGCGCGACCTTCCGCAGAATTTCGCTGGCGGACAGAACCCGACAATCGCAGCTGGCGGGCAAGGCGGTTTCACGAATGTATCCGGTTCATCCGCGCTGAATCTGCGTGGCCTTGGACCCGATGCATCCTTGACCTTGATCAATGGTCACCGTGTCGCATTCGACGCAATTAGTCAGGGAATCGACATCTCCGCCATCCCTCTTGCCGCTATTGAACGGCTTGACGTTGTCGCAGATGGCGCCTCCGCGCTTTATGGCTCTGATGCTGTGGCAGGTGTCGCCAACGTAGTTTTAAGGCGCAGTGTAGACGGGGTAGAAACATCCGCGAGGTTCGGCACCGCAACGGATGGTGGCGCTGCCACCCAGCAATATAATATTGTAGGCGGCTCTTCATGGCGCTCCGGCGGGTTCATGATCGCGGCTGACTATCAGGATTCAACAGAAATTTCCGCGCAGCAGCGATCCTACACCAGCAACGTGGCACCCGATACGACGCTGATACCCTCGCAAGATCAGATCAGTTTGGTCATGGCCGGCCATCAGTCGATCACGGAGTCGATCGGCTTCGAAATAGATGCCCACTACATGCGTCGCTCCACATCGCGCTGCCTAATTGGTGTCGTAGCTACAAGTTGCGCGGCACAGGGCAGCGTCGTCAAATCGACAGCTGACGGCTGGTCAGTTTCGCCAGCGTTGAAAGCTCATCTGCCGTTTGGCTGGGACATCCGCCTCTCCGGAACCTATAGCAGAAGCGATACCGACGTGGTGACGCGAATCTTTTCTGCCGGAACTGAAATTGTTCGCGCGTTACCGAATTATAGCAACGAACTGAAATCGATCGAATTGGGAGCAGAGGGTGCTTTGTTTGCTTTGCCCGGGGGCGAAGCAAGGCTGGCCGTTGGATTGGGTTTTCGCTCCAACAATTTGGCGGTGGACTCGCGTCGCATTGCCGCAGGGGTAGAAAGCACAACCGAGGCTGTATCCGAGAATCGCAAGGTCGGCTTTGCCTATGGCGAGCTATTCTTGCCGCTGATATCGTCTGGAAATGCTGTGCCATTTGTCGATAAGCTGCATCTGATTGGCGCACTTCGCTATGAGGACCACCAAGATATTGATCGAGTAGCTACGCCGAAGATCGGAATGGTGTATTCGCCCATTCGTGGTCTTGAGTTTAAGGGAAACTGGGGGCGATCATTCAAGGCACCCAACCTTTACCAGACGGCTATGCTTAGCAACGCGCAGTTGTTGTCGGCCTCGGAGTTCGACCCCACTCCATCAAATGGCTTCCCCGTCCTCTATCTTTTCGGAGGCAATAAGGACCTGAAACCGGAACGCGCAACGACGTGGAGCGTGTCAGTTGCACTAACTCCCGAAGCTATGGAAGGATTCAAGGCCGAGGTCTCGTATTTTAATACCCGTTATTATAACCGCGTCGGGTCTCCGATCGTGGAATTCACCAGACTTTTCGATTCCGCATACAATCAGTATACACGACTGGACCCAACAGCCGCCGAAGTGCTGGATGCCGTTAACGGCATAACCGGGGTCTTTCAGAATTTCACAGATGGAGCATTCGACCCATCGTCAGTGTCAGCGATCGTCCAGGATTATCTACAAAATATATCCGTCCAGAAGCTGGAAGGCGTGGATTTCTCTGCAGCGTATACGCACGATTTCCAACAATATGGCAGGGCAACGCTCAATGGCTCAGCCAGCTACTTGAACAGTACGCGCGAGGTTATACCCGGCCTCCCTCTCGTCGAACAGGCAGGGATAATCTTTACACCGCCACATTGGCGGGCGCGCATTAATGCAAACTGGCAGAAAGACAATGTCGACCTTTCCGCTACGGTGAACTATGTCGGCGAAACAAATGATAATCGGTTCGAGCCAACGGTAACCGTGGGTTCATTTACGACGGTCGACGCCGTCGCGACGATCCGCAGCAATTCCGGCAGTGGCATATTTGCCAATGTCGAATGGCAAGTAGGGATGCAGAATCTCTTCAACACCAAGCCCCCAACAATTAGGGCCAACCGTGCAGCGCAGGTTCTGGTAGATTCTGTAAATCACTCTCTTTACGGTCGAACGGCCAGCATCACCTTGCGTAAGAGCTGGTAAATGAGCCGTGCACTGCATGCCGCATGCACAATTGCGGTCTTGGGAGCATCTCTTTTCTCAGCTGCGGCACGGGCCGAACAATCCTGCGCCTCCCTGTTGCCGAATGAGGATATGGACGAGGCGCACCGACCGGTTACGCCAGAAGCGTTGGCGGCATTGCGCGATATTGGGCCAGCGCCACGCCCGGATCGGACCCGCTCCCTTTTTTCGCTGTCACCTGATGGTCGCCAGATCGCGTTTCAGCTTCACCAGGGAAATCCTCCGGAAAACCGTTATTGCGTGGGCATTGTGGTGATGTCGGCAGCGCACCCGGCCCGGCCTGACCTTATCGATGTCAGCCATGAACTCATCCTTGATTCTCCTGCACGGTATAGCTGGGCGTCTTTTCATATTGGGGCACCCTTGCCGACCGCACCGCGCTGGTCACCGGACGGGCGATCAATTTTCTATCTGAAGCGGATCGATGGAAGTACGCAGATATGGAAGGCCGATCTCGCGAACGGGACGGTTGTGCAGTTCACTCACGCCAGTGTGGATGTCGATGATTTCCAGATCTCGTCCGATGGACGCAAGATCAATTATGTAATTCGCCCTGGGGTGAAGGCCAACAGCGCAGCGATCGACCGGGAAGCCCTGACAGGATGGCGCTATGATGAGCGCGCATTTCCAGTGCGGGGCGCTCGCCCGCAAACACCAGGGTCGGACCGTGTTTATGTCGTAGTTGACCTCAAGACGGGCATAGAAATGCCGGCCAGCCAGACGGCGACCAACGACTTCACGCAGCCCGATCCGAATGAGAGCCTAATAGATTTAACGATTAATCGAGCGGGCGACAGCGCCTTCGGCGAACGGATTGACGCCTCCGGTTTCCCGCAGGATTTTCGTATCGTTGTAGAAACGCGGGCGGGCCGTCGTCACCCATGCTTGCTTGAGGAATGCCGCATAGGCTGGTTGGCACCATTATGGTGGGCGCCGGATGGACGGAAGGTTCGGTTCTTTCGGCGAGAAGGCTGGGCCAATAGCCTGACCGCCGTCTACGAGTGGTTTCCAGGAAGCAGAAAGGTCCAGCGTCTACTGCTGACCAGCGACTATCTGGTCGAATGTCAGCCAATAGGCGATGACTTGGCCTGCCTGCGCGAGCGTTCAAGAGAACCAAGGCATTTCGTTAGATTTGACCTCGATCACAAGACGGAAAAACGGATTTTCGATCCGAACCCGGAGTTTTCACACTTGGCCATGGGGCATGTCGAACGGATGAACTGGCGCAATAGCACAGGCATCCCATTTTATGGCGATTTGGTTTATCCGGTCGGATACTCCGAGGGAAACCATTATCCTTTGATCATCGTTCAATATCGAACCAAAGGCTTTCTCCGCGGGGGAATCGGTGACGAATTTCCAATTCAGCCTTTTGCCAATAGAGGGTATTTCGTTCTTAGTGTCGATAATCTGACGTATGAGGATATCGTCGGTAAACAGGCAAATGCTGAAACCTTGGTCTCGGTATTCAATCGCGATTTCGCAGGACGCAGGAACATCCTTTCTGCCATCGAAGTCGCAACTCGCTCTTTGATCGACCGTGGACTTATCGATCCGCAGAGGATTGGAATTACCGGTCTGAGCGATGGATGCACAACCGTGCAATTCGCAGCTATTCATTCCGCGCTGTTCTCCGCCGGCTCCGTATCCGGCTGTGGGTGGGAGCCCATTCAAGATGCATTCCTGGGACCCATAGTGGCGCAGTCTTATCACGAGGCCGGGTGGCCGCGATTAATCGATAAAGATCCTGACTTTTGGAGCCATATATCTTTACTAAATCAAGCAGGGCACGTGAAGTTCCCAATATTATATCAGGCCGCAGACAACGAATATCTTGCGATGCTTGCGGGGTTCACGGCCATCAGGCAGGCTGGAATCCCTAGCGATATGTTCATTTATCCGAATGAGGATCACATAAAATGGCAGCCGGCGCATAGGCTAGCGGTATATCGTCGCAATTTAGCCTGGTTCGACTTGTGGCTGAACGATACGAAGTCAGCGGCCGTCGACGTGAGTAAAGAAGCGGCTGATTGGATAGCGATGAAACGCAAATGGCTATCAAGGTCCTCCTCGTCCGATTTTTAAGCGCACTACACTCCTATAATGTGCGTGCTGTTATGCCGCAGACCAGGTCCTCACCCACGCCTCGGTATCAAGAAGCGCCATGATCCGGGGACAATCGGAGGCGTCAACTTTTTGGCCGGGGCGTAAGGCCTGCTCAATTGTGTAGCGGTCAAGCAGGCCATGCTTCGAAAGCAGCCCATCAAGCAAGCGTTCCGCAATAGAAGATCGATGCATGTTTATGAATTGCGCAACGAAGCCGTCAGGCCCCCCCTTCCCCAATCGACGGAGAACTGCCGGGGGTAACGCATTAGAAAATGCTTTCCTTGCAATTGCACGATCACGCCCCCCCTTCAACCGCCCACCAACTCGGCACACTCAAGCAAAATTCCATCACAGGTTGAGACAGTAGTGGACTGATCATCGGAACCGAAAGATTCTTGTCTCGGTGCTCGATATGATGGAGCGCCCGTAATATCTGGGCAACGTGCCCCTTCTTGCCAACCGATGTAGACTCGGGTGGAGAAAACCAGGGATGTTCGATAGGCTGCCCACACTCGGAGTTCAGGAAGTCTCGATGCAAATATTTTTCCGCCATTTGCCAAGGCAGGCCCGAGGCAAATTTCCGAGGAATACGCACGGCTTCTGCGATAACCTCCCAAATGCTTGCGCCAGTAATTTGACAAATATCGCGGACAGTCGGAATCAACGCAATTGATAATCCTTGATCCCTATACCGATCAACAAGCGGTCGGGCAGAATGGGTTGAATAAAATACGTTGTCTCCGCCAGCTCCTACAAAAAAGCTATCCGCTCCGGCACTGGCAGCAGCCTCTCGTACTATCTTATTATATGCTTGCTCATGGGATTTCCCAGACGGAATTGGAATAGCTACGGCAGTCGATTCGCTAATGTTGATGTCCGCGTCAAGATAGGACGATTCGATGAGCTTCGCGCCGATCGCGGTACAGACGTCCCTAGCGTAGAACCGTTCATCACCGGCCGGATCGTCGGTAACGGCAGTCATGCATGTGACTTCGATACCAGTGCGAGCCAAGCATTCCGCCACAATGGACGAATCTAGCCCGCCAGAGAGGCCTACCAAAGGGCGGGAATAGCAGGAAGTCCATGTTTTTATCGTCGAACTGACGAGTTGAAAAAGATCTGTTGCACATTGCTGGGAATTTGCGTGACGGTCGGTCGCGACATAATCCCAAGGGCTCCAGAATAGGGATTGCGCGACCCCTCCCGCGCCGATCGTTAGCATGCATCCGCCCTGAAGTTGGCAAATGCCGGACAGCCCTGTCTCCGCTGTGGGAAGCTGAACATGGTACAAAGATTTTCCCACAAATCGCCAATTTACAGATGGGCGAACAAATCCTGCGCCGATCAGAGTCGACACATCAGATGCACAAGCAATCATTTTGCCGATCGCAGTGTAATAGCAAGGAATCGCGCCCGAAGGATCGCGCAGAATTTTCACATTGCTTGATCGATCTGCCAGTGCGACATATGCGCCCCAATAGTCATCGCGAAGCGATCTGATCGGATCTTCTAAAATATCGATAATCTGATTATCGTCAAACCGGGTAATCTTTTTCGAATTTTCGCGCCGAGAAAACAATGTCCCCACTATCGCACCACTTCCTGCCGGCAGTCGAAGAATAGTCTCCGGTTCATCGGAAAATAGGGTGATGTGATCACCGCGATAGACTTCTCGAAGCCCCGTGTCGGCAGCAATCTGCTTCAAAATTTGCTCACTTTCGCCGATTTGAGCAAAGGCGAGAATCAGGTACCGCGACACTGTCAGGCTACCAATATCGGCGTGAACATTTGAGCGCGATCTGGACTCTCATTGACAACCACGTTGCCGTCCTGAACCCAACAATGTGCCGCGAAGGGCGTGGCCTGGACGCCAATGACAAGCACCGGAGAAAGTCCGTATTTCCGACAGATGGTCACGAGAGCCAGAGATCGAGGCAGGCAACGATCGTGACTACCTAAAATCAGATCGGAAAATCGAAAAGCATGCACCAATCGAACAAGATCGCGCCGCGACGCCTTTTTCATCCCACAGGAAGACGGACGCCGAATGCTTTTGATTCTATCTATCAGGCTTGAAAAAGGCTGATGACGCACACGCCATGTCCAAATCAAACGGCTTGCGATCGCACAGACAGCGAGTGGAATGGAAGGAAATCGGCCGTCAGGGTCAACCTCGACTTCCGGTGGTGGAAGGGATGCAAATTTGATGTTGAGCCTTTGCGGGAGATCCGCAGTTTCTACCAGGAACCCTTGTGCGACAAGGTGCTGCAGTATCGGCACATCGTCGAAAGATGGCGGACGGCCATCAAGCCAGCGCGAAAAGGGTTCCACGAACCGCTCTGGTAACGCAAAATAACGGCCAATGCGTGCATCTAGGAATATGATGGCGCCAGCACTTTTGCAAAAGCAAAGATCGTCACGGAGCATGAATGGCATCTTTGTTTCCTGGATGAAGGGCACGCGCGCCGGAGTTGACCCACGTGCCCTCGCACATCAGTCGTCCGTAAGACCGGGTTGATTTTGCAGACCGCCGATTCCGTCATTGTATCTGTTGCCAGATCCCTTGGTCTCCTCGACCACAAGGCCGAGGTCGATCAGGTCGGTGTCCGAATGGTTGTCGCGTTCCATACTTACCTCCTTCTTAGATATGCTGCGAAGTTGCAGCTCCAACAGAGTAAAGCAGGAAATGCATGATCAGCGATCTTATAAGGTCGCGCGCGCGCGACTAACTGGTACTACTTCTCCAACAGACCCTTTTCTGCGACGATCGTACCGTGTAACCATTTGATTTTATTCGACGTGACTATGAAGAGATTGCTTCCCATATCCTGCTCACGCGGCGAATCCTTCGCCGGTGATAGGCCCAGAGAACCTCGAAACGGTCGGGACCTTGACCGGAAGCGGTCGCGATCCTGACCGCTTCGAGTTCTTCTGTCAGGTTGCCCAACACCCGAACTTCTCCGAGGCGGGCGATATGGAGTCGCTCCGTTGCCGATTTAAGCGCCCTTCTATGTTCATGATCACCGCAAGCCTGTGCGATCGCCAGAAACAGGTTCGTCGCAGCCCTCGCGAGTACCTGTCCATCGACTTCCGTCCCGGCATAAGATTTTGCGTCGAAATCAATGGCCAGACGGTTTGCCTTGAGTATCAGGCGTACCAGGTGACCGTGCCAGCGGTAGAGATCGCATAAGGCATCGGTTGTGATCGCCGGCAAACGATAGCCACCGCCAAAAGCAATCTCTAGCATATGCTCGCCGACCAGGCGCTGCGCCGCGTCCCTGAGTGGCGACACGGATACGCCATATTCGGCGGCCAGCGCTCTCTCGTTGATAATACTGCCGGACGCAAACCGTCCGGCCATGATATCGGCCTTGAGGAGCAGATATGCCCTTTCGGCCAGGACGGGCTCGGGAGACATGCCGGAGTCCGACGTTCATCAAGCTGGCCATATGGCGGCAGCGCCGCCCCTTGAAGCGAGCCGTGCGACAGCCGTTGCCTGATGACGGCTCACGACGTCAAGAATGTCGCGTTCCAGATCCCACAGGTCATCCTGGAGAAGAAGTTCGTTAGGTATTGGCATCTTGTGCTCCACTGCGAAGAGGAAAATAAACAGGTGAGACGCCGTCATCCGTAGCGCATGCGCGCAGCGGATATGGTCTTCAAGCGAGGCCGTGCCGGCCCCGCCCTCGAGTTCGCGGATCCAGCGTTCGGTGCGGCCGACAGATTTTCCGAGGCTGCGCTGGGAAATTCGGTCTCTGCGCCGCCACCGTTCGACGAGCTTTCCAGAAAGCTCCTTGATCGATGAGAATATGTCACGATCGATCGCTTGGGGACTTTGAAGCGTCATCTGCAGGTCTCCCTGTCAGCGGCTCAAAAGTCCAAGTCACATCGCCTATGCGTGGCAATTTGTTGTAAATAAAACCGATCGTCAAGACACAGATCATTGCGCATGCGAGACCAATTTCTGGCAGCCGCTCGAAATTATCCAGCGTACGCGACTATCGGGGAGAACGACGGGCAGAACGCCCGGTCTTGAGGGGCATTTCGCGGAAAGATTGGATGACCTTGATGTCTTCGGCTTCCTGCATGTGGATCAGGGCCGACAGGTAGAGTCTCCAGACCTGTGGCAAAGGATGGATGGCCTCCGACCTACCTGCGGCTTCGACAATCTCATCGACGAGGCGTGAGAGGGTGTTGGAGGTACCGACATGTCGAACTTTACGTCCGCCAAGACGGTCCAGCTTCGGGTCAACCAATTCCGCGATGAGATCGTCCGCCGCACATTGATGGAGAAGATCGACGGCAATGAACAATGTTGTTCCATAAGGCAGAAAATCTCCGGCGAGATGACATAGCCGGCAATGGCATTGCAGGAACAGATGGATGCCCTCGTCGGACAGTTGAAGCTTGTAGGCCCTGGACTGCTGACTCCCCATAGTCGTTCTCCCGGCGCAGGCAGCGATTCTTTCGCGGTCGATATGCCTGCGAGGTTATCGACTCTGCGCGAAGTGAGCGATCCCGAGACAAGGAACAGAAGGTGAAACCGGAAATATACTTCCGGTTTGCGGAAGTGAATTTCCGATAACCGGAACTGAAGTGCCTTAAACCGGAAGTGAGATTCCTCCTCCCTTGTGCGGGGAAGGGATTTTTCGCCACTCAAGACCGTGTCGAGACGGAAGCAAGGGCGAGAATTACCGAGTGATCGGCAGCCTGTGCCCGCCTCATCCCCACCCAGGGAGAATTGCGGTTATGACCAGAAAGCATTCCAGTCGCACAGCGATGCTCGTCGCTCTCTTGACGGGTATTATGCCCCTCCATGGTGCGGCGGCGCAAGGCATGTCGCCAGAAAGGCACGAACCTGCCCGAAGCACACAGGGCTCGGCCCCGCTGCACGAGGCTGCCGCCGAAGCCCAGGTGAAACTGCAGCAGACCTTCACGAACCTGCAGTTCGAGGATTTCGGTCCCGCTCCGGTCGAGGGACCGATCTATCAGGCTATAGCGGGCGGAAAGATCGTCTATTATGCGCCACGGAGCGAACATCTGCTGTTCGCGACGGTCTATGACCGCAACGGCGTCAATCTAACCGCGCTGGCGCAGGAACAGGGTGCAACGCGGCGGCTGAAGGCAATCGATCCTGGCAAAGCGCTGGCGATCGGCCCTGCAGATGCCCCCACCGTCATCGAATTCACCGATCCCGATTGCCCCTATTGCCAGGCGCTCGATCGTTTCTGGAGCGCCAAGGCGGCGGAGGGCAAGCCGGTGAGGCGGCTCATCTTCTTCGTCAGCGGCATTCACCCGACCGCCGCCGCCAAGGCGGAACATATTCTCTGCTCGCCCGATCGCGAGGCGGCGTTCAAGGACGCCTATTCCGGTCAGGCTCCGCCGGTGCTGCGGCAATGCGCTGTCGGCCATGACAAAGTGGCTGAGGACGCCGAACTGGTCGCCAAGGTCGGCATCTCGGGGACACCGACGCTGATCGCCGACGGCAAGCTTATTTCAGGCTTCCAGCAGGCTGAACTCGAGGCGTTTCTCGACCGGCACGCGAAGTCGGCACCGGCAAAGGCTGTGTCCGATGTGCAGCGCTGATCTGAAGCGCGCCGTCGAGGCGACGCACATTTTCATTCCGGAGGGCATCCGGCCCGGCCTCAACGGTGCCGGCCGAATGAATCAGGATGCCGGCGGCGGCGGGCTCATGGAGCCGTCCACCGACGCCCCGGCCGACACCGATCCTCTTTCGATGCCGGCAGGCTTTCGTTGGACGGCTCCTTTTTGGAGCAGTGATATGATGCGTACACTCGGCAACAAGGCCCTGGCGGTGGCCAATTTCGGCCTCCCTTTCGGGGCGATGGCCC
This sequence comes from Sphingobium sp. CCH11-B1, assembly GCF_001556865.1. Taxonomy (GTDB): domain Bacteria; phylum Pseudomonadota; class Alphaproteobacteria; order Sphingomonadales; family Sphingomonadaceae; genus Sphingobium. Next base: position 26,305 of record NZ_LSJY01000044.1, on the reverse strand, counting down.
TGATCGGTGGTCCGGTCCATGCCTTCTCGGCGCCGGCCCAGGGCGATCTCGGCTACGATATCTACGATATCGTCGTGAACCAGGGCGTGAAGGGTCCGATGGGATTTGTGGGCGGTGTCGCCGCCTTCCTGTTCGGCGTCTCGCGCCTCTTCTCGAACATCATGATCGGCATCCCGACCATCGTCGCGGCCGTCTGCCTCATCAAGGCGGACTCCATTCTCCAGACTTTCGGGATGGTCGTCTGAGACGCGCGGCAGGACTGCGCCCCGGCTGACCGGGGACATGCAGCCTATGCCGCCGCCAAGCTGGGGATCGATGGTCGGTCCCCGGAAACCGGCACCTTCACAGGTGTCATGAAGCAGGAGGAGAAGGGCAATGGACGAACGCCTTCCGCAATATCTGCATCGGCCGGTCCAGATTCTTTGGTTCGGATCGGACGAGTTCCTGCTCGCGACCTCGAGCGTTTTCGTGGCCGCGATCGTAGGCGGACTTGTCGGCTGGGCGCTCATCGCCGCCCTTCTCCTTTTCATCCCGTGGAAGCGGACCAAGCCCAGGGGCTATTTGCCCCATCTCGCCTGGCGCTGGGGCCTTGTGTCCTTCCCCCACTATCCGGGTCCCACGCAGACCCGGTTCTTCGAGTAAGCGCCATGGGCATCTTCAAGCGCAAGGACCGGGGCGATGACCCCTTGCTGGGCAAGCCGGCAAGCTATGGCATCCATCGCTATCTGCAAGGCTCAGCGAACCTTTTCGAGGAGAACCGGCTGCTCAAGGTCGCGATCGCCGGCATGTTCGGTGTTACCGCGGTCCTGGGCGTGGTGATCTACACGACGAACCAGAATACCCGCACCATCATCGTGCCGTTCGGCGCCACAGGCGATCTTCATGTCTCCGGGAACAAGCCGTCCGAGGCCTATATCGTCTCGATGACGCGCAACGTCGTCGCACTGTCGGGAACATGGTCGGCCTATTCGGCGGACCGGCAGTTCCAGGAGCTGCTCGGCCTCGTCCACCCGTCCGCTTACGGCGCAATGCGCGACAGCCTGAACGTCATACTCGACGAACTGGCGAACAATCCGACGCTGTCGATCGCCACCTATATCCGGGGCGATCAGCCGGTCCGCTGGACCGCCCATGAGATCGTCGTGCCAATAGAGAAGGTGCGGGTCATCGGCGGCGTAATCCGCAAATTCCGGGGCATTTTGCGCATCGGCTACGGCATCGAAAATGGCCGTTTCTGGCTGACGCGCCTTTCAGAGGAGCAGTTCGATGCCGAAACTCGCTGACCGCGAGATGCCGATGCGCCGCGCCCTGACGCTTTCCCTGCTGCTTGCGGCGGTGCCCGCAACGGCGCAGACGATCCATGCGCTTCCTGATCAGACCAGCCATATTCGCCTGTCCAACCGCGACATCAATCATGTCGTGTGCGAGGGCGGCGAGATCGAGGACATCAAATTCTCCGCCGAGAAGGGCCTTGCCGTGGAAAAGGGCGGCCCTGACGCCTGGATCAAGTTCCTCGCCCGTGAGATCGACGATGCCGGTCAGGTGACGCGCACTTATGTGACGCAACCTTCAGAATTCTTCGTGCATTGCAACGGCGCCACCTATCCGCTCTATGCCGAGCCAGCCGAGATCCCGGCCCAGACGGTAGTGCTTGTGCTCGGCGCCCGGCAACGCGCCCAGACCAATAGCGCGTTGATGGCTGCGTTGGCCGATGAGGACCGCGCCGTTTCCATCACCATGGCGCTGCTGGACGATCGCATCCCCGCCTCGTTCAGCGAGGTCGCGCCATCGGCCGGCTCGCTCAGCATTGCGGCGGCCCCAGACCTGTCGATCATCGAACAACGCCGTATCGCCGTCGAGGGCGCCGGGCTTTCAGCTTCCCAATATCATGTGCGATCCACCGCCGCGGTGACTCTGGACGAGCGCCAGCTCGTCGATCCTGCGCTTGGGGAGCGCATCTTCTCGGTCACCCTGGACCGGGTCCGCCTCGACGCAGGTGAAACGGCGCGTCTCGTCGTCGTGCGCCGGGGAGCCGGGCAATGAACGGCGAGATGGACAAAGATCAGGCAGAGGGACCGGAAAGCCTGTCGCCCTACCAGGCGCATCTTGCCGCGCAGAATGCGCGCGACGAAGAGACAGCCATGCGCCGTCCCGCCACGGCCTTGCCTGACTGGAAGGCGCTATGGGGCAGGCTGTCGGCAAAGCAGAAGCTGCGCGCGCGCCAGTTCCTTGTCGGCGTCGCGGTCGGTGCGCTGGGGATCGGTCTCTATGTCGCTTCGGGCAGCCAGGAGGAGATCAAGCCTGCCAATCCCGCATCCTCGCTAAACATGGGCGCAGGGCTGCGCGGCGACAGTCTCGAGGTGAAGCTGCGGGGCGACCTCAAGAAGGTCCTCGATGGCCAGCAGCTTCTGGGCGACCGGGTCAGCGCGATCGAGGAAGGCAAGGTCGTCCCCGGATCACGGACCCCCGGCGGCAAGGTGCGGGAAGGTATCGATGGCGATCTGCCGCCTGCCCTGCCGGACAGCGTGCCCGCTCTCCCCTATCCCCCGGAAACCGGCGACATCAGCGCGGATGCCGACAAGCTTCCTGCGCCGCCCACCGGTCCGGTTGCGCCGCCTGCTCCGCCCGCGCCGCCGGTGGAAAAGACGATCGGCGCGATCGGGTCGGCGACCGGGCAGGTGGTGGCTCAGGGCGCGGTCGACAATTCCGCCTCATCCAAAAAAAAGAATCGGACGATCTATTTACCGCCTGGTTTCATGAAAGCACGACTGCTGACCGGGATCGACGCGCTGGCGAGCCGGGACGCGACCAGTAATCCCGAACCCATCATCGCTCGGGTGCAGGCGCCCGCCGTCCTGCCAAATGAGGTGAAGGCAAACCTTGCCGGATGCTTCGTCGTCGGCAACGCCACGGGCAGCCTCGCCAAGGAACGGGTCGAGGTCCAGCTCGTGTCCCTCTCCTGCGTAGATTTCGACGAACATTCCATCGTCGATCAGCCGGTCAAAGGCTTCTTCGTCGATACCGATGGCAAGAAGGGCCTATCGGGCAAGGTGGTGACACGGGCGGGTGCGACGCTGGCGCGCGCCTTCATCGCGGGCACCATCAGCGGCATATCGCAATCGGTCGAAAGCACCTTCGGCAATACCTCGACTTCAGCTCTGGGGACAGTTCGCACGCTTGATGCGGGCGACGCGGCGAAGACCGGCATCGCCGGTGGGTTTTCCAAATCCTCGGACAAGCTCACCGATTTCTATCTCGATCTCGCCCGCCAGGCTGGTCCCATCGTCGAAGTGGGCGCCGCCAAGGATGTGGTCGTGGTGATCCAGGAGGGGGCGACCCTCGAAATCAAACCCGGCGCAGGAGCGAAGTTCTGATGCGCCCAGCGACAGGAGATACCATGCCACGCCAGCTTCACTCCCGCATCACTATCTGCTGGCGCACGACGCGCGCGATATCGCTGATCGCGCTGCCGCTGTTCGGGCTTTCGGGCTGCGCCACCGTGGGATCGGTAATGTCGCCCTACAGCGAGAAATTCTCCTGCAAGAACAGCGACCACGGCCAGTGCATTCATCCGGACCAGGCCTATGCCGACGCCGTCGCAGGCCGCGCCTCAAAATCCGATCCCGCCGTCACCAACGATCGCAAGCTGCTTGGCCCGGATGCGAAGGGCCGAGCGCGGACGACGGGCAGGCGTGATGGCGGAGCCGGAGCGCCACCGGCTCCTGCGACGGCATCGAGCCCGCACAATGTCGGCACGCTGATCGAGGGACCTGGCTCACCGATGCTGCGCCCCTCGCGCACGATCCGGACATTGATCCTGCCCTATGCCGACAAGCAGCGGCCAGACCGCCTCTACATGGCGCGCTATGTCTATTCGATCATGGATCGGCCGGCCTGGGTCGTGGGCGACTATCTCGTCGAACCGGGTGGCAGGACGCCGGCACCGCCGGTGCTGCGCACGACACGCGAGTCCGCGCCTGACGCCGTGGCTGCGCCGAGCGGGGAAGCCATCCCGCTGGCCGTCGATCGGGAGAACCGGCCATGACCGCTGGGCCCGCCGACAAAAATCTCAGCTACCAGCGCCTGCGTGCCGCCGTGACCCGCGATGCCTATTCGGATTTCCTGCCGATGGTCGCGTGGGTGGAGGAGGAGGAAGCCTTCCTGTGCATCGACGATGGCTGGGGCCAGGCCTGGGAGCTTGTTCCGTCGGCCTATATGTTCGCTCATGTGCAACAGGCGTTGCTCGGGCTGCTCAATATCCATTTCCCCGAAGGCACGGTCCTTCAGCTCATCACCTTCGCAGATCCGCTGATCGATCCGGCGCTCGACGCCTATCTCGACCTCAAGGTGCGGCCGGACCCGCTGGTCCAGGCCTCGGCCCGGCGCACAGCCGATTATCTGCGCAGCGGAACCAGGGGGCTCGATGCGCTGCATTCGATCCCGGTGCGTGATTTCCGGCTATTTCTCTCTATCAAGACGCGGGGCAGTCTCGGCGCTGACCTGCGCCGGCAAGTCGAGGAGCAACTGGCGAAGATGGGTATCCGGCGCCTGCCGCCGGACGAACTGGTGAGCTTCTATCGGCGGATCTTCAACGGTGTGTTCGCGCCGGCCCCAGGGGTCTTCCTCAGCGAAAGCATCGGTGGCATGCCCGCGCCTTCGATTGCCCGGCAGATTATCGAGGCCGGCCCAGACCTCTGCTTCGAGGGCCCGGAGGTGTTCCTCGGCAATCAGGTCGCGCGGTGCCTGACGCCAAAGGCGCCTGCACGCCGGATCACCGCCGAGCGGGCCAATCGCCTCTTGGGCGGGATGCGCGGAAGCGCCGAAGACAGCGATCAGATCGGCGGGCCGTTCCTCTACTGTCTCTCGGTGCTCTTCGATCAGTCGCAGTTCGAGATCCACAAGCGCGCGCAGATCCTTTCGGCGCAAAAGGCCGCCGGCAGCTTCGCGGTCGAGGTCGGCAAGCAGATCGAGGAGATCGGCTGGATTCTCGATGAAGCGTCGAACAGCCGGTTCGTTTCGGTGATCCCGACGATGTGGGTGTTCGGCCGCGACAGCGCGCAGGCGCGGGAAATGGCGGCCCGCGCCAAGCGGCTGTGGGAATCCGAACCCCTGCCCTTCATGGTGCAGGAGGAGAGTTATCTGCTCCCGGTCTTGCTGGCCGCCAGCCTGCCCTTCGGCCTCTACCCGGAAAAGCGGACCTTGAAGCTGCTGGAGCGGGATTTCCGCATGCCGGTCAAGGCCGCAACCTTGATGGCGCCCGTGCAGACCGATTTTCGCGGCGGCGGCCGCCCTGCCCTGCTCTATGTCGGACGAAAGGGGCAGCTCATCACGCTCGATCTCTTCGATCCGCGGATCAACAATTACAATTTTATCGTTTCGGCTGAGAGCGGCGCGGGCAAGAGCTTCCTGCTCAATAATCTGTGCCAACAATATTATGCGCAAGGCGCGCTCATCCGGATCATCGATATCGGCGGCTCCTATCGCAAGCTCTGCACGCTCTGTTCCGGGCGCTATATCGATATCGGCGAGGAGCGTCTGGTCCTCAACCCCTTTGACATGGGACTCGCGCTCGACGGCGAGGACAAGCAGTCGGCGATCGCCATGGCGGTCGCGATCGTCGCGGAAATGGCCAATGCCTCGACCCGCAAGCCCGTCACCACGTCGGAATGGAATCTCCTCAAGTCCGCCGTGCAATGGACCGTCGACAGCGGTCGGGGCGTGGACGGCATCGATGCGGTGCGCGACTGGCTCGGCCGCTATCCCGACAATGCAGCCTCCGACCTCGATCGGGTCGACCATCTCGTGCCGGTCGCGCGCGAACTGGCGTTCAACCTGCGCGATTTCGGGTCGCAGGGCGCCTATGGCCATTTCTTCAACGGCCCCTCAACTTTCGACATCTCCCGCGACGAGTTCGTGGTGCTGGAACTCGAGCGCTTGAAGGCGCTCCCGGACCTCTTCAATGTGATCGTGATGGTGGTGGTAAACGCCGTTACCCAGGAACTCTATCTCTCGGCGCGCGACAAGCCCCGCTTCGTGTTGTGCGACGAAGCTGCGCAATTCATGACCCGCAGCGACGGACAGGATCTCTCACGCCTCGCCGAAGCGTTCGGCCAGGGCTATCGCCGCGCGCGCAAATATCAGGGCAGTTTCGGCATCGTGCTGCAGAGCATGAACGATCTCATGCTCTTCGGCGGCACGGGCCAGGTGATCCTCGAAAATGCCGCGACCAAATTCCTGCTGCAGGGCTCGACCTACGACAAGGCGGTCGACAACAAGATCCTCGACTATTCGGGGTTCGTTCTCGATCTGCTGAAATCGGTCCGCAACGCCAAGCCCAATTACAGCGAGGTGTTCATCGACAGTCCGCTGGGCCTGGGTATCGCCCGCCTCGTGGTCGATCCCTTCAGCTACTGGATCAACACGTCTGCGCCCAATGAGGTCGCCGCTTTCGAAGCATTGGTGCGGGCCGGCCGCAACCCCCTGGAGGCGGTGTGCGAATTGGCCGGTGTCGATCCGGTCGAGGTGCTGGGCTCTGCGAGCGTTCGGGATTGGAGGCCGGCATGACGCACAAGGCACTCCCCCATCCCGACCAGCTGGCGCTCGACTGGGAAAATGATCCGGCGATCGAGGCGTTGATCGAAGCGCGCGTTGCCAAACGCGCCGAAGCGGCCGCCTTCCAGTGGCGGCTGCGCCTGGTGGGCATTGAAACCTGCATGATGGGCAGCCTCGTCATCGCGGCCGGCCTCGCGCTCGACCAGCCGCCACTTCAGACCATTCGCACAGGGCTTATCGTCGCCGCTGCCTGCTTTGCGAGCGGGATGCTGCTCATCGGCCTGTCGGGCGCATGCGGGATGCTTCTCACGCGCTTGTCGCGGTGGAGGCGCAAATGATCGACAGGATCGAACCCTTCACCCCAAAAATGATCGATGACATCGGCGCGATCTGCCGTTGCCAGCGCTATCCTGGAGAGAATCAGAATGATTTTCTGGGTCGCGCGATCCTTGCGCTTCACGAGACCCATGGCGAGTGCGCGCGCAGCCTTGAGACGGCTGACAAGCTGATAGCCGGTTTTCTGAAGGACTCTCGGCGCGTCCCCGTTCTGGGTTCCGTTATGCAGACCTGCTGCGCGGTCGTGCCGCTCATTCCGTTCATGTTTCTGCTCGGCCGTCCTGTCGTCATCTACGCTTTGTGGCTTGGCATCGTCTGCCTTGGGCCTGTCGTCGCAGAAGCCGGGTGCAAGCTGTTCTGTCGTCTGCGCCCGGTTCGTTCCGAACCGGCGGAGGTCGAACCGGTATGAACGGCATCTTCTCATCCACACCCGCGCCGGGACCGATTCGCCTCATGGTCGGCAGCCAGGGTCTGTTGCTGGTGCAGTCCTTCATCGCGTGGCAGCTGCCCGCCGTGCCGAACCTGTTCCGTATACTCGTCGGGATCACGGAAATCGTCGCCATGGCAGCCCTGATCGGCGCCGCGGTCGGCGAGGATCGCGAAAGTTCTCAGCTTTATTGGAGACGGCGCCATGGTCGCTAGATCGCAGCATCGGCATTTCGGTCGCTGCCTCTCCCTGTCCATGCTGGCTGCGATCGCGACGACGGTGAGCTCGCTGATGCCCTCGGCGGGCATGGCGGCGACCAGCAAGATCGGACGCGTCTGGCCCATCGCCGAGCCGGACGCCCTGAGCGAGATCGAGGGTCGGGCCGCTCATGTTCCCGACATGAAGAGTGCCTTCGGGCCGCGCCAGAACTGGTCGGCCATGAAAGCAGCGACGCTCGGGATCGCCCATGTCGACCAGAACCGCACGGTGGTGCCCTTCTATACCCTCGATCAGGATATCCGGCTTGCCGACGGCAAGCTGCTCTACGCCAAGGGCTATAGCTTCAATCCCCTTGCCTATGTGTCGCTCCCGCAGCGGCTCATCGTGGTCCACCCCCGTGATCTCGCCTGGGCGTTGCGGACCGCCAGGCCGGCGGATTTCATTCTGCTGGCGGCTGGGACTCCCGGCGATGGCGATGCGATTACGCTCGGCGAACGTCATGGCCGGGCGCTGTTCCTACTCGAAGAGCGCGTCAAGGTGCGGCTGGAACTGACGGTCGCACCGGTGATCGTCGCGCAGGCCGGGCAGAAGTTGGTGCTGACCGAAGTCGATCGGAGCGAATCCAAGCGGAGAACCGCGCGATGAAACAGGTATCGCTCCGCAGACTGCTGGCGCTGGGCTGCGCCTTTGCCGCCTTGGCGGTCGCGGCTCCCGCCCATGCCTCCAAATGCGAGGCCGGCACGGTATTCAATCCGATCACCAAGGTGCGCTGGAACTGCATTTTCCCGATCACGATCGGCGGGGTGAAGGTCGGTCCGAGCGATCCGCTGGGCAAGGCGCTCGATGCCCAGTCCGCCTCCAAGCCGCTATGCGCCTGCCGCAAGGGCGTGACCTTCTGGTTTGGCGTCAAGGTCAGCTTCTGGTCGCCCAATCGGATGGTCGATGTCGTGACCGAACCGGGCTGCATGATGGCGCTCGGCGCCGACATCATGCCGACCGGCGGCAGGCTCCAGGGGAGCCAGAGCAGCATTTCCGACGGCACCAATACCGCCAAGATGTTCGCGCAAATGCACTACTATATCGCGCCGGTCTGGAAGATGCTCGACATGTTCACGGACTTGCCCTGCATCGAGGATGACGGCTTCGATGTGGCGCTGATCACCGAAGTGCTGCCGACCTGGCAATCGGCGACCCTGGGTGCGATCATCCAGCCCGAGGCGATCCTGTTCGGCAATCCGGCAGCGGGCCTTGCCTGCATGGCCGACAGCGCCGCAGCCGCCGCCGGCAAGGTCGTCGATCCGCTCTTCTGGTGCATGGGCTCCTGGGGCGCCACCTATCCGGTGGCGGGCGATATCCATTTCGGGGACAGTGTCGAGGCCTGGGCGGGGCTCGCCGCGCGCGGAGTCTTCATGATGGGACGTCTCGGCGCTCTCACCGTCAGTTCTGCCGATGGCTGCTCCTTCATTCCCCAGCCGGTCTGGACCAAGAGCCGCTACAAGTTCCACCTCATGGAGCCGGTCAAGGGCGGCCAATGCGTCAATGTCGGGCGACCAGGCGCGCTCTGGACCAGCGCAAAGCACGCGCCGGGCAAGGACAATGCCCAGTTCATGCTGTTCGAGAAGACGATCTGCTGCGCCGGGGTCTCCACGCCATGAGCAACCCGTCTCGCCAAACCCGCGCCAGATCGTCTGGGATCAGCCGATCGCCTGTCCGTCACCTCAAGGAGTCAGACGTCTCTTGCGCGGCTAGACCGGCGCCGCATAGCCCCCGCGGCGCCGGTCGGGCGGTCGGCGTGGCCACCACAACCAACGATGATGCGGCACCCCCCTCCCCGCCGCATGTCGTCGTGGCCACGCTGACCGTTTTTGAAGGACAGGCAGTGTTTCGGGCGGAACTGCCCCGCCCGGTTCCAGCCATCCTGTTGTTCCGGCTGCGGCGCGGATCCCGCCGGATCATACCGAGCGATATCCGGCCATGAGGAAAAGATTGCTGCTCCTTATGGCGGGGTTCAGCTTGCCATTGCCGCTTCATGCCCAGACCGCGGAGGAACGCGCCCGTGCCGCGGCGCAAGCCGCCAGGGCAAAGAGCGCGGACAGCGATGCGCTGCTCGGCAATTATGTGCAGCCGGGCCTTGGCGGAAAGGCGATCACCACGGTGAATTCCTCGCAGGCGTTCACGCCTAAACTTGCCTGCCAGAAAAGCGCCACGTTACTCGAACTGCTCGCGCAGCCCAATGCCACCGGCGATATCGGGACGCTGAGCATTTCGCGGGACCGCGATCTAGACGGCAGCTTCGATGAGGCGATGACGGTACCTGTTCCCGTCTCGGGTATCTGCGCCAACGGGATCATCTCCTGTACGCCGGGTACCTGGAACGCCTGCCGCTTCTTCCGCTGGGATGTTGCGGGGGCGGGATCGCTCAAGCTCAGCGAGATCGAGCTGACCGATCTTGCCGGCTGTTACTGCGTCAACAACAGCTGCGGCAACAACCTGGTCTGGGGCAATATGGCCTCGGTGCTGAAAGACCTGGGTGGCGGCGTGGTCGGCGCGCTCACCACGGCCGATCCACGGATCGGCATCGCGCAGGCCTCCGTCGATGGCCCGGTGATCCGCTATACGGGTGCGCAGACCACATCCTGCGCTGCGGAGCCGCAGATCGGCGCGACGGCGTACAAGGCCAATCCCGGCGCCATCGCCGGCGACGCCTATGCCGCAGCGCAGACAAGCAGCGTGTTCCAGGCTCTTTCCGCGTCTTCGACCGGCACTGGCACGTCGCAGCTGCGCCGAAGCTGCACCATCACCCGGCAGATTGCACAGGAAGAGATGACCGCCGAGAAGATCATCGATCGCGTGTCCGGCGGCTACGCGACCTATGCGGCAACTCCGAACAGCCGGACCTTCGTCATGGGCTCCCCCACCGACAACAGCCTCTCTGGCGGATCCTGCACCCTCATCGATTTTCATATGACGCTGAGGGTCAAGGACACTGAAAGGCTGCAGCAAGTTCTATTGACCCGCTTTGGCGGCGACGACTGGGCGCAGATACGAGTCGATGGCGAATTGGTCGGCTCGGGTCCGGAAGGCTGGACCGGAACCGGACTGCCGCCGGGCAAATGCGAGAAGAAGGGCGCCTTCTATGTCTATCCCAATCTCGATCTCACATCGAAGATGCCCCTGGGTGATCACGATATCTGGCTTCGCGTTGCGGTGGCTGATGGCGGCGAAGCCTACGCTTCGATCGAGGCGAAAGTCGACGCCGGCTGCAAGACGAGCGAGCAGCTTGTCGACACCTGTTCGGGCTATGCCGCAAATGATGCCTGCCGCCTCGGCGATGAAGAGGTCGATGGCGTCGTCACCTACCGCAACGGCACCAAGACGGGACTTACCCCCCTGCCCCAGACCCGGTTGATCGGCACTGGCGCCTGCACGACCTCGATCAGCCGCGATTTCTTTGATCGCCGGCGCAATTATGCCTGCACGATCGACCAGGGCACCGCCGCACAGCCCGATCTATCGCGCGGCGCCTATATCATCGACCATTCGACAGAGACGCTGCTGGCCGATCGGGTGAGGGATGCCGATGGCGGCTATAGCCTTACCACTCGCAATTTCGCCCTTCCGGTGGCCGGCAGCGTCAATGCCTGCGAGCCCATCTGCAAGACCCGCAAGGCGCAAGCCAATAGCGCCGCGGCCCCGGACGGCGTGACCGGTTCGAAACAGACGAACCCGACCGGCTGGGACACTTTCTATCACGCCTGCCAGGACAGTAATGTCTGCCCCGCCGGCGAGGGCGAGGAGCTGGTGCAGGGTTGCGGCTGCATTGATGATTTTCCCGAAGCGGTGGTGATGATGCAGACCGTCCGCCTCGGCGGCGCGGACATGGTCTGCACGAGTGCGGTGCGATGATGCAGCCACGCCCCCATCTCTTAATGTTCCTGCTTGTCGCGGCGAGCCTGGCGCTGTTCCCGGCGACTGCCATGGCCCAGCAATTATGCGCGGTTGATTTGAACGGCAATGGCGATGCGGCCGACGACGGCGAAACGGCGAGCTGTCACCTGACCGGTTCAGGCGGATGGATGTGTCGGATCGGCGAAACGCGCTGCGAGGCGGATCCGGCCGGGACGATGCACTGCCCACTCGGCGATCACTATGCCTGCGCCGTACCGGCAAGCGGCGGCGCGCCAAGCTGCTCGGCCAATGCCTGCATCGACACCAGCGCCAATCCTGTCGTCGAGGATCCGCCGGTCGATGATCCGGGAGTCGACGCAGATGGCGCCGTCGATGCCGACGGCAATTGCCTCGGCACGATCGAGATCTTCTCCGGACGCGCCGCGCGCTGTCGCCCCGCGGGTCTCAGCACCAGCTTTCAGAATTGCTGCAAGGACAAGGGCAAGATCGTCAAGGACGGCATGGGCGGTTCGATCTCGTCGATTACGACCAAGATCGCGGTCGCCAAGGGCGTCTTCACCGGCATGAAGGCCGCGTATACCGCCTTCAAGGCCGGCGCGACGGCGAGCCAGGCCGCCAGTGCTGGCGCCAACGCAATCATCGTCGGCATCGATCCGACATCGATCGCGATCAGCCTGGCCGTCAATTTCATGATCGAGGTGCTGCTCCAGGGCTGCGACCAACAGGACATGGAAGTGGGCATGCTGCGCGGCTCGGGCATGTGCCATGAAGTGGGCAGCTATTGCTCCTCGAAGATACTGGGCATCTGTGTGCAGAAGGCCCAGGGCCATTGCTGCTTCAACACCAAGCTTGGCCGTATCATCCAGGAACAGGGTCGGCCTCAACTCAAAGCCTTCAGTGCAATTGGCTGGGGCACACCCAAGGAACCCTATTGCCGGGGATTTACGCCAGAAGAATTCCAGGCGCTCGACTTCAGCAAAATGGACCTCTCCGAATATTATGCGGAAATCGAGGCACGCGCCCAATTCGAAATCCAGATCGATATGAAGGACAAGATCGATGCCCATATGCAGACGATCAGCAACTAGCCGCGCCCTGCTTCTGGCGGCTCTCACGTTCAACCCCGCATCGGTGCGTGCAAGTGAACCGCGGGCTGTAGCCGATCAGCCGACAAGCGAAAATGCGCGTGCGCGCATCCAGGACCAGGGCGAGGCAGCTATGGAGCGCGTGAAGCGGGCTGCCGCCAAGGCCAAGGCTTCAACGAAAGCTTCGCCCGTTCTGCCCTCAAAAGCCGACGCTGGCGCGGAGCGACGCGCCTTCGAGGGTATCAACAGGCGCAAGCAGGACCCCGCCATGGCGAAACGGGTGGAGGCCGACGTCGCGGCAGCACGCGACGCACTGGCCATCGAGCGCGAGAACGCCAGCCGTCGTGTCGCGCAGGCCCTGGGCCTCGAACCGCCCGAAGAAGCGGCACTCGCCGGCGTCGTCTCCGGAGCTGGCGCGAAACGCTGGGTTCCGGTGCTGTTCGTGTCGTCCTCCATGCCGGTCGAAACGCTGCGCACCTATGCAGGGCAACTCGAGCGGGCCGGGGGTGTCATGGCCTTCCGGGGCATGCCGGGCGGGATGCGGCAGGTTGGGCCGATAGCGAAATTGTCGGCCGCCATTTTGCGGCGCGACCCCGGCTGCGAAGGCCCGGCCTGCGCGATGCGCGACGTGCAGCTCATCGTCGATCCGCTGGTGTTCCGGCAGCATGGCGTCACCCAGGTGCCCGCGCTGGCAATGATCCCGGGTGATCCGACCCTGCCCTACTGTGAACGCAACGAGGCCAGCCCGCGTGCCGCGCATATCGTCCTGGGCGATGCCGCCCTTTCCGGACTGCTCGAGGAATATGGCCGCTTGGGCGGCAAAGAGGAGGTGCGAGATGCTCTTGCTCAGTTGGCGGGCCGGTAACCGGCTCTGGCGCGAACTCAAGGATTTGCCGCTCCGGGCAGCCGTGGCGCTGGGCGCAAGCGGCCTGGGGCAGCCGGCGCGGCCTGCACAGCTTCTCAAAGCCTATGGGCTCGTGCTGCCGATCGGTCTCTTCGCCTGGTGGGTGATGCCGCAGATCACGCTCGTTATGACGCCGTCGATCGACGCCTGGGTGGTGCACCGTTCCCCTGGCGTTGTTGAGCGCGGCGATCTCGTGTCCTTCACGCTCTCCGACCCGGTGGCGGGCCCGGCCCCCGTCTCCGTCACCAAATATGCACTGTGCCTGCCCGGAGACCGGATCGTCATGATCGAAAGGCCCGCCAGCTTGGGCGGGGGCCGGAATGGCTGGTATTATTGCAATGGCGAGTTGATGGGCATGAGCAAACCTGCCGCACGCAGCGGCAAGGCGCTTGACCATTGGCTGCCGGAAAGCGCGCGCATTCCCGAGGGGATGATCTTCGTCGGCTCGCGTCATCCTGACGGGTATGACAGCCGCTATTATGGCCCGGTGGCGATCGAGCGGCTCTCTCGCATGGAGAAACTGCTATGAAGCGCTTGTTCTCCATGGGTGCGGTCCTGCTCATGTCCGCCGGTCCCGCATGCGCCCAAGCGACATCTGCGCCCACAACCGATTATGCGGCACGGGGTTATTGGTGGTACGAGACGCCCAAATCCGGCCCTGCCGAAGAAGCGCAAGATGACGCCGTTCCAAAGCCCCTCATCCCGCCGATGGTCGAGTTGGCCAAATGGTCGCCGCCCAGGATCGCGAAGCTCATCGTGGAGCAGCGCGACTATGCCGCAACCGTCCTCACGATCGACGCGGTCGCCGATTTCTGGCGCCTGCAGGACTTCGCCCGGCGTAAGGCCCGTGCCTTTGCCGGCGTCACCCAGCTGGCCATGCTCACCCATCCGCAGCTCAATGCCAGAGCGGCCAATCCGATGGTCGGCGAAGCGCGCGATGTGCTGGGCGCGCAGAAGGATCAGATCCGCCGCCAGTATCTGCGGGCGCACGCCGGAGAGTTCGCGCTCGTCATGTTTGCCCGCGAGACCTGCGGCTATTGCAAGGTGCAATGGCCGATCGTCCAGCGGTTCCAGGATGACATGGGCTGGCAGGTAAGCCTGATGGACCTTGATCGCCGGCCTGAGATGGGACAGCGTTTCGGGGTCGAAGTGACGCCGACCACCATGGTCATCCGCCGGGGCAGTTCCCAGCGCATGGTGATCGCCGCGGGCGTCGAGACGTATCCCAATCTCGCGCAGATGGCCTATCAGGCCGTACGGCTGCTGAGCGGTGATATCCGGCCAGAGCAATGGCTGACCGGCGCTGGCGAGGAAGACGGGTTCTTCGACGCGCTGGCCAATGGCCCTGTCTCCTCGACCGATCCGCGCGTGATCGGCGGCGATCTCATCGATGCACGGGCCTCCAGGCCATGAGGCGCCTGGTCCGCATGCTGGTCTCCGGCCCCCTCCTGCTCGCGCCATCGGCATTGCTGCCGGCCACCGCCCTCGCGCAGCAGAAAGACCGGGACGCCGCGCGGCAGGCCGCCATTCATCCGGTGTCGACAGCTGCGGACATGCGACTTTGGCTTTCGCGCGTGCCGGTCACGCGCGATTTTCCGCCCGATTTCGAACCCATGCTGCGCGGTCAGGCATCGCTCTATGTGATCGAAATGAGCACCGCGCTAGGTTGCCTGCCGTGCGGCGACCTATGGTCAAAGCTTCTGGCATTCCGTGGTCGCTACGGCTGGCAGGTCCGAACACTTGGGACAGAGGAAGCGACGCTGCGCTCGGGTCGTCTCGGCCTTCCCTGGGTCGGCAACCCCGTCGCCTGGGTGCGGCCGCTGGTCGATCCGGGTCGCATGGTGCCGATCGCGATCGGTACCGATCACGGCGCCAATATCGCGCGCAACACCTGGCTGGCCGCCCGGATGCTGTCCGGAACCCGGGCAGCCGTCGGCGTGCGCGCCATGTCGAAATTTACCGGAATTGTCGGCGTGAGGGCGCCGGTCTCTTCCGATCGGAAAATACGCTGATCTTGTGGGGGCTGTGTCGTCAACTTTTCCCATCAGGAAATCTGTCATGGTCCGTCTTGTACGCCGTCCCCTTCTTGCTCTCTGCCTGATTGCAGCGTCCTGCGGCCAGGCGGTGCCCGCTCATGCCCAAAGCTGGGCTGAAAGCTGGTTTGACAATGTCACCTACACTTCGCCGGGTAGCTTCGAGGATCAGACCCGCGGCTATGTGACCGCGGGCGGAATGTCGGGCCGTGTCGACGTCCATGACGACTATCTCATGAGTCTGACGCTTCCCAAGGTGAAGGCCGGCTGCGGCGGCATCGACATGTTCTTAGGCGGCATGTCGTTCCTCGACCCCGACTATCTCGTCCAGAAGCTGGAGACGATCCTGCAGGCCGCGCCGGCCGTCGCCTTCCAGTATCTTCTCGAAACGCTCGACGAGAAGATGGGAAATATAATTTCAAAGATGGAGGCGGCCACCAATTACCTGAACTCGATCCAGGTGAACGACTGCCGCCTTGCCAATCGCATGGTGCAAATCGCCAAAGGCGACGACAACATGTCGGGGATCGTCGAGGAGATGACCGGCTACAAGTCGATCCGCGAGGGCTATGCCAATAGCTGGCAGCAGAGCCGCGAGAAAATCCAGTCGAACAAGGGCAACCCGACCGAGGATCTCAAGGACGCACTCGCCAATTGCCCGGCCGAGGTCACGGACATCTTCAAGACCGGCTCGCTTCTAGCGCATGCCGCCGCGCGGGTGGGTGCATCCGACTGGGCGGGCGTGATGCGGGCCCGCGTCGGCGATGTCTATATGCGCTGGGACGCCAACGACAAGGTGCCGATCTTTTCGGCTATTCCCGCCTGTCCGCGCCAGGATACCGAAAGCGCCGATGACTTCCTGACGGGGCGTGTTCCGACCCGCGCGCTCAACATCCCTGCGACTGGCGCGGATTGTTCGGTGAACGGTGCGGGGCGCGGCGCGCTCATATTGGCGCGCGAGCGGATGGAGGCGATCTCTGTCAAGATCCGGACGCGCGCTGCGCTCACCGTCGAGGAAAAGCAGTTCGTCGCCAATGTCCGGACACTGCCGGTCTATCGCCTGCTCGAATGGGGCGTGCGGCAGGGCCTCACCGACAGCGTGATCGCCGATACGGACGAACTGGTGGCTCTCACCCTCGCTTATCAGATGCTGAACGACCTCACCCGCTCGATCGACTTCGCGCTGCAGAATGCCGAGCGCGGCGCGACCACGGCGGGCGCCGCGGATGCCGAGAATAACAACTTATGCCAGACCCGCATTCTGACCAAGGGCATCGAGCAGCTGCGCGAGTTGCGTGACGAGGTGCTTCGCCAACGTGCACAGATGCGCCAATCCTACATGGCCGCGATGAGCCAGGCGAACCTGTCGGCTAACTATGCCGGGGTTGTCCGCCAGCGCGACCGCGATGCCCGCGACGCCGCGGGCGCCAACGCCAATCGCAACCGGTGAGGCGAGCCATGCGTCATCTTATCCGCCTGGCATGCGTCCTTCTGGGATGTCTGGGCGCAACACCCGCGTTGGCCATCGATGCCAGTTACCACACATGGGACGGCTTTTCCGAAACCGTCGACGCGTTCCACCTCGTAGCGATGATCTTCGGCGATCCGCGCTACGAGACGCTGGTTGTCATCATCGCGGTGGTCGGCATCGCATTTGGCGCTGTTATCGCCAGCATCAAGGGTTCCGGCATGGGCCTTGTCGCCTTCGGCTTCCAGATGCTGGTCGGCATCGGCCTGTTTGCCGGCATGATCGCTACCACCGGCACTGTCCACATCTATGATCGGGTGCGCAACGCCTATCAGCCGGTGGGCGATGTCCCCAACCTGATCGTCCTTGTAGCTGGCGTCACCAACCTGATGGAACGCGCACTTGCCGAAACCATCGACGACAACACGACCGACCCCAATGCCAAGCTGGAGTTCGGCGCGGGTGGCCATGCGTTCGATCTGTTTCTGAACGCGGTTAGCCCACGCAGCCCGATCGTCGATACTTTCCTCGACGCGACGGTGAAGGATTATGTGCGTCAATGCTATCCGGTGGCGCGTGTGTCGCCGGCCTATGGCGTCGACGACGATCAGCTTTTCCGGACGTCGACCGACCTGCCCGCCTCGTTTGCGGCAATGGCCGGCCCCGCCACCTTCTCGACCGTGTTCACGGCGAGTGACAAGGCCGGGACGACGATGAGCTGCGATGCGGCCTGGGGCTATATTGCCGACCGTCTCTCGGACGCCACATTGTTCGACGCCTATAGCGACCAAATCTGCGCCCGCACCGGCTTCGACGTGGCCCAGGCGAGCCAGCGCGATCGCTGCCGTCAGCAGATCGAAGGGCTGGGCGACATGATGCTGGGCCAGTCGATGAGCCGGCAGAAGTTCCTCACCAACGTCCTGCTCGGCCAGACCGTGGGCGACGTCCTGTTCGAGGATTCGCCGGCGGCGACCGCGCGAGTCATGGCGAACCGCGCCGTCGAGTCCAACGGCCTCGCCACCCTATCCACTGCCAACGAGTGGATGCCGACCATCCGCGCGTCAGTCTTCGCGATCATGCTCATGATGATGCCGATCGCGCTGCTGTTCATCCTGACGCCGATCAACCTGCGGGTCGCCAGCTTCGCGCTGGGGCTGTTCGTGTTCGTTGCGCTGTGGGGTGTGATCGATGCCGGCATATACCAGCTGACCCTCGGCCGGGCGATGGACGTGCTTGCCGAACTGCGCGCGACCAACGTCGCAGCCGATAGCTGGATCCTGGCACCGTCGGCCGCGATGAAGGCGCTGGCCATCTTCGGTTCGTTCCGTACGGCTGCTGCCGGCCTCGCCGGCGCTTTCGTGTTCACGGTGTTCCGCTTCTCGGGCAATATGTTCACGGCCTTCACCTCGGGCATGCTGGGTGTCCAGGGCCAGGGCAGCATGGCGGCCGCGACGGTAGGAACCAGCGAGGGCTATGCCTCGGCGCTGGAAGCGCAGGCATCGGCTAGTGGCACCACGGCGCGGCGATCGACGTCGTCCGGGTTCGGCGACTTTGGTGAACGCAGCAGCTTTGGTCTGGACCGAAGCTTTGCTTCGGCCGGATCGGTGCTTGGCGAACATGGTGGTGGGGCAGCGGGAACGGCGGCCTTTGGCCTGGGTCGTACAGACGCCGCGCGGGAGCTGGGCGGCCTCTCCCCTGCCCTCGACGGGCGGGATCTGAGCGATCCCGCGACTTCCCGCGCGATCCGCAGCAACGCCGCGACGTCTGCCATTCACAATTTTGCCCAGGGCGACGCGCTGCGCAAGCTCGGCACCACCTACTTTGGGGAAGGCCAGACCGGCGAGCGTGCCTTTGCTGCCTTCGCGCAGAACATGGTGCAGTGGAAAGCGTTCGGGGACAGCCAAGCGTACGACATGATGCAGTCGGGTGCGCAGCGGCACTTCGAGCGCGGCGGTTATGACGCGAAGGATGCCGCACTCAAGGCGTCGACTGTGATCGGCCAGGCAAGCGCCGATCCAACCTTCGCCAAGCTGACCGCCAACGCCTTCGATCAGGAGCAGATGCTGCGTAATGACCTGACTGCCGCGCAGACCCAGGTCGGCACGATGGAAGGCCGGCGCGACTATGCCGGTGAAAGGGTTACTGCCATCGAGCGGAGCAATGTCGCAACCGAGCAGGCGCAGCGCACCGGCGGCAATCAGGGGCAACGGCAGGCTGCGGCCATGCTTGGCCTTTCGGTCACTGAAACCAGCCGGCGCATCGGGTTCATCAATGCGCTCTCGGGTGAGGCGCGATCGACGGCGATCACCCAGATCTCGCGTTCTACCGGGCGCAATGAGGCACAGGTCCTGCGCGCGCTGGAGAGTTACAATGCCGCAGTCCAGGTCGGTACGGCCGACGGAGCGAGCGCGGAAGCCGCGCGGGAGGGCACGAGTGTCTACGGCCGCACGCGTGAAGCGGCGGGTTACGACTTTGCCGAGCGGTCCGGGAAGCTCGACGCCCAGCGCGAGATTGGTCCGGATGGGGTTCGCGGCAATGCCCAGATCAGCGAGCGGCGGCGTCAGGCGGATAATGCAGGCTTTGCCGAGGGTGCCGCGGCCGCTGGCGTCTCGGTCCGCGAAGCGGCACGTCTCGATTCCTTCATCCGCGCGCTGGCGGGCACTGCCGGAAACCAGGTCGACATGGCGGAAGGCGGCGCGGAGGGCATCGTCGATCGGGCGCGCAATGAGCGATTGACAGGAATAGTCAACAAGGAGCGGCTCACCCGCACCCAAGCGTTGTTGCGCGCGCATGGGATCGAGATGTCGAAGCGCCAGATTGCAATGGACCAGAATGGGGACATCGGCCTAAACCTGACTCCGGAGCTCGCGGCGCAGATGTGGCGGGGCGGGCTCATCAATGAGAGCCAGCTCGGCGCCATCGCCAATGGCGGGCATGCCCGGTTTAGCTTCGCGCACAATGATCTGCTCGTCTCCAGCAGCACCGGGTTCAGCCAGTCTGCGCGAAACGACACGAGTACGCGGTTCGAAGCCGGCAAACAGGCGGGCCCGGACACGATCGAGCATTTTCTGGGCAGCGGGGCGCAAGGCCAGACCGCCATGGCTAACTGGTTGCGCGGCGGGTTCGAGATGGATCGGCAGGGCAACTGGCGTTGAAACCGCAGGTCGCCGATACGCTGGAGCGCGATGTCACTGCGATCATGGTGCAAACCGGGTGGCAAAGATCGCTTTCTCGAAATGCAGAACATCAGACGGGCGATACTCAGGGCGTTTCTGGCGACCTTACTGCTACCGCATCACGGGGGATTAGTTCAGGTGGGAAAGAGGGCGAAGAAAAAGGTGGCGCCAAAGGTAGTGCCGTCGGTTCGCTAACGGGCAAGTTGAGTGCGGACATAACGGATCGCGGAATCGCTTCAGTTTCGGCTCGCTCGTCGATCGACATCGTGAATTACGATGTTCGGGAGGCAATTGCCTCCGCAGAGAAAACGGCTGCCCGCTCCGGTCGCCCGGAGGAGACTTTTGCGAAACACTTGAGTGAGCAAGTGTTTGGCAATGACGGCTTGCGCAACCGCTATCTGAGGCAGGCGGATGCGGGCCGTGGCACAGTCGATGTAACGGGTCCAATCACATCGATGGAGCAGTCTTCGATCCTTAGTTCCGGACGACTGCTGTTCGATCGGGATAACGGAATGGCCGATGGCAATCCCAGCTTCAAGGAGCGGCGGGATCCATGATTTTAGTCCTGAATAACGCCGATATGTCGCAGATGTATGTCACCCGACCGAGCATCAGATGGATCTGTATAGGGATCAATCAATGGCCGTCGCGACGGCGGTCCTGGCGTTATCACCCATTCGCCGCATGCGACCTTGGCTTTGAGGAAGCTATATCCCAGAACCGCTACTACCGTGATCGGATTGAAGACAAAGATCAGCAGCACCATGACATTGACAAGGTAGATGTTCAGCCGGTCGTAGGGGATGGTGATCATAAGCTCGAGGCATATCCAGTAGAGCAGCGTCAGAGCCCAGGTCAGTTTTGCATACCATGGACGCCAGAACCAGTCCGCAGCGCGCGGCGACGGCGGGGCCGCCTGCTTTGTCGTTTCGATGTGATCAACATCCTGCATTCGCAGAGCCCTTCCAGAGAAGAAAATAGCACAGCTTCGCTGGGCATGAAATCGGCCGACAATCAGTATGGTGGCCCGCCTTTACGGGGGAATCCATCCAGATCCCCTCCCCTTCGTTCTTTCCACCCTCACCCCGCCCCGATTTGCAGTCGGGGCTTGAAATGCAGGCGGGTTCAGCGACGGAACGCGAGCCCCGATGAGTAAGAAGCGGCGATCTTCGAATATGCTACCCCAGCTCTCGCCAAGAGCGGACGCAGCTATTCTGCGTCTTGCCAGGCTTCTGGGTCGCCAGCTTGCGCGCGGACTCGATGAGGAGCAGAAGGAACGCGAAAAGCGCGCCCAGAAGCCGTCTGAAGCTTCAGACTGATTGTCTGAACACGGCGAACGGGATTGCAAGCACCTCCTTTCGATATGACTGGTGCGGCCATGCGAGCCAGGCGCCGCGTGCTCGTGAGTGTATGGATTGCACGACGTTGCGGTCAGCACGGCCTATGAAACGCTCGGCATATCAGATTTTTGGACGAGGTCGCGGGATAGGTGAAGACAGGAGATGCGGGTGGGAGTCTGGCAGGAATATGCCCGCTCCGCCTATAAAAGAGCCTCACTCCTCCATAGCCGAATGAGCTACGTCTCCCAGTTTCCCATCAGATAAGCGGAGTATCCGATCCGCCGAGGCAATCGTCTCTCGGCGGTGCGCGACCACTATTCGCGTCACCCCCAGTGCCGATATCGCCGCATTGACCAGGCGCTCTTTATCTTCGTCCAGGTGTGACGTCCCTTCATCGACTACGAGAAGGCGAGGCTGTCTGTAGAGGGCGCGCGCCAGTATCAGCCGCTGCTTCTGCCCGCCCGAAATCGCAGCGCCCATGTCGCCGACCAGCGTTTCATAGCCCATGGGCATGGCTGCTATATCGTCATGCAACGCCGCAGCCTTGGCGGACGCGACAACCCGGTCCATGTCCGAAGCATTATCAAAAAGCGCAATATTCTCGGCGATCGATCCGGCGAATATTCCGTCATTCTGCAGGACTGAGCCGACTTGCGCGCGATAGCTTTTCAAGCCGAAGTCCGTGAGCCGGATACCATCGACGAATACGGCGCCTTCCGATGGTTCGATGAGACCGAGAATGATCTTGATGAGCGTACTCTTGCCCTCACCGGACGGCCCGGTGATTGCTACATGCTCTCCGGGCTCGATCACGAG
Source organism: Sphingobium sp. CCH11-B1 (assembly GCF_001556865.1). Lineage (GTDB taxonomy): Bacteria > Pseudomonadota > Alphaproteobacteria > Sphingomonadales > Sphingomonadaceae > Sphingobium. The sequence goes on along the minus strand of NZ_LSJY01000044.1, from coordinate 4,040 downwards.
GTCGACCCCGGACAGCACATATGGATCCGTAGGCGCATATCGGAAAGCTACGCCGCGCAGTTCAACGCGGCCCGACAATGTCCTGGCCGATATCGCCTCCCGGTCGAATGCCTTGTCCTCGTCGGTGAGCATGATGTCGGCAAGGCGATCCACATGCAGCCTCAGCATCCTGAAGGCGATGATCTGGTCCAGCAGGGAGGATGTGCGGCGCAGGAACTGGGTCTTGTAGGCCATATAGGCAAAGACCATACCCAGACTGAAATCGGCAGACAGGACGAGCCCGATCGCAAGATAGATGGATATCACCGATTCAAGGGCATTCAGCGATGTGCCGACGGACTCCTGCCACACATTCACCCGGGCGACGGACAGATTCGCCGTGACGGAATCGGCGAGCCGGCGCTGCCAATATTGCAGCCGATCTTCCTCTCCGCCAAGAACGCGCAAGGTTGTTATCCCCCTGAGCGTCTCCATCATCACCGATTGTTCCCGGCCAGCCATCGCGATGGCTGTCTCCTGGACACGCTGCTTTGGGGCAAGGAATGCCATCTTCCCGATCGAAATCATCACCAGAAAGCCGATGGCAACCATCGACAATTGTAGGCTGTATGTAAGCATCACCACCAGACTGAGCGCGCCAAGGCACCCGTCGATGAACGCGCCGATGCTGTTTTCCGTCAGTAATTGTCTGATCGGGGCGGTGGACTGGAGGCGTGACATCACATCCCCGATGTGCCGCCGCTCATACCAATCAATGGGCAATCGCAAGAGCTTGCGTGCGACGTTGACGTAGAGCGTGCGGCCGACTGCGGCATTGGCGAAGGCGATCACCAGGGATCGCAACAGCGAGGTCAGCGCGTTGGTCGCAGTCAACAGGGCAAAGCCAATCGCCAGCACGGTCATCAAATTCAGGCTGCGCGACGGCAGCACGACATCGACCGCAAGCCGCAGGTAAAAAGGGGAGATCAAGGTGTAGAGTTCGAGGAATATGCTGAGGGTCAGTATCTGGAACAGCGATCGGCGTATTCCCGATGCGCCCTGGAGCAATTTGACAGGATCAAGGCGCGGTCGTGGCTGCGCCTCGTCGAAACGCCTGACCTGCCGCAATTCCAGCGCGATGCCGGTAAAATGCCGGGACATCGCCTCTATAGGGAGCCAGTCGGACATCCCCTCGGGATCATGAATGAGGACTTTGTCGGCGCGAATGCGCTCGACGACGACAAAGTGGTTCATGTTCCAATGCAGAATGGCCGGCAGGTGGATATGCGCAAGACCTTCCAGCGGGATGCTGATGGGTCTTGCGGAAAAGCCGATCGCTTCGGCCATGTGCATCAAAAATTCCAGCGTGCTTCCACGGCTCGAGGCGCGAAAGCGGCGGCGCAGTTCGGCAAGACCAATCGGGTTGCCGTGATAATTGGCGATCATCGCCAGCGCAGCGAGGGCGCATTCGCCCGATTCCGTCTGGCGCACCATCTCGACGCGCGAGGAACGCCGAGCCAAGATAGGGGAAATGAACATCACGGATTGCGCGGCAAGGGGGCGGGCGCCGGAGCGGCGCGGTCTGCAGGCTTAGCCATGCGGGGGCCGGCAACGGCTTCAAACCCAACATCGAACTGAACCAGAATGATCGCATAGAGCCCGCCGATCTCGGCAAACAGGACGGCACCCAGCAGGACGATCCATGCCCAGGGCATCGCGGGAATCTTGGCCGCGCCATGCCGTGCCCGGCGCGCGCGGACCATTTCGGATCGGAACAGCGACGATGGGCCGCTGTCCTCCGCGCCAGCCTCGTGAAGGGGCCGCGTGGGCGCGGAAGCGCGAGGGGACATGTTCAGCGCGCTTCGGACACGTGATGCGATCCCACAAGATCATCCATCCTGGATATCCGGGAGGTTCGGTCGTGGTCGCGGTAGCGGGAATCCGCCTGTTTGCGAGCCAGCGCGCCAGCTGAGGACAGCAAATCCTTCAGCGTGAAAGTCACGTCCTTGTCGTTCCAGTCCTGCAGGGTCCCGTGAATGAGAAAATGGCAGAAAGCGTGGGCAATCTTGTCCCCGGGCGCGCAGTCCTCGACGAACAGGAATTGCCCGGCTTCGTTCACTTCTAAAAAGACATGATCACCGGCGGGCGTGACAATGAAGTCGAATGCGCCATAGGATATGCCCAGCGCCCGCATCAGATCCTGGCATTGGTCAAAGACTTCCGGCGGCAACCGATAATTGTCATTATTGTCTTTAAGAAGGCGCTTTCCGCGCCAGTCGATAACCGACAACGGGTCGCTCTGGGAATCGATCTTAATACCGAATTGCCGACCGCCGAAGATGATCACCCGGGCTTCAAACGCCTTCTCGACATAAGGCTGGTAGATGGCGGGGTGCAGGGAAAGAGCTTCGGCCGGCAACGAGGCGACCGGCGGCATGATCGAGGTATAGGCAAAGGCCAAGCTATCCTCGCCTTGCCACATCTGCGGAATGAGTGGTTTACAGATGATCCGCCCGCCATGCCCGTCTTGGAAGCTTCGGATTGCTTCAACGTCGTTGGACTGCAATGTTGCGGGTACCGACAGGCCGACTATGCGCGCCTGCCAGAGCTGCAGCACCTTGCTTTCCGCCGCCAGCTTTCCCCAATATCCGTTGACCATGACACCGGGCCGCTGGGCCGCAAGACGATCCAGAAAGGCAAAAAGCGACGCGCGATAGGCGGTCATTATATTGGAGACATAGGCCTTGTCGCTTTCCTGAACGTCCAGCAACTTTACCGACGAGCCACCTATGCGCCGCAGCCAAACCCGATCATAAGGGATATCTTCATCAAGGAGCGCGGCGCCATCGACATAGAATGTCGCCTTATCGCCCAATGAAATCGTATGGGTTTCGTGAACAGGCATCATGCCGAAGCGGAAGATGCTCGGCGTTGCGCCCATCATCTCGAGGCCCGTCGCGATGAGATGGGCGTGCTCATCGTTGAGCTTGGTCACAATCAGAATGCGTTTGTCCATCGCTTGCACCTCGCTCGTCAATCCATTGATGTCATTGTCTGCGATAGGGCGCTGATGCTGCCCGACAGCGCGTCAGCGTCATCGACATGCTCCTGAAGCGAAATCGCAAATTCGACTATGGGGTGCACACCATCCAGATAAGCCTCCCAGTCGCCGGTTTGAGACAATCTGCGCAGAAGCCCCAGCTTGAGATAGGATGCGCTATAGAAGCTCGGTCCAAGCGGCAGAAAAGGGGCGTCGACCTGGTCCCGGCGGTGCAGCGAAGCGTGAAACAACGATCGCGCGACACGGCCGTTGCCATCATCGAGCGGGTGATAGAGGACGAATGTGGCGTGGGTCAGCACTGCCTCCTGCACGGGGGTAAGGCCCTCACAGCTATGAATGACCTCGATCGCCTCAGGCCAGGAGGGAATGTCGTCCAATCGCGCATATCGCATTGGCGCAAGGCCACAAATGGCCGGCTTGTCGACGCCCGCGCTTCGCATCTTCCTGCTGGTGCCGGTCAGCAACGCGGCTGCCCGCTCGATCCAGCGCTGGTCGATCTGCCAAGCGGAGAACCGCTGCCAATTGGTATATACAATCGGTTCGATGCCAGGTCTGACCAGAAACCGATCGAACTGCGGCGCTTCGAAACCGGCGGGAACGGAAAAATCGAGCGAGCCTGGAACGCGCAGCCCGGCCCGCAACAGCAATGCGCATTTCGCTTCGTTGCCGAAGCAGCGCCAGGGGGAATGCCTGTATTGTTCGTTGAGCCGGACGATCCGGTCTTCGAGGGCACGCCAATTGAGGGAATGTCTATTTCGATATCGGAAGCGGGGTGCAACAGGCGACCAGATTTTCCTATCTTCCGTGTCCCCTGTTGCTGGGCTTGGCATCGTCACTGGCAATATAATCTTCAACTTCAGTCGCAGCTGACATCCCAGCTTCCATCGTCGTCACATCGATCCGATGTATCCCAGGGCGAACCGCCGGCGGTATCGCAATAAGTGGGATCGCGTCCCGGGACGTGGTGTAGGATCTGGTGGTAGCGCTGCTGGCCGGACGC
>NZ_LSJY01000043.1 GCF_001556865.1 Sphingobium sp. CCH11-B1 | reverse complement strand
CTATTATTCCAGCGTGGATGGACTGCCCACCTTGATCGCTGATGGAAGCGGCGCGATCCCTGCCGGGCTTCCGGTGACGATCGTGGGTGGGCGCCAGACATCCGACGTCCGGCAGATCAGCGACGAAGTGCAATTGAAGGGATCGGCACTCGGCAATCGTCTCGACTGGCTAGTCGGGGCCTTCTACCTGGACAGCAAGCCGCTCGGGCCGTCGGGCACTTATATTCCGGTCTTCACCCTACCCGGTATTACCGATGCTCGCTTCAACTATAGTTTTTACAGCGAAAAGAGCCGGGCGCTGTTCGGCAATGTCAATTATGAAATCGCCGACGGCCTGCGCGTCAATCTGGGCGTACGTCACACCTGGGACAAGATCGAGGCCTGCGTTGGCGGCGGCCTGAGCAATCAGCCTGTCGTTTCACCGGAAGAATGCGCGGACGGCGCGGCAACGATCCGCAATTCGAGCGTCAACAAGACCTCGTCCAAGGCGCTGACCTGGCAACTGGGCGTCGACT
>NZ_LSJY01000042.1 GCF_001556865.1 Sphingobium sp. CCH11-B1 | reverse complement strand
CGGCGAACCCGCCCATCCGCCGGTCGAGCCCAGGGTCCAGGCTCAGCCTAGACCGTCCTAGGTAGCGACCGGTCACCGCGGGCGACACTCGCCAGGACCCTGCATCGATCGAATGTCGCATGTCGAAGTGGCCGGATACGTCAGGTACAACAGGAAGGCGCGGGTCACGCTCCAACTCTGCACCATCAATGCCGCGAACCAGCCGGGCGCGCTGGCCGGAGGCGCCCGCAACAAAGGACCATGCCGATGTCGGCCGCCACCGAACGGTCAGTTCGCCGCCCAGGATATTCGCGTCGCCAGCGTTACGCGTCGCCACAAGGCCGGAATTAAGAAGATAGTCCGACTGAACGTCCGACCAGATGGAGCTGAACGCGCCAACTTCAACCTGAAGCCTGCCCCCGTCCGAAGTGCGTCGAAATCCAGCTTCGAATGCGACCAACTGATCGGCATCGTAGCGGCCGGTTTCCACGTTGGTCGGATCAAGGCCCCCGGGCCGGAATGCGGACGCAACGCGAAAGTAGGCCAACGAGGCGGAGGAGGGCAACCATGACAGCGTCGCGCTGGGCGATACGCCCCATAAAGACTTGGACCGAACTTCGGTTCCGACATCGTCGTCGCGGTCCTCCTTGACGGTCGAGCGGAAAACGCGGATGCCAAGGCCGAGACGAAGACCATCGATAAGGGGTCGGCTACCCTCGGCAAACATGGCTGTTTCGGTGACGCTTCTTGACGCGTCCAGCAAATCTGCGATCATCGGGCTGATTTCCGATGCTCGGCCGCGAGCGCCGCTACGGGATGAGAGATAGGAAACGCCCAAAGCCCAAGGCGTTCGGCCGCTTTTGTTCGCAAGGCGGATTTCCTGGTCGAATACCTGATATGTGCGGGTTTCGGCATACCGCAGCGGCGCGGTCAGACCGAGGGACGAGGCCGCGCTGCTCGCGTCGTCAACCTTCAGCGTCCTCTGCGTTGCTAGGCTTGTAGAGACGGTCAGGGCATAAGGCCCAAGCTCACCTTGCAGGACGCCCGAGGTGAGCCAGACATTATTCGACCGTGGCTCCGGCGTCCGGTCTGCGCGTGTCAGCTCTTCCTTGTCGCGATCCACATATTTGCTGTCGAGCGCGCGGATGTTCTGACCGGCGCCAATGAGGTCAAAAGTCCACCCCTCGCTTGGGACAACGCGAAGCGACGCTCTGGTGCCGCGCACGACCGTTCGGTTGACGTCCGAGCGACCTCCAGCGTTGTTGATCCAGCCTGGCGCGACATCGACGTAGCCCACCAACCGCAAGGCGGCCTGATCCTGGCGCACGGGTAAGTTGACGACGCCCTCGACCGACGCGCCGACACCGTGACCCGGGAGGCCGGCGAGACGCTGACGGGAGCGACCGGCAAATTGGCCCAAATCGGGCGCAATGGTCATCACGCGGTAGACGCCGCCCAGTGCTCCCGTGCCGTAAAGCGGCCCCTGCGGTCCCTTCAGTACCTCGACCCGATCCACATCAACCATTCGGAAGTCGGGATCGGGCGCGTCGTAAGTGATCCGGGCCTCGTTCAGGTACACGCTCACCGGGGATTGTCCGAAGCCAATAAACGGACTGTCGGCTATGCCCCGCAAGAACAATCGGCTCGCACCTGGCCCGCCATTCGTAGCAATCAATCCCTGAACCTGGGTCGCCACCGCCGACGTGCCAGCGTCCGAGCCCGCGGCGGCGCTTCCATCCAGTAGGGGTCGTTTGCGGGAGGGGGCGAAATCCTACGCTAAGGATTTGGGCCAGCGATATTCGCCGGTGAGGTTGATGTGCTCCCATCCCAGCGGCGAGACATGGGCGAGGAGATGGGGCGGGACGGCAAAGCCATCAGCGGCTCGGCTGCTGACGACTTCTCCGAGCTTCATCGTGTTCCAGAATATGATGGTGGCGGCCAGCAAGTTCATGCCGGCGATGCGATAATGCTGGCCTTCGCCTGAGCGATCCCGGATTTCACCGCGCCGATGGAAGCTGATAGCGCGCTTCAGGGCATGATGGGCTTCGCCTTTGTTGAGGCCGATCTGGGCCTGGCGCTGCAAGCCGGCGTCGAGAATCCAGTCGATCATGAACAAGGTTCGTTCGACCCGGCCGACTTCCCGAAGGGCGAGCGCCAATTCGTTCTGGCGAGGATAGGATGCCAACTTGCGTAGAATCTGGCTGGGGGCGACAATGCCGGCGGCGATCGTGGCCATGATGCGCAGGATGTCGGGCCAGTTCCGCTCGATCAGGGGTTCGTTGATTTTCCCGCCGACCAGACCCCGCACGTTGGCGGGCGTTGCGCTGGGAGTGAAGGCATAGAGCCGCTTTTGAGGCAGGTCACGGATGCGCGGCGCGAACCTGTAGCCTAGAAGGGCGCAGGCGGCGAACACATGATCGGTAAAGCCGCCCGTGTCGGCGAAATGCTGACGGACATGGCGGCCTGCATCGTTCATCAGCAGCCCGTCGAGAATATAGGGCGCCTCGCTGACGGTCGCCGGGATGACCTGCGTGGCGAATGGCGCATATTGATCGGAGACATGGCTGTATCCTTTTAGGCCCGGGACATGGCCGTATTTGGCGTTGACCATGTTCATCGCCTCGCCTTGTTCGGTGGCGAGGAAGAACTGTCCATCGCTGGAGGCGGAATGCCCCTGTCCCCAGAACGCGGCCATGGGAAGCGCACCATGCGCCTCGACTATCATCGCAAGCGCTCGATCATAGGCGGTGCCTTCGACATGCCAGCGTGCGATCCGCAGCAATTCCCAGAAGCTGTGCGTGTTGGTCGCCGCCGCCATCTTGCGCAGGCCGAGATTGACGCCTTCCGCCAGCAATATGTTCATCAGCCCGATCCGATCCGCGCAGGGCGCGCCGGTGCGCAAATGGATGAAGGCTTCAGAAAACCCTGTCCGCTCATCGACTTCCAGCAGCAGGTCGGTAATCCTGGCGGGCGGAAGCTGCTGATACAGATCGAGCACGAGATCCTCTGCACCTTCCGGTGTGTCAGCCTTGAGCTTGTCGATATGAAGCCTGCCATTCTCGATAATTCCGCCGGGGATCGCCCCAGCCCGCGCCGCACGACCCAGTTCCTTCAGCCGTTCATCCAGTCGGACCTTACGTTCCGCGAGCCATTCATGGGGCCGCAGCGGCACGGCGAGGCGAGTGGTATGCTCTATCGCCTGAGCCGGGACCAGTATCTGCTTGAGATCGGCATAGCGACGCGACCCCGCCAGCCATATGTCGCCGGATCTGAAGGCGTCGCGGATATGGAACAGCACCGCTATCTCCCACAGCCGGTGGTCGCCGGCGGGCTGAGCGCGAAGATGGCGATGCCATTTCGAGTTCGGGCGCAGGAAGTCGATCGGCGGCGCGGCTTTGATACCGCGTTGCAGGATTGTAACCGCAGCCAAGAGGGGCGTGGCGACCGGCGCCGCCTGCATGTCGAGCAGGCGTAGCATCCGGGGGGCGTAGAGGCGAAAGCGATGATAGCCGTCCAAGACGCGGCTGAGGGGATCGGCCGCAAGGACGTTGGTCAATGCCGAGGCCGTGGCGACAAGGGTCCTGAGCCGTTCCCAGCCTGGTCCCATGGCGATGATCCCGTCCAGCGCCGCGCCATCTTCCTGTGCCCGCAGCAATGCGCCGCCGATTTCGGCGAAGGACTTCAGCGTGTCCCGGACAGCCGCCTTTTCGTCGGCGATCTTGGTGCTGCAAAGGCGCTCGGACGCCCGATAGAGACGGCCGACGATGCGGTCATGGGTTTCTACGACGACATCAGCCAGCGATGCCCGCCATTCCAGGGCACACACCGCGAGGATCGCTAGCCGCCTTTCTTCGGGCAGGTCGCGCATACCATCGGCATAATAGCGTTCACCCTGCCGGCGCAGCCGGGCTACTCTGTGCGCCGGCACGCCGGCCACGAGGTCTGCGGGAAGATCGACGCCCTGGAGATATTCCAGTCGATCCATCAGCCGGTTAGCGGCAGCGGAGTTCGCGCCTACCTCGAATTGCCGCAGCCAAACAAAGCGGGTGACGCGGCCGTCCACAGTATCCTCCAGCAAAGCCGCCAACTGCTCGCCAAAGGCAGGCGTGATCCGCCGAGCGATACGATCCTCGATCCGGCGCTCGGCATCGACCAATGCGTCGGCGCACAGCCGTTCGATCGTCGAGGGAGCTGGTAGGATCGTGCGTAAACGGCGGCATTCCAGGACAAAGCGGCGGGCGAGATCCTCGTTGGATGTCGCCGACTCTGCCTCCCGCGCGATCCATTCGCGCAGATCGCGTGCGCCGCGCCCAGAAAAGGCGCGGTAGCCATAGATTCTGCGCAGGTCCGCCAGATGCTCGTGTCGCGTTTCCTCGCGCATGGCATAGGGAAGCAGATCATCGCTGCTCAGCCCGAGCTGGGCAGCGATAAAATCCGTCACTGGCGCCGGGATCACTTCGCCCGGCGCCAGCACCCGACCGGGGTAACGCAGCGCGCACAATTGCAGCGCGAAGCCGAAACGATTGTGAGGTCGGCGGCGCTGCCGGATATGTCCGAGATCCTCATCGCTGAGGGTGTAATGCCGCAGCAACTCGCCCTGATCGACCGGCAAACAGAGTAGCGCGTCGCGCTGGCGATCGGTCAGGGTCACGCGACGGGGCATGCATGTTCCTTTTTCTTTCCGACTCAATGTTTGAGATAGCTTGATTGCGATGCTGGTTGAGATACACAATGGCGTAGTCAAATGCCTATGCCCGCACCGCCACCTCAAACCTTCGTTTGTGATCCATGCTGATTGGGTACGCCCGTGTGTCCAAAGCCGATGGATCGCAGTCACTCGACCTGCAACATGATGCCCTTCGCGCCGCCGGCGTCGAGCCCGACAATATCTATGACGATCGCGCGTCCGGCAGCCGCGACGACCGCCCCGGCCTTACTGCCTGCCTCAAATCGCTGCGCGATGGTGATGTCCTGATCGTGTGGAAACTCGACCGGCTCGGCCGCACGCTCACCCATCTGGTCAGCACCGTGCAGAACCTGTCGGATCGCGGCATTGGCTTGCGCGTGCTCACCGGCAAGGGCGCGCAGATCGACACCACCACACCATCAGGCCGCATGGTGTTCGGCATTTTCGCCACCCTGGCGGAATTCGAGCGGGATATGATCCGCGAGCGCACCATGGCGGGCCTCGCCGCTGCCCGCGTGCGGGGACGCAAGGGAGGTCGAAAATTTGCGCTCTCCAAGGCGCAGGTGCGTCTCGCACAGGCCGCCATGGCCCAGCGCGACACCTCCGTCTCCGATCTATGCAAGGAACTCGGGATCGAGCGCGTCACGCTCTACCGATACGTCGGCCCCAAAGGTGAACTCAGGGATTATGGCAAGCGCGTCCTCGGCTTAGCGTAGGATTTCGCCCCCTCCCGCAAATGACCCCTGGATGGGCGCCATGAGATTGAGCGCGATCTGGCCTTCGACCTCGGCGTCCGACATCTCTTCGGTGGCGCCGATCACGCCGCCGCCGGCGTTGTTGACCAGAATATCGACGGGTCGACGCGCCTGCGCCCGGGCCACGACCGCAGCAATATCGTCCTTGACCGTGACGTCGAGCGCTTCGACGCGCAGCTGGCTCGGATATTTCGCCGCGAGATCATCGAGGCTTTCGGGCTTGCGGGCCGTCGCGGTAAGGTCGTCGCCAGCGGCCAGGATCAGTTCGGCCAGATGGCGGCCGATGCCGCTGGACGCGCCCGTGAGAAACCAGTGATTGGACATATGTTACTCCATATATTACCAACTGGTAGGTAACTTGAAACCTGGAATGCGTCAATGCTTGGAGGTGTGATGAAGCAACGAACCCGGCGGAATGCCGCACAGAGCCGCGAGACGCTCCTGGCTGCAGCGACCGAGGAGTTCGCGTCCCATGGGCTGGCGGGCGCGCGGATCGACCGGATTGCGCAGGCGGCGGGTATCAGCAAGCCGATGCTCTACACCTATTTCGGGGACAAGGAGGCGCTCTTCGATGCCGCGCTGACGCAGGAAGTGATGGACGCGGCGCAGGCCGATCGCTTCGATCCCAATGATCTTGAGGGTTATGCGGGGCGCACCTATGACTTGCTGGTCGAACGCCCGCGCCTGTGGAGGCTGCTGACCTGGCATCATTTGGAGCGTGGCCAGGATGTTCTGATGCTCCCGGCCGGCGAGGTCCTTCTCGGGGAGAAGCTGGACGGGATCGCAGCGGCGCAGGCCGAGGGGCGGATCGTCGCCGACTTCACGCCCCTGGATGTCGTCCGGCTTGTCGCCGCCCTCACCCAGCTCTGGTGCATGACCGGAGCTGCACGCGACGCTGCCGAGCACGCGGCGCGCCGGGCGACGATCATGCGGGCGGTGGGGCGACTGCTGCGCGTGTGATCGTGCGAGGCGCGAGCTGCACGCCCGCGCGCCGACCGGGACACAGCAAGCATTTTTCGCAACCTGCCGTACTGCCCAGCGGCAAAATCAGGGCGGCTCATGCACAAGCCGGCCCGTCGGCTCCGCGGATGCGATCGACGTTCGAGGACTGCGCCGCCACTGCCGAACCGGATTGGATCATCGCCAAGTGACCCAGTGGCTGCGCGACGATCTCAGGTCGCCGGACTCGTCGCACGACGTTTCGTCAGGAGTCGTTTCATCTGCCTCAAAAGGCGAACCTGCGGCTCAATCCGGAAGAAGGCGCGACACATCCAGGAAACGAGGATCAAATGCGGTCCGCATCGGTATTACTTTCCCTGGCGCGTGCAAGCTCAGCAAAGGACTAATGTTCCCGGAGCATCTCTAGCGCTATACCTAGGTATATCACGCCGACACCAATAACATGTGATCATGCCGCTTCGCATTCTTGCCGGCCAAATGTCCCGATCATCAAATCGAAGCGTGCGAGGCTGTATTACGATATGATATTCTATCTTCTATCTCAGCAGCTTTGCAAATGAGCGCTCGCAAAAATATCTCTTCAGTCATGAGGGTTCGACGTCTGGCGTGCGTATTATAGCTATATCTATATCTAAATTTCACGAGAATAAGGTATTGGAAAAACAGGAAAAATACTGTTGACCTGTATATACAACTGATGTTGTCTGTGGCTGTTCTAAAACGTCAGGGGGATTGCACATGACCATCAGGATGGCCCTGCTCGGCAGCGCCGCCATCGTCGCGGGCTACGCCGCGCCGGCTCTCGCTCAGGCCGATCCGACACCGCAGCCAAAAGCACAAGTCCTGGGGGATGACAGCGACATCGTCGTTACCGGCTCACGAATCCGTCGGCAGGATCTGGCCGGGGTTGGACCGGCCACCGTGGTCACCGCCGAGCAGATCCAAAATACCGGCATCGTCAATATCGAAACCGCCTTGCAGCGTTTGCCGGCCAATGCCGGCTTCGCGGGCAACCAGACATCGGCCTACTGGACCAACAACGGTTATGGCACTGCTCAGGTCAATCTGCGCGGCCTCGGCATCAAGCGCACACTCGTGCTCCTCAACGGCCGACGCCTCGTCGCGGGCGGCACCGGCGCCAATTCCTCACCCGATCTCAACATGATCCCGGTCGTGGCGCTGGCACGCACCGATGTCCTCAAGGATGGCGCGTCCGCTATCTACGGGGCCGATGCCATGGCCGGCGTGGTCAACCTTGTCACGCGCACCGATTATGAAGGCCTGGGTCTCAGCGTCCGACAAGGCATTACCGAGCGCGGCGACGGCTCCGATCTCACCGCGGACCTACTTTGGGGCATTCGCAACGATCGTGGCGGGTTCATGGCAGCAGTCACCTACCAGAAGACCAGCGCCGTCAACATGGCCTCGCGTGCGCCCTGCTCGCTCGCTGAAACGACGCCGGGCTCGCTGAGCTGCGTCAACAGCGCCTCGACGATCGGCGGACGCGCGGTGCTGCCCAACGGCCAACAGATCAACTTCAACCAGGTACCCGGAGGGAACGGGAACTTCTACGAGCCTTACAGTCCCGCCAAGCACAACTTCAACTCGAACCCGTTTCTCAATGCGGTCAGCCCAGTCGAGCGCGTCAGCACGGCCTTCTTCGCGGACTATGCGCTGACCGACGGTATCCAGGCGTTCGGCGAGTTCCTCTATACGTTCCGCAAGTCGAATCAGATCGCGACACCCGGCACGCTGCGCAATCTCTCGATACCAGCCAGCAATCCGACCAATCCGACCGGCCAGAACCTGGTCCTGGCCCAGCGCCGCCTCGCCGAACCCGGCGCGCGCCACTTCTTCCAGGAGACCGATACCTGGCAAGGCACCTTCGGGCTGCGCGGCAAGCTGGCGAACGACTGGGCCTGGGAAGTCGCGGGCAGCTTCGGGCGTAACACGGCCGTCGACGGCTCGACCAACATCGCCAATCTCGAGCGCGTCGCGAACACGCTCGACAGGAGCAAATGCTCCAGCACGGCGGGCGCGGCCATCCCCTGCGGTGACTATCTTGGGTTCGGAGACCTGACACCTCAGGTTCTGGATTATATTCTGTTCACCTCGCGCGATCGCGGAGGCAACGAACTCGGCACGGTCACGGCTGACCTCAACGGCGATCTCTTCTCCCTTCCAGCCGGCGCGGTGTCCTTCGCCACCGGCGTGGTCTATCGGCGCGAAAAAGGCTGGCGCGATCCCGACCCGTTGACGGTGCTCGGCGTGGCGAACGTCAATCAGCAGGATCCTATTTCGGGCTCGAGCACCGCCAAGGAAGCCTATCTCGAGCTATCGGTGCCGGTGCTTGCCAACACAGCTTTCGCCAAGGCGCTCACGCTCGATGGCGCAGTCCGCTACTCAGACTATAATCTCTTCGGGAGCGACTGGAATTACAAGCTCAGTGCCGACTGGGTAGTCAATGACAGCATCCGTCTGCGCGGCACTTATGGGACGGGCTTTCGCATTCCCAACGTGCCGGAGCTTTTCGGCGGCGTCTCGGAAGGCAATCTGACCACGACCGATCCCTGCTCGCGCTACACCTCCAGCGGCAACGTGACCTTGATCGCCAATTGTCAGGCGTCCGGTGTGCCGGCCAACTATACGCAGCTCGGCACCACGATCCTCACCACAGTGGGCGGTAACCAGAGCCTTCGGCCCGAAAGCTCCACGACCTGGACCGTTGGTACGGTGATATCGCCGCGCGGCATCATCCCAGGGTTGTCGCTGACGGCAGACTGGTTCGACATCAAGATCAAGGACGCGATCCGGGCCATTCCCGGCTCGACCAAGCTCGCAGTCTGCTATGCGAGCCAGAACCTGTCGCACCCGTTCTGCAGCGACTTTACGCGCAGCGCGCTGACCGGCGAGGTCACTTACCTCTCCGCCCAGCCCATCAACACCGGCCGCGAGGAGATGAATGGTCTCGATCTGGGTCTGGTGTACAGTGGTGCGGTGGGCGAGGTGAAGATCTCCTTGGATCTCAACATGACCTATCTCAACAAATATGTCGTAAACCCCTTCCCCGGCGGCGCGCCGATCTATTTCGACGGGTTTATCGGGGGCGGCAATGGCGGCTATCCGAAATGGCGTGGTTATGGCGTGCTGACGGCGGAAAAGGACGGCATCAGCGCGACCTGGTCGACACAATGGATCGGCAAGGCGACCGACTTCAACGCATCGGCCGGCGACATCGGCTACCGCACGCCGAACGTCTTCTACCACAATCTTCAGCTTGCCTTCGCGATCGACGAGAAGACACGTTTCCAGATCGGGGCCGATAATCTGTTCGACCGCAAGGCGCCCTATATCCAGAGCTTCACCGATGCCAACACCGACACGATGACCTATGATCTGCTCGGACGGCGCTTCTACGCCGGCTTCCGAACCGCGTTCTGAAGGGCAGCACATGGCAATTCGCTGGCCTTTGGTCATCCGCCGGACGCACAAGTGGCTGGCCCTGATCGTCGGCGTCCAGGTTCTGCTCTGGACGCTGACCGGCTTCTATATGGTGGCCGTCCATATCGACATCATCCATGGCGACGATCTGGTCCGCCCACCGGTCGTCGCCCCCATCGACCTTGCGAGCTTCGTCCCGCCGGCGCGGATTGTTCAATCGGCTCCCGACGCGTCCGAGATCCGCCTGCAACGGTTCATGGATCAGCCCGTCTGGCGCGCGCAAACCTCGGGTGGTCCAAGACTCTTCGATGCAGGTTCGGGACAGCCCATCCCCGATTTGAGCGAGGCACAAATCCGCGCCGCCGCTCGGCGCATCTACAGCGGCACCGGGGACATCGTCGCAGCCCGGCTGCTGACGACGGCGCCACTGGAAATGCAGGCGCGCAAGCCTCCCTATTGGCAGGTCGAATTCGATGCCTGGAACCGGCCAACCCTGTATCTCTCTCCGCAGACCGGTGAGCTGATCTCGCGCCGCCATGCGCTGTGGCGCGTGTTCGATTTCGCGTGGATGCTGCACATCATGGACTATGACGATCGCTCCGACGTCAACAATCCGCTGCTGCGCGTGGCGACCTGGAGTGCCCTTGCCATGGCGCTGGCCGGGGCTTGGCTGCTGCTTTGGTCGTTCCCGCGGCGCAGGAAGAAGAAGGGATGAAGAAAATCCGGTTCACCCCGCTCTTTTTTCGGCGCATCCACAAATGGGTCGGCCTGATCCTGGGCGTGCAGTTTCTCCTTTGGGCTCTGAGCGGCTCGATGATGGCCTTGCTCGATCAGGAGAAGGTCGGCGGACACAGTGCGCAGGCCAGCCATCAGCACGCCCTACCTGCCGGTGACTATATTGCGCCGGCAAAGCTCGCTCTTGATGGTCCCGTGCTCGGCATCGCCTTGCGGTCCCTTGCCACACGCCCCGTCTACGAGCTTCGATCCACCACGGGCACGCGGCTAATCGACGCGACGAGCGGCGCCCCGGTTCGGGTCGACGAGCAGGTCGCGCGCGACGTCGCGACGATGGTGAATGAAGCACCGATCCGCAAGGCAACGTTGCTCGCCGAACCGAATGTGGAAGCGCGCGAGCACGAAGGCACCATGTGGCGACTGGATTTCGCGGACGCAGAGAACAGCAGCGCCTACATCTCCGCCGACACCGGCCGATTCCTGGTCATGCGCGGCGACACATGGCGCACCTGGGATTTCTTCTGGATGCTCCACAATATGGACTATGTGAACCGCACCAGCTTCAATCACCCGCTGATCGTCTTCGTTGCGTTCGGTACTTTGTGGCTGTCGGGGACGGGCTTCTACCTGCTGTTTAAGAGCTTCAGTCGCGCCGACGTGCGATGGTTGCGGCGCAGGCGCAAATCGGCCGTCAAGTTGGGCGCGGGCTGATCGCTAGGTCCCAACAGAAAAAGCCGCCGATAGCTCGAACCGATTGCCCGGGTGCGTGAGCCAAGCGTGCGATACGAGACGTCCGCGACTCCAGGTTCTGCGCGTCATCATTAGCACTGGTTCTCCTTCAGCGAGGCCCAGCATTGTTCGCATGGCTGTATCCGGCATCGCCGCGCACACCCGGTGCTCTACTCGCTCGAGCGGGGCAACACGTGTCAGATATTCATTCGGCGTCGAGGCGCTGAAATCCCTCTCTCCGTAGCGTGGCGCAGCAGATGCCAGCACAAAGCGCTCCTCGACCTGAATTGGGAATTCGGTCTCGTGATGGACGATAAGCGAATGGAAGAGGCGCGTGCCCAAGCCGACTTCCAGCAGAGCTGCCCTTTCCGCATCAGCCCGTATCTCGATATTATAAATGACGCGCGCGCGATAGGCGTGGCCCCTGCCGCGCACCTCCTCCGCGATGTTGCGGATCTCGATCAGCTGCCCGATCGGCCGGGGCTCGGCGACAAAGCTGCCCCGCCCCGCCCGCCGTACCACGACACCGGCCGATTGCAGTTCCCGCAACGCCCGGTTTGCGGTCATGCGCGAGACTTTGAACGTCTCGACGAGCTCGGCCTCTGACGGCGTCTGGTCGCCGGGCTTCAGGCGACCTTCCCGGATGTCCTCGAAAATGCTGTCTTTGATCGCCACATAGCGAGGTTGCTTCTCCGCACCGGCAGCGTCGACCGCGGGTTCGCCCACAGAAGCAGCTTTCGTCCGGGGAGCGGATGCGCGGCTATGGGGGCGAGCGGGAGCATGCATCAAATGACTATACAGGTGGGGGCGAGCAAGTCCCAGTCATTCAAACAGGAAATCACCAGCGAGAGCCGAGGCGTGCGTGATCAATGCCGCGCGAAGACCTTCTGGCCCGAACTGCCGAACGACACCACCGCATAGGGTTGGCGGGCGGCGCCTGCCACTTCCATGCCCTCCGAGCCGATCGGCATCCCCGCCACCGCAATGCCTCTGACGCCTACGGGACGGGTTGCCAGCAGGCGCTTGATATCGGCGACCGGGACATGGCCCTCGATCAGATAGCCATCAACCATCGCGCTGTGGCAGGATGCCAGCGTGCCCGGCATGCCGGCCCTCCGCTGAAGCGCCCCGCGCGACGCATCGTCGCGCATGACGACCGTGCGGCCCAGCTTCGCGCGAAGCGCCTGGGCCCACTTCTCACAGCATCCACAACCCGGGTCCCGGTGGACGACGACATCATTCGCCGCAAGCGCTGCGCCGGGCAGGGCGAGGAACAGCAAGGCGGCAGAAAGACGGGTCTTCATGAACGGCTCCCGGAAGCATGCGATAGGGTTCCTAATGATCTATACGCATTGATGCCCCCTACCCCTCATCACGCTGAAGATTTCACGATGGCGCGCGGCCTCCAGGCGAGCGGCAAGGACACAAGCAGCGCCAGCGACAGACCACCAATCCCCCACAAGACTAAGTGCTGCGCCCCGGGAGCGACGACGGCGATCGCCAGCGGCGCGAGCGCCTGCCCGATGCTGGCGGCGGAATGCTGGAGACCGAGCTTCAGACCCGAAGGGGCTGCCGCACCGCTGATCCAGAAGCTGGTGACCAATCGAAGGGTTGCCGAGCTCCAGCCGGCAGCAACGATGATCCCACTGAGTTCGGCCATGCTCGCGGCGACAGGGAACAGGAAGAGCGCCGCAGCCAGCAGGCCGAGCGTCAGCCCCGCAAGCCGCCTCGGCATGGTCACCAGCCAATCGAGCCTCGCATGGAAGATCTGTGCTGCCAGCATGCCCAATCCGCAGAGACTGAGCATCCAGGCGATCTCTTCGCGGCTCAGCGAAATGACGCTCCGCGTCACCAGGAGATTGACATGCATCGCCGCCAGCCCGCCGCCCGCGACGATCGTGACGAAAAGCAGGATCAGCGTCGCGCCGAGCGTCGGCGCGGGCAGGTCTCCGCCATCGATGCAAGGTGCACACCAGCGCGGCAGACGCACGGCGCAAAGCGCCGCCCCGACGGCACCGATGCCGAAAGCGAGGATCATGAGGGGAGCGCGGGGCAGGATCGCGGCCGAGACCTCCGCCACCAGCGGACCGGCGAGATCGCCCAGAAACAAGAAGGCGGTCAGCCAGGTGAAGCGCCGCGCCTGGTCCGCGCGCTCGTTTGCGGCAAAGCTCGCGCAGAGCAAGCCCAACGGTATGATGGCGGCCGACGCCATCCCCGCCACCAGGCGCAATGCATAAAGCTCAGGCAGCCCGACGAGGCCGATCGGCGCGGTCACCAGGGCGAGGATGACCAGCGCTGCGCGCAACATCGCCCGATAGTCGACCCGGTCCGCGATCCAGCCCCAGAGCGGCGCCGCCAGCAAGGCTGCCAGGGGATGGACCGCGGTCAGGCTCGCGACATGAAAATCATGAGCGCTTGACGATAGCGCGCCACGAGCCGGGTCGACCAGTGCCGGAAGGAAGGCGAGAATGGCCGTCTGTCCCGCCGACGCCGCAGCCGCCGCGAGCAACAAGACGAAAAAGGAGGCCGGCCAGCGACCGTTGGCTTGCGATCCAGCCTTGTCACGCGGCGCGTTCGCGGTCGACCCCTCGAGTGGCCATCCGCGGATCACCACCAGGCGCGCAAGCCGATCACCAGCCTGTGTTCGGAAGGCCCTTCCCCGCGCAGGCGACGGAAATCGGCCGTGCCGTCAAATGCGCGCTCCCAGACGAAGCCGATATAGGGCGCGAACTTGCGCGACACCTCGTAGCGCAACCGTCCGCTCAGCTCGACATTGCTGAAGCCGCTGCCGAGCTGCCGATCGCTCGACCGCTTCGAATAGATATTGGTCTCCACCTGCGGCGTAAGGATCAACCGATTGGTGAACAAGACCTCATAGGACGCCTTGGCGCGCGCCGCGAGACGCCCATCGGTTCCTACATAGCCGGTGAGCTGGACGTCGAACCAATAGGGCGCCAGTCCCTCGACGCCGGCGGCCAGCCAGGTGGTCGCACCCTTGCCGAGATCCTGCCTGACCCCGAGCAGCGTGCCCCAGAACGGGTTCTTGCTGTGCCACCACAGCGCCTCGACGCTGCTCTCCGGATCGAGACGTTGGTCGCGGGAGTTCTTGAGCCCCTGGCTGCGCAGCCAGAGCTTGTCATTGTCCTGACCCTTGGTGACGAGCACGGTCCAGCCCACGCCCTGACCCTCGTTGCCGCTGGTGAACTCAAGCTCATCGACAAGTATCTTGGGGATTGAGAGCTTGTCGGCCATCTCATAGCCCGGCAGCGTCGAGTTGCGGTAGCCGTCGGCATAATCGTCCGAGTTGCGCGCGTCCGGCGGGGCCTGGCCGCCCTGCATCGAGCCCATGTCCATCGTGGCGCCGTTACCGGACGCCTTCGTGTCGGTCATATCCATGCCCGGCATGTCCATGCCCGCATGGTCCTGAGAGCCTTGCGCGGAAGGGGTGTGCTGAGCGGGAGTGGCCGTTTGGGCAGGGGTGGCGGCGGGCGACGGGGGCGAGGCATCCTGCGCGAGGGCGGGAGCCGTGATCGCCGGCGCCAGGAAGAGGGCAGCGCCAAGAGCGATGCCGCGCGAGGGGAAAATCCGGATCATGCGACCACCACCTCCCGGAACATGCCGGCCGCCATGTGATAGAGCAGATGGCAGTGGAAGGCCCATCGGCCCATGGCGTCGGCGGTGACGCGGAAGCTCACCCGCTGGGCGGGCTGGACCACGACCGTATGCTTGCGGACCTGGAAGGCGCCGTCCGGGCCTTCGACATCGCTCCACATGCCGTGCAGATGCATCGGATGCGCCATCATCGTGTCGTTGACGAAGGTGACGCGCAGCCGCTCGTTTGGCTTGAAATGAAGCGGCCTGGAATCGTTGAGCTTGATGCCGTCGAGCGACCAGATGAACCGTTCCATATTGCCCGTCAGATGCAGCTCGATGTCGCGCTCGGGCTCGCGCGGGTCGGGATCGCCGCCCGGCGTGCGCAGATCGGCCAGCGTCAGCACGCGCCAGCCGCGCCCGCGCAGCCCGGCGCCGGGATCGTCGAGATTGGTGCGCGGATAGTCGACGCGCATGTCGGTATTGGCGCCATATTCGGTGCGGGCGTGCCGTGCCCTGGCCGGCATCTCGGTCATGCCGTGCCCGGCATGCGCGTCGCCTCCCATTGCGCCCATCGTCGCCATCGCGCCCATCATGTCGACCGGCTCGAGCCAGGTCCGGGCATCGAGCGGCGGCACGGCTGCCGCCATGCCCGGGGCCGGTGCGATCGTGCCACGCGCATAGCCGCTCCGATCGATCGCCTGCGCGAAGATGGTGCGGGCGCCGCCCTCGGGCATGGTGAACTCGACGTCGTAGGTCTCGCCCGGGCCGATCCGGAATTCCTCGACCGTGACCGGCTCGACCGGCTGCCCGTCGGTCGATACGACCGTCAGCTCGACCCCGGGGATCCGCACGTCGAAGAACGTCGCCGTCCCCGCGCCGACGAAGCGCAGGCGCACGCGCTCGCCGGGCGCGGCGATACCGGTCCAGTTGCCGGCGGGCGGCGCGCCGTTCATCAGATAGGTGTAGGTCGCGGCAGAGACATCGCTGTAGTCGGTCGGGTTCATCCGCGAGCTGTTCCACATCCGCCGCCGCTCGAGCGCCTTGCCCAAGCCCATGGTGCCGACATCCTTGAGGAAATCGCCGGCGGTCGGCTGCGCAAAATTATAGTAGCTGCTCTGCTTCTTGAGATTGAGGAAGATCTGCAGCGGCGGCTCGTCCGACCAGTCGCTGAGCACGATGCAATAGTCGCGATCGGGCGCCCGCGCCGTCGGCACCTGTTTTGGCTCCACGATGATCGCTCCATAGAGTCCCGTCTGCTCGGCGAGCGTGTGAGCGTGATACCAGTAGGTTCCGCTCTGGCGGACCTCGAAGCGATAGGTGAAGGTCTCGCCCGGCGCGATGCCGGCAAAGCTGATGCCGGGCACGCCGTCCATCTCCGCCGGCACGATGATGCCGTGCCAATGGATGCTCGACATCTCCTTGAGGCCGTTGCGCACACGGAGCGTGACCGTATCGCCTTCGCGCAGGCGCAGGACCGGCGCGGGCACGCTGCCGTTCACGGCAGTCGCAATACGGCGCTTGCCGGTGAAGTTGACTGGCAGCTCGGCGATCTCGAGGTCGAACTCGGTCCCGCTCAGCTCAGCGGGCAAGGTTGGGGCGGATCGCGCGAGAAGCGCCGGGGCGAAACCGGCGACCGCGCCGCCGATCGCCAGCCCCTGGACGAAACGGCGCCGCGCGATCGGCCGGATATGTAAGGGAGACATGAACTGTACTTTCGCGAAGACGGGTTCAGGCGAGGTCGAGGACGATCCGGCCCTCGATGTCGCCATGATGCATGCGGGAGAAGACGTCGTTGATGTTCTCCAGCTTGTCTGCATGGACCGTGGCCTTGACCTTGCCCTCGCCGGCGAACGCCAGTGCCTCGAGCAGATCGAGCCGCGTGCCGACGATCGAGCCGCGCACGGTAATGCCGTTCAGCACGGTGTCGAAGATCGACAACGGGAAGTCGCCCGGCGGCAGGCCGTTGAGCGCGACCGTGCCGCCGCGCCGGACCATGCCGAGCGCCTGCTGGAACGCCTTGGGCGAAACGGCGGTCACCAGCGCCCCGTGCGCGCCGCCAATGGCTTTCTTGAGCGCTGCCGAAGGGTCCTCGTTGCGCGCGTTGACCGTCAGTGTGGCGCCAAGGCGTGTAGCGAGGTCGAGCTTGCTATCGTCGATGTCGACCGCGGCCACATTGAGACCCATGGCTCGGGCATATTGCACCGCCATGTGGCCGAGCCCGCCAATGCCGGAGACGACCACCCACTCGCCGGGTCGGGCCTCGGTGGCCTTCAATCCCTTGTAGACGGTGACGCCCGCGCAGAGGATCGGCGCAATGTCGAGGAAGTCGACATTGTCGGGAAGGTGACCAACATAGTTGGGATCGGCGAGGACATATTCGGCAAAGCTGCCATTGACCGAATAGCCGGTGTTCTGCTGTTCGTGGCAAAGCGTCTCCCAGCCACCCAGGCAATGCACGCAGTGCCCGCAGGCGGTGTAGAGCCAGGGCACACCGACCCGGTCGCCTTCCTTCACATGGGTGACGCCTGCACCGACGGCGGCGACATGCCCGACGCCTTCATGGCCAGGAATGAAGGGCGGGTTGGGCTTGACCGGCCAGTCTCCTTCTGCCGCGTGCAGGTCGGTATGGCACACGCCGGTTGCCGCAATCTTGACCAGGATCTGCCCGGGGCCGACCGCCGGGATCGGCGCCTCCTCGATGACCAGGGGCTTGCCGAATTCGCGGACGACCGCCGCCTTCATGGTTTTCGCCATGTCCGTTTCTCCTATGATGATTGTCCAGCAGCAAGTGATGGTTCACTGCGGCTGAAGGTTGT
>NZ_LSJY01000041.1 GCF_001556865.1 Sphingobium sp. CCH11-B1 | reverse complement strand
GATCGCGTCCCGGGACGTGGTGTAGGATCTGGTGGTAGCGCTGCTGGCCGGACGCGCGCTTTGGATATTGCACTGTAGCGTCCGGCCAGCAGCGCGGGTGGTCACCGTGGTTTTCGGATAGGTTTGGGTTGCGAAGCTCGAACCTGGAGAACCACGATGACCGATTCTATGATGCACCTGCGCGCGCTGGTCGAGAAGGCCCCGGACGCGGATATTTTGCGCGAGATGATCTCGTTTGCCGCCGGGCGGTTGATGGAGATGGAGGTCGGCGGCTTGACGGGTGCGGGCCACGGCGAGAAGTCCACCGATCGGCTTGTCCAGCGCAACGGCTATCGCGACCGCGACTGGCAAACCCGCGCGGGAACGGTGGAACTGCGCATCCCCAAGTTGCGCAAGGGCAGCTATTTTCCCGGTTTTCTGGAGCCGCGCCGGATGGCCGAGCGGGCGCTGACGGCGGTCATCCAGGAGGCCTATGTGCATGGCATCTCGACCCGTTCGGTCGATGACCTGGTCAAAGCGCTTGGCATGGACGGCATTTCGAAGAGCCAGGTCAGTCGCCTGTGCGAAGAGCTCGACGAGAAGGTCAACGCCTTCCTCGAACGCCCGATCGAGGGCGACTGGCCGTACCTTTGGATCGATGCCACCTATGTCAAAGTCCGCCAGAACGGTCGGATCGTCTCGGTCGCGGTGATCATCGCGGTGGGCGTCAACAGCGACGGTCGCCGCGAAGTGCTGGGCATGGACATCGGGCCATCCGAGGCCGAACCCTTCTGGACCGCCTTCCTGCGCAAGCTGACGCGCCGGGGCCTGCGTGGGGTGAAACTGGTGATCTCCGATGCTCATGAAGGCATCAAGGCAGCGGTGTCCAAGCTGCTGTGCGCAACATGGCAGCGCTGCCGCGTCCACTTCATGCGCAATGCGCTCGCCCATGCTGGCAAGAGTGGCCGGCGCGTCGTCTCGGCATTCATCGGCACCGCCTTTGCCCAGGACACGCCTGAGGCAGCCAGCCAGCAATGGCGTTCCGTCGCCGACCAGATGCGCCCAAAGCTCCCGAAACTGGCGACTTTGATGGACGATGCCGAACCCGACGTGCTGGCCTACATGACCTTCCCAAAGGAACACCGCGCCAAGTTGCACAGTACGAATCCCATCGAGCGCCTCAATGGCGAGATCAAGCGCCGCACCGAGGTCGTGGGCATCTTCCCCAACGAGGCTGCGATCACCCGCCTGATTGGTGCCATTCTCATGGAACAGTCCGACGAATGGGCCGTCCAGCGCGGGCGCTACATGTCGCTTGAAACGATGGCCCCGGTGAGCGACAATCCCATCGTCATGCTCTCGGCTGTGCCCGGTGCATGATCGGCTCAAGCTGATGCCGAAATTGGCGGTGGCCCAGATAAGCTACACCACGTCCCGGGACGCGATC
>NZ_LSJY01000040.1 GCF_001556865.1 Sphingobium sp. CCH11-B1 | reverse complement strand
CAAGGCGACTTCGTACCATGCACGAGGGTGGCTAAATCAATTACGCGGTGTCCCACTTCGCCCGCTACATGGAAACTGGCTGTGGTCGACCAACTTAAGTCCCACATAGCCTTCGGTCATGTCCCCCGGTGTGGTATTTGCGCATCCCACTTTTCAGGGCTTGAACCAGCGGCTGTCGCTTCGGTTATGCATAGGTTTGGATGTGGATCCTGTACCTGTTCAGGTCGGATAAAACGCCCAAAGCGAACAACTGTACGTCGCAGCGAGTCCATTATGTGGGAGGAAATGTGGGAGAATTTAGCTGGTAATCCATCATTTATACATAAATTTCAGCACTTAAGGGGATAGTTCGGTACAAGCCCTGCCACCTGCCTTTGCAGGGCGCTTCTCTCTTCATTTCTCCTCATCCAGCGCGACCACGGCGCGGCGTTGCGTGCGGATTTCATCGACACCGGCGAAATCTCGACCGGGGCGTAACCGCCTCTTGGTTCCTGCTGCATACTGTGCCACATCATATATGATATTATATCGATCGAGAATCGCCGGTGCGGGCGATCGGACGGGGGGAGGAGCTTTTATGAGGGAAGGTTTAAGGCGCAGGCTGCGTGCGTGCTCGCCAGACCGCGTCCGAGGCAATGGCCGGGCGGGGGCGGTGAAACCGGCAATTTTGATGTTGACGATCGCAGCCGCTCTATTGCCACTGCCCGCAGGTACGGCTCCTCTCCCGCCCGTCCATATCCTGTTGTTTGCAGGTCCCAAGCAGCATGGGGCGCCCGGTCGGCATGAATATGAGAAAGACCTGCGCGAGATCGCCTGGCTGCTCGAGCATTCGGGCGCCAATCGGGAAATCAAAGCCGACGTGCTGGTCGGGCAGAAACCGCGTGACATCGCGATGCTGGAAAAGGCGGACGCCATCGTCATCGATGGCAATGGAGACTGGTTGAGGCGGGAAACCGGCGGGCTTTTCCCGCAATATGCGGAAACTGACGGCCTCAATTATGATGCGCCCACGACCGCCGCGCTCAAGGAATTCGACGCCTTGCTCCACCGCCGGAAGACCGGTCTGGTCGTCTATCACTACACGATGTTCGTGGACAATCGCGCCGGCCGCATATGGCTCAGCAACTGGCTGGGCGGGGCGTGGATACCCTATGTCTCGCATAATCCGGTCGACACATGGGCGATCAAGCCCCTGGCCACGAAACATCCGATCCTGCGCGGCGTGAAGCCATGGACGCCGCGCGAGGAAATGTATTCCCGCTACTTCCTGCCCGACAATCCGGGCCGCACATTGTTGCTGACCGCAAAGCCGGCCCAGGCGGCCAATGGCACGGGCGGCCCTGTCGCCTGGGCCTATGATCGGCCCGATGGCGGGCGCTCGGTCGTATGGGGCGGCAACGATTTTCACGACAATATGCACATCTTTCCGCAGCAACGCCGCTTCCTGGTGAACGGCATATTGTGGGCGGCCGGCGTGGACGTGCCGAGCGGCGGCGCGAACGACCAGATGCCGCCGGAATTCTGACACGAAATCGGGGAGATTTTTCACATGCGATTTGACCGGCGTCTGAAGGCCGCCGCCCTGGCGATGGCCGCATGGCTGCTGCCGCAGGCTGTGCTCGCCGATGACGGCTTCTTCACGCGCGATCAGGTGATCCGCTACACGCCCGACTGGACGGGCGAACGTTTCCCGGACGGGCGCCCCAAGGTTTCGGACGCGATCCTCGAGCGGATGCGCGACGTGACATTGGAGGAAGCCTGGGCAACGCTGCGCAGCGCCGGCTTCAACCACCAATATGAGGATGGCTGGCTGTCCATCTTCCCTGACAAGGTGCTGGTGGGGCGGGCGCTGACGTCCCAATGGCTGCCAGGCCGGCCCGACATCCAGACCGTGCTGGAAAAGCAGGGCGTGGCGGACAAGCGGAAGGGTGCGATGAACGCCTGGCCCGTCGATATGCTGCAAAAGGGCGACGTCTATGTCAGCGATCATTTCGGGCTGAAGCAGGACGGGCCCTCCATCGGCGACAATGTGGGCAATGCGATCTATGCCCGCAGCGGCAATGGCGTCGTCTATGACGGCGCGGTGCGTGACATCAACGGTCTCAAGGAACTGCCCAATTTCGTGTCGTTCGTCCGGTCATACGACCCGTCGCATCACTTTGGCGCGATGGCGACCGGCGCGTGTCTCAATTCGACCATGGTCGGGATCAACGGGCCGATCCGCATCGGCCATGCGACCGTCATGCCCGGCGATGTCGTATTGGGGCGGGACGGGGGCGTCCTTTTCATTCCGCCACATCTGGCGGAAAAGGTCGTGAAGCTGTCGGAAAATACCCGTCTGCGCGACATGTTCGGTCATCTGCGCCTGCGCGAGGGGAAATATACGGCGGGTCAAATCGACACGAAATGGTCCGACGCGATCGAAGCCGATTTCTTCGCCTGGCTTCAGGCCAACAAGAACAAGCTGCCCGTCAAGCCCGAAGCCGTGCAGCAGATCATCCGCGATCATGAAGCAGGCATCCCTTACGAAGGATGATGCTTTTGCCCTTCCTTGCCACCGCTGTTCCAGAAAGGATCCATGTCATGCACTTCCGCGCCGCCGCTCTTCTCGCTGCCAACCTCTGCCTCGCCAGCGCTGCCCATGCCGCCACGCCGACAGAGGTCGTCGCCCGCCATGTCGAAAGCATGAAGGTCGGCAAGCTCCAGCCGATCATGGACGATTATTCCGCCGACACTGTCGTCGTCACGCCCGAAGGGCTGGTGGCAGGCCAGACGCCCGCCAAGGGCCCTGGCGTCTATTCGGGCCAGGCACGGGCCAGCCGAGTCTTCGCGACGCTGACCGACAAGGATCATCACGCCGGAATCAAGGCGATGGAAACGCGGATCGAGCCGGTCGGCCCGGACAGCGTCATCCTGCACTGGGTCCAGAATAAAGGCCAGCCAAGCCAGGTGTCGGGCAAGGATGTCTTCATCGTGCGCAACGACAAGATCGAGTTCCAGACGATCATGGTCGACTGACCGGATCGCCAAGCAGTTCAGGCCGTTTCTGCAAATTGGTAGATCGGCCTGATCTCGATCTCGCTGGGGCCGGGCATGGGATTGGGGCAGCGCTTAACCCAGGCGACGGCTTCAGCCATGTCCTTGACTTCCCATAGCCAGAAACCGGCGACGAGTTCGCTGGTGGCGGGGAAGGGGCCGTCGATCACCGCCCGATCGGTCCCGTCGAAAGCGACGCGCTTGCCGGCAGAGGACGGCGTCAGCCCCTCCGCCATCAGCAGCACGCCCGCCGCGCGCAGTTCGTCGTTGAAACGGCCCATCGCCGCCATGGATTCCATCGATTCTGGCGTGGGCGTGAAACCCTGTTCGCTATCCTGTGTCGCCTTGACCAGCACCATCACGCGCATCGCCGTCTCCCTGGACATCGGTGTGGTGCAATGCTGCCGATATTTCCGGTCACCGCAAGTTCGCGATGGTCCCTGTCAATCGAGCATCGCTGCAAGGGCAGGGGTCATATATTCTTGCGCCCCCTCCGCCACCCGCATGACGAGCCGGGCGGCGAGGCCATGTCGGCTCGCCAGTGTCATGCCGGCCTCCGGCCCCAGCACGGTGATGGCCGTCGCCCAGGCATCGGCCACCATCGCGGAATCATGCAGCACGGTGACCGATGCCACGCCCTCTTTTATGGGGGCTGCGGTGGCCGGATCGATGCTGTGCGACAGGCGGCGGCCACCTGCATGGCGGCAGCGGCGATAGTCGCCCGATGTTGCGACAGCCAGTCCGGATAAAGCGACACGCAGCACGGGCGCGTCAAGGCCGGGCGGGGGTTCGACATCGACCCACCATGGCTGGATATCGGGTTTGACACCGTCGCCGCGCAGCTCCCCCCCAATCTCGATCAGGAAATTCGCAGCGCCGGCGGCTCGCAATGCGGCGGCGACGGCATCCACGGCAAAACCCTTGGCGATGCCGGAAAAATCGAGCGCGACATCTGCCATGCGACGCGCGCGGTCTCCCTCGACCTCAATGCAGGTCCAGGGAGACTGCGATACGCGAGCGGCTTCAATATTGCTGGCGACGGGACCGAACCCCCACTGGTTCACCCAGTGACCGATAGCCGGATCGAACGCTCCGTCCGACAAGCGCGCCATATCCAGAGCGGCATTCAGCACCGTCAGCATGTCCGGCGGCAGCACCATCCATTCGCCGAGCGGGATGCGATTGAACCGGCTTATCGTCGAGTCCGCCTCCCAATTGCTCATCTGGGCAATGACGCGGGAGAGGACGGTGGCGATGACGCCCTCTACGTCAGCGGGCGGATCGACAATCCGTGCCGACCAGCTCGGCCCGCCATATGCCGCAACCGTGCCGCCCCGCTGCCGACCGACGAACTGATCGGGCGACAGGTGGGGCGCGATTGCGACACGGATGCCGGGCATGCCGCCTTGGGTCAGGGCGCCAACACTTCCAATGTGGTGATGTAGGATGCGCGGCGAGCGGGCGGGCCTGCTGGCACTTCGGGGCGCGGGGGCTGGGGCGCGATGGATGCACCTGCCGCGTTGCCGCCGCCCTGGTTGCCTTCGCCGCCTTCCCGGCCACCCCCGATCGTCGCGTTCAGCCAGTACATGCCCGGTTCTGGCCATTTGACCGCGACCTTGCCGTCCTTATCGGCGGTGAGGTCCATCTGGCCCAGGCTGTCGCGATAGCGGATGCCGCCAGGAATGACCGTGACCTTGAGGCCGGCGGCCGGCTTTCCGTCCAGCAGGAACTGGAATGTCGCCGCTTCGCCTGCCACCAGATCATTGGGATGCGTCACCGGCACCAATTCGATGCCTTCGCCCACGGGTTTGAAGAGGTTGGTGGTCGGTGCGCCAAGCGTCACGAAAATTTCGTTGCGATTAGACATTTCCGCGGTTTGTACATCGGTAGCGGCAGCGGGGATGGCGGCGGCCAGCTTATCCTTGGTGGTGCCGCGCGGCAGTCGTTCTCGCTTGCCGTTCAGCATATAGCTGCCCATCATGCCGGTCGACACGTTCGCGATGCGATAGGTGCCGGGCTTCGTCAGATGCACGTCGAAGGTCGAGCGATAGCGACCCTTGGCGGCATTCTCGATCTTGCCCGCCGTTCCGTCCGGTTCGGTAACGGTGACGCCGTCGGTCTGCATCGGGAAATGCTCGAAATAGAAAAGGTCGTTGGAAATGGCCGCGTCGACCGTCACCCAGCTGTCCGTGCCGGACAGGGTGGTGGCAGATGGCAGCATCCATTGGCGGTGCGCCTGCGCCGGATTGGAGAGCAGCAGGGCGGCAAGGGCGCCCGCGAACAAATAGCTTTTCTTCATGGTCACCCTCTTCATTTGCTGAAAGTCAGCGTCACCGCACCCAATTCGCTGGCGCCCTGCACCTTGACCGTGGCGCCCGGCTTGGGCGGCCAGGAGAAGGGCAGGCGCAGCAGTTCGCGTCCGCCGACCTCGCGCGCGGCTTCCACCAGTAGCGTGTAGTTGCCCGGCGTCAGCGCGCCCAACGGCCCGCGACCGGCGGTAAAGGCGATCTTCTGGTCTCCAGGCGTCCGTGTCGCGCCGGTCACGCCATCGGCGGGGAACTGCATCGACCGGCCGGAGGCGCGCCACCATTGGCGCACGTCGCGCAGCCACTTGGTTCCCTCGCCATTCTTCATGTCATAATCGTACCAGATCGACAGCGTGCGCGGCGTTGCGCCCTCCTTCTCGATCCAGATGGCGACATAGGGGCGATGATATTCCGCAACCGACAGGCGCGGAATGGCGACGTTCAGGTTCAGCGTCTGCGCGTTTGCCGCAGCGGGCAAAGCCGTACCCAGCGCCCCCGCGCCGGTCAGCAGCAGATGATGGCGGATCTGCATGATGGTCCCCTCAATGGATGAAGATGATGGCGATGATCGCCGGAATGGCGAGACCTGCGGCCACGAGCGGCCAGGTCGAAGGACGCCTTTTTGCGTGCAGGTACAGCAGGAGCAGCCCGGTCAGCGCAAACAGGAAGCAGGCGATGGCGAAGATGTCGATGAACCACGACCATGCCGACCCCGCATTGCGGCCCTTGTGCAGGTCATTGAGATAGCTGATCCACCCACGGCTGGTGCTTTCGCTGGTCACTTCCCCGGTGGCACGGTCGATCGAGACCCAGCCGTCGCCGCCGGGCCGTGGCAGGGGAAGGTAAACGTCATCGGCGGACCATTCCGCCTCGCCCTTGCCGCTCTGCCCGATTTCCCGTTCGATCCAGGTTGCCACAGCGGCGGGAAGCGGCTTCTTGGCATCCGGCGCCTGGTCTGGGGCGATCTGCTTCAACAGATTGGCGGGCAATGTCGCGCTTTTCT
Source organism: Sphingobium sp. CCH11-B1 (assembly GCF_001556865.1). Classification (GTDB taxonomy): domain Bacteria; phylum Pseudomonadota; class Alphaproteobacteria; order Sphingomonadales; family Sphingomonadaceae; genus Sphingobium. The sequence continues at coordinate 20,066 of NZ_LSJY01000040.1, read as the reverse complement.
CTACCGTCTGCGGTGCGCCCTCGACGTCAGCTGCATGATTGAGCGTGATACCGGTGAAGGCGAATAGCAGCAGCCCGATCAGGCTGATGGCGGAACTCACCCAATGCCAGGTATGAAGCTGCTTCAGCCAGAACGCCTTGGCGCTCTTCACTTTACGCGCCGGGATGCGGGCCTGTCCGTGCATTGTGGAAGCGAATATCCTGCAAGATCGTCAGGGGAATCGCATAGCGCGGCCTCTCTGCAATTGCAAACGCTTCGCAGTAGGAAAATCGGGGGTTGGCATTCAGGCACGCCTATTGACGCAGCGCAACATCCCGCCTAGCCGATATGTCTTTCATTTGACACGGGTTGACGCCGGTCAGACAGCGTTGATCCACCGCGTGGGGGCGGCGGTCTATACGAAGGATAGACTATGATTGTGCCGGCCGTCGCCGCAGGAATGATGTTGATGGGTGCGCAGGCGGAAGCGGGCGCTCAGGCTGTTGTCCCGCCACCTGTCGTCCGCACGCTTCCCCCGTCATCGACGGTGCAGCAGCCCGCCGCCAATAGCGCAGCGACGCCGGGACAGCCGGCGGCGGAACCGGACATCGTCGTCACAGGCGATAAAGGCGCGCCGAAGGGCGATCCGCTCGAAGATATCAATGCCAAGAGCTTCGAAGCGGTACAGTCGGTCGACAAGGCCGTGATCGAGCCGGTCGCGAAGGCCTATAACAAGGGTCTACCCCGACCGGTGCGCAAAGGGCTGCGCAACTTTTTCTCGAACATCGGCGAACCGATCGTCGCCGCGGCTTACCTGCTTCAGTTCAAGCCCGGCAAAGCCTTCGAAACCGTCGGACGGTTCGGCGTCAATACGACCCTTGGCGTTTTCGGCCTGTTCGACGTTGCGAAGCGCAAGCCCTTTTTCCTGCCGCATCGTAACAACGGTCTTGCCAACACGCTGGGCTTCTACGGCATCGGCGCCGGCCCCTATATGTATCTGCCGATCGTCGGCCCGACCACGTTGCGCGACATCATCGGCGATACGGTGGACAAGTTGATCCTGCCTATGGCCATCGGCGCGCCGCTCAACAAGCCCGCCTATGTGATCCCTTCGACCATCCTCAACCAGTTGGGAGAGCGGGCCGCGTTCGACGAAACGATCCAGGAAATCCGCAAGCAGGACGATCCCTATACCGTCTACAAGGAATTGTACCTCAAGCAGCGGCAGGCGGAAATCGACGCCTTGCATGGCCGCGCCCCGGCAAGCCCGGTTGTGCCGATCTATGGCGAGGATTTGCCGACGCCCGGCAAGAAGGGGGCCCCCAAGGTGACGATCCCCGATCCTTACGCCGAACCCGAGGCGCAGTCCGACAGCGGCACCGCACAATAAGCCCAGGCCGCTCCCGCTCATCGCAGCGGGAGCGGCCTGGGGGCTTAGTGGAGGCTTAGCGACCGAGCAGCCCGCGTGCCTGGCCGGCAATTTCTGCCATCATGGCGACGTTGGGCGTTGCCGCGGCCTTGGCCCTTTGAATGAGGTTGCGGAACTGCTGGATGCGGGCACCCTTGGTCTGCAACCAGTTTTCGACATGCGTGGCGACATCCTTGTCCTTGCCCTGCGCCAGGAAATCGAGCCGCACCTGTTGCATGTCGCGGGCTACCCCGGAAATGAGCAGGCGCTCCCACGGGTCGGTGGGGGCCATGCGTGCCGCGGCAGACTGGACCCAATCGATGCCCACGGTTTCGCCCAAATGGGTGAAAGCGCGGGTGAGAGCGATTTCATCGACGTCCATTCGCGCCGCCAGCGCCGCGATGCCGACCGCGCCGTCAAGCTTGAACAGGCCGGCCGTACGCAGCGCCAGGGGTTCCGGCGCGCCCAGCCCAAGCAGCCGGTCAGCGACCGCGTTGGTGCGCCGTTGCACTTCCACGGTCAGGAGATCGTCGACCTGGGCTGCCAGCGAGTCCACGCCCTTGGCCAGCTTCGCCTGCCCCTCTCCCGGCAGTGTGCCGGCGGGCAGGGCGCGCAGGATGTCGGCGATCTGCGCGCGCATGCCGTCCGCTATGTCGCCGAACAGGGCGAGGCGGGCCGCTTCGGACATATCGGCCGCGTCGATGTCCGCCCACAACGTGCCAATATCATAGAGGCGTTCCGCGATCAGGAAGGCGCTGGCGAGGTCGGCAAGCGAGCAGCCTTCCTCCTCCGCCAGTTCAAATGGATGGATGAGGCCCAGCCGGTTGACGATGCGGTTGGCGACCTTTGTCGCGATGATTTCCTTGCGCAGCGCGTGGTTGGCGATCGCGTCCGCTTCCTTTTCCTGCATCGCGCGGGGGAAGGCGGCCATGAGTTCGGCGGTCATGCTGTCGTCGTTGCCCAGATCGCCATGTTCGATGGCATCCTGCAACGCGAGCTTGGCGGTGGACAGCAGTACGGCGAGTTCGGGCCGGGTCAGGCTCAGGCCGTCCTGCGCGCGGCGAAGCAGCTGGTCGTTCGCCGCGAGCCCTTCGACCTGGCGATCGAGCCTGCCGCTTTCCTCGAACGTCTCGATCAGCCGGACATAAGAAGCCAGGCTTGCCGCGCCTCCGGCTTCCGCAATGGAAAGGCCAAGCGCCTGAAGCCGGTTATCCTCCAGCACGATATCCGCGACCGCGTCGGTCATGCTGACCAGAAGCGCGTTGCGCGCCTCGAAAGGCAGGCGACCTTCCGCCATTTCCTTGTTGAGCGCGATCTTGATGTTCACTTCATTGTCGGAACAATCGACGCCGGCACTATTGTCGATGAAGTCGGTGTTGATCCGGCCACCCTTCAGCGAAAAGGCGATGCGCCCGGCTTGCGTGACGCCAAGGTTCGCGCCTTCGCCGACCACCTTGACCCGCAACTGCTCCGCATTGACGCGCAGCCGGTCGTTGGCGGGATCGCCCACATCGCCATGGCTCTGCGATGCTGCTTTCACATAGGTGCCGATGCCGCCGAACCAGAGCAGGTCTGCCGGGGCTTTGAGGATGGCGGAGATAAGCGCGGTAGGCTCCATTTCCGCGTCGCTCACGCCCAGCACAGCCTGCATTTCCGGCGTCAGCGTGATGCGCTTCAGGCTGCGCGGGAAGACGCCTCCGCCCTTTGAGATCAGGGATTTGTCATAGTCTTCCCAGCTTGACCGGGGCAGCTGGAACATGCGGTTGCGTTCGGCCCAGCTCTTTGCCGGATCGGGCGAAGGGTCGAAGAAGATGTGACGATGGTCGAAAGCGGCCATCAGCTTGATCGCCTTGCTCAGCAGCATGCCGTTGCCAAACACGTCGCCGGACATGTCGCCGCAGCCCACGACACTGACCGGCTCGCTCTGAACGTCGACGCCCATTTCTGCGAAATGGCGCTGGACGCTGATCCACGCGCCGCGCGCGGTGATGCCCATCGCCTTATGGTCGTAACCGTTGGATCCGCCGCTGGCGAACGCGTCGCCCAGCCAGAAGTCGCGATCCAGCGCGATGCTGTTGGCGACGTCGGAGAAGGTCGCCGTGCCCTTGTCCGCCGCGACGACGAAATAGGGGTCTTCTCCGTCATGCACCACGACTTCCGCCGGGTGCTTCACCTTGTTCTTGACGATATTGTCGGTGATCGACAGCAAGGCGCGGATGAAGATGCGATAGCTTTCCGTACCTTCGGCCAACCACGCGTCGCGATCGACCTGCGGGTTGGGCAATTGCTTGGGGTAAAAGCCGCCCTTCGCGCCAGTCGGGACGATGACGGCGTTCTTGACGCGCTGCGCCTTCATGAGGCCCAGAATCTCGGTGCGGAAATCGTCGCGCCGGTCCGACCAGCGCAGTCCGCCACGCGCGACCGGGCCGGCGCGCAGGTGAATGCCTTCCACGCGCGGCGAATAGACCCATATTTCGCGCCAGGGCAGCGGTGCCGGAAGGCCGGGCACCTGCGCGCTGTCGAGCTTGAACGCCAGCGCCTCCGTTGCCGCCTTGCTGAAGAAGTTGGTGCGCAGCGTCGCGGTGATCACCGCGCGCAACAGGCGCAGAACGCGATCCTCGTCGATTGCCGTGACCTGTTCCAGCCCGGCGTCGATCTCCGCTTGCGCCTGGGCGATCCGGTCGGCGGCGCCGTTCTGCGCTGCCGGGTCGTGCAACGCTTCGAACAAGGTGACGAGGTTTGCGGCCACGTCCTGTGCCTTGCGCAGCGTTTCGGCGAAGGTGGCCATGCCGTAGGCGACGCCCGTCTGCCGCAAATAGCGATAAAGGGCGCGGAACAGTACGACCGATCGGGGGGCAAGGCCCGCCGTCACGATCAGTTCGTTGAACCGGTCATTTTCGGCGCGTCCTTCCACCACCTGGGCGATCGCTTCGGTCACGATGGCGGCACGATCCACCACCGCCTGCGCGTCGCCGCCAGACGGGAGTTCCAGGACGAAGCGCTGGACATGGCCGAGCGTTCCGCCGTCGATGGCGGTGGTCATCTCCTCGATAACGCGGAACCCGAAATTCTCGAAAACCGGCACCACTTCGGAAAGCGCGACCGTGGCATGGCTGTAGAGCTTGAGGCGGAGCCGTTCGCCGCCGTCCTCCGCATTGCGATAAATGCGGATCGACTTGTCGGCCTCGTCCGACAGGCCGTGGATCAGGCGGATGTCGATCGCGGCTTCGACCGGACCCGCGCCATTGCGGTAGGCGAGGGGGAAGCCGGGCGCGAACCGTTGCGCAAGGGCGGCCGCTCGGCCCCTTTCTTCGGTTTCGGCCAGCGCTTCCTCGACCGCCGGCACCCAACCGCGCACCATCTGCTGCAATTCGCGGTCAAGCATGGCGGCATCCGGCACCATGCCACCCTCGCGCAGGTCGAGCGTGATGCGCAGCAGCGCAAGCCCACCTTCTTCCAGCGCTATTGAGCAACTGAGGACTGGACCCTTGGCTGCCTGCGCCAGCATGTCCTGCACGGCGACGCGGCGGGCGGTCGACAGCTCGTCACGCGGCAACCACACAAAGGCGTAGAGGTGACGCGCCAGTGCGCTGGTCGCCAGCGCCAGCTTGGGACGCGGTCGGTCCGACAGGGACATGAAGGTTAGCGTCAGCCGTTCGAGCGTCTCCCTGTCGAACCCGACGGTGATGTCGTGGGGGAGGGCGGTCAGCGCGTGCGCCAATGTCTTTCCCGCATGACCCTGCGGATCGAAGCCGAACTTGTCCATCAGTGTGGACAATGCGGAACGGAGCAGCGGCACCTTGTCAGGGGTCGCGGCCAGGCCCGAACTTGTCCACATGCCGGCGTGGATGGAGAGCGCCTTGACTTCGCGCCCTTCGCGGATCGGCACGATGACGAGGTCGAGCAGTACATGGCGGTGCACGCGCGACATGCGGCTGGACTTGATGATCAGCGGGGTGCGCTTGCCTTCCTCAAACCAGGCGAAGGCCGCCTCAAGCGACGCAGGCGCGATCAGCGGACGGTCATGGCGGGTGCAAATGCCCAGGGGCTGCGTGCTCTTGCCGGTGCGGTCCAGTATTTCATGGCCCGTCTGCGTGAAATGGCGGGCAAGAAACCAGCGCAGCAGCGCTGCGCCTTCCTCGTCCGGCACAGCGTCTGCATCAGCGGCCATGGCCGACTGCATCTTCGTCCAGTCAGCAACGGCCGCGCGCACGTCGGCGAGCGTTTCCTGCAACGCTTTCTCGATCGCGCGGCGTGCCTTGGCATCGGCGCGGTCCGCCTCGATATAGATCATCGATTCCCGGCGCGCGCCCGGTGCATCGTCGTCAAGTATGGCCGCTAGCGTTCCGCCGCCGTTGCGCTCGACCGACAGCACGGGGTGGAGCAGACGGTGGATCGTGATGTCCGCGGCCGCCAGCGTGTTGGCGATCGAATCCACCAGGAACGGCATGTCGTCATTGACGATCGCCAACCGCATGAAGCGGCCGGTGGCGCCTTCGCCCAGCGTTTCGATGGCGATGGCGACCGCGCCAGGCTTGCGGTCATTGGCTGTGCGGCCAAGGAAAGCGGCGGCTTCCGCCAGCGTCGCTCCGTCCAGTCCCTCGCTCTCGCCGGGTAATGCACCCCGTTCCAGCGCGTCGGCCAGCGCCTGACGAATGCTTGTGTCGACTTCCTTGTTCTTCGCTTCCGCCAGCGCCGTCATTCGCTCCACCTCTCTGCGCGGTTTGGTCCGCTTCGATCTTTCACGGAGGAGGCGCTGGATCGCCGCCATGCGACTCCTCGGCTCAAGACGGCTTTATGCGCCCGGGATCGGGCTGGCTCAACCCTGCATGGAATAAAATTTCGTTGTCTTGAAATTATGTGAGGAGAGATCAGAGTGGCACGGAGCGGGTCATTTCTTGGCCACGGCCAGGATGACCTTCTGGTTGAGGTCGGATCCTTCCGGCAGGGCAGCGACGAGGGCCAGGCTTCCATCCGCTTTTCGACGCGCCACCACGACCGCCAGCCCATCATTGTCCGTGGCCAGCATCGCAGGGTTGAGCGCCGTTGCGGCGCGAATGACCGCGCGGGCCGCTTCCCCCCTGTCGGGGCGGCCGGGTCGCAATGTCCGGCGCGCGTCCCGCTCATCGCGCACCAGCGCCTTCAGCCCGCCTTTGTAGGCCGCCAGATAGTCCGCGAGCGCCCCGACGCCCAGCCGCTGATCCATGGCATGGTCCAGAGCGGTGGCATATTCGGTGATGCGCGTCTTGTCGTAGGTGGCGCCGAAAACCAGCTTTATGATTGCGGTCATGGGGCTGCGCGCCTGCGCCTTTACGCCATAATCGTGCAACAACTCGGCATAATCGTCGGGCCGCGCCTTTGCCACCAGGGCAAAGTCGTAGGACAGGCTGACCGCGCGATAGAGGGCCGCGTGGCTGCGCGCCTCGCAAATGCGCACCCGCGCCGCGCCATCCCGGGCCAGCGCCAGCCAGTCTGCAAGCGACGCATCATCGGCCGGGCATTCCATGCCGGCGAGATCGAGCGCGTCGTCATCCTCATCCTCATCGATCGCCGCGCTGTCCCTGTGTCCCGCCAGGGGCCCGTCCGCCCAGATCGGTCCGCTGCCCTGTGCCGCAGGCGCGGTACGCAGCGCTTCGCTCATCTCCATTTCCAACGCATCGGAAACGCTGCGGCTCGCCACCTCCTTCCAGTTGATGACGCCGAATACGAAATCGATGGTTTCGTCATCGGACGAAAACGGCATCAATATGCCGCGATACATGATTTCGGCGCCACGCTGGTTGGCGAACTCCGCCTCGAAACCCACGGGCGCTTCGTTGGCGATGATCTGCAGATAATGGTCCGTCAGTCGGGACAGGAGCGACCGCGCGGGGACATCGTTGATATAATTGATCGAACCTTCGACGCCGCACTCCTGGCGCAGCGCCGCGCCGAGGTAGACGATCGCCGGATTGTCCAGCCCGGCACTGAAGTCCAGCAATACTGCGTAGGGGCCGAAATCTTCCAGTTGATCGGGCGAAAGATCCTCTATCGACGGAAGCGTGCGGTCGCCTAGCAGCGAGGCCCAGTAATTATAGGCGCGGACCTGCATGCGCCGTTCCTCGGACACGGCAGCCGGCGGAATTTCGACCTCCATAGCGTCAGCATAGTCGAAATCATCCTGATCGTTCGCGGCGTCATGCCCCCGCAGCGTGTCCATCTGAATGCCCCTATATCAAAACCGCAAGTCGCGTCTTTCTCCGACTCTCGCAGGGGATGGTAAAAGAGGGGTAAATGACCCGCCCATAAGCAGGTGCGCGGTCGCATCCGGCGGCACGCGAATGTCGTCTCTCGTTTGAAATGCCCGCTTGTCCTATCGGCCAACCGCTGTTATCTGCCCGCCCGACGCCGCTTTAGCTCAGTTGGTAGAGCATCGCATTCGTAATGCGAGGGTCGTAGGTTCGAGTCCTATAAGCGGCACCATTTCGGTCCAAAAGCCCGAGTCCCTAGCACCGCCGCCTCTACGCCAGAGACGGCGGTGAGGGTGCGCAGCAACTCGGTGCGCGTGCCGCAGATTCGCACATCCGTCTTGCTGTGGACCTCGACCCGCTGGGCCACCGCCCGAATATGGTTTCGCGCATAGGAGCCATCGTCGTGGCGGAGCTTGCGTTTGGCGACCAGCGCGAAGGCGTGAAGGCTCTCGACCGTGATCTCCGGGCTGATCCGCTCAATGTGTGCGACCGCGCGCTCGGCATCGCCTCTGGCCTGGTCGCGGATGGTGGTCAGCTCGGCAATCCGCGCCTTGAGCGACGGATCGCCCATATCGACCAATCCATTCTCGATCGCTTCATAGAGCCGGGAAAGCTTGGTCTCGACCTCAGTCGCGCGCCGTTCCATCTCGGCGACGTGCTGGCGGCGCTCGGTCACCCATTCGTCGCGTCGGGCAATAAGCTGGTCCATCAGCACTTCAAGGCGCGCGGGATCGAGCAGCCGCTTCTCCAGGTGCTCGATCACCGCCTCGTTCAGCCGATCCATCGGAAGCGAGACGCCGGGGCATCCCGTCTTCCCTTTCGTCGCCTTGGTCGCGCAGGTGTAGTAGCGATACTCCTGCCCACTCCGGCTGGTGCCGGTGCGCAGCGTCATCGCGCCACCGCAACAGGCGCAGAAGCAGATGCCCGTCAAGAGCGTCGATCCGCCCACCGCCCGCGGCGGCATCATCTTCGGGCTGCGCGCTTTCAAGGATCGCTGCACGGCCTCGAACTCCGCCACCGTTATGATCGGCGGCACCTCCATGATGGCGTGCTCGGTCTCCGGCTTCGCGCGCCCCTTCTTCACGTCATAGGTGTTGAAGCGGTGCTCGCCGATATAGGTGGTCCGCGTCAGCACCTGATGGACCATGCCCTTGCCCCACCGACCGCCATAGCGCGTGCGGATATTATTCTCATTGAGCCAGCACGCGATCGCCATGACCCCGATCGGCCCGCGCCCATCCGCGCCTTCCAGCGCCAGCCGGAAAATGCGGCGCACCGTTTCGGCGTGGAGCGGATCGATCTCCAGCTTTTTCTTGATCTTCGCGCCGCGCTGCTCGGCCGCGACCGCGCGATAGCCGATCGGAGGACGGGCGCCATTCCAGAAACCCTGCCGGGCGTTTTCGTTCATCGCGCGCAGCGTATGCTTGCCGTTCTCCTTCGACTGATATTCGTCGAACAGCGTCATGATTTTCCGCATCATCTCGCTCATCGGATCATCGCCGAGAATCTGCGTGATGGAGACGAGCTGCACGCCGTTCTTCGCCAGCTTGCGGAGGTAGAACTCGAACTGGAATTGATCGCGGAAAAAGCGCGAGAAGCTATGGACCACGATCACGTCGAAGGGCGACGGCCTTTCCAGCGCCGCGTCGATCATTTCCTGGAAGGCGGGACGGCGATCGTCTGTGCCCGAAACCCCCGGCTCGACAAACTCGGCCGCGACTTCCCAGCCGTTCGAGTGGCAATAGCTCGACGTCTGGCGGCGCTGGTCCGGGATCGACAGATCGCTCTCGGCCGAACGCGGCGACGAGACGCGCAGGTAGAGCGCGGCCCGCAGCGCCGGTTGCACGGCTCCGGTTTCCGAGGGGGCGAGAGCAGCGTTCGTCATCGTTCGACCAATCTTTGAATAGTGTGCATCGGCAGCACGAGGCGTTGGGAATCTGGCAGGCGCACGAAGCCATTGCCTTCGTAGAAGGCTGCCGCGCGATCATTGATGGCGTCCACGACGAGTATCGACGAGCCAGCTGTCGCGGCCGTCGCCCAGACGCGCTCGACGGCATCGGCGATCAGGATCGCCCCAAGGCGTTCGCCCTGCCTCGCTTGCGACACCGCGAGCTGGCCGATCAGCGTCGCGGCGACGAGCGGGTAACGCGGGACATGCTTTCGCGCCGCTGCCGGAATGTCGCCCTGCGCGATGTTGGCCTGACTAAGCGTGTAATAGCCGAGAACCACGCCGGGATTTGCACGCTCGGCGAGAACGAACACACCAGCCGAGCGGCGGCGCATGTCCTGGCCCGCCTGCCTCCGCAAATATCGATCGAGACTGTCGATGCCGCAGGAAAATCCCTCGCGGTCGTGATGCGGCCCCAGCGGCTCGACCTGCAAATCCGCATGCGCCGTCATGATCAGGACGCAACCCGGCGCCGGTGCTCCTGGAGAGCGCGGATCAGCCGCTCGCTGGGCTCGGGCGGATTGATGAGCGCATCGAAGAACGCCGCGCGGTCGCGATCCGACAGCACGAGCGTTTCATGCTCGGCGATCGTTCGCCGCGCCGTGTCGGCTAGCGCTGTCACGCAAAAGTCGCTGACCTTGCGCCGCGTGAGGTGAGCTGCCCGCTCGATCAAATCCTTCGTTTCTTCGTCAATACGGAAGCCGAGCCGCTCGACGCGATTGGCTCTGGCGGACTCCGCTACGGCTTGTTTGCGCGGCATGGGACCGACTCCTGACTTATCCATTTCCGCTACAATGTACGTCACTTTGACGAACATTTCAACCCCTTTCCATTGGCCGTTTTAGGGGAGCGGCCCGAACAGGGCGTCCAGCTCCTCACGAAAAGCGCCTTCGATGACGCGCAACTCGGCATCGCCGATGGGAACCTGCTCGGGCCAGTCGTCGGTAACGACGATCGGCGCGCTGGCGGCATTCTTGCGCGCCGACGCGCGCGTCGGCTGCGGCTGCATGTAATCGTGCAGGTCTTCCAGCCCTTCCGACCAGCCGCGGGGTGCGCGGCGGCGACGTTTGCGAGAGAGTCCCATATTGCTCAAGCTGCCGCGCATCTCTCGGGAATCCAGCAAAATCGCCCTCGGGCGCATACATGCCGGACCCGTAGCAACGGCGGCGGGATTCGGCGCACGGCGGCGCAAGGCGGAAATAGCGAAGTGTAGCGTAGCAAAGATAAGTGCTCACGGCGGGATCGTGGATGCCGTGTGCAGCCCGGTTTGCTATCCTCCCGCGCATGGACTCGCGGACGGACACCGACACCGACACCGACAGAATCGACGAGGCGGTGCTTGCCCTGCTATGGCTCAACCTCAGCACCACCGGCACGGCCTGGAAAGGCTTCGACTGGAGCGCGATGGATCGACTGCACGAACGCGGGCTGATCTCCGATCCTGCGCGCAAGGCAAAGTCGGTGCATCTGACCGACGACGGCATGGCCGAAGCCGAGCGCCTATTCACCGCGCTGTTCGCTCGCCCGTGAATCCTGCCACGCCGACGCGAAAGCCATAACCCAGCCATCGCTGCTGGGTCCGCTGAAATACCGGGTGCAGCATTGTCTCCCGTCCTGCCTGCCCGACCGACCCTCGCGGCCTCCCTCGTGGCTTGATCTGATCGTGTCCACCTGGCGGCGCAACGGCGCCGGGCAGCTTTTTTCCGCCGCCTTCGGCTTTGCAGCGCGAAGCAAAAAAGCGGCCCTTTGGCCGTCCATAGGCCGCAAGCGGTGCGCAGCCGAACGTCCCCGATCTTCGACACGCCACGAGGCCGCGAAGGGCGCGGTCCCGAGTCAAGAAAGGACTGACGACATGATCTGCGGAAACTTCAAAGCGACCGATCGCGGCTTTCACGGCGAAATCCGCTTTTTCGGTCTCAGCGAGAAGGTGGAAATCCTTCGGATCGGCGACAAGGCAAGCGACAAGTCGCCCGACTATCGCATCGTTGCCGCCGACGATGAACGCGTGGAATTCGGTGTGGGCTGGCTCAAGGCCACCAAGGACCAGAAGCCCTACGCTTCGCTCAAACTCAATCCGGTCCTGGCGCCGGACGTTCATCTCCGGCTTGTCTCGACCGAGACAACGGGCAAGTTCGAGCTGAAGGTCGACTGACCGCGGAAGCGTCCCGCCAGCAATGGCGGGGCGCTTCCAGTTTTCCATAAAGGATCTGCGCCGTGCGAAACCGCACCAGCCATTGCATCGGCCTGCCACCGGACGATGCCATACTCGCTACAGGCGCCCGCCCAGCCAGATAACGGTAAGCCCAGGACTCCGCATCCTGGTCGACGGAGGCATCCATGCGCGCAAAGTGCAGGGGAAGCGTCCCACTTCTGCCCCCATTCCTACCTTGCCCGGCGTGTTTTCCACTATGGCCCTAGCCTTGCCGATCCCGCTTTGCCCGAAAATCCGTTCATCTCCCTCCCGGGCTGGTTGCTGATTAGCGCATCTGGCTTTGCCGGGCGCCTCATGCGGGAAGTGGCATAGCCACCAAGCAGAAAACCGGCGCCAGCGCCTACGGTTTCCGCAAGCGGACCCTCCGTTTTTCAGCTTGCCCGCGTCGCCCGCCAAAGCCTGCCTGATGCATCAGCAACGCCAGCACACAGGAGGCAGACATGAAAAAGGATTGGGCAAAGATTCGCAGGATCAACAAGGCCAGGGCCGACCGGAAGATGGCCGCCGAGCAGGCCAAGCCGGAATGGGAACGGAAGTGGGAAGCGCGCGAACTGGCACGCGCCCACGGATACATCCCCTACCTCAGCGATGAGGTTGCAGCCTACCGCGACCTGTAAGGCGGACAGCACCCGATGGCGCCCCACGCCATCGGGTTTTTTTGTGCCTCGCAGGATAGCGGTCTGGGGGGATCGAGCAGGGATCGGCCTGAAGGCCGCGCCGGTAATCCCGGCTGTCATTTGCTTTTCGCGCCGCCAAGGCGGCGCGATCGTTGCTAAGGACGTAGTCCTCGCGCCGGTCAAGGTAAGTGGAACCGTCCGGGGCGGTATCCCCACCTTCCGCGCTTCGCTTGTGCAGGCGGGTGATTCCCCTCCGCCCCGGCCGCCCTTGCCCCGTTGCTACCCTTGGCTCGCCGCCGGGCAGAAGTTCAGGCGCGGCATTCCGCTTCGCTGAACTTCAGAACCAAAGGATTTGAGATATGACCAGCAAGGCACAGGCTCCCCGCGATGTGATCTTCAACGGTGATTGCATTGAAGTGATGCAGGCTTTCGATAGCGGCACGGTGGATTTCATCCTGACCGATCCGCCCTATGTGACCCGCTACCGGGACCGCCAGGGGCGCAAGGTCGCCAATGACGATAACGGCCGGTGGCTGCGTCCGGCGTTTCGGGAAATGCACCGCGTCTTGAAGGATGGCGGCTTTGCGGTTTCCTTCTATGGCTGGAACAAAGTCGATTTGTTCATGGATGCATGGAAGGCGGCAGGCTTCCGCATCGTCGGCCATCTTGTTTTCCGCAAGCGTTATGCGTCATCGGCCCGCTTCCTTCGCTATGAACATGAGCAAGCCTATTTGTTGGCAAAGGGCAATCCCGTCCGTCCGACACGGCCTATCCCCGATGTGCTCGATTTTCCTTACAGCGGGAACCGCCTGCACCCCACGCAGAAGCCGGTTGAAGCACTGGCGCCATTGATCGAGGCTTTCACGCAGCCGGGCGACCTTGTCCTGGACCCATTCAGCGGTAGCGGTTCGACCCTTGCGGCAGCCCAGCAACTCGGGCGCGACTGGACCGGCATAGAACTGGACAACGGCCACTATCACACCGCCAGCAAGCGGCTTGCCGCGCGGCAGCATCGCCGGGCGGCCGCATAGGTCGCCACCCTTTCCCATCATTCGCGCCCGTCCCTGCGGCGGGCGCCACCCTCACAAGGAATTATATCATGCGCTGGATTATCACATCCGATCATATGGGCACTTCCCTTGCCGGGGTCGGTGAAGATGCCGAAGGAAGCATCGCCTATGCCGGCACGAACGAGGGCGACAGTTTGCCGATGGAGTTTCGACTCTATGACGCGCGCCATAAGCTTTGCTTTGAAGGGCGTTGCGGCGACATTGACGCCGATTGGTGGCACGGCTTTGAGCCGCTGATTTGGACCTGGAACGCATTTCGCTGCCGGCGGCTGACCTACCGCCGTGTTGACCGAAGCTGGAAAGAACAGCCGTTCTTGCCTTTCTCGGGCCGATATTGAGAACCGACAACCGACAACCGACAACCGGCTGCAGGTCCTGCCCGGAGCAGCGGCGGCCGCGCGGCCCATAGGTCCGCGCGGCCGTCATGGCGCGCGCTCGCCGGGCATCGCCCGGCTCGCAAGAGACAGTAGCCAGAACGGCGTCCCCGTCCTAAGAAAGACGTGGGCCGCTACGCGGCGGCCTGGGGCGTGGAAACCCCTGAATATCCGGTTGGGCGTCGGCCGTGACGGCGCCGCTATCCTTGACCACATGGTCGGGGAGCCTGTGACGTATACAACAGGCTTCCGGGCTAAAGGTCACAGGGACCGAGATATTCCGGTTTTCCAACTCCCCGATCAGGGTCAGGAGCGAAGTTTGCGGGGGCGCACCGCAGACGAACCGCTGCTGACCTGGAACCCGACCATTGCGGACGACGCGCGAAGCCATGCCCGCCGTGCGTATAGAATCGTCTCCGTTTCGGTCTAAAAGGTTAACGGGACTGGAGGAACGGGGGCGTTATGACCGGCAAGCATTTCAAGGATCGCGCGCCCGACGCGCCGCGGCTCACCGCCTATGACGAGGATCACCTCGCCGACTATATCCGCCTGCTCGATACCGACGACGAGGGCGCCGACTGGCGCGACGCGGCGGCGCATATCTTCGGGATCGATCCGGCCGCGGAACCCGAACGCGCCCGCGCGATGCATGAGAGCCATCTCGCCCGCGCGCGCTGGATGACCGAAGTGGGCTACGCATATCTGCTCGGCCCGCGCGCCATCGAATAAGTTAACATTCAGACCGAAATGGATTTTTCCGGTCGTGGATTCCGATGCGCGGCCGGCATCGCCTGGCGCGGCCTTCGCGCTGTCGGGATGCAGTGCTTCTCCCGATCCTCGGCGGTCCAGACTCCGCACAATGAGCGGCTGGAGAGGATGATCCCATGCCAATGACGCCCGAAGGGCGCGCGCGGCGTGCCGGCAATGCGCCGGACACGCCGGGCCGGGCCGAATTCGCCGCCGCGTTCCTGCAACGCAACCGCCAGTATCGCGCAGAGCGGGCGCGACTGAACCCGAACGCCCCGGCCAGCGAGCGAACGACGCTCGCCCGCCGCTGGGGGTTGTCCTTTCGCCTATCTGCCTGATGAGCTGTCGGGCACGGTGATCTGGCGGCCGGAACTCACCGCCGTCACCGTGATCCTCGACGCTGCGCCGGAAGGATATACCGGCGCCAAGGCGGTCGATCCGCTGGCGCTGGGCGCGCTGCTCGCCGACCAGGCCGGAATCGACGGCCGGCATGTCGTCGTCGCTGACGCGGCCGGCGAGCATCGGCTGTGGCTGCGCGATCCGACGCCCGGCCGGCCGCTCGCCGCGATCGTCCCGCTCGACAAGGACTTCATCAAGCGCATCCTCAGCCTGCTGCGTTTCCATCGACTCATGTCGGGCAAGCGAACCGGCCCATTGCCGCGCGGATGGCCGCTCACCCCGATCCGCGCGGCCCGGCTCGAGCTGATGCTTCGCGCGCTCGATCTGCGCCTCGCCGGGGCGACATACCGCCAAATCGCGATCGCGCTCGGCAGGGACGAGGCCGCGCATCTCTCGGCATCCGATTTCAAGAATTCGGACGCCCGGTCCTTCGCTTATCGCCTGGTGCGCGACGCCACCGCCATGATGAAGGGCGACTACCGCAAGCTGCTGCGCTTCCGCTGATAGCGCCCGCCGCATGACAGCGGCCGGGGGGTGGTCACATCGGCGCAGCTGCGAATCTTCGTTCCCCACCCTGCCGTGAGCACTTCGCCATGATCGCCTCCTGCCACCCCGCCTCGCAGGAGACGCCCCTTGTCCCGACCGCCCGTGACCCTTCCGCCCCGCTACCTGCGGACCCCCGAGGCGGCGCGCTTCCTTGGCCTTTCCGGCCGCACGCTTGAGAAGCACCGCTATTTCGGGAGCGGCCCGGCCTATCGCCGGATCGGCGGACGGGTGGTCTATTCGGTCGACGACCTGCGCGCCTGGGCCGACCTCGGCACCAAATATTCCACGTCCGACCCCGGCCAGAACGATCTCATGCCGCAGCGGGATGCGGCGATCACGCAGAGCCGCCGATGATGCCGCGCACCGCCTCCCGTTCCGGCGAGCGCGCCCAACTCGCGCTGTTCCCCTCGCTCGGGCGCGATATCGCGCCGCGCGATGCCCAGGACCTCATGGCCTGGCCGTTCTTCAGCCTCGCCAAGCGCAGGCGGGTGACGCCGATCGATTTCCGCATGGGCGCGACCTGGATATCGGTCGAGGCCGTGCCCGAACATGGCATGGCGACCATATGGGACGCCGACGTGCTGATATG
Organism: Sphingobium sp. CCH11-B1; assembly: GCF_001556865.1. GTDB lineage: Bacteria > Pseudomonadota > Alphaproteobacteria > Sphingomonadales > Sphingomonadaceae > Sphingobium. The sequence goes on along the minus strand of NZ_LSJY01000040.1, from coordinate 3,947 downwards.
GGCGGCGAGCCAGATCGTCGCCGCGCGCGACGCGGGGCTGCCGACCTCGCGCCTGATGGCGACGACGCCGCACGAAATCCTCACATTCACCGGACGAGGCACCGGCAAGGATCATTATGACCGGCTGAAGGCCGCGCTCGACCGGCTGCAATCCACCACGGTCGCCACCTCGATCCGCCAGCAGCACCAGCGGCGACGCCATCGCTTCTCGTGGATCAACGAGTGGCAGGAACGGCTCGACGGCGACGGCCGTCCGCTTGGACTGGAGCTGATCCTGCCGGACTGGTTCTATGCCGGCGTCGTCGACCGCACGTTCGTGCTCACCATCGACCGGGCCTATTTCGACCTAACGGGCGGGCTGGAACGCTGGCTCTACCGGATCGTGCGCAAGCATGGCGGCCAGCAGGAAGGCGGCTGGAGCTTCGACGTCCCGCACCTTCACCTGAAATCCGGCGCGCTCTCGCCCTTGAAGCAGTTCGCGTTCGAGCTGCGCGCCATCGTGCAGCGCCAGTCGCTGCCGGGCTACGCGCTGGCGATCGAGCGGGCGTTCGGCCGCGAGCGGCTGACCTTCGCGCCCGTGCCCGCCGATCCGTTCGAGAAGGCGGCGCGGGTCATGGGGCTGGCTGTGGATAACCGGCCATGAGACTCGGCCTATTGAAAACCGCCGGACTCGGCCGATTAAAAACCGCTGACTCGGCCTATAAAAAACCGGACCTCCGCACAAGCTTCTGGAATCGCTCGCGGAATCGGCTCTCTTCTAACTATGCTAACAGTAAAGAATACTTCGTATTCTTTCTAACGCGCTTTGGTGCTGTGGATAATTCGCGAGACGACGCGAAGTATCGGGCAGTAAATCCGCCGTCTCCCCTACGCTATACTACTACGCCTTTTGCGTGCGGCGATCAATCCCGGCACCGTGTTACGCGGCGCGGGCCGGAACCGCGGCCATGATCGCCGCCCAGCACTTCGGCAGCATCTCGGGCGGCAAGGACAGCCAGGCCGTCCTTTGCCGGATGGTCGAGCGGATCGAGCGCAGGGGGCTTGCCGCGTTCGGCAACCGCGCGCCGCGGTTCCTCTCGGCAGACAACGGCCACGAGAACCCGATCACGCTCGACCACATCGCGTATCTCGACGGCTGGCTGCGACAACGCACCGGCCTGTGTATCGAGACGGTCTCGGCGAACGACGTGCCGGGGCTCACAGACGCGGCGGCCTTCGCCCGCAAGCGCGCGATGCTGCGCGAGGAATGGTCGAAGGAGAAGCGGCGGACCCGCCATAAGGGCGCGTGCAACCAGCGCCGGGCCGCGTGGCAGGCAGGCAGGCTCACGAAAGGCCAATGGCTCGCCGCGTGCGAATGTCCCGTCCTGGTCTCGCCCCCGGTTCCCGATCATCTGATCGACCGCGCGCTCGAGCTGCTGCATCCCACCGGCATCCCGTTCCTCGACATGGCGATGCTGCACGGCCGGTTTCCCGGCACCAAAACGCGCTTCTGCACCGACGAGACCAAACTGATCCCGATGATGCATCGCAAGCGTCCGCTGCTCGATGCGGGGATCTCGGTCATCGACTGGATCGGCGAGCGCGCCGACGAAAGCCCGGCGCGGGCGAAGAAGCCGCCGATCCAGTCGGTGCGGCATCCCTCCGGCGCCCGCAAGGTGCTCTACCGGCCCATCTTTCGCTGGTCGGCGGCCGACGCCTTCGCCATCTCCGAGCGCCACGGACTCCGGCATAACCCGCTCTACACGATGGGGATGAGCCGGGTCGGCTGCTCGACCTGCATCATGGTTAGGAAGCGCGAACTGCGCGCCTGGGCCATGCGGTTTCCCGCGGAAGTCGATCGCGTGCGGGAGTGGGAACGGCTGGTCAGCCTCGTTTCGCGGCGCACCGCGATATCGGGAGCGCCGGCATCCCTGCTGCCCGCGCCGACCGTGCCCGGCGATCCCGCCGATCATGGACGTGCGACGATCGACAGGGCGATCGCGTGGTCGCGCACCAGCCGGGGCGGCCGCAACTACGACCTGTTCCTCGCGCAGGAGCAGCGCGACGCCGATGAGCACGGCCTGCTCTGCGACAGCGAATACGGGCTTTGCGAATGATGCGCGCGCTCGACCTGTTCAGCGCCGCGGCGGGCGGCTGGTCGCTCGGCCTGCACCGCGCCGGATTCGTCACCGTCGCCGCCTGCGAGATCGTCGAATGGCGCCGCATCCTCTACGCGGAGAACAATCCCCATGTCAGACTCTACGCGGATGTCCGGTCCCTCACGGCAGCTCGACTTGTTTCTGAACTTGGATTCCTGCCCGACATCATCGTCGGTTCGCCGCCGTGCCAGGACATCTCCAGCGCCAACACCAAAGGCAGGGGGATCGAAGGCGAACGGTCGGGCCTCTACCTCGAAGCCGTCCGGCTGGTCGGAGAGTGCCGCCCTCGCTGGTTCGCTTTTGAGAACAGCGCTAATCTGCGAACTCGCGGCGCTGACCGGCTGCTCCTTCTCCTGGAAACGCTCGGCTACGCCTGCGAACCGTGCGTGGTGGCTGCTGAAAATGTCGGCGCCAACCATGTCCGCAAGCGGTCCTGGCTTATCGGCTACGACCCAGGCCAGCTTGCCGACGCCGGTATCGCAATCCCAGCAAGGCGGCATCCGGCTGGAGGGTGGATCGGGCGCACGGACGGCCCTCAAGGAATCGGGTCTGTTCGACCTGTTTCGCGAGAACAGGCTGCCGACGCCGATGGCGACGGACGGGATGAGGGACGGCGCGGGCGGCGGCGCAGGATCGACATATCCGCTTCGCATGATCCTCGCGACGCCGCGCAAATCGGATGCGGACAAGGGCGGCCGGGGCGATGTGCTCAGCCAGTTGCAGGGCCATGCGAGCCGGCACGCGGGCATGATGCCGACGCCTGTCAAACCGAACGGCGGACGGAGATTGAGCCGGCAGGAGATCGAAACGGGACGCCGGGCGAACGGCGCGAAGGCGCAGATCGACACGCCGAACCTGTTGCGCCACGCGGCGGAAATCCTCCCCACCCCGACGAAGCGCGACAGCCGGATGGACGGCTGGAGTCCGGCCTACGATCGGCGGAAATCGCCGACGATGGACGCGGTGATGGACGGCGCGATGACGGATCGCGCGCCGGACAAATGGGCGGGCGCCCGCGCGCTGGCGGCGATGCTGCGGAGCCGTGGGCTGACTGGAACGGCGGCCTTGCCCATCACCTACGGCTGGATGATGGGCTTTCCGCCTGGGTGGCTGGCACGCGCGTTGCGATCGGCGCTGGAAAGCGGACGGCTGCGGCCAGCCTGATCGTCGAGGCGTTCGGCGACGCCGTTCTCCCGCAAATCCCCGAAGCCATCGGCCGCGCCATCCTGCGCACCGAAGCCGCGCTCGACGTCGTGCTCGGGCGAACCTCCCCCGACATCACCGGAGACGAACGATGAGCGATCCCGCGCATCCGCAGCGCATAGACTTCAGCGGGTTCGAAGCCGCGCTGCGCCGCCGCGCGGCGGAGCAGGCGCAGGCCGCCCGAACGCCGACAGAACCAACGGCGCTGGCATCGCGATCGCGGCTGACCGAAGTCGAACTGACCTGGATCGAAAAGAAGCTGGAGCACTGGATACGCTTCGGCCGCGTCGCGCAGGAACGCATCGTCACACGCCGGACGCGCGTCATGAGCTTCCGGCCGGGCGCGGTGTTTGCCTTCGTCCGCTGGACCGCCAACGACTATGGCACGATCGCCTCGCGCATCGACGTGGTGCGCGCGGTCACGCCGGGCGAGCCTTATACGACGCTGCCGTTCGTGCGGCCGGGCGGCGAAATCCTCCTGCACATCGAGAGCTGGCCCAAGGTCCAGCAGGTGCTCGCCGCGATCGACGCGGTGGAGACGGCGGGCGTCGATCCCTGCGACGCGGCGCCCGAGCACTGGCGCCACGTCCACAACCGCATCGCCGC
>NZ_LSJY01000004.1 GCF_001556865.1 Sphingobium sp. CCH11-B1 | reverse complement strand
CGACGATGGGCAGCGTAAAGCCGGTTATCATTGTGGATGACGCGCAGTTTCTGGCAAAGCCGATTCTGGAGTTTCTGGCGCAACTATCGTCGAGCGCGCGCGACGCATTGACCATCATCATCGCCGCACGCGGTACGGTCGGCCTGTCGCTGGCGCGTATGCGTGCGCTCGGATTTCTGGTCGAAGTGGGCGTCGCCGATCTGTCCTTCACCTTGGCGGAAGCGACGGAACTGGTCACGCGGTCTATCGGGACGCCGGTGGATTCGCGCGAACTTCAGGACATTGTGGGCGATACCCAAGGCTGGGTTTCCGGTATCGTTATTGCCTGCGATCTCTATCGCCGCACCAGCGACAGCGCGGCCAAGCTCCGGCTGACTGGCCTGCGCCCAGAATTTGCCGAGTATTTCCATGATGAAGTGTTAAGTTTGCAGCCGGACGACGTCCGCCGCTTCCTCGTCGACACCTCGATCCTCGATGAATTGACGCCCTCCGCTTGCGCTGCGGTAACCGGCGACGAAAATGCGCGCGCGATGCTGGACCATGTCTTTCGTGAAGGCCTGTTTCTGAACGCGATTGATCAGGAACATAGCCGCTATGCCTATCACCGGTTGTTCCGCGAAATGGTGTTGGGCCGGCTGATCGATCGGGCACCGGACCGCGCTGCTGTCATGCATCGACGGGCGAGCGAATATTTTGCCGAAGCCGGCCAGCTTGCCCTGGCGATCGAACATGCGCGGCTGAGCGGGGACAAGGCTTTTCTCGCCGACCAGTTGGATCGCTTGGCGGAGGGACTGACCTATTCGGGCTATCTCTACCGCATCGACGAACTCGGCGCGGAACTGCCCTGGCCGATCCTGGCCGAACGGCCTAATCTGCTCCTGGCGCTGGCCTGGAGACGCATCCGCCAACTGGCCTTTTCCTCGGCTGACAGGCTGATTTCCGCCGCGCGGCAGGCCTGTGAAGCGAAGCGCGAGGCCCAGTCCCTGCCCGCGCACGAAATCGAGCAACTGGACCTGCTGATCCGCCATCGCTTCGTCATGCTTGCGGCGGCGCGAGACGACATGGTCAGGGTCGAGGCCGATTCGGAGCCGCTGCTCGCCGAACTGGCCGACAGCCATGCCTATCTCAGCTGCACCTTGCTGGCGCAGCTCATGTCGGCGCGGCGCGAACTTTATCATTTTCAGGACATGCTCAAGCTGGAGGCGGAAACCAGCCGCGCGCTGTCGCGTCCCGGCTCGGCCTTCGCATCCATCGCCCTGAAGGCCTCGGTCGCGCCGACCATGATGGCGCAGGGCAAGATTCCCTTGGCGCGACGCTTTCTGGAAGAGGCCTTCGCGTTAGCTGTTGAAATCCATGGCGCAGGTTCCGGTCTGGCCGCGCTGCCCGCGTTGCCGTTGGCCGAACTGCTCTATGATGCAGGCGACCTTGAACAGGCGGCGGAACTGGCGGACCAGTATCTGCCAGTCGTGCGGCAATGGGGATTTTCCGATCAGATGGCGTCGGGCTATCTGGTCAGCGCGCGCCTGCGGGCGGCAAGGGGCGATCTGCCCAGCGCGCTGTCGACGCTTAACGATGCCCATCTCGTGGCGATCGAATGTGGGCTTGATCGTCTGCGCTCCTTCATCGTGGCTGAAGAGGTGCGGCTTTTGATCAAGGCGGGGCAGATCGACGAGGCGGAGCAGCATTTCCTGGCGGGCGATCCGCAACTGGACGGCGAACCCATTCCCACCCTGCACCCGACGCGGCGCAATGAGAATATCGCGATTGCCTGGCTCAGGATCGAGATGCAGCGCCATCGGCTGGGCCGAGCGCGCAAGGTCGCCTATCGGTGGCTGGAATTCGTCAAACGCGCGGGAGCGGTCCGGTCCGCCGTGATCTTCGAATTGCTGCTGGCGGAAATCGCGGTGCTTCAGGGCAACCGGTCCGAGGCGCGCAGGGCCGTTCGCGCTGCCGTAGAGATGGCCGAACCGGCCGCCTGGGTGCGGGTCTTCGTCGATGAGGGAGAAGTCATCGCGTCTCTCATCATCGAAGCCTATTCGCAGGGGCCGGAACTGGAAACGCCCGCTGATCGCTTCGCCGTCCGCCTTGTGTCGATGTTGAGGCGGGGACCACAGATCGAAGCGGACGAAGAAGATGAGGATGATTTCGGCCTGACCGGGCGCCTCGCCAACCGGGAAGTCGACATTTTAACGATGGTGAGCGGAGGCCTGCGCAACCGGGAAATCGGCGACCGTCTCGGCCTGACCGAAGGCACCGTCAAATGGTATATGCAGCAAATCTACGACAAGCTGGGCGTGCGCCGTCGGCCGCAGGCGGTTCTGCGGGCGCGGCAGCTCGGCATCCTGCCCTGAAGCGCACGCCATATCCTATCGAAGGATAGATTGCACCGTTCGCGCAACCTGCGACCGGCGCAATGTGCGCGAAAGGAAATATCATGGCAAAACGCAAGGTCATCATCAGCTGCGCGATTACAGGCGCAATCCACACGCCCTCCATGTCGCCCTATCTGCCCGTGACGGCGGAGGAGATCGCGGCATCGGCGGTCGGCGCGGCGGAGGCGGGCGCCGCCATCATCCATCTCCATGCGCGCAATCCCGTCGATGGGCGGCCGGACCAGAATCCCGACCTGTTCGAACCCTTTCTTAAAGTCATTAAGCAGCGTACCGACGCCGTATTGAACCTGACAACGGGCGGGCACCCCTCCATGACGGTGCAGGAACGGATCCGTCCCGCCCAAACTTTCGCCCCGGAAGTGGCCAGCCTCAATATGGGGACTATGGGCTTTGGTCTGTTCCCGATGCTGGATCGCTACAAGTCGTTCCAGCATGACTGGGAACCCGCCGCGCTCGAAGCATCGCGCGACCTGGTGTTCAAGAACACCTATGCCGACATCGAACATCTACTGACCACATTGTCGCCGCTGGGCACGCGCTTCGAATTCGAATGCTATGACACCAGCCATCTCTATAACCTGAAATATTTTCTCGATCGCGGCCTCGTCAAGGCGCCGCTGTTCATCCAGACCTGCTTCGGCATATTGGGCGGCATCGGCAGCCACCCCGACGATATCATGCATATGAAGCGAACGGCCGACCGGCTGTTCGGCGACCAATATGAATGGTCCGTGCTGGGGGCCGGTGCGCGTCAGATGAGCATTGTCGCCATGGCGGCGTCCATGGGTGGCAATGTCCGTATCGGTCTGGAGGATTCGCTGTGGGGCGGCCCGGGCCGGCTCGCCGAGACCAATGCGGAGCAGGTGAAGACTGCGCGGCAGATCGTCGAAGGCATGGGTCTTGAAATCGCCACGCCCGATGAGGCGCGTGCCATGCTGGACCTCAAGGGCGCGGACCGGACGAATATCTGATGACGAAAAAAAACGGGCCCCTGACCGGTATTCGCCTGCTGGAGATCGACGCGATCGGCCCCGTACCGCTCGCTGCGATGCTGTTGGCCGATATGGGCGCCGAGATCGTCCGCATCGCCCGGCCGCCATCGGTCGCGGCGGGGGACTGGGATGATGTCGGTGGGGACATCCTGCACCGCAGCCGGGTCGTGACCTATCTCGATCTCAAGCAGGACGCGGATCGGGAACGGTTGCTCGCATTGATCGAGCGGGCGGACGGGCTGATCGAGGGATACAGGCCCGGCGTCATGGAACGCCTCGGCGTTGGCCCCGATGTCTGCCTGGCGCGCAATCCGCGGTTCGTGTTCGGGCGGATGACGGGCTGGGGCCAGTCCGGGCCGCTTGCGCTGCGGGCCGGCCATGACATCAATTATCTGTCGATCACCGGCGCGCTCCACGCGATGGGAGAGCGACAGGGTACGCCGCCAGTACCGCTCAATCTGGTAGGCGATTATGGCGGCGGCGCCATGTTCCTGATCTTCGGACTGTTGAGCGCACTGCTGGCGGCGCAACGGACGGGCCGGGGGCAGGTCGTCGACGCCTGTATCACGGATGGCGTCGCGTCGTTGATGAGCTTATTTTACGCATGGCAGCCCAAGGGTTTGTGGGAAGATGCGCCCGGCTCCAATTTGCTGGATGGTGCGGCGCCCTTCTACCGCTGTTACGAATGCGCCGACGGACGGCACGTCGCGGTAGGATGTCTGGAGCCGAAATTCTTTGCCCAGATGGTGGACGGATTGGGTCTCTCCGACAGATGTTATGACCAGAACGACCGCGAAGGCTGGCCCGCGATGCAGGTTGAATTTGCCGCGGCATTTCTGGCCAAGAGCCGGGATGAGTGGGCCGCTCTATTTGCTGCGAGCGACGCTTGCGTGACGCCGGTTCTGTCAATGGAGGAAGCGCCCCGGCACGCGCATAATGAAGCGCGGGCGACTTTCGTACAGCGTCATGGAGTGGTCCAGCCATCGCCGGCGCCCCGCTTGTCTCTCGACGCGGGTGCCATTGGCGAGCCGTCCGTCGCGTCGGCGGCGGACCTGATCGCGGCTTGGTCTTAAGGCGCGGATCGCGCCAGGACAGCGGCATTCGCCTCCGTAGAAAACGTGCTTGGATCAGGGCGGGGCGTTCGCCGGGTCGCTGGCTATGTCGAACGGCAAGACCGGTGCGCGGCGGCTTGTCGCGCCACTGCGGTGCAAATACCACATCCAGATCAATTACATCCGATCCATAGAAATCCTGTCCAGCGATAGGTGGTAAATTGCGACTAATGTCGATTTTGCCACAGGCGACCAGACCTGCGCCGCACGCAGGTCGCACGGGAAAACTAATTGATTGGGAGGATTTTTATGCGATTGGCCGCACTGAAATTGGCATTGGTTGCGAGTGCCGCAGCGGTGGCATTTCCCTCATGGGCGCAGTCCGTCGCTTCGCCCGCGCCGCAGGCGGATAGTGCGAATGCCGGTGACATAGTTGTCACGGCTCGCCGCCGGGAAGAACGACTGCAGGACGTTTCGGTTTCCATTTCCGCTTTTTCATCAGAGGCGCTGGAGCGCAGCACCGTCCAGACGGTAAGCGACGTTAAAACGATCGCCCCCGGCTTCACCTTCTCCTCCGAAGGGGGCAAGGACAATGTCGCGCTGACCCTGCGCGGCATTGGCCAGTTGCCCCTGGGCGAGGTGACTCCCGGTGTTGTCATCTATCTCAACGACACCCCTTTGCCTTCGGTCGGCTCGAACGTCCCGACCTATGACATTGGCAGCATTCAGGTGCTCAAGGGGCCTCAGGGGACGCTGTTCGGCCGCAACACTTTGGGCGGCGCGGTCGTGATCGGCAGCCAGAAGCCGAGCTACGCCTTCGAAGGCTATGTCGAGGGCACCTATGGACGGTTCGATTATCGCGAACTCGAAGGCGCGGTGAATATCCCGATTATCGAGGATAAGGTCGCTTTCCGCGCTGCAGGCCAGATCCGTCGTCAAGACCCCCGGACGATCGCCTTCGACGGCGGCCCGGGATTCGACAATATCCATCAGGACGCCTACCGGTTCTCGCTGCTGGTCGAGCCGTTCGAGGGCCTCAAGAGCACCACCATCTATGAATATTTCAAAGGCGACGAACTCGCCGGCGGTCTCTATCTGCTGCGCGAGAATTTCCCCTTTGCCGCGCTGGGCCTGGGGGTTGTCGAGCCACAGGTGCAGGCAGCTTTGCAGGCACAGAAAGCCAATCGTCGCGGGTCGTTCGACGGCGGCATCAACGGCGGCGCGGCCTATCGCAAGACCAGGGCGATCACCAATGACACGTCCTTCAGCTTCGGCGATCTGACGCTACGCAACATTTTCGGTTATCGAAAGAACTACAGCTATCAGCTGATCAACACCGGCGGGCTGCCGCAACTGCAAATCCCCACGGGTCTGCCGTCTCCCGCGCCCTCGGCCGTGCCGTTTACCCTTTTCACGGCGTCTTCCGTGCTGGATCGGCAATATCTAACAAATGAAACCCAGTTGCTAGGCGATTTTGGCTCGTTCAACTTCATCGTCGGCGCCTTCTTTAATAATGATAAGTCCGATGGTCCCAGTGGATCGCAGTTCACGGCATTTTCGGTGGGCGGCGTCCCGGCGCCTGCGGTGACGGCCCACGTCCGCAACAAGAACTGGGCGGTCTATGGCCAGATCGGGTATGAATTCACCGACAAGCTGAAGCTCAATCTCGGCGCTCGCTACAGCTGGGACAAGGTGTCGGCCTGCGGCGGCACCATCGGCACGACCTATGTCGACGAATCCACCTGCCTCAGCACGGCGGCCCTCAATCTGGCCGACGGCGTCGGCACCGTATCCAACAAGGGCGAGGAGCCGAGCTGGACCATCGGCCTCGACTATAAAGCGACCCCGGACTGGCTGCTCTATATCGTGTCGCGACGGGGCTATCGGGGCGTCAATGTGAACACGCCGCTGTTCGAAACACCCTTTACCACGGGCGGCACGAATCCGGCCTGCGTGGCGACCGGAGGCGTCTGCGCAGACCTTCGTCCCTTCCAGAAGACGGGTGAGGAAACAATCACCGACGTCGAGATCGGCTCCAAATATGACTATCATGTCGGGTCCGCGCGTGGGCGCCTGAATCTGGCCGCCTATTACAGCAAATATAAGAATGCACTTCAGTTCCTGAACACGCAGACGACCGTTCCGAACGGCACGCCGGATTCGCCGACCAACGGCTCCCTGGCCGCGAATGTCGCCGATCTGCGGATCTGGGGTGTCGAACTGGAGGCGTCCATCAGCCCCGTGCGCAGCCTCACCGTCGGTTTTAATGCCGCCTATACCAATGTGAAGGTGGAAAGCCTGACCGTTCCTGCCGGACTGCCTTCGACCATCGTGCTGGGCGAGGGCCAGATCAACAAATATTCGCCCAGTTTCTCCGGCACGGCCAGCGTGAGTTGGACACTGCCGATCCGCCCGGCAGACGGCGATGTGGTGGTCAACGCCGACCTGTTCATGACCGACGATTTTGGCGGTCAGAATGGCGAAAAGCTGCCGGGTTACCAACTTGCCAACGCGCGTTTGGATTGGCGCGGGATAGGCGGTACGGGCCTTGATCTGGGCATTTATGTGAAGAACCTCTTCAACGAGAAATATGTCTCGGCTTCCAGCGTTCTTCTGCCGTCCTTCCCAACCAGTTCGGTCTATGCCGGCGATCCGCGGACGTGGGGCGTCACGGCCAAATACACGTTCTGACGCGCCCGTGAGAGGGGAGGGGTGAGCGACCTGCCCGCCTTTCCCCCTCTACAAGGACAGGTTTGCAGCGAGACGACAGGTCGTAGGGAGTTCTCGAGAGGATGACCATGAAGCTCGGCATATGCAGCATGTGGGGGGATCTGCTGGACGGATTTCGCGAAGAGGTCCGTCTTGCCTCCGATCTTGGTTTTGAGCTTATCAGCGTGGGCGATTCGCCGGCGGGTTGGCATGAACTCTACGTGTCGCTGACCCTCGCCGCGCTTGACGCGCCGAAAGCGACTTTGGCGCCACTGGTCACCTCGCCTTTCATGCGACATCCGCTGGTGACGGCCTCCGCCCTCAGCACCATCGACGATCTCTCCGGCGGGCGCGTGGCGCTGGGCCTGGCGACGGGCGGTAGCACGGTCATGGCGATCGGCCGCCCGCCCGCCACGCAGCGGGAAATCCGAACGGAACTGGCGGCGCTGCGGGATCTGTTCGCCGGACGGCCAACGCAGATGAACGGCATGCAGATCACACCGCTCCGTTTCGCTCGCCCGATTCCGATCTATTATTCCGCTTTCGGTCCCAAGGCGCTGGCGCTGGCGGGTGAGCAGGCCGACGGCGTCATATTGTTCGCGGGCGAACGCCATCTCGACGCGCTGAAGGACCGGATCGATACCGTCCGGGATGCCGCGCAGGCGGCGGGCCGCGATCCCCTGTCGATCGATATCTGGGTCGTATCCTTCGCCTCGATCCGCCCCACACGGGCCGAGGCCATAGACGATCTCAAGGCGTTCATCGTCGTCAACGGCATGGCCTTCCGAACGCCCGAAACCCTGGCGCGTGTCCCGACGCAGTTTCGCGGCAAGATCGACGCCTTGCACGCGCGTTATGATCCGACCGAGCATGTGGTCGTGGGCGGCAGGAATGTGGCCCTGATGGAGGAATTGGGTTTGACCGAGTTTCTGGCGGACTTCGATACGCTGGCGGGACCAATCGATGCGGCGGTGGACATGCTGCGGCGCATGGAGGCGATGGGTGTCTCGACCTTCATCGCGGCCTTGCCCGGGCACGCCGCGCCGCTAGAAACCATTCGCGGGCTTGCCCGAGCGCGGAGTATGATGTGACACTGGATCTACTGTATCTGAGCGAAGACGAAGCAGTGGGCATCGCGACGGTGCTGCGATCCCGGTCGCTCGGCGACATGATGGAGGCGGCGGAGGCGATGACGGTGGCGGCGCATGGCCGTCGCGTGACCTATTCCCGCAAGGTTTTCATTCCCCTCACCAAATTGTGCCGCGACGTGTGCCACTATTGCACCTTCGCCACCACGCCGGCCCGCGCGGGTGATGCCTATCTTGGCAGAGACGAGGTTCTGGCCATCGCCCGCGCTGGCGCGGCGGCCGGTTGCCGGGAAGCCCTCTTCACGCTCGGCGATCGGCCCGAGGCCCGCTATGCCGCCGCGCGAGAGGCTCTCAGCGGGCTCGGGCATGACTCGACCCTGTCCTATCTGGCCGAAATGGCGGAACTGGTGTTCCGCGAGACGGGCTTGCTGCCGCATCTCAATCCCGGCCTGATGATCGGCGAGGATTATGCGCAGTTGCGGCCTCATGCCGCCTCCATGGGTATCATGCTGGAGAGCAGCTCCGATCGCCTGTGCGCGCGCGGCGGCCCGCATTTCGGATCGCCCGACAAGACGCCTGCCCTGCGCTTGGCCGCCATCGAGCAAGCCGGGCGGGCGCGCGTGCCGTTCACGACCGGCCTGCTGATCGGTATCGGCGAAACGCGCGACGAACAGGTGGAGGCGCTCGTCGCCATTCGCGATCTGAATCGCCGCTACGGGCATATTCAGGAAGTCATCATCCAGAATTTCCGGGCAAAGCCGGGGACGCGCATGGCGGATCATGCCGAACCGTCGCTCGACGATCATCTCTGGTCCATCGCCGCCGCCCGGATCATCTTGGGGCCGCAGATGACGATCCAGGCGCCGCCCAATCTCCATGATCGCGTCGATCTGGCGCCGCTCATCCGGGCCGGCGTCAATGACTGGGGCGGGGTGTCGCCGGTCACTCCTGACCATGTGAACCCGGAGGCGCCCTGGCCGCATCTGGAGATATTGGAGGACGCCACAAAGGCCGCAGGCCGCATATTGATGCAGCGGCTCGCCATCGGCCCGCGTTATGCGCTTGCTGCGCGGGATTGGGCTGCGCCAGCCATTGCCACCCAGATCCTGCGCGCCATCGACGGGCGGGGCTTGCCCAAGGTGGACGAATGGTCCGCGGGGCATGGCGATCCCGCGCCCGACACCATGGTGATGGAGCCGGTTCTCGCTTCCCGATCGATCCTGTCCATCCTTGACGCTGCGGAGGAGGGTGAACGGCTGAGCGAAGCGGACATCGTGACCCTGTTCGATGCCGAGCAGGATGATTTTGCCGCCATCGTCGAGCGGGCCGACCGATTGCGGCGGCAGGCCGTGGGTGACATGCTGACCTATGCGGTCAACCGCAACATCAACTATACCAATATCTGCCTCTATAAATGCGGCTTCTGCGCTTTTTCCAAGGGCAGCACCAAGGCCATGCGCGGTCCGGCCTACAGGCTCGACATGGAAGAGGTCGGACGCCGCGCGGCCGAAGCCTGGGATCGCGGCGCGACCGAAGTCTGCCTGCAGGGCGGGATCCATCCCGATTATGACGGGCATACCTATCTCAATGTCCTCAAGACGGTGCGCGAGGCCGCGCCGGACATCCATATCCATGCCTTTTCGCCGCTCGAAGTGACGCATGGCGCCCGCACGCTCGCCCTGCCGCTGGAGGATTATCTGGCGCGGTTGAAGGAAGCGGGGCTGTCCACGCTGCCCGGTACGGCGGCGGAGATACTGGACCCCGAAGTTCGCGCCATCATCTGCCCGGACAAGGTGACAGCGGACGAATGGATCGAGGTGATGCGCGTGGCCCATGGGGTGGGCCTGCGCAGCACGGCCACGATCATGTTCGGCCATGTCGAGGAATATAAGCATTGGGCGCGCCATCTGCTGCGCATTCGCGGATTGCAGGAGGAGACGGGCGGCTTCACCGAATTCGTGCCGCTGCCCTTCGTCCATATGGAATCGCCGATATGGCGCAAAGGGCTGGCGCGATCGGGGCCCAGCTATCGCGAAGCGGTGTTGATGCACGCCGTGGCACGCATCGCGCTGCATCCGGTGATCCCCAATATCCAGGTGTCCTGGGTGAAGATGGGGCCGGAGGGCGCCGCTGCGATTCTGAAGGCGGGCGCCAATGACATGGGAGGCACGCTGATGGACGAATCGATCACCCGGGCCGCCGGTGGCGTCAATGGGCAGGAATTCGGTCCCAGGGAAATGCAGGCTCTGGCGGCATCCGTCGGGCGCCCGGTGCGCCAGCGCACAACGCTTTATGAGCCGGTGCTGCCGCGTCGCGCCGTATTGGCTGAACCATCGTGACCGACCTGCAACGTCGCTCGCCAGTTTCATTGAAGGAAAATATATGACTCTTCCCGCCATCGCCGTCGTGGGCGGCACCGGTAATCTGGGCGCTGCAATCGCCTGGCGGCTGGCGCGTGCCGGCTATCCTGTTACGATCGGATCGCGCAACGCCGAAAGTGCGGAAAAGGCCGCTGCGGAATTGGGGCATGGCCTGCGGGGCGGCGCCAATGTGGATGTCGTCGCGAATGCGGACATCATCATCGTGACGGTGCCCTTCGCAGCGCAGGAGGCGACACTTCGCGACATCGCACCGCATGTTGTTGGCAAGTTGGTCGTGGATACGACCGTTCCCCTCGTCCCGCCCAAGGTGATGCGGGTCCAGTTGCCCGACGAAGGCTCCGCCGCCCAAAAGGCGCAGGCGGTTTTGGGAGAGGGCGTGACGCTCGTGTCCGCGTTCCACAATGTCGCCGCGCACAAGCTGGCCAAGGATATCGATGTCGGCTGCGACGTACTGGTCTTCGGCGACGACAAGGATGCCCGGGGTCGCATCGTGGCGCTGGCCGATGCCATGGGATTGAGGGGGCTTCACGGCGGCGCGCTGGTAAACTCCGCCGCCGCCGAGGCGCTGACGTCGATCCTCATTTTCATGAACAAGACCTATAAGGTTGACGGCGCGGGCATTCGTATCACAGGAGATTTGATCCCGCTCGACGCTTGAGGTGTATTTGATGATCGAAATCGTACCGTTGACCGGAATTGGGGAGGTCAGACCGGGCGATGATCTGGCGGACATTCTGCATGTGGCGCTTGATCGGCGCGGCATTGAACCCCACGCCGGCGACCTTCTGGTCGTGACGCAAAAGATCGTGTCCAAGGCCGAGGGGCGTTTCATGTCGCTGGCTGATGTGGAGCCTGGAGAAGAGGCGCAGCGCCTGGCCGATATCACGCGCAAGGATGCGCGGCTGGTGCAACTGGTGCTGGATGAATCCAGCGCCATCCTGCGCGCCGTGCCCCACGTCCTGATCGCGCGGCACCGGCTGGGCCATGTCATGGCCAATGCCGGGATCGATCGGTCCAACATCGGGGCGGGGGAGGGCGATCGCGCCTTGCTCCTGCCGGTCGATCCCGATGGAACGGCGTCGCAACTGCACGCCCGACTGGGCCTGCCCGTCGTCATCTCGGACAGTTTTGGCCGACCCTGGCGGATGGGCGTGGTGGCGGTCGCCATCGGCGCCGCCGGATTGCCGGCGTTGCAGGATCGAAGGGGCGAACTGGATCGCGACGGGCGGACGCTTGAAGTTACCCAGGTCGCCCTGGCCGATATCGTCGCGACGGCCGCCTGCCTCGCCACCGGGGAAGGCGCGGAAGGCATACCGGCAGCGCTGGTGCGGGGTTGCCCGCTGACCGGCCCGGCTCGCCCCGCCGCTGATCTGGTGCGCCCCGTTCACGAAGATCTGTTCGCATGAAGCGCGTCGTTGTTCTGACCGGTGGCGTCGGCGGCGCGAAGCTGGTTCTGGGTCTGTCGCGCATCGTGGCGGGCGAGGGGCTGACGGCGATCGTCAATACCGGGGATGATTTCCGGCATATGGGGCTGCACATTTCGCCCGATATCGACACCTTGCTCTATACGCTGTCCGGCAAGGCGAATGGCGCGCAGGGTTGGGGGCGGGAAGGCGAAAGCTGGGGCTTCATGGCGGCCCTTCGCGAATTGGACGGGGAGGACTGGTTTCAGCTTGGCGACGGCGACCTGGCCCTGCATGTGGCGCGGACCCATGCCCTGACGCAAGGGCAGAGCCTGTCGCAGATCACGGCGCGATTTGCCGCCCAGTGGGGCATCGCCACCCGGATACTGCCCATGAGCGACCAGGCGCTCGCGACGATATTGGTTACGGACCAGGGACGGCTTGAGTTTCAACGCTATTTCGTCGAACAGCGTTGCGCGCCGGCCGTGCGACACATCATGTTCGAGGGCGCCACGCACGCCGTTCCAGCCCCGGGCGTCATCGAGGCGATCCAGTCGGCCGACGCTGTATTGCTGGCCCCATCAAACCCATTTCTGAGTATCGATCCGTTACTGGCGGTGCCCGGCATAGGCTCCGCGATCAAACAGACCAAGGCGCCCGTCATCGCCGTGTCTCCACTTGTCGGCGGCACGGCGGTCAAGGGCCCGACCGCCAAGCTGATGCAGGAATTGAGCATGGCGGTCGATAATGACAGCATCGCCCGGCATTATGCCGGGCTGATCGACGCCATCTTGATCGATAACGGAGACCGTTGCGAGGCGCCGGACATTGTCGTTGGGCGTTGTGCGACCCTGATGACGACCCCGGATGACAAGATTCGCGTGGCGCAGGCGGCGCTCGATCTCGCGATCAGCTTTCGTTCGTGACGGACTGGGCTGCCCTCGTCCCCTTGAAACAGGGTGTGGAAAGTAAGTCGCGACTTCGGGAAGCGCTGGAACCGGCCGAACGCATGGCGCTGGCGTCGGCGATGGCCGCGCGGGTCATGACCTGTCTGTCCAATGTGAATGCGATCAATTCCCTATACCTTCTTGCGCCGACGGAAGTATCCGAATGGCCGTCGCATTGGTTGCCCGACAGCGGCAGAGGCCTCAATCCAGAGTTGGAGAGCGCGCGGGCGCAATTGGGCAATCGCCCCTTGCTCGTGATCCATGCCGATTTGCCGCATCTGACGGTGCAAGACGTCCAGGCCTTGCTGACTGCCGCTGACGATCGCGGCTGTGCCTTCGCGCCGGATCGGCACGGCCGCGGCACAAATGCGGTGGCACTCCGGGACGCCAACCCCTTCCGCTTCGCCTTCGGACGGGACAGCCTTACGCCCCACAGGCAGCAGCGTCCGGGGGCCGCGATCGTGGAACGGGCCGCTCTTGGCTTCGATATCGACACGCCCGCCGATTTGGCTGAACTGCATGATATGTGCGCGGCAAGACTGAAATCTTGACCGGCGCTATCCTTCCCAAGGGAAGGTGTGGTCGAACCGATCCCGGCCATTCTACCTGCCGATCTGGAAATCAGGGAGGATCGGTCGATGAAACTGAACGTGGGCGTGCCCAACAGCATGCATGTCGCGGCAATGACGCAAGCTTGGGAATACAGCCTGACCGGGGACGACATCGGACAGGCGATGGCGACGGCCGATCGACTGGGCTTCAACAAGTGCATGTTGGGCGAACATTTCATCATTCCGCAAGATCATATTGGCCTGTCAGGCGACCATTATGTCCATGGCACGGTTGCCCTCTCCTTCCTGGCCGGCCGCACCAAGACGATGAAATTAAGCTCCTCGGTGTCAATCCTGCCGCTGCAGAGTCCGATCGTTCAGGCCAAGGCC
Source organism: Sphingobium sp. CCH11-B1 (assembly GCF_001556865.1). Lineage (GTDB taxonomy): Bacteria > Pseudomonadota > Alphaproteobacteria > Sphingomonadales > Sphingomonadaceae > Sphingobium. Next base: position 32,187 of record NZ_LSJY01000004.1, on the reverse strand, counting down.
TGGTCGACCCTCGACTGGCTGAGCGGCGGGCGGGCCACGGCCCTGTTCGGGGTCGGCTGGCTGAAGGAAGAGTTCGACATGCTGAATGTCGATTTCCACCAGCGCGGACGCATGGCCGACGAGTATATCGCCGCGATCATCGAATTGTGGACGTCGGAAAAGCCCGAATTTGAAGGCGAATTCGTTCGGTTCAGGAATGTCGGTTTCGCGCCCAAGCCGGTGCAGCAGCCGCGCTTGCCGATCTGGCTCGGGGGCGACGCCGAACCGGTGCTCAGGCGGGTGGCGAAATTCGGCGATGGCTGGTCGCCCTTCCGTACGCCACCGGAAAAATTCCCCGAATGCCTCGATTTCATCCGTTCGCAGCCGGAATATGACGGGCGGCCGATCGATCTGTTCTTTGCACTGGAAATGCTCAACGTCGGCGCCCATCACGAGATCATGGATGACCCGCGCGCGCCCGGAACGCGGGATGCGCAGAAGGTCATCGATCAGGTGGGCTGGTTGAAGGGATTGGGGGTCAATGAAACCATCGTTCCTCTGCCGCCGGGGATATCCGGGCTGACCGAATATCTCGATCGGCTCCAATGGGTGGCCGAGGAAATCATGCCCAAAATCTGAAAACCTGCCGGGGGAAAGGCGCGGAAGGCTGCGCTTTTCCCTCTTGGTTCTCGAAAGAAGGATCGGGAGGACTTGATGGCCGAATATGATGTTGTGGTGGTGGGATCGGGCGCGGCCGGCATGACGGCAGCGATCAGGGCCGCGTCTGCCGGGCTGTCGGTTCTGGTGTTGGAAAAGGCCGCACATTTCGGTGGCACGACTGCGGTTTCGGGCGGCGGCATCTGGATCCCCGACAGTCCGCAGGCCAGGGCGGCCGGTGTCGAGGACAGCCGCGCCGTGGCGCGCCAATATGTGCTGGACGTCATCGGACCGACGGCCGATCCCGCGCTGATCGACGCCTATCTCGATGCCGGTCCGGAAATGGTGGAATGGCTGGACCAGAACAGCCAGGTGCATTTCCTGCTCTCGCCGCCCAGTAGTGACTGGTATCCGGAAGTCCCCGGTGCGGCCGATCATGGCCGCCTGCTGTCGCCGCAGGAATATGACGGTAAGAAACTGGGCGATCATTTCGCCGATCTTCGTCCCGCGCGCGAGGAGTTCAATGCGCCGGGCGGCTTCATGATCGATCTGTTCGATCTACCCTATCTGGCGGGAATGCCCTCGCCCAAGTCGCTGTTCCATTTCGGCAAGCTGGCCGCGAAGTTCGGCCTGGATAAGGTTCGTCGCTATCCGCGCGGTACGCGGCTGACCATGGGCAACGCGCTGGCGGCGCGGCTGATCCGATCGGCGATCGATACCGGCGTCACGCTCCGCAAGGACGCCGCCGTCGATCGGTTGCTGGTGAAGGCCGGCCGCGTGACCGGTGTGCGCGTTAATGGCGAGGATATCGCGGCGCGGGTCGGCGTGCTTCTGGCGTCGGGCGGCTTTTCCGCCAGCGAGCAGTTGCGCAAGGCTTACATCCCTTATGCCGAGGAGCATGTCTCGATCCTCCCCTATGAAAATACCGGCGACGGGATGAATATGGGGCTGGATGCCGGCGCTTCGCTGGACGGCGACAATCTTGTCAATGCGGTTTGGGCCGTGGTGTCGAAGATGACGCGGCCGGACGGCTATGTCGCGCGCTATGCCCATCTGATCGACATGTCGAAGCCCGGCTGCATCGCGGTCGATGCCAAGGGCGAGCGGTTCGGGAACGAGGCTTCGGTCCATTTCGTGGAGGCCATGCACAAGAGCGGCACCGTGCCCGCCCACATCATCGGCGACGCCGCCTTCATCAAGAAATATGGCATGGGCATGGTCTATCCCGGCGGTGGCGGCCTGAAAAAGTTGATCGCGGCGGGCTATGTCACGGAAGCGCCCAGCCTGCGCGAACTGGCCGGCAAGATCGGGGTGGACGTCGATGGCCTGATGGCGACGGTCGCGAAGATGAACCGCTATGCCGAGACCGGCAAGGATCCGGATTTCGGCAAGGGCGACACGCAGATCGACATCGAGATCGGCGATCCCAAGCATAAGCCCAACCCGTGCCTGGGCCGGGTGGAAACCGCGCCCTTCTATGCCATCAAAATCCATCCGGGCGACGGGTCGACGACCGTGGGCCTCAAGATCGACGCGCAGTGCCGCGTGATCGGCACCGATGGCGCGCCGGTGGAGGGATTGTTCGCCGCAGGACTCGACGCCAATTCCATTTGGCGCGGCAAGTCGCCGGCCCATGGCTGCAATGTCGGCCCGGCCATGGTGACCGGCTTCATCGCGGGCAAAGCCATGGCCGAGACACTGGTGCTGGCATGATCCTTTTCGGGCGGGTTAACGGCAAAAGCCGGGATAAGGAATATCCCGATCCCGGCTTCTGCCGTTTCAACTTCTGAGAGGGCCGCAGGCTGCTACGCCGGTTCGGCAACCATGCCCGCGCGCGCTCGGGCGGTCGCCACCAGCTTGAACAGGCCCGCATTATAGTCGGTCAACTGCTCCATGGTCAGGTCCCGATAGGGGGTCATCGGGCAAAGCGAATCCACAACATCCCAGAACGGCTCGATCTTTTCGAGCACTTCGTCCACCGGCCCGCAGGTCACGAAGGCTTCGACCATATCGTCGGAAACATTGCCGATGACCTTGCCGATATCGCCATGCTCGCCCAGGCTGAGCTGGCAGGCGCGGGCCTGATCGCCGAAGCCGATCGCCTCGAAGAAGGGCTCATATTCCTTGTAGCCCGAATAGGCCGCAACGGTGGCGCGGCTGTCGTCGATCGCCCTCTGCTTGTCGTCATTGACCGCGATCCACGGCCAGGCGTTGATTTCGATATCCCCGCGCTTGCGGCCATATTGGGCCAGCGTGTCGGTGATGAAAGGCAGGCGGCTCTTGGTATAGGCTGCCGACCAGAGGGCATGGACCATCAGGCCGTCGCCGACCTCCAGCGCCAGCGCGGTCATCTTGTCCTGCAGTGCTGCGATCCAGATCGGGATTTCCTCCCGCACCGGCGGGGCGGTCAGCATCATTTCCTCGAAATCGGCGGAGAAATATTCCCCTGCGACCGGATCGAGCCCCTTATGCGCGTTGGCGATGACGTAGCGGATGACCTTGACGCTTTCGCGCAGGTGCGACAGCAGCTTGCGTTCCGGCTCCCCATACATGCCCGTGACGCAGCTCTTGATGCTGGAGCCCAGCCCCAGCACGAAACGGCCATTGGAAATGCGATCGACGTCCATCGCCGCATAAGCGGTCTCCACCGGACTGCGCGTTCCCGCGATGGCGACGCCCGTGCCGACCTTCAGGCTGTCGGTCAGCGCGGCGGTAGCGGCCATCGGCACGAAGGGCGGCCCGTAAATCTGCAGCGAAAAGCAGCCTTCGAAACCCGCCTGTTCCATTTGCTGGCCGATGCCCGCCATGGCGGGGGCGGGCAGGGTAGGCATGACGGCCCACCAGCGGCGTTCACCGCCGACGGCATTGACGAGCGTGGACATGGCGTCTCCGAAAAGAAAAAAGAGCGGACGCTGCCGTCCGCTCATGGGGAGAGATCAGATCAGAACTGGAACAGTTCCTTGCGCAGGCCAATGATGTCGCTGCAATCGGCGCTGACATTGTCACGATAGGCGAAATCGCCATTCGCCTGCCGGTCCGCAAGCTCCATCATCGCCATGCGATAGCGCTGCCCGGCCTGGTCGAACTTGCTGTGCAGGTCCTTGCGGTCGGTATGGCGCATGTAGCGCGGGCTTTGCGGGGACGTCATATAGCTGTCCTGCCGCGACACCTTGTAGCCTGCCTTGGGCATGACATGACGGAACATCAGTCCCGCGTTGGACGTGTTCATGACCATTTCCATCCGCGTGCGGTCCCGCGTTTCAGGCGTGCAAGGGTGGAACAGCGGCACATCGTCGCCGGGGCTGAACCGGCCATAGGCGATGGCGCAGTGCGAACGCAGATAGATGCGGATCACCTGCCGCACATTCTGGGTCGGCTGCTTGATACCGCTGAAGAACTTCATCACCGGCGCGACCGACTTGTTGACGCAGGTGCGGACCATCGTGACGGTCTCGCTGTCGTAGAAGGTTTCCACTGTCTCGCTGTCCGACCGTTCGTCGCCGACGACATCGGCGTGCAGGAAGTCGGCATGGGTGAGGTCGATCAGGTTTTCCAGGCTGATCGGCGCTGAGCTTTCGAAACGGACGGTCGCGGTCATGTGGCGCGGCAGGCCCCCCTTGGGCGGGAGGAAGGGCAGGCTGGGCAAATGGCGGGGATCGGCGGCCAGCGGATTGCCGAACCATACCCAGACGACGCCATAATGCTCCATTACCGGATAGCGGCCCTGGGCGTTGGTGAACTCGCTCTTGTCGCGGGCGATCCGCTCATTGGGATGGAACTCGCTCGCCACGGCGACGCCATTGTCGCGCCACAGGAAGATGGGGTGTGAATAGACGGCGCGACGGACGGGCTTGCCGGTCACGGAATAATCATGCGCTACCGGAAACCAGCTGTCGCGCATCACCAGATTATGCGGCACCCAGCGGTTGATGGCATTCAGCGCGATCGGGCTGCCACCCGATGGCGCGGCGGAATTGTCGTCGTGCGAGACGGGACGATCGGCGGTTTCGAGCATCTTCAAATCCTCCTTCAGGCCGCTACGGTCTGATCATGGGTCGCTGGCGTGGTTTCCAGCATCACCTTGCGCAAATCCTCGCCATGCAGCGAGACGGTGGGCTTGGTGGCGCGCAATTTCGATCCGTCAACCGACGCGAGAACCGACAACGGATTGATCCCGCGCAGCACGGCGCCCCGCACACCTGGATGGCGCACGCCCAGTTCGGCGCGCCAGCGTACCGCCGTCACGCCCCGCGCCGAAGGCACGGGCGAGAGGACGGCATGGAGCAGATCGTTAAACTGGTCGTCACGCAGCGTCAGTTGCGTTTCGCCGGTCAGCGGATGGGTGCGCGTCAGCAGGGTGAGCGGAAATTCGGCCACGAAGTGCGACGGCCAATGCAGCGGATGCCACTGGCAGTTGCGCTCCATCACCAGCAGGCCGTTTTCCTCGTGCAGTTCCGACATCAGATAGGGGCTGAAGCGGACACCACGGATCGACAGGATCAGGCTGGGGTCATCATAGAGAGCGTTGAGATATTCCTGATGGCTGCAACTGACGTTGACGGTGCCGACATAGGTATATTTCGGGTCGGCGCTGAGCGGCGCCTGCGCCTTGGGGTTGAGGCAGACCCGCACGAAGCCGGCCTGTTCGGTCACCGCAAAGGCATTGGCCTTGTAGATCGGCGGGAATTTCTGCTGATCCTTCATGTTCGGGATTTCTTTGAGCCGCCCCGTCTCGCCGTCATAGCTCCAGCCATGATAGCCGCACTGGATCTGGCCATTGTCCCGGATGCAGCCGAGCGACAGAGGCGCGCGACGATGCGGGCAGCGATCCTCCAGCGCGCGGGCGATACCCTGATTGTCGCGCCACAACACGACCGGCTGATCGCCGATGTCGACGGACAGGGGCTTTTGAGAGGTCACTTCCTCGGACCGTGCGACAGCCCACCAAAGATCAGAATCGAGACTCATAGCGCTATCCACTCTCCTTTCGATTAAATTGACGGATGACAATTTATATGTCAACGTCTTTTCGCTATGGATTTGCTGATGCTCGATCGCCCCCAGCGCACACGCGGTCGCCCCGCGCTCAATGCCGCCCAGGCCGTGGACGAGGACAAGCTACTGGGTCTGGCCTTCGCGACCTTCGCGGAACGCGGCTATGAGGGCACGACGCTGCGTGATCTGTCGAAGCGGCTGGGGGTCAGTCATAATCTCCTGAATGTCCGATTTGGCCGGAAGGAAGATTTGTGGGTACGCGCGGTCGACTGGCGGATGGCGCAGGCCTCGCCCTTCGTCGAAGCCGCTTTTGACGAACCGGCTGATCCGGAAGTTCGGCTGCGCCATCTGATCCAGCGTTTCTGCCTCTGGGCGACGAACAATGGCGATATCGTGTCGCTGACCAATGTGGAAGGTTGCCGTTCGACCTGGCGGCTGGATCATATCGTCGAACATTTCGTGCTGCCGTTCCAGAAACGGCTCGACGGCCTGCTCGACGCGGTGCGGCTCCAGCGGCCGGTTCATGGCTTGTCGACGGCCGCATTGATGGCGTTGCTGGTGCAGGGGGTCGGCTATTATTTCTGCGCCGTGCCGATGCAGGAACGGCTGGGGGCTGGGCGGGAAGTGGATGATGTCCATGCCGCCGAACATGCGGACAGGCTGGCCGCCTTCCTGCTCGCTGCCCTCCTTCCGCCGATCGCCTGACCGGAGCGGAAGAAGAACAGTAGCACATCTGTTGTTTACTTGTAGGGGTCGACCGGCTGAGGGACTTCCACTACGCCGATGTCTTTCAGCATGGTCAGCACGTCGGAAATGCTGAAGATGCTGACGATCTTGTCGTCCTTGAACTTGACGATCGAGAACCAGTTCACCTGGAACTCGTTGCCGGTCGGCTGCACGCCCATATAGGGACCGCCGACATGCTTGCAATAGTGGGTGGCGTAGATCCAGATCTCGTCGTCGCCCTTGCCGACCGCGTCGATGGTCTTGTAAGCGGCGGGGAAGAAGGTCTTGTAGAGCGCGACCGGCGAGGTCTTCCACTCTTCATAGGTGCCCAGATCCGGCCGGTTGGGGTTGCCGTACCGGAAATCGGGATGGAAAAACCGATCCATGCCGTCAAAATCGCCGGCGTTCAGGGTTTCCTGCAGGTCGGTCCAATGCTTGACCATCTGCTTCTGCTTGTCGGTCAGCACGGTCGAATCCGACACGTCCAGCTGTTCACGAATATCTTCTTTCCAGGCCACGATAGTCCTCTCTCATACATTCAGGATTGGTGTTGTGCTCAGTCTTCAGGAGCGATGGTGATCGTAAGGCCCGATAGGGCTTCCGTCATCATGACCTGACAGGACAGGCGTGAATAGTCGTTGCGGTGCGGCGATCCATCCAGCAGATCGCTTTCGTCGTCCGATACCGGGGGCAGGGATTGAGCGAAGGCGGGGTCGACATAGACATGGCATGTCGCGCAGGAACAGCAGCCGCCACACAGCGCCAGCAACTCATCGAAACCGGAATCTCTTATGGCTTCCATTACCGAGCTATCCGCGGATGCATTGATCGTCTGCTGTGCGCCGTCACGGGTAATGACATTCAATTCGGGCATGGCATTCCTCTGGTGGAATCGAAAGTAATACCCCGTTCTAATCAGGGGGCGGTGATTTCTATCCTGTCGAAAGGCAGGTCGTGAACTCTGCTATTTCACCTCGACCTGCACCGGGAACCGCTCGAAATAGAAAGCGAACGGGCGGCGCAATTCCTCGCCGGTCACATGGAAATCGCGCTCCAAATCGTAGACGATCTTGCCCTTGGCCTGCTCGCCATGTTCGGCCAGATAGTCGTGCAGGTCGGCTAGAGCCTCATCGGTCAGCGGGATGCCGGCAATGCGATAAATCTCCTTCAGGATCGGATCGGGATTCCTGATCCAGTCATGAAAATAGACGTCGATCGTCTGGTCGGGGGGCAGGATGTGGCGATCCCGCACACAGGCGCGGAGCAGCTTTTCATAGCGGTCGGGCCAGTAGCCGAGCGGCTCTTGAATATCGATCGTCTTGCGGAACATGCGCGCCGCATAGCTGTACATGGTGAGCTGGGACCGGATGGACCCGACCGGATCGCGATGGGTCAGGACGAAGGTAGCGTCGGGAAAGGTCTTATAGAGGGCGGGCAACTGCTCCATATGCTGCGGGCATTTGATGACCCATCGGTTCGGTCCGTTCAGGAAGGTCAGGACCTGGAGGCCCTTCTTCAGATAGGCATAGGTGCCCGACTGGTCGTGGCTCAGATAATAGTCGCGCCAGCGCGGCACATGCGCCAGCCACTCGATCAGATAGGAGGAGAAATCGACCGCCTGAAGCTCGATATCCTCGCTGATATGATCGGGCGAAAATTCGTGCATGATCGCCATATAAGGCAGGATTGATTCCATCATCCGCCAGCCCTGTTCCGCCTTGGTCCAGCGCGGATTGCTGTCTTCGTCCGTCGGGGTTTCGTCCGGGGCGGGAACCGGCGCGATCGCTTCCCACCAGGGCAGCGAGCGGAAGCGGCGATCGGCCGACAGCAGGCCGAGCAGATGCGTCGTGCCCGATCGGGGAAGGCCCGCGACGATGATCGGCCGGTCGATCTGGATGTCCAATATCTCCGGGTGGCGCTTCACCATGTCCTCGATCCGCAGGCGGGTCGCGGCGAAGCGGATCATCATCTGGAACAGGTTGGCGCGCGTGACGGCGGATGCGTTGTCGTCCTCGTCCACCGCCTGGCACCAGACGGCCAGCCGCTCGCGAAAATCCTCCGCGCCGAAATCCGACAGCCCGGTCTGCGCCTGCGCCGCAGCCAGGATTGCGGTCGGCTTCAGCACGATCTGGTCCGCCGCCGCTTCGGCCCCGGCGATTACCTGCTTCTGGACATCGGTTAGCACGGGGTGATGCAGGTCGGTAATGTCGATGATGTTACGGCGCGCGGCCTCTTCCTGCCCGGCACTGCCCATGTCGCTCTCCTCTTCTCGATGCGCCATCTAAAAGCGCGGACCCTTTCTTCCGCAAGGTGCGTAGCCATCGCCGCTGCGCCAAATGGTCCCCAAAAGCGCCATGCTATGCAGCGATGGTATCGCGACAGGCGAAACTGTTCGGAGAGGTTGGATGAACGCTGTTTCCCACGTCTATGATCTGCCCGTCACGCCGACCATGGAATGCACGGTCCGGGGTCGGATCGCGCTGCCCGGCGTCGTGATGGAATTGCATCATTATCGCTTCCGCGGCCAGCAGGGCGGGGTCTTTTCGTCGCCGCGCAGCTTTCTCGATCTTGCGCTATCCCCTCGCCCGGGTCGTCCTTGCGGCGGTTATGGCGGGATGGAACAGGGCAGGGCCAGCGCCCTGGGCGACGTGCTGTTCGTTCCGGCGCGAAGCGAACTGCATACCGAGTGGGGCGAGGGTGAGCAGACATCCATATGCTGCGGCTTCGACGGGATGGGCTTCGATCATGACGGGCCGGACCTGTCGAGCGACGCGTTGCAGGCTTCGCTCGACGTGCGCAGTCCGACTGTGCGCGAGGCGCTGCGGCGTATCGCCGGCGAGATTGCGCAACCCGGCTTTTGCAGCGAGATGCTAACGCAGGCGATATGGCTTCAGGCTGCGATCGAATTGCAGCGCTATCTGCGTGGTTCGGCGCGCGATGGCGGAACGGGAGGAGGCGGCATGTCCCGAACCCAGCTTCAACGCATCGAGGATCGCGTCGAACAGCCGGGGAAACCCCCGTCCGTCGCCGAACTGGCGGCCGAATGCGGCCTCTCCACCCGCCATTTCTTCCGCCAGTTCAAGATCGCCACTGGGCAGACGCTCACGCGCTACGTCGCCGACCGCAAGATCGACCGGGCGAAGCAGTTGCTGCGTCGGGCCGGTCCGGCGATCAAGGTCATCGCCTGGGATTGCGGCTTCGACAGCGCGGCCGCCTTTTCGGCGGCCTTCCGCAAGGCGACCGGACTGACGCCGCGGCAATTCCGAGAGGGCGTGATGCATTGAAGCCAGGGCCGTTTCGCGATGGCATTGGCACGATCGCGAAACTGGGGCCGCTTGTTCATCGGCCCGGTCGCCAGCAATGTTGCGCCAAAGCGCCGCCGCCGTTCGAGCGGCCATCGGGAGAATGGACGTGCCGGAAAATCTGTTCGATCTGAGCGGCAAGGTGGCGCTGGTCACGGGCGCCAATTCGGGGCTGGGTTTCGGCTTTGCCCGCGGTCTTGCCCGTGCCGGCAGCGACGTCGTCCTCTGGGGGCGGCGCGCCGACAAGAATGAAGAGGCGGCGGCCGCATTGCGCGCGCATGGGGTGCGGGTCTTCGCCGATGTCGTCGATGTGTCCAGCGAGCCCGCGATCGTCGCCGGCTTCGCCCGCGCGCTCGATGCAATGGGCCGGGTCGACACGGTGGTCGCCAATGCAGGCGTCGCCAGCCGGGTGCCGTTCACCGACATGGACGTCGCCACCTATCGCAAGCTGATCGACGTCAATCTCGATGGCGCCGTCTTCACCCTGCGGGAGGGTGCGCGGCACATGAAGGCGCGCGCGGAAGCCGGCGACCCGGGCGGTTCGCTGATCATCTGCGGCAGCGGCTCGATCTTCCAGGGTGTGCCGACCATGGCCCATTACGGCATTGCCAAGGGCGCGCTCAACGCCCTTGGCAAGGCGCTGGCGGCCGAACTCGGTCCGATCGGCGTGCGCTGCAACGTCATCGCGCCGGGTTTCATCGAAACCGAAATGACATTTGCCGATCCGGAGGTCGGCAGGATGATCGCAGACGTGGTCGCAGCGAAGGCCCCGCTCGGGCGGGCGGGCAAGCCGTCCGATCTGGAAGGCGCGGTCGTCTATCTCGCGAGCGATATGGCGGCCTACCACACCGGCGACACGCTGGTCGTGGACGGCGGCAAGATGTCCGCCAACTGACCGAGCGGCAGGTGCCGCGCCGGGCTTTTACGGCCTGATTGTCGATATTAGCAGGAGATATCCATGTTCGCCCGGCCCAACAGCCAGCATTGCCAGGTCGCCTATGTCACCAACGATCTCGACGCGGCGATGGCCGCGCTCAAGGACGCTTATGGCACGCCTGGCTTCTTCGAATTATCGAACATCCAGCCCGGCGAAGATCCGACCGGCAAGCCGGTGCTCAAGATCGCGCTAGCAGTGGTCGGCGGCGTCGAGGTCGAACTGATCGAGCCGGTGGGCGACACGGCCCCCTTGTTCAGCGATTTTCTGCCCGAGGGCAACGATCTGGCCATTCGCTTTCATCATGTCGCGACCCGGATCGACGGACCGCTTGCCCATTGGGACGCCCATGTCGCTTCGCTCGACCTGACGCGGCACCCGGTCGTGTTCGAAGGCGCGCTGGGCGACTCGCTGCGCTATATCTACACAGACGAGCGCGCGACGCTGGGCCATTATGTCGAGCATGTCTGGATGGCGCCCGACCTTCTGGCGCAGATGCATGCCGTCGTCCCTACCTATCCGCCCGTGAAGGACTGACTGTATGACCATCGCCCTGTCCCGCCTCAATTTCCGCGACATTGGAGGCCTGCCGACCGCGGACGGAGGGCAGGTCCGGTCCGGCATCCTGTTCCGCTCCGAAGGGCCGGCGAGTTTCTTCGAGGATCATCATGCGGAGCTGTCGGATCTGGGCTTCCGCTCGGTGGCGGACCTCCGATCGACGATCGAAAGGGATGCGGCGCCGCATGGCTGGTGCGGCCCGGATTGCCGTATGCTCGACCTCGACATGAACACCGACCTGCGCGCGCAGGGCGAGGACATGTGGCTGTCGCTCGGTCGTGAGCCGACCGCCGCGCGCGCCGTCGAGGTGATGACGCACAATTATGGCCTCATGCCGCAGGCCTTTCTGCCACACCTGTCGCGGATGGTCGATGCGCTGCTGGCGCAGGACACGCCGATGCTGGTCCATTGCACCGCGGGTAAGGACCGGACCGGCGTCGTCGTCGCCCTGTTCCTCGACCTGCTCGCCGTGCCGCGTCCCATGATTATGGAGGATTATCGCAAGTCCGACATATTCGGCCAGAATCTGCGCGTGTCGGGTCATCTCAAGCGCGATCTGCAAAACACCTTCGGCTTCGTGCCGCCCGACGACATGGTGGCCATCCTGATCGGCGTTCAGGATGATTTTCTCCTGAGCGCGCTCGATATGGTCGCGACGCGATGGGGCGGCATTGAAGGGTATTTCGAGGCGGCAGGCGTCGACGCGGAACGGCGTGCTGCGCTGAGGCAATTGCTTGCCACAGACTAGGCGGGAAATCTGCGCTGGGCTGCCAGCCGTCCTCGCCGGGCTTTTGCTGCCGGGCGGGATCGCCCGGGCGTCCGCCGTCGACCGGAAGAATATGGTGGAGAATGAGATGAGCGACAACGGCATTTTCGAATGGGAAGATCTGCTCGACCAGCTTCGTCCGCTGGGCCAGTTGATGCGCGATCGTATCCCGGAAAGGTTGCGCAGCGATCCCCGCGTCATGCAGGAATCGATGCGGCTGCTGTTGTCGGGCGTGCTGCGCACGAGCAACGACGCGATCATGCATGATCGCAGTCACCCGATCTTCGTACCCGAACTCAATATCTGCCAGAATATCTTTCAGCCCAATGCGGACACCATTTACAAGGCGGCGCTGATCGAAAAGGGCGGCACCTATCGCATCCGGGGCGATCGCGGCACGACACGAATGATGATCCTGGCCCAGCTCGGCCCGGACACGCTGCGCACAGGGCAGCATCATCCCGCGCAGGACGCCAATGATTTCAACGATCTGCATATCGGGGCTGACGGGACGTTCGATGTCATCCTCTCACCGACCCGTCCGGCCGACTATGATGGCGACTGGTGGGAACTGAAACCCGCGACCGAGAAGCTGATGGTTCGGATCGTCGCCTGCGACTGGGGCGTCGAGCGCGAACCGCGCTTCGGCATCGTGCGCCTGGACGCCGATCACGCCGCCAAGGGACGCCCCACGCTGGCGCAACTGGCGCATCGCTTTGCCGAAATTCCCGCCACGGCCGCCGTCTGCGCGCTGGCCTTTCCAGACAAGGTGCAGAAGCTGCGCGACGAAGGGCTGATCAATACGCTCAAGGTGGTCGACTTCTCACAGATGACCGGTCTTGCCCGACAGTCCTATTATGAGGGCGCTTACGAACTCGCCGATGACGAGGCGCTGATTACCGAGGTGAAGATCCCCAAGGAGGTCGACTACTGGTCGCTGATACTGACCAACGAACTTTATGAGACGACCGACTGGTATCATAACCAGTCCAGTCTCAACGCGGCGCAAGCCGTGCTCGATGGCGACGGCTATTTCCGTGCGGTCATTTCCGCGCGCGACCCTGGCGTCCACAATTGGCTGGACACGTCGGGTTATGCCAGCGGCGCGGTACAGGGGCGCTGGTTCAATACCGACGAGCGGCCCACACCGACGATGAAGAAAGTCAAGCTGGCCGACGTGCGCAGCCATCTGCCCGCCGATACCGCGCTGGTGACACCGGATGCTCGCGCGGAAGCGATCCGCGAACGCACCCTCCGCGCGCACACGCGCATCATCTGGTGATGGAGGACTAAATGAGCGAAGAACTGACCAGGTTGCTCGACTATGAAGCGATCCGCAACGTGAAGGCGCGCTATTGCCGCTTTCTCGATACCAAGGACTGGGACGGATTTCTCTCTCTGTTCACTCCCGATGCGGTGCTGGACGTCGAGGAGGATACCGGCAACCCGCCGATGAGCGGGCACGCCGCGATATTGGAGCAGGTGCGCTCCGCGGTCATCGATGCGCGGTCGGCGCATCAAATCCACTCCTCGGAGATCGACCTGCGCGGCGACGAGGCGGACATGATCACGGCGATGCAGGACCGGGTGGTCTGGGCGCCGGGCAAATGCCCGATCCCCGGCGGCCAGTCGATCACCGGTTTCGGCCATTATACCGAACGCTATGTGCGTCGGGACGGTCAGTGGAAAATCGCGGCGCTCAAGCTCACCCGCCTCTATGTCGAGGTGCACCCCGGACCTGTCGTTTGACAGGTTGCCAATGCTCCTCCCAACGGCAATGCAATGGCAAATATTTGAGAGGACATGGGAATGACGGAAGCGGTGGAACCGGGCGCACGGGCGCTTTTCGACAAGTTCGGCACCTATATTCTGCCAGGCCGCGTCAACGATCCGCGTCGCGGCATCGACGAAGCGAAGGAAGCGGAGCGCATCGGCCTTGGTTGCGTGTGGATTTCTGAACGCTATGCGCTCAAGGAGCCGGCGGTGCTGGCGGGCGCGGTGGCCGAGGCCACGTCGAAGATCCGCATCACTGGCACCATGTACGCAACGATGCGCCACCCGCTGGTCACGGCCAGTGTCGCCGACATGATGCAGGCGATGAGCGGGGAGCGGTTCCGCCTGATGTTCGCGCGGGCCGTGCCGGCCTATATGAAAATGCTCGGTTCGCCGCCGATCACCATGGAACGGCTGGCCGATCTGATCTCGATCTGTCGGCGTCTCTGGGCGGGCGAGAAGATCAATTATGAGGGCGTGCTGGGCAAATTCCCCGCCATCAGCCTCACCGATCGTCATGGCGGCACGCCGCCGCCGATCATCTTTACCGCGATCGGTCCCAAGAGCCTGGAATTTGCCGGCGAACATTGCGACGGCGTGCTGCTGCATCCCTTCGTGTCGGCGCAGGGGGTGAAGAACAGCGCGAAGATTGTCCGCGACGCGGCCGAAAAGGCCGGCCGTGATCCCATGTCCGTGCGCATCTATCACAATATCATCGTCGCCCCGGACCTGCCCAAGGAGGAGGAGGAGGCCGTCGTCGGCGGCCGCGCCATCACTTATTTCGAACTGCCCGGCTTTGGCGACCTGATCGTCGACATCAATGGATGGGACACGAAGGTGCTGGAGGATATCCGCGCCCATCCCAAAATCGCCGGCCTCAACGGCAAGCCGGCGGATCAGGCCTATACACGGCAGGAACTGGTCGATGTCAGTCGTCTCATTCCGCAGCAATGGCTGGATGAAGGCGCTGCCGTGGGGACCGCAGCCCAGTGCGCCGACCAGCTAATGGCCTTTCTGGACGCGGGCGCCGATGAAATCCTGCTGCACGGCTCGTCGCCCAAGGATATGGGGCCGCTCACCACAGAACTGAAGCGCGCGCTGGCGGGGAAGGGGCTGTAATCATGGAATTGCTGACCCCCGATCGTCTCACCGTCCAGTTACAAGACTGGCTGGCGGGCGAAAAGCCCGAATGGCACGACATTCGCGTTCGCCCGCTCGATGTGACGCTGGGCGCAGGCTTTTCGGCGGACATCTTTTTCGTCGACGTCGACTATGTCGATCCGGCCGGTCCCCAGAGCCAGACGCTCGTGGTTCGCCGTCAACCGATGGACCTGGAAGTGGTGTTCGGCAGCAGCCTGGCGCTACAGGGCAAGATGATGGCGGCGCTCGATGCGCGGGGCGACCTGCCCGTCCCGCCCTGGATCGGCATGCATCTCGACCCCGATATTCTCGGCCTGCCTTTCCTCGTTATGGGCAAGGTGGAAGGGGAATGCGCCAAGCAGAAGCCCAACTATAATTTGGAGGGCTGGCTGGTCGAGATGAGCCCGGCGCAGCGACGGCAAAGCTTCACGAACGCCATCAACGCCTTTGCCAGCCTGGCGAAGATCGACTGGCGCGATGGCTTTGAATTTCTCGCCCAGCCTGAAAATGGGCAGCCAGGGCTTGATCAATATGTCGGCGCGCTCGAAGCGTGGCACAAGGCGGCCGGCCGAGGCCGCGCCATGCCCATCGTGGATGCAGCCATGGCCTATGTGCGCGCCAACATGCCGGCCGTTGCGGGGGTGAATGTGCTGTGGGGCGATCCCACGCCATCGAACGTGATGTTTTCCGCCGATGGTCAGGTCAACGCGCTGATCGACTGGGAACTCGCGGCGCTGGGACCGGCCGAGCTTGACCTCGCCTGGTGGCTCTATTTCGACGATCTGTTCGGCCGTCGCTTCGGCATCACTCGGCTGGAAGGCCTGCCGACCAGGGACGAGACGATCGCCATCTGGGAAGCGGCAAGCGGCCAGAAGGCCGGGCATCTCGATTATTATGACATCGTTGCGGCGCTCCGTATGGCGCTGGTCGCCGTGGGCGCCTTCGACCGGCAGGTCGGCATCGGCAATATCCCCGCGACCAACAAATCGCTCAACGACAATTTCATGACCCTGTATCTGGCTGAAAAGCTGGGGCTGCCTATCCCCGAACTCGGACCGGATTTCGTAGCCTTCATGAAGAATCTAACGCCGGTGGAAGACAAGGCGGCCTGAAAACGGGCCGCTGCGTGTAAAAGCGAATTGCCCGCTTGACCGATGCCCCAATCAATAAATATACAGTGTGGAATAATAGAATGGAGAGGTGAGTCATGCGGCAGCGGCCGGTCGAAGGGCATTCATGAAAAGCGCTGTCGCAGAGCGCGCGCCGCTTTCCGCCGATGCACTGATCGCGGAAGCGCGCGCCGTGACCGGACTGTCGGACTTTGGATCGGACCTGTCCTTCATGACCGGCTTTCGTCGGCTGGTCGATGCAGTCGAGGCGATGGACCCGTCCGCCCAGTTACGCGAGACCGCGCATCACAAAATCGTCGGCCTGCTCGCAACCCGGCTGCGCTTCGCCGAAGACGAACGGCTGCATCCTGACATCGTGGCGCAGGATGTGGGCGACCCGCTGATCGTCTGCGGCCTGCCGCGCACCGGGACGACGATCACATACGACCTGCTTTGCCTCGATCCGGCGGCCCGGGCGCCGCGCGAATGGGAATGGTATATCCCCTGGCCGGCGCCGGAAATATCCAGTTTCGACAGCGATCCGCGCATCGCGCAGGTGCAGGCCATCTATGAAAACTGGCTGAAGCACGCGCCGCAACTGGCCGACATCCAGCGGATGGATTGCACCCAGCCGGGCGAGTGCAACCATGGCATGATGCTGCATTTCGCCAGCACCAATTTCCCGGCCGAACTGGGCGTGCCCGCCTTTGCCCGATGGCTGCAGGACGTCGTGCCAGAAGGGCAATATCGCACCCACAAGCGGATGCTCCAGCACTTCCAGTGGAAAGGGCCAAGGGGCCGTTGGACGCTGAAATCGCCGCAGCATCTCATGGACCTGCCGGGCCTGGTGGAAACCTATCCGGGCGCGATGCTGGTGTGGACGCATCGCGATCCGGTGCTGACCCTTTCTTCGCTGTCGAGCATGATCGCCGGCTTCTTGGCCGCGGTCGGCGGCGCCAATGATCTTCAGGCGATCGGCCGCTCGGTCGTCGATACCTGGTGCGCGGGGTTGGCGCGAGCGACGCAGGCCCGTGCCAACGATGCAGCGATCGAGGGCCGCATCCTGGACCTCGCCCACCGCGATATCGTCGCTGACCCGATGGCGACGATTGAGCGCATCTACGACCGGTTCGGCCTGCCATTCACCGACCCCCATCGTGACCGCATCGTGGAGTTCCTGACGAACAATCCTGCCGCCAGCCGCCTCGGTAAGCACAGGCACAGCCCCGACCAGTTCGGCATCGATCCGGGCGAGGTGCATGGACGGCTCGCCGACTATTATGCGCGCTACGGCCATCTGTTCGACCGCGCCTGATCCCCTATCTTCTGGAGTATCCAGCATGAGTGTTCTCGACCGTTTCCGCCTCGACGGGCGCACGGCCATCCTGACCGGGGTCGGGCCGGGCGTCGGCGAACATGTCGCCAAGGCCTATGCCGAATTGGGCGCCAACGTGGTTCTCTCGGCCCGCTCGCAGGACCGGCTCGACCGGATTGCGGCAGAGATCAACGCTCGCGACGGCGGCCGGGCGATCGCCATCGCCGCCGACGCGGGCGAGAAGGGCGATCTTGAACGGCTGGTGGCGGGCGCGCGCGCCGCCTTCGGTCCCATCCATATCGTGTTCAACAATGCGGCGGCGGGCGTCGTCTATGCCGCAGATGGCGGGCTCTGGGCGAACACGGATGAAGTCTGGAAGACAGCGATGGACGTCAACGTCATGGCGACCTGGCGTCTGACCGAACTGACGGAGGCCGATATGAAGGCGCATGGCAAGGGCAGCATCATTTCGGTCCAGAGCTGCGGCGGCTTCACGCCGATCCCGCCCGCCGTCGCCTATGGCGTGTCGAAGGCGGCGCTGCTTTTCCTGGTGCGCGAGTTGGCTAAGACGCAGGCGCCGCACACCAGGATCAATTGCCTGTGCGTCGGATCGATGAGCCCGGACGGGCAAGAGGCCGCGATCCACAAAGGGCTGGGCCTTGCCGAGCGCAACGCGATCAAGCGTTTCGGCGCGGCGGACGAGGCGGTCGGCGCAGCGATCTTGCTGGCGGGGGATGGTTCCAGCTACACGACCGGCAGCACCATCTTCACCGAAGGCGGCCGGGTGGGGACCATTTCATGACCGCGAACCCTCTCTGGACCGACGATCAGGCAGCGGCGGAAAAGCTGGCGCTGCGCCTCATCGAACGGCCTGACATCCGTGCCGCGCGCGAAGAAGCGCGCCTCATGCTGCTCGCGGACCCGCTCGCAGGCGCGCTCGACGGACGGTTGGGGCTGGATCGGGCGCTTGATCAGTGGGTGCTGGGACTGGCCATGCGCGAAGCCAATGGCGATCCCGCCGATCCCAGGGTCGTATGGAATATCAGCAATGCCCCGCGGCGCTGGTTCGGCCATATCTATCCGGGCGCGGCGGTGGCGATCGACAATCCCGACAATTTCAACCGCGAGATTCCAATCGACGGCGACGGGCGCTATGCCGTCGACATCCGCTTTTCCGCCGATCCACCGCAGTTCAGCATCGTGGCCGAGGTCGAACCGGCGCATCATGCGGGACTGGGACGCAATCTGGGCGCGCTGACGCTCCAGCAACTCAAGCCCTTCTGCGATGCCGACGGGCAGGTGACTGTGACGGTCGGCCCGCAGGAGGGCGGCGCGACTCATTTACGGACCGAGCCGGGCGCACGAATCCAGGTCTATAGCCTCGATCCGCCAGCCGACATGCGTCCGCGCGACGAGGAGGAGATCGCCCGGACCGTCGTCGCCGACCTGCCAGCCTGGGTCGCCTTCTGGTCGGGGTTCAAGAATGATTTTCTCGGTCATCCCGAACCCAACCGGCTGATCGGACCCAATGGCCGCGACGGGGGCTGGGGCTATCTGGCTGGCGGGCGTTTCGCCCTTGGGGAAGGGCAGGGGTTGCTGGTGACGATCGATCCGGCGGGCAGCTATTATACCGGCATCCAGATTGCCGATCCGTGGACCATCTCCCCCGATCCGATGCTGCGCCTGGTCAGCCTCAACAGCGCTCAGGTCACGCCAGCGACCGATGGCATGATCAGCTATGTGGTGGCGGGCGTCGATCCAGGCATCGCCAACTGGATCGATACGGCAGGCCTTGAAGAAGGTTGGGTGCTTCTGCGCTGGCAGGGCGTACCCGACGGCGCCGATCCCGCCCGATTCATCCGCGACGTGCGCGTCATCGATCTTGTGGCCATTGATCGCGACTTGGACGCAAGGGTGCCCCGGGTCGACATCGCCGCGCGGGGACAGCAGTTGCGGGACCGCGCGCGCCAGCATGGCCTGCGAACCCATGGCGCGAGCTGGGGAGATGCATGATGCAGCCCAAGGGCTCTATACTGGAATTGTGCCAGGTGGTGCGCGACATGGAGCTTGCCTTGGATCACTGGACGCGGGTCATGGGCGCGGGGCCGTTTTTCGTGTTCGACGTGCCCGTGCTGCCGGGCCAGATCTATCGCGGCGCGCCAACGCAGGTGGCGATGAAGGTCGCGTTCGGCTTTTCCGGCGGATTGCTGATCGAACTGCTCCAGCAGACCAATGACGGACCTTCGGTCTTCACCGAAATGCTCGACCGTTATGGTGAGGGCTATCATCATGTCATGCTGCGCATTCCCTATGACGACGGCGTGGCGCGGCTGTCCGGCGAGGGCTATGCCATGGCCTTCAGCGGCCGGATGCCGTCGGGCGAGCGTTTCGCGTTGTTCGATACCCGCGAAGGCAATGGCGGCTATGTCGAACTGATGGAGATTTCTACCGCAATGGAGGCATTGCTCGACCGGATGCACGCCGCTCATTGCGCGTGGGACGGGATCGATCGCCCCGTCCGGTCCATCGCCGACCTCGGCTGAATCTGGGGCTGAATCTGGGGCTGGAGCTCAGGCTGCTCCCGCGACGGTACGGATCGCGGTGAGCAGCATGTCGGTCGCGCGGGTGAGGGCGGCTTCCACGACATTGCGCTGCATCGCCAGCCGGTCGTCATTGTCATCCAGGCTTTCCGACACGACGACGTTCCCCAGCACGATGACGGAGAAGATCACCAGCATCTCGTCGCTTTGCTGTTGCGTCAGCCCGGCCTCGGCCAGCGCCTCGAATATGGCGCGGCGGATCGTCAGCGCATTGGGCTGCTCCAGCCGGTTCGCGCTGCGTGACAGGATGAAGGCGGCGGAGCCCGGAAAATCCCGATAGGCCATGTGCACCGCACGGGCGATGCTGCGGAGGCGGCTTTCCCAGTCGGGCGCCGACAGGTCAGGCATCCGGACGCGCAATATCTCGTCTGTCAGCAGGGCGAGCATCGCCTCCTTGTCGCGGACATGATGGTAGAGCAGGCGCGGGGACACACCCAGCCGCTGCGCGACAGGTCGGATGTTGAGCGCCTCGATCCCGTCGGACCGCGCCATATCCAGCAGCGTTGCGATCAGCCGCGCGCGGTCAAGCGCGGGGCCTTCGGATCGTGGTGGCCGACCCCGCCGTGAAGTCCGTGCAGGCTGTTGCTGGTTTGCGCTCATGCCTCCGCTTTAAGTGGAGGCGCGTCTTGGGTCCATGCCCCGCGGCCCGTCAAGACCGCAGGGAAAGGAGTCACAGCTTCTTCAGCTCGGCATTCGACAGGCTGGTCGTCACGCCCTTCTCGCCTGCGGTCAATGTGGTGGCGGGGATCGAGATGAACTTGCCACGATAGATGACGCGAACGGCGGATACGGCGCCGTCGGCAGCCGTCAGCACGCGATCCACCTTGCCGATTTTGGTGCCGTCGGCGGAGTAGATCGCTTCGTTGCGATTCACCGCAGGCGCTTGGGCAAATGCAGGGGCGGTCAGGCCCAGGCCGGCCAGCGCAATGATGATCGTCTTCATATGCTGAAACTCCCTTATCGAAGATGGCGATCTGTTGGCGCAGTACCACTATGGTTTCAAGAGAAAACCGATACATATCGAAAAGAATCTGTTCTATCTGTCCCACATATGGAATGAAAGCCGCCAGATGCGGGGGAGAGAGAATGAAGGACGCAGGCGGGTTTCGGCCGCACGACAGATGGTTCCTGCTGCTGCTGGGCGCGATCTACATGTTCAATTTCATCGATCGCACGATCATCGCCGTGGTCGGCGAATCGATTCGCCACGACCTGCGCCTGAGCGATCTTCAGCTTGGCATGCTGGGTGGGCTGGCCTTCTCCATCTTCTATGCCGTGCTCGGCATCCCGCTGGCGCGGCTGGCCGAACGCTACAGCCGGGTTCGGATCATTGCCGTGGTGACCATGCTCTGGTCGCTGATGACCGCGTTGTCCGGCGCGGCGGGGAGCTATGTCCAGCTGCTGCTCTGCCGCATGGGCGTCGGCATAGGCGAAGCGGGCTTCACGCCAGCGCTCGTTTCCATGATTTCCGACCGGTTCGATGCCGGGCGCCGCGCGGTCGTCTTTTCGCTGATCGCGATAGGCGTACCACTGGGCGGCGCCGTCGCCGCGATCGCGGGCGGCGCAGTGGCGCAGGCGTTCGGCTGGCGTCTTGCGCTCGTGGCGGTTGGTGCGCCCGGCCTGCTGCTGGCGCTGCTACTGGTTGCGACCATTCCCGAACCTGAACGGAAGGATGCCGGGCAGAGTGCGGATACGCCCCCCTTCGCCATGGTGCTTCGGCGGCTCGCCCGTTCGCCTGCCTTCCTGCACCTGACCTTTGGCAGCGGCTTCGTCGGGCTGGTGGGGTTCGGCACCAATCTGTTCCTAATCCCCTTGCTGGTTCGCCGGTTCGATCTCCCGCTGGCGCATGCGGGCCTCGTGTTCGCGCTGTCGTTCAGTTTGGCGACGATGGTCGGACAGGTCAGTGGCGGCTATCTGATCGGACGGCTTATCCAGCGGGACATACGCTGGGGCGGGTGGGCGCCTGCCATCGCGGTGGGGCTGGCCCTGCCCTTCTATCTGCTGGCGATCCATCAATCGGACTGGCGGTTGCTGGTCGCCTTTCTCTTTGTCGCCACCACCCTGCTTTACGCCTTCACGCCTGCGATCATGACCATCACCCAATCGCTGGTCGAACCGCGCATGCGGGCGTCGGCTGCGGCGCTTCATGCCTTCGGCCAGACCGTCGCCGGGCTGGGGTTGGGATCGGTGGTGTTGGGCTATCTCAGCGATCGCCTCGCTGTCTTTCTCTATAAGGGCAATTATGCCGCCGACTGCCTCGTTTCGGGCAAGGCATCGCTGCCACCCGCCTGTCTCTCGGCATCGGCAAGCGGCCTGCAACTGAGTATGCAATTGTCGGCATCCGTGCTCCTGATCGCGGTTCTCCATTATTGCCTGGCCGCAAAAAATCTGCCGCTGGAAACAAATGCGTCGTGAAAGACGGTAAATCTGTCGAGGTTCGGCCACGCAGCAGTTGACGGGAAGACGGCGCATCCCCGGCTATGCCACCCTTGCGGTCTGGATATGACAGGACCGCGAACCAAGCGGCGGAAAGGATCGTGAGGATGGAAGAAAGAGCAGGCGTTATCGGCTTGGGGCAGATCGGCGCGGGCGTCGCCATATGCCTTGCGCGGACGCAGCAGTTGGCTGCGGTTTACGACATTCGCGCGGACGCTGCCGACATGCTGGAAGGCGTGCCGTCCGTCGTCGCCAGTCCAGCGGAACTGGCCGCGCAGTCCGATGTCGTAATCATCGCCGTCGTCAACGCAAAGCAGACGATTGATGTGCTGTCAGGCCCCGACGGCGTGCTGTCGCGCGCGCGACCGGGCATGATCGTGGTGCTGGTCGCGACCGTCTCGATCGAGGATCTGGACGCCATTCGCGCCCTGACCGACGCGGCAGGCGTGGAACTGGTCGATTGCGGCGTGACGGGCGGCCCTAAATCCCGCGAGCATGGCCTCGTTTGCCTCGTCGGCGGTACGGATGAAACAATCGCAAAGGTGCGTCCGGTGCTGGACGGCTTTGCCAAGCTGGTGGCGCATATGGGTGGCCCCGGCGCGGGCATGGCCGCGAAGATCGCCCGCAACGTCATCGTCTTCGGCTGCCTTCGCGCCGGTTATGAAGCGTCCGTCCTGTGTCGCAATGCCGGTGTGGATATCCGCCAGCTCGCGGAAGTGATCGACGCCAGTTCGGACAGCGTCGGCGGACCGTTGATGTTGGCGGTGCGCGACGATCCGTCGTCCAGCGAGCAGGAAGCGGCAGTGCGCGAATATACCCGCAGCCTGATGGTCAAGGATCTGGATGCCGCCATCGATCTGGCGCGCAGCTACGGCATCGCGCTGCCCTTGGTCGAATTGACGCGCCGAACCGATCAGACGGTCGTGGGCTTGGAAAATGTAATGGGAGAAAAGGCATGAGCATCGACGAAGCGCAGTGGCAGAAGGGGCTGGAAGTCTTCGACAAGGTCTACGGACCGGGATCGTCGGAAATGACGCTCCCGTATCGGGAATCGTCCTTCAACCAGGAAATCGTCGGTAATCAGTTTGCCAATCTGTGGGCGAGCGACATTTTCTCGATGCGAGAGAAGCGCTTGCTGGTGCTGGGCGCCACGGCCATGCTGGGCCGCGCCGATCTGGTCGAGATCCAGATGAACGGCGCCCTCATCAACGAAGAATTCACCGATGAGGAGCTGGATTTCCTGCCGCTCTTCGTGCTCTTCTATGCCGGGGCGGGCAATACGACCACCGTATTCCGGGGGATCGAAGCCGCCAAGGCACGGCGCAAGGAACGCAACGCCGCGAAGTGATGGGACGTGCAGGATGAAGGGCGGCCTGGTTGAAAGATCAGGCCGCCCTTTTCTTATGCGTCGCCGCTAGCCTTGGCGCGGCGGATCGCGCGCGACGCCAGCAGCAGCATTATGCCCCCGGCGAATGTGAACAGCATGGCGGTGCCGATTCCCCAGGCGACACCGGCCGTTCCCCCGACAAAGTCGCTGACCGCGCCGATCAGATAGGTGCCCGCGCCCACGCCGATCAGGTTCGCGCCCAACTGCACCAGCGATACCGCAAGGCCCCGCAGGCGCGGTCCGGCGATTGTCACGATGACGGCGTAGATCGGACCATTATAGGACGCGCTGAGGAAGCCGCAGGCCATCAGCAGCGCCAGCATTAGATCGACGTCGTGGAACAGGACCGTACCGACCCCGGTCACGGCCGTCAGCAAGGGTATCACCGCGCCGAACAGGGATGTCCTTGCCGGATCGAAGCCACCCCGCCGCCGATTGACGCGGTCGATCACCCAGCCCGCGAGGAATCCGCCCAGCGAACCGAGACCGCCATAGGCAATGGCGATGAGGATGCCCGCCTTCGCAATGGGCATGCCATGGACCCGGATCAGGAAAGTGGTGAGCCATGTGCTCATGCCGTAGATGCCCGCCGCGATCAGGACGATGGCAAAGATGCAGTACAGCAGTCCCGGCCGCGCCGCGAGCAGGCGGATGCGTTGCACCAGCCTCAGCGTTTCCTCCTGCTGCGGGGCCGGCCCGTCATGTGCCCCGCGCACGGGTTCCCTGACCGTGAGCAGCAGCAGCGGCGCCAGCACCAGTCCCGGCACGCCGGCGGCCACAAACGCCCAGCGCCATCCGGCGCTCTGGACGATTGCGCCGCCCACGATGAAGGCGATGGCGAGCCCGATTCCCGAACTCAGATACCAGATGCCGATGGCGGTTGCGCGCCGGTCTTCGCCGAAATAATCGCTCAGCAGCGACATGCCGGTCGGCGATCCCCCCGCTTCGGCGGTCCCTACCGCGGCCCGGCCGATGAGCAACGTCCAGAATCCTGTCGCGAGGCTGCACAAGGCGGTCGCGCCGCTCCACAATGTCAGCGCCGCGGTCATCAGGTTGCGCCGGTTCCAGCTATCCACGGCCACGCCGAAGGGCAGGGCGGCGAGCGCGAAGAATATGCCATAGGCGAAACCCGCCAATATCCCCAACTGTCCGTCGGAGAGCGCAAATTCATGTCCGACCGGCGCCAACACCAGCCCGATGATGGCGCGGTCTATGCCATGGCAGGTCTGTGCCAGCGTCAATATGCCCAGTACATACCAGGGATAATGGCTGGCGGCGGCAGGTTTGTCCGATGGCGCTCTCATGGCGTCCGCTGCTGCAAGAGCGGTGCGATGGACATTGAGCGCCTCCTGTTTGAACATAGAAACGGGGGCACGACAAATATATCGCCCATGCTCCCATGCCGCGCCTCGATCGGACACGCGCCATGGATGTGCCTGTAGGCGGGGTCTTGACCACCTATCCGAAGATAGAGGTAAAAAGCGGGTGGCGCGCCTATCTGGCTCGCAGACAAATATAAAATGGCAGAGGTAGAGATGTTTCGTCCGGAGAGCGATTGGACCGGCCAAGGAAGGCTTGGCGTCCAGAATTTCTACATCGAAGCGGCGGCCACCGTTCGCGACGCACATGTGGACGTGCGGCATTTCGACTGGGTCCAGCCCAGCAGCGGCGTTTTCAGTCCCGAGAAACACTATCTCGACTATTCGCTCGATGGTCAGCCGCGGCGCAGCATGGTCAGCATGGGCCGCCCGGACCGGCGCGCCGCGTCGGGGGACATCCTCTACATGCCGCCGCATCGCCAATATTTCGGCGAGCCTGCGCTCCAGGAGCGCCATCTCGTCTGCGTGGCGCTCGGAGACGAATTTTTGGAGGAGTTGTTCGACGGAGAGCAGCCGCTGAACAAGGTGGAGCCTTGCGCCGACGTCCAGAATATTTCCATGCGCCGGCTCTTTGCGGGACTGGCTGCGGAACTGCGGACGCCCGGATTTGCCAGCCAGACGCTCGTCGAATCGATGCTGATGGGTCTTGCGGTCGAACTCACCCGGCACATGGGCCCTTGCGAACGGCGCGGCCTGCACTCGCGCAGCACGCGACAGGTCCAGAACATCATTGATTATGTGATGGAGAATCTCTCCGCGCCGCTCGGCGTCGCCGATATCGCACGCGACTGCAACATGAGCGTGCGGCATGTCGCACGCGTCTTCAAGGAGGGAACGGGCTGCAGCCTGGGTGAATTCGTCGCGCGCAGCCGGATCGCCCTGGCAAAGGAATTGCTACGCAGCGACAACTCCCGCATAAAGGAAATCAGCTGGCGATGTGGCTTCAACAGCACGTCCGCCTTCTCCGCCGCCTTCCGATCAGCGACCGGCCAGACGCCGAAGGATTTCCGTTGCCATCCGACGCAGGTCCACTGACCGCGGCAGCAGGAAACTGTCGGTGAGCGGCCAAATTCTATCGCCGCGCAGTCAATCCGGGCTCGGCCACTATGGCGCAAATCGGCTCCAAGCTAAACATATTTCATACGTCAAATCGACATATGATTAAATCTAGGGGAGGAAGACATGGATAAGGCCGTCACCATGGGCGCGATCGGCATGGGCGCGCTCGTCGTCGCTCTGGCGCAGCCCGCTTTTGCGCAGCAGGCGCAATCGGGTGCAAGCGAAGGCATTCAGGATATTGTCGTCACTGCGCGCCGCACTGAAGAAAGTCTTCAGACGACCCCGATCGCTGTCACGGCGCTCACGCCCGAAGCATTGGCGACGGCCAAGGTGGAAAATGTCGTCGATCTTCAGCGCACCGCGCCGGGCCTGGTCATCGGCCGCGGTTCGGCGGGGGGCGACGGCATCGTCTTCGTGGCCATTCGTGGCCAGGGCAATCTCCAGCCGATCCTTGCCAACGATCCGGCCGTGGCCACCTATATTGACGGGATATATATCCCTCGTCCCTCAACGGGCATGACCGATATTCAGGACGTTCAGCGGCTGGAGGTTCTGCGCGGGCCGCAGGGTACGCTCTTTGGTCGCAACACGACCGGCGGCGCGATCAACATCGTCACCAACGATCCGAACGACGAGCTCAGCGGCACCTTCAAGGCGGAGTTTGGCAATTACAGCACGTTGGGTGCGCAGGCCAATATCAATGTACCGCTCGCAGAGGGGCTCGCGATCCGCCTGAGCGGCGCGATCAACGAGCGGGACGGCTATGGCGACAATCTCGCCACCAATCGCGACTTTTCCGATAACAACAGCAAATTCTTACGCGGCAAGCTCAAATATGAAGGCAATGGCTGGGACCTGACGCTTTCGGCCGACTGGAACCGCCAGTCCAACCATGGTCAGCAGATCGCGCTCTGGGCCTTCAATCCGGCGATCGTCCCCGCCGCCTTCCAGCCGGGCCTCACGGCCGGTCTGCTGACCAAGGATCATTGGTGGGGCAACACCGCGACCGGGACATCGACCCCGGCCACGATCGGTGCGCTGACCCCGGAAGCGCAGGCTCTCTACGGTGTGAAGCCATTCAATACGCTCGAAGTATATGGGTTTTCCGGTACGCTCAACGTCGAACTGGGTGGCCTGAACTTCAAGTCGATCACGGGCTATCGCCATTCGATGAACTATGGCCAGAATGATACGGACGGTACGGCCGTCCCGTTGCTGGCGACTTTTGCAGGGTCTGGATCCTATTATATTTCTCAGGAATTCCAGCTTTCCGGCAATATTACCGACAGCCTCAGCTTCATCACGGGCGCTTATGCCGGCAAGGAAAGCGGCTATGAATTCAGTCGCTCGCAGATTTTTGGCGGACTCATCCGCGATTCCAACGCCGACGTCACCAACAAGACCTTCGGTTTGTTCGCGCAGGCCTATTATGAACTGACCCCGAAGCTGCGTGCGGTCGGCGGCTTCCGTTATACATGGGACACCCGCGACAGCGTGCTGCATAATGCGCAGGTATATGGTTTGCCCTATAACGTCGCCGTGGCGGGTACGCCGACTGGCATCAACTGCACCGTGACGCCAACCAGCCCCGTGACGGCGACCACCTGCAATCAGGAGCAGAATGCCAAATTCAACTATCCGGCCTGGAACCTGGGCATCGACTGGCAGGCTAGCGACAATATCTTCCTCTATGCTGCGACCCGCGGCGCGGCGAAGGCCGGCGGCTGGAACCTGCGTGCAGGCGGCCTGCCTGCCTTCTCTCCTGAAAAGGTGAAGGATGTGGAGGCCGGTCTGAAGGTCGATCTCTTCGACCGACGCCTGCGCTTCAACTCGGCGGTCTTCCATACCTGGAAGGATGACAATCAGGCGATCGTCAACAGCTTCGTGACCGGTATCGGTGTTACCCAATATATCCAGAACAACGGCAAGGTCCGCATCTGGGGCATAGAAAATGAAATCACCGCCGTGCCCTGGGAAGGCATGACGCTCAGCGTCAACGGCTCGCTGCAGGATGGCAAATATGCGAAGGGCAGCTTCAGCGAAATCCAGGTGGTGGCCGGCAGCGGCTGCACCAATAGCGCCGGGGTCGCCAACGGCTGCGTCGTCGATCTGAGCGGCTTGCCGCTGCTGCAATTGCCCAAGAAGCAGCTTAACGTCAGCGCCACGCAGAAGATTCCTGTCGGCGGCGGCACGCTCGCCGTCACTGGCGCCTATTCCTATGTCGGGGGTCAGCATTTCGATGCGGTCCGGGCGGCGGATCAGGCGTCGGCGGCGACAAAGGCGGCCTACGAGACGGAAAACCGCCTCGGCTTCGTACCTGGCTATGGCATTTTCAACGGGCGTATCGCGTTCCAGCTTGAAAATCCCAATGTCGAAGTGGCGGTCTATGGCCGCAACATCACGAACAAGAAATATCTGCTGCGCCGCTTCCCCGATCTCTATCGGACATTGGGAATTGCAGCCGCCTATGTTGGCCAGCCGGCTACCTATGGCGTTGAAACAACGTTTAAATTCTGATCGGATAAGCGGCTGGCGGGACAATCTGCAATCGATGCAGCTTTCTCTCGCCAGCCATCACCGGGGACGGGCGCATGATGACGAGGTTGGTAGACAGGGTAGGGATCGTCACGGGCGGCGGCGGCGGTATCGGTACCGCGGTCGCCCGACGTCTGGTCGCGGAGGGCGCGCGCGTCGTGATCGCCGACCTGTTCGAGGCTGCCGCCGTTCGCGCGGCGGAACCGCTGGGCGACAACGCACTGCCGGTACAGTTCGATGCTGCCGATCCGCAATCGGTAAAGGCGATGGTCGATCGCACCGTAGACCATTTCGGCAGGCTGGACATATTGCACAACAACGCGGCAATGACCGATCCGGACAAAAGCCCGCAGGATACCACAGCCGTCGATATCCCGATCGGCATCTGGCGCGAAATTCTCGACGTCAATCTCACCGGCTATCTGCTCGGATGCAAATATGCCATCCCGCATATGGTCGCGGGCGGCGGCGGTTCGATCATCAACACCGCATCCAATTCGGGCAGTGCAGGGGATCTGGCGCGCATCGCCTATGGTTCGTCCAAGGCGGCGATCATCGGGCTCACCAAATATGTGGCGACCCAGCATGGGCGGGAGAATATCCGCTGCAATAGTATCGCGCCGGGTGTCGTGCTGACCGAAGCCCTCGAAAAGACCGTGCCGGGGCTGAAGGAAATCATCCATCGGCACATATTGACGCCGGAATTCGGAACGCCGGATGATATCGCGGCGCTGGTCGCGTTCCTGGCTTCGGACGAAGCGCGCTACATCACGGGCGAGAATATCTCGATTTCGGGCGGCGGCCTCGTCCACCAACCCCATTATGCCGACCTGCTGGCCTTCATGCAGGCGAAGGACTGAGCCGTGTCCAGCGCCTGCACGTCGGAACATGCAAGGTTAATGACCGGTTCGATGAAAATAGCGGATCGTCAGCCGGCCATCGGCGACCTTGTAGGTTTCGAGGCTGGGCAGAGTGACAATGCCATCTTTGGTTTGCAGGCGGTTGGCAACATAGGCGGCGCCCTCGGCGCCGTTGACGATCACTTCGAGCGGTTCCGTCGTGCATTTTCCGCCATATTCCGCCCACATGTCGGCCATCGCGGCGTCGCCGTCCACGGCGGGCGATCCGACATATTCGATCGTAAACCCCTCTGGCCCCAACGCCCGGAAAAGGCGATCGAGTTCGTCGCGCTTCCCTTCGTTCCACAGCCGGTAATTGTCCCGGATCGCCTGTTCCAGATCCAGCACGTCTGCCTCACTCATGTGCATCGCCTCCTGTCATTGCGGATCGTCCGCATGCTCACCAGTCTCAGACGGACGCCCACGATCGCACCTGTCTTTGGCAGGGGTGGAATTTATCTCTTTTTGCTTCGGAGACTATGATGACCCAAGTCGCACAACAGCCCCTGCCGGATCACGTGCCGCCCGAACTGGCGATGGCGCTGCCGCTCTTTTCGCGGACGGTGATCTATGACAACCCACAGGAAGTGCTGATCCCCGCGATGCATGCGGAGCTGCCGCCGATCACCTATGTCACCAACATCTTCCCGGGCGATCAACCTGGCTGGCTGCTCAAAAATGCCGAGGATGTACAGGCGATGCTGCGCGATGCCGACAATTTCACCAAGAATGGCATGGGCAAATGGGCGCAGAATATCGGCGAGAACTGGCTGGTCATTCCGACCGAGGCCGACCCGCCAATCCACACCGGCTATCGCAAGGCGCTGAACAGTCATTTCGCACCCCAGAAGATGTTCGCGATGAAGGAACAGGTGCGCGAGCGAGCGCAGGCCTTGATCGATGCCTTCAAGGATCGCGGACAATGCGATTTCATCGATGAGTTTTCGGAAAAATTCCCGATCTTCATCGTCCTCGATCTGCTGGGCCTTCCGCAGGAAAGAATGACGCAATTCCTTAAATGGGAAAAGGAAATGCTCCATTCCAACGACTGGCAAGTGCGCGGTAACGCCGTACGCTGCGTGAAGGATTATCTGCTGGAAGAGATTGAGGCACGTCGCCAGCAGCCGCGCGACGACTATATCAGCAAGGTGCTGACCTTCGAGGTCGATGGCCGTTTGTGGAATGATGACGAGGTGTTCGGCCATTGCTTCAATCTGTACATTGGTGGCCTCGACACGGTTACGTCCCTGCTCGGCAACATCTTCAACTATCTGGCGTCGCATCCGGACAAACAGAACGAGCTGCGCGCTGATCCATCGCTGATCGTCCTGGCAGTCGAAGAATTCCTGCGCGCCTTCGCGCCGGTTACGGCCTTCCGTATCGCAACCAAGGTCATCGAGATTCATGGGCAGAAAATAATGCCCGGCGATTATGTGGCGTTTAGTTCCCCCGTGGTGGGACGCGACCCGGCTTTCTATGAAGATCCCCAAGCGATCCGCTTCGATCGCAAGGCGCCGCACATGTCGCTGGGCAGTGGCATCCACAAATGCCTGGGGATGCACCTGGCACGGCTGGAACTGCAGATCGCGGTCGAGGAATTCGTCAAGGCCATACCGGAATTCCGGATCAAAGACGGTTTCCGGGTGCCATATTATGTGGGCAATATCCTGCATGTGCCGGACCTCCACCTGCAATGGGGCTGAATATTCCCAAGGCTCTCACGCCCACCGATATGGGGAGTGAGCGCCTGAAACGGGAATCTGGAGCGGGGTCGATGGCGTCGGCCCCTGCTCTGGTGCGGTCTAGCTGTATAGTATATCCTTCCGGAATGCCCCTGGGCTGAGGCCTGTCGCCTTCCGTAAGGCGGCACTGAAGGCTGCAGCGCTTTGGAAGCCGCAATTGCCCGCGATGACCTTGATGAGAGCGCCATCCTGCATCAATTCCCGTTTGGCCCGCGCAATCCGCGCATCGGCAATGTAGCTGCCGAGCGTCTTTCCGACCGTGTTCTTGAAGATCCGCGCCAGATGCCGTGAGCTGACACCGCATTCTATCGCAAGGTCGACGACCGACAATGGTCCCGCCAGTTCCGCCTCGATCCGTTCCTGAAGACGGCGCAGGCGCCAGTCCGCCATGCGTTGATCGGTTTCAACATCGGATTTGTGTGGAATTTGAAGGTGTTGACAGAGGTCGATGACCAGTGACAACGCAATGGTCTCGACCATGATGGCGGGAGCGAAGCCGGGATGGCGCACCTCGTGTGCAAGCCGGGACATACCGTTCAGTATCCACGGTGCCTTCACATCGAAACAGGGGGGCAATGAGGAAGGTAGCGTGTCATTCTCGAAGAGTTGATCTGCTGCGTGGCTTTCAAACGTCAAACAGAAAATGCGATATTCGCTGGGTTCGCAGCGCGCCGCAAATTGGCTCCCCTTGGGCAGATAGGACACCTCGCCAAAGGGCGGCGCATGACGACGGCCGTCGGGGAACAGGCGTGAGCCGCGCGCGCGTGGGCCAAGCGAATAGTCGAGATAGTGACTGTTCGGCTCGAATATGGCGTCACAACTGCGATCCCAGGCAAAATGTCTGAGGATCAGCGTGCAATAGGCACCCCCTTCGTGGGGTGATCGGCGTGCAAAAA
>NZ_LSJY01000039.1 GCF_001556865.1 Sphingobium sp. CCH11-B1 | reverse complement strand
GCAGCTTTGCAGGACTACGCCGCGTTCCTCCGCATTACCGCTTCCTCGCGATAAGGAATCATCCACCGCAACATGGAGCATGCCCTCGAATTGACGGCTGTGGTCGACGGGCTCGAAAATGCGACGCTCAACAGCGGCGCCAAGGCGTCGGCGCGCTCGCGGTTCGAGTCGACCAAGCAGCGCTTCTTCGGCCAGCTCCTCCTCAGCATGAAACTCCCGACCGTGATCGCGGCGGCGAAGGCGCATCTCTCAGCGGGCCAATCGGTGGTCCTTCAGCTGGTCACGACCGCGGAATCGATCCTGGATCGGCGGCTTGGCGACCTCTCGCCCGACGAGCGGGCGAACCTGGAAATTGATCTCAGCCCCCGTGAGTACATCTAATGTTGAGCTCAACATTACAACCGTTCTTTGCAGTCGCAGTTTATGTCGAGCGTGGCAGCAGGAGGCGCAGGTTTCCTTCGGTTTTCCATGATTTCACTCCAGATAATTACGGTTCCCTCGACCTGAACAAGTCGAAGGAACCACCATGAGAACAAGATCATCAGAGCTGTTTTGTCCGGCACAGCTCCGGATCGAAGATCCGCCCAGCTCGGATGCCCTATTCAACGCCTTCCTCTCCTCTCTGTGGGTCAAGGAGGAAGCGGCCTGTTCGATCCTGTACAGTGCAGCGATCCGTCATTTCCTGCATTGGCTGGATATGCATGCCATCCCGGTCAGTACGCTCGACGATCAAGTCGTCCGACGGTTCGAGAAGCACCGTTGTCGGTGCCACGGATACTCGGCTCAGCAAGCCGCCTATAAGACTGATCAGGCTGCGCGGGTCCGGCGCTTTGTCCGGTTCCTCGAAGATCAAGGGTACATCGAAGTCGACGATGGGATCGACGATCTCCCCCGTCACCTCACCGACTACTCCGATGCAATCGACAGCCTGCAACTCGCCCCTGGAGTGGCACAGGGCTACCGGTCGGAAGCCGAGCATATTGTGGCTTGGCTTCGCATCAAGCGGCAGTCGTGGGCCGATATCGACGACACGATCATCGACCAGTACGGCGCGCATGATTGTCGATGTCCGGTCTGGCGCAAGCGGGGCAAACTCGTCGCCTCGGGCGCGAAGCGGCGGCGGCGTGGTGCTCGGCACTTCGTCGAGTTCTTGCGCGGCCGGGGTGTCATCCCTTCAGTCGAACCGGTGTCGGATGACGACCCGCACATGGCGGCATATCTGGCATGGCTCAAGCAACACCGCGGCGCGACCGACGAGACGATCCGGCGCTACCGGACCGATATCAGGCGACTCATGCCTATCCTCGGCGAGCCTTCACAATGGGATGCAGCCGTCCTCAGACGGGCGTTTCAACAACGAAGCAAGGAGACGCCAGGTTCGGCATCACTGCTCGTCACGATAATGAGGAGCTATATTCGGTTCCTGGTCGTGCAGGGTGTTTGCCGTCCAGCTTTGTTGCACGCGATCCCATCAGTGCAACGCTACCGTCTTTC
>NZ_LSJY01000038.1 GCF_001556865.1 Sphingobium sp. CCH11-B1 | reverse complement strand
TGGGGTTTGACGGAACAACGGCATAGCCGATCCGGCCTGCATAGGATCTATTATGACATGACGCTTGAGTTCGGCTCCGACGACCCGGCGGACGCATCGATCACGCGGCGCGTCCTCACCGTCATGCTCGCCGAAGACTACTGAGCGTCGGCGAACCCTCAAGCCCCATTCCCTATGAAAAATCAGCGCACCGGCTCGCCGGCCCTTCGGGCAGCGAGAGGGGAGGGGGAGGGCGAGCTTCAGGCTCGCCGACCGAGAGCGCGCGGGCTCGATGGACCCTGCCTTCCCCAATCCCCGAGGAGACCAGCCTTGACCCCTGCCGAACCGATCCGCGCCACGCTGCCGCTCTCCCTCATCACCAAGGGCGACAATCCGCGCCGCTATTTCGACCGCAAGAAGCATGACGAGCTTGTGGCCTCGATCCGCCTGCGCGGAATCCTGCAGCCGATCCTCCTGCGTCCGAAGGGCGAGGTCTATGCGATCGTCGCCGGCGAGCGCCGCTACCGCGCCGGTCTGGAAGCCTACGGCCCCGATGGCGAAGTGCCTGTCATCATCCGCGAGATGACGGACCAGGAGGCGCTGGACGCCGCGATCGCCGAGAATGACGACCGCGACGATCCGTCGGAAACCGAACAGGCGGACGCCGCCGTCCGCTATCTCGCGGCATGCCAGAACGACCGCACCGAGGCCGCGCGCCGGCTCGGCTGGTCGCGGAGCAAGCTCGACCGGCGTCTGGCGCTTGCCGAACTCTCCGACGCGGTGAAGCTCGCGCTCGACGAACGCCGGATCAAGGTCGGCCATGCCGAACTGCTCGCGGCGGTCCCCGGCGACAAGCAGGACAAGGCCCTCGAGACCATCCTCGCCGCCGAGCTGGATGTCGGCAAGACGCGCGAATTGCTTATGCGGGTGACGCAGAACCTCGCCGCCGCCTGCTTCGACAAGACCGAGTGCACCACCTGCCCGTTCAATTCGGCCTCCCAGCGAACCCTGTTCGAGACGCATGTCGACGACGGGCACTGCACCAATCCCGGATGCTTCGAACTGAAGACCCAGACCGCCGAGGCGATCCGCTTCGAGGAGCAGGAGCGCGCCGAAAAAGCGGCACGGGCTGCAGCTTTGCCTTCCACCGACGATCCGCAGGGTGGTGAGCGCGATGACGATGATGATGGCGGTCTCGACGACACCGAGACCGAAACCGATGCCTCGCCGGTTGACCGCACCGAACCGCGCGCGCCGGCCCCGCTCCCTTCGGCGAGCGGCGGCTCCGCCGCGCACAAGCCGACCGTCACGGTCAAATCGATCGCCGGCCGTACCAGCGACCTGCGCGAGGCGAAGTGGCGCACCGCCGTCGCCCGGGCCCTCGCGGCCGATGCCGTCCATGCCCATACCACCATTCTCGTCGCCGCCATGTCGGGCACGCTTCCCCAGATCAAGGCCGAGACGCTGAAGGCGCGTGCCGGCATCTTGGTCGGCGCCACCTTCCCGGACTTGCCCTATGGCGACAAGATCGCGGAAATCCGCGCTCTCTCAGAGCCGCAAGCGGCCAATGTGCTCTCCGCCGTCGGCGCCGCCTATGCCAAGGACGTGCTCACCTTCGCGCATGTCGCAGACCTCGCCAGGGCCTTCGCGGTTGACCTGCGCGACGTCTGGCAGGTCGATAAGGCCTTCCTGGAGCGATACACCAAGGACGAACTCAAGTTCATCGCCCAGGAATGCGGCCTCGTCGCGCACATGGGCGAAAAGGGCTTCGCCAAGCTCCTCACCGCCAAGAAAGCCGACCTCATCGCCGGCATGCTCAACCGGCCCGGCTTTGACTGGGCTGGACGCCTGCCCAGTTCGATGACGCTCGACGGCCAATACGGACCGCCGCCGGTGAACGTCGCACCGCCGCCCGAAGCCGCGATCACGGAACTCGCCGCCTGACCCCCGAACGCTCACACAGACAAGGAAGCGCCCCCATGCTGATTACCAACCTGCTCCCGCTGCTCGCGCGCTACTCGCTCGGCTTCGATCTCGTCGCCGGCCCGGACCATACCGTCACCCTGACCGTGATCCCCCGCAGGCAGGAAGGCGCCGCGCACAAGCTCGAGGCCGGCGAGACCCGCCCGATCTCGCTCACCGCCAGCGCCGCGGAAATCGATGCCGAACTCGCCAAGGGCGAAGACGGTGCGCTCGGCCAGCTCATCGCCGCCCGCAAGACGCTCGCCGACCAGCTCGCCGAGCAGCGCCAGGCTGCCGAAGCCGCACGTACCGCCGCGGCAGAAGCAGCGAAGGCCAAGGCGGCGACGCCGAAGACGCCCGCGCCCGCCAGTCCCACAAAAGCTCCGAACCCCGCCGCTCCGCCAGCCGATGCCAAGGCGGACGAACCGGCCAGCCTCTGGGACTGACCATCATCAATTTGCCCAACATCTCAATTCGAGAGGTCCATCATGCAGATCAATCATCTCACCCGCACGTATCGATATGACGGCTTCGATCTTCCGGTTCCGCCGCATCTCGCTGACGAACCGGGGGCGCTGCGCGCCTACCATGCGACGCTCTATCCCGCGATCCTCAACGCCGAGATCGTCGACGCCGGCGTGTCAGGCGCCGCCCACGTCATGGAATATCGGCGCGCCGTCGGCACCAAGGGCTGACCGTGCCGCGCTCCCAGAGCGCGGCCATTCCGGCCGCACCGCGCAAGACGCTCCTCGAATGGATCGAGCACGACGATGGCAACACGACCGGCTTTCCCCAGCCTCCCTGCAGCGCCCAGGCCCAGGCCCTCCACGCGCGGATCCTCTTCGACCCCGCCAACCACAAAGCCGAAGCGCCGGAGCCGCTTCAACCTCCCGCCGGCCTCAGGCTCGCCCCACTCGGCTGATCTCGCGGGGCGGTCGGTCTCGCTTTCCGTCGATATCCCCGCCACTTTCGATCAGCCGCTCAGCAATCACCACAAGCTGATCGGCCGCTGGGTGGCCGCACGGGAAGGGACGCCCCCGCGGTACACGCGCGTCGGCGCCCGCAAGCGCATCGAGCAGGTCTTCAATGCCGCGGTTCTCGAAATCTTGGCGCCGATCGAGCTTGTCGATCTGCGCGCCGCCGTCCTCGTCGGCGAAGACGACAATCCGCCCGCAATCGCCCTCGTCTGCGAGACCCTCGGCCAACTGGATCTTGGCTGGATCGAAACCGGCGACGCTCCCATCCCCTGGCGCGCCGCCGCCTACGCGGCCCTTGGTGAGACGCTCGGCACCGCCCTTCCGGTCTTCGGCTACCAGGACCTCTTCGAGGAAATCTCGATGTATTATTGGGACGGCGAGATCGACGACGAGGGCGCGCGCCGGAGCTTGGCCGCCTATCAGGGTCTCAGCGCCGAAGAGATCGAAGAGCAGACGCTCCCCTCTGAAATGAACGCGCGCCGTCCCGACTGGATGATCGGCACGAACGCAGCGAAGCCCGCATGCCTCCCGAAAACGCTGGCGCAGGCGCTGCATCGGCTTCGCGACGCGCACAAGGCGCTCGAGCACCTCGCTCCGGACCGCAACGCCTGGCACTTCGATAGCGACGCCCTCTACGAATATGTGCCGGGCATCGAGGAATGCTCGTCCCTGCCGCCGCTGACGCTCGTTCCCTTCGAGGAATTCGCCCGCGAACTCGACGACGTCGCGCGCCACGGCATGGAAATGGGCTTCATGGATTTCTGCGGCCTCTGCCCGCTGCCCGAGATCAGCCGGATCGACGACTGGTTCGCGAGCCTCAGACTCGGCGTGCAGTTTCTGCTCGCGGCTCAGGATCTCGTCCGTCTCGACCCACCCAATCCGTGAGGCCCTCATGTCCGATCACAGCAGCCACTTCGAATCCACCGGCGGCGGTCTCGTCCTGACCAACGCCATCCTCCTCTATCAGGTCGGAACGTCCCGGACACCGACCGCCTATGGCGCGCCCAGGAACGATATGGCGGCGTTCGCCAGCATGCACGCCGTCGAGCACGATGGAGACGGCCGCCCCACGATCGCCGCGGGCGTTCCCCTGTCGCGCGCGCAGCTGCGCCAGTGGACCGAGGCGCTGGGCCGCACGGCGATCCCCGAGATATTGCCCGACACCGTCCTGGTCTCCCATCCCGATGTTCTCGCCTGGTGGTCGCCGGCACAGGTTCGCCCCGCCTATTTCGCGCTCTCATCGCCGCCCGACGGTCTTCGAGCGCTGGCGCGGCGCACGACGGTTGCCGTGCCCTATCCCGCGCATCTGTTCATTGCCACGCGCACGGGCCTTGGGGTCTACGCGCTGCCGGCGAGCGAGCGACCTGTGGCTGACACGCCGGTGCTGCACTCGCCGATTCTCAATGTCTTCATCGAGGGTCGGCTCTGCTGGGGCAATATCCCGAGGCCGAAGACCCTCGGCGTTGCCGCAATCCCGGAGTTCGAACGGGCCGTGTTCGATTCCTGGTCGACGCACCCTAATCCCGGGCAGGAGTGGACCGTCACCGGCAAAGGCGGCCTCGTCAGACTCTGGGACGATCTCGCCGCGCGCGCGGCAAGCCGTTTCCCGGTCCGCCGCCTCAGGCCCTTCCATCCCGCCGCCCGTCAGCGACAGGCGCGTCCAACGGCCGAGGCGATCACCGTCGGCCGACTGGTTGCAGCGGCTGCAGGGAGATGACCATGCTCGCCAATGATCCGACCGCGGCCGCGCTGCTTGAGGCCGTCCCCTGCTATCCTGTTCCGTCTATGGGCCGATCGCCTGGGCTCGATGCGCTTCGCAGCAGTCGGGCCGGACACGGGGTGGCCGTGGGGGCCGATGGTGTGATGCTCATATTGCGTCGTCCCTGGCTGGCTCTTGATGCGCCTCTGGCGCCACCTTTCGCCGCCCATCTCCCTTATGGCAGCATAGGCGACCCCAAGGCCGAATTGCGCTGCGGCCGGGTCCCAGGCGAGCATCTCGCCGCCGTCCTGGACCATTTCCGCGCGGCCCTGCCCAACGAGGCAGCGGCCTTCATCCTGTGGAACGAGGCGACGGCCGAATTCACCGTGCATTTTCCGCAGATCGATGAAGCGACGCCGACGCGCCTCGTTTACCGTTCCCCGGCCTGCGAGCCTGGCTGGCATGTTGTCTGCGACATGCACAGTCACGGGCGCGGTCCGGCCTATTTCAGCGCGACCGACGATGCCGACGATGCCCATGCCACCAAGATTTCACTCGTCGTCGGCCGGCTCGACCATCCGGCGGGTCCGGTCATGGCCGCCCGGCTCTGCGCCGGAGGCATGTTCCTGGCCGTGCCGCGCAGCCCATTTTCGGGAGATTCCCCATGCAGCCTGACAAGCCCCAGCGCCACTTCCTTCCCGCCGCCTTCGACAATCGCGGGATCCGGATCCTCCTCGTGGGATGCGGTGGAAATGGCGCTCAGATGCTGATGGGCCTTGCCTCGCTCGACACGGCTCTCCGCGCGATCTCCTCGCGCTCGCTCGCGGTCACCGCGGTCGACGACGACATCGTGACCGAGGCCAATCTCGGTCGCCAGCCCTTCTATCGCTGCGATCTCGGCAACTCCAAGGCGCGCACGCTCACCGAGCGGATCAACCTTGCCCACGGCCTGGGCTGGAAAGCCGTTCATGGCCGAGCGCCCGATGCCGTCGATACGGAAGGGACCGACATCCTCATCACGTGCGTCGACACGGCTTCGGCGCGCCGGGCACTCGGCGCGGCGCTTAGCGACGGCAGGGTCGTGCCGACCTATTGGATGGACCTCGGCAATCGCGCCAGCGACGGACAATATCTGATCGGTTGCCCATGCCGTCCGAAGGGCAACGTCAAGGCGCGCCTGCCAACCGTCCTCGAGGCATTTCCGGAGCTGGCCGACGAAACCCTGGCCGAGGACGATGCTCCGTCCTGCTCGGTCGCCGAGGCGCTTGAACGTCAGTCCCTGTTCGTCAATCGGGTGCTGGCGAGCCACGCGCTTGCACTGTTGTTCGACCTTCTCGGCCGCGGTTCGATCGGGCACGCCGGCGCCTTCATCAACCTCGCCAGTGGCCAGGCCGTCCCGATCCCTTTGCCGCGCGGCGACTGAAACCCCGCCGGCCACTCCACCACTTTCCGTGCCCATCCAACCCCGGTGGCCTGCGCCCGGGGCACGAGGAGATTTTGTCATGACCGTCATCGGACATAACCGCATCCGCCGCGTCGACAGCTTCGACGGCTATGAGGTTCTCGCCCATCCCCTGGCGAACCGCGAGGACCGCGTCTTCCATCGCGGCGAGGGCGGGGCGTCCCAGGTCGGGGTAACCTACGGGTCGCATGACATCCAGATCGCGCGGCCGACCGGTCCCGGAAACAAGGGCCTCCTTGCCATCCTGATGCACCACGGCGGGGGCCGCCATATCCTCGAATTCTACGAGAGCGCCCTG
Organism: Sphingobium sp. CCH11-B1; assembly: GCF_001556865.1. Lineage (GTDB taxonomy): Bacteria > Pseudomonadota > Alphaproteobacteria > Sphingomonadales > Sphingomonadaceae > Sphingobium. The sequence continues at coordinate 14,765 of NZ_LSJY01000038.1, read as the reverse complement.
CCGATCACCGCGACACTGCTCGGCCTGCCGGAGCGCGCACAATACGCGCTGGCCTACACGATGTTCAAACAGGCCGACGAATGCGCCATCGCCGCCCGCGTGGACGAAGCCGGCCGCTGGGCCGAGGCCTTCGTCGATGGTCGCATCCGCAAGCGCCGCCGGGCCGGCAAGCGCTATGTCCACATCGAGACGCCGGCCGAGAAGGAGCGCCGCTGCGCCTGACAGCCACGCCACCGCCGCCCATGGACGCGCAGCCCCGAGCGAAAGGAGAGAAGGGCGGGGAGGGGGCCATTCGCTCTTGCCGAGGAGACCCCGATGCCCCTTCCCACCGTCGTCCACAGCCAGGTCGATCCTGCAGCGATCACCAAGGTGACGCGCCTGTTCAATAATACGCTCGGTTCCATACTGACCGAGCTCATCCAGAATGCACGCCGGGCCGGCGCGACGACCGTCGACCTCGATGTCGCTGAAGCCGACGATCGGCAGTGGCTCGTCATCGCCGACGACGGCGCGGGGATCGCCGATCCCGCGGTCATTCTCGCGCTCGGGCGCTCGGGATGGGACGACGACATCGCGGCCCGCGAAGACCCTGCCGGCATGGGCGTGTTCAGCCTTGCCGGGCGCCATGTCGAAATTCGTTCGCGTCCGCGCGCCGGCGGAGACGCCTGGCGGATCTCGATCGCGCCCGGCGACTGGGAAACGGGCGGTCCTATCCCGGTTTATCGCTGCGATCATCGCTTCGGCACCGAGATCCGTCTCCCACTCCAGGATGACTGGGCGAAATCCCTGGAGGCCAGCGCGAACGCAGCCGCGCGCTATTGTCCGACGCCGATCCGCTTCAAGGGCGCGCCGCTTGCCCAATCGGACTGGCTCGCCGACGCCCTGGTCACGGTTGAGACCGACGGCGTGCGCATCGGCGTCTATAACGGGACGCGCGGCGCCCACTGTCAGCCACGCATCAACTTCCACGGCCTCACCGTTCCCTGCATCTTGCCCTCGATCAACGAGAAGGATCGCTGCTGGTGGGCACGCGTCGACATCATCGATTCTCCGGCGCTGCAGCTTGTGCTCCCAGCCCGGACCGAAATGGTCGAAAGCGCGGCGCTCGAAGCGCTCCGCGACTTGGTTCGCAGGACCATCTTCCGCCACATCGCGTCTCTCGGCAGCCACCGCCTGTCCTTCGCCCAATGGACCGAGGCCCGGAATCTCGGCATCGATCTCCCTGAGGCGACGGCGCTCCTGCGAGGCTGGACCCCGGCGACGGCCGATCTCAACAGCGGACGCGAGGGATCTGGCCTGATCCCGGCGGACAATCTCGTCCTGATGGAGCATTTCGGCGCGCCGCTCGAACAATGTGCAGCATTCGCGCTCGTCCGCGACGGCCGCCTCGAAGGCTCCCTCGCCGATCCAGACGACGCGATGGCGGGATATGGCTGGTACGATGCTCTTCCCCGCATCACGGCGCTCAAATTCGAGATCCAACGCGACGGTGCCACTCATCTGTTCGACAGCGAGACCCTGCCCGGGCTCGAAAGCGGGACGGTCGACCGCCTCGATCTCGTGGTCGAGATCGGGGGCGCCAGAAGCGAGACGCTGACCGTCGCGGCTCCCGTCGTCATCGAGTATGACGAGGCGCATCATTGGGGCTTCGAGGAAGCGAACGTCCTTCTCACCGCGCGCGACGCGGTTTCCCCGGACGAGCTGGTCGACCTGCTCGAGGCTTCATGCTTCTGCGCAAGCGATGATCGCGAGGCCGATAGCTGGGAGACGCAGAACGATCGCTTCCTGCTCGATGCCAGAGAAATGGCCACCCGCCTGTTGCTCGGAGACGACGCGGCGCTGGTCGAGCGGCTCCGGGCGATCATCGCCTACCGCGCCCAATGGTTCGTTCCCGAAGGGCGCCAGTTCTCGGCCATCATCGGCCGGAACGCCATCGATGTCCGCATCGAGCCCGTCCCGGCGTCGCCGGCATCCTGATCAATCTCGAAGGGACCAATCCCATGCGACCCATCAGAGCCGCGAGGCTTGCCGACCGCGACGCCGTGCGGGAGGCGATTGACCAGCTTCGCAGCGCGCGGCACCTTCTGGCCCAGAGCGGTGCCCCGCGCGCCGCCGCCGCGGTCCGCAAGGCGCTGCGCAGCGCCGAGGGTGCGGCCCGCCACGTCGATCATCGCATTCGTCGGAGCCAGACATGAGCCGCTACGAACTGAAACCGAGACCGGGGAACGGGGTCATCAAGGCGGTGATTGGCTGGGACAGACCTCTCCAGAGCTTCTTCGCCCAGATATTCACGCCGACCGACGAGGAACCCGAAGAGGGCGAGGCGACGATCTGGCTTGGCACCGAGCCGGGCGAGCTGCCGAGCCCAGAGGTCGCCATCAGGGTGGTCGAAGCTTATGCCGACATTCCCGAGACGCTGGCTGCCGATCTCGCGGCGGACATGAACGCCACGGTCGGCGTCAAGGACGGCCTGCATCAGGCAGAGGCCAAGAGGCGTCTCTTCGGCTCGATCCACTAACACAAGCGCCCAACGAGTTTCGTCCCGAGGCCGCTTTGGCGGCGCTCGGATGGGCGCTTGCGCGCCTGCTCGGCCGAACGGCCGAGGAGGGGAGTGGGGAAGGGGAAGTTGGCTCGGACACGGTGTTCGAGACCAGCTTCCAGGAGACTTTCCCATGAACATCGGTTCGATCAAGCAGAATGACGCCGGCATTTTCGTCGGCAAGATCGCGACGCTGACGATCGCCATGACGGTTGCGCTGCGCGAGGTGCACTCGGCCAATCCGAAGGCGCCGAAATACGAGGTGCTGGCGCTGTCGGCGGCACGCGCGTGGGTGCAGGTTGGCGCGCTCTTCGAACTCTTCTCGAACGGCACCGGCGAGGCGTTCCTCAACGGCAAGATCGAGGATCCGAGCCTGGCCGCGCCGCTCTACATCTCGGCGTTCCGCCAGGAGGACGGCAGCTACAACGTCGTCTGGTCGCGCCCGACGCGTCGCCGCGATCTCGCCGCGGAGATGACGCCCAAGGCCGACGAGGGCCTGCCGCCGCTGCCCGGCGCCGACGAGACCGCCGGCCCCGCCACCCAGGGCACCGAGGCCGGCCTCGGTCAGTCCTCCGCCGAACATGCCTTCGGTGGTGAGCCCCAGGAAGGCGGTCGCCGCCAGCGCAAGCAGCGCGGTTCCGAGGCCGCCGATCCGGCCGAAACCGCCGACGCGACCGCCTGACGCGATCCATCTCCCCCACGCCGCGCCCAGCCTCCGGGCGCGGCCCCTTGAAGGGTCCGCTTCGCACGCCGCGAGGCGGGCCCTGTTTCTTTTGACAACACGCCCGCGCGTCGACCATCAGCGAGGATTCCCACATGCCTTCACTTGCGCAAGACAGCGTCCCGACCCGATCGCCCCACGATCTGTGCGGTCTCACTGCCGACTACGTCGCACTCACCAGCGCTGAAATCGTTTCCGCCGAGGACCGCGTGGGCAAGTTCTGGGCCGGTGACGGCAGCCGCGAATGCATGCTGGATGACGATTGTCTGGTCGCTCGCCATGTCGTGCCATTCGGCAGCTATCCCTGGCACCTCTGGCACCACATCGCCGCAGAAATCCTCGGCGAGGCCTATGACCTGCAGGACGCCTCGCAGATCGAGCGACTGATCCAGCTCCGTGGCCTGTTCCCGCGCGACGGCGCGTCGGCCCCGCACTGGATCGCGCTCGACCAGACCGATCTCGCGACCTTGCTGGAACGCCAAGAGCATCCGGATAGCGAACGGGCCCAGCTTTCCCGTCTGCGCCTCGATGGTCTCGATGCGGGTCTGGGCCTTCCCGCGCCCGATTATTATGTCGATGCGCGCGGGATCTCCCGAGAGACCTGGGAATCGATCTCGCCCCTGACCTTCGACCAGGCCTATGCCGATCCGGAAGGCCAGCCCTACGACCTCATCTTCGACCGGCCTGACCTCACCACCGCACACGCGTCCGGCCTCGCATTCGCGGCGCTTCACGAACTGCAAATCGTGTTGACGGAGGAAAGGCCAGTGCCTCCCGAAGAGGGCGGCTTCCAGAGCGATGCGATGTTCGAGACCTATACGGCGAAGCTGGCGGATATGATCGCGACCGCGCCCGCCTGTCTCGCCCTTGCCCCTGGCGATAGCAACGACCGGATCGCCGCCGCAATCGACTTCGTGGAGCAGCGCTGTCCAGGATGGTCCGAGGGCTTTCCCACGTCGCCCTCTGGCGGCGAGCTTCGTCCCGTTCCTCTCGCATGGAGCCGCCAGATCGCAATCGCGGGGCTGCGTGACGCGCCCGGCGAACATGCCCTCGTGCAGGACGCTGACGAAGTCCCCGCCTCTTACGCCATTTATGCCGAACGCCACGATGGCTCTCTGGAATGGCTCGGAACGGCGGCCTCTATTTCCCATGCGACGCGTCTCACAAGCGCGATCGGATCGGCCTCGGCGCCGCGCATGCTTTCCGCATTGACCGATTGAACCCTTTGACCGCGGCGCGGTCGCTCAATGCGATCACGGCCCAAACCTGGTCTCGCCGCCTCTTTTCCCCTCCAACATGGTCCCCGACGTGCCCGGTCCCCTCCCGGCCGGGCACGACCCTTGAGGGCCTGCCTCGCACATTCCCCGCGAGGCAGGCCCTGTTTTTGTTCTGTGGGCAAGCCTCTTCCCCTGTTCCTCGGCAACCCCTTCATCGTCTCGGGCACAATGAAGCTCATGGGCGGCGCGGCCGCGCTCGTTCCCGAACTTGCGCCCGACCCCCTGTTCTTCGCCTATCTGGTCGGCCTTTCCGAGCTCATCGGCGCCCTCGCGATCGTCCGCGGCTATCCCGTCCACACGGTTGGCATCCTGCTCGGGCTCGGTGTCTCGCAACGGCGAAGCAAGCGCACATGGCAATGTGATCGAAATCCTGAAGAACGCGACCATGGCGGGCGGCTTCTTCCTGGTCGCCGCGACCGGCGCTGGCTCGATCTCCCTGTTCCGCGGGACACCGCCCGGCGCGCTCGCCCGTCTGAGGTAGATAGCGCTCACCGTTTCTGCCGGACTTTCCTCGCGCTGATAGGCCACATCGAGCCGCCATCTTGGCGGCGAGCAGGCCGGCCCGACCGCAGGAAGCGTCGCCGAGGTCTCTGCCCGCCAACCGCTGATATCGCTCGAGCCGGCGCACCTGTCGCCGTTCCGCGGCGCGCTGTCCTCTTGCCGGACGATCCAGCGCCGTGCCCTTCCTCGTGCCTGGCACTCGCCGACCGCTGCCGGGTATGACCTGATGGCATCTCGCCGTCCCGGACGCCGAGCCAAGTCGGTCCCGCACGCGAGGCCGTCCCCAGACCCCTTGGGCGCGGTCGAAAGTCAGACGCGCCGCAGCCGTGCAGGGCAGGTGTCTCGCTTCGGCTGACTCCGAGTGAAACCGTCCATGGCGCGGGCCTTTGCGATATCGCCGGTGGGCCACCCGCTTGAGTGGATGAACGCTACGCCCGTGCGGGGCCCCCGCAACCCGCCATTTTCCGACCGTGTTGAGGCCTGGCGGCCTCTGCCCGCACCACTCGAAAAATGGGGGTTTCCCCTCACTGGCGCTCGGGTGCGGCGTCCCCTCGATCACGGGCCTTCGCAATTGTTCATCCCAGCGGGATCGGCCCGCTGGCGTGAGACGCGAAAGGCATCAGGCCATGAACAAGGTTTTTCTCTCGGGCCGCATCACCTCGGACATCACCCGCTTCGGCACGGACAGCAAGGGCGGCGTCAGCTTCAGCCTCGTCACCTCCAAGCCGGTCATCAAGGACGGCCAGGTCCAGAAGGACGGCAACGGCTACACCGAGACCTACGACGAGTTCCACACGGTCAAGGCCTTCAACGGCCTCGGCAAGTCGGTCGCCAACCACAAGAAGAAGGGCGACAAACTCCTGGTGGTCGGCGAGATCCGCTACAGCCGCAACGAGCGCGACGGGCGCACCTACTACAACACCGACATCGTCGCCGAGGAAATCGAATTCCTCTGACCGTCCTTCCGGGCGGTCGCGCGCGGCCGCCCTCCACCTTTCGATGGAGAGCACAGATGTTCAACCTCACCAGCTTCGACGACATCGCCGGCATCGCCCACGGCATCGAGACCACCAACCCCTGCATGGTCGAGCGCATCCGCCGCGCGGCCGACAGCCTCAACCGCCACGAGATCGCCGCCCGCCTTGGCCAGGCGATCACCGAGGCGACCGATGCCGCCCACGCCCGCGACTTCGAGCAGGCTCAGTTCGGCGAAGCCAGCGCCGACGCGATCGTCGATTGCGAATATTATGACGATCTCGCCGCGGCCTGGTCACTGGTCGCCAGCGAGCATCAGCTGATCGTCCCCCATTCCATCTTCGCGCACGACGGGTCGGTCCACTGACCCGTCCGCTTTCCAACAGGACAACACACATGCACGCACAATCCACCCCCGCCCGGATCACCAACCACTGCTTCGGCATCATCATGCACCACCGCCTCGCCTGGTGGCTGGTCGAATTTCCCGACCTGGATGCGACCCCGCTGCGCGCCCGCAAGCTCTCGGGCCGGCTCACGCCGGCCCTTGCCGACTGGCTGCGCCGCGAGACCGGCGATGCGCGCCTCGGCGACGATGTCGCCGCGCTCAATCCGGACAGCCGCTGCTGGTCCGGCGAATTCTCCTATGTGCCCGCGGCCGGCGCCGCCGATCTGTTCGACATCGATGCCCATCCCTGGGGCAGCGAGGCCAGCGAACTGGAGACCCGGCTCGCGCGCGCGATGATCGATGCGACACTGCACCCGATCCCCTCGGGCTTCGTCTCGGTCTTCGGTGCCTTGCCGCCCGAGAACCAGCCGGTGCTCGCGATCCGGCTGAGCGGCTATATCTCCGCGACGTTCGAGCTGATGACCGCATGCTATATGCCGACCTACCGGCCGCGTTCGCCCTGGCGGGACATCTCCGGCGATGCCATCGGCGACAGCGGCAGCGACATCCTTGGATGGCAGCTCGCCGCCGAGTGGATCAGGCCAACCTGAAGTCGGCGGCGACGTCGGCATACGCCGGCCTCGCCCCGTGCCGAGGGCGAGCTTGCCGCCCGCCCAGCATCTCCTGAAACCCGCGGCGCGGCGCCCTCGACGGCGGCGCGGGCATTTGCCGTGCTCACCCGCCTCTGATCGGATTGGGTTCAAGGCGAATGTCGCGTCGCGTCACATCTGCGTGCTGGCTGCGGCGTAAGTTGCTTGTGCTGCGGCATCTCACCGATCGATCAGACTTCGTCTGAAAACCGGGGTGTGGGGGGCCGGCGAGGTCCAGGTCATCGGTCCTGCGATAGGGCTGTCCAAGAAGGGTTGGCGCATCCCGCCCTTCGCTCGGGCGAAGGACGGGACCGGGGCTCTATTCGCTAAGCCGCCGCCCGCGCGTGCCGCGCGAGCCCCGCCTAAGCTCACGGAGCCGAAGCGGGCTTAGTCTCCGCCCTGCCGGGTCACGATCCCACTTGCGGTTGGCGAGCGGGGCAGGGTTTCCATTCCTATTCCTCTCTTGTGTCTGCCTAGTGTGGCATGCGGGGTTGGCGGTCCGTCGAGCATGAGCGGTCCCCCCAATTTTTGCGTGCGCCCGCTGGCGCGGCCCCCCGAAAAAATCGGTTCCCCCGCTCCCCGCGCGGCGGCGTTAACCCGGGTCCGGCCGCGAGCGGCCGGCTTCCCGGTTAACGTGCCCGACCTCCCTGACCACCGCATGCCCTGAGCCAGGCCTCATCCCGAGGATGAGACATCCAGAACCCATGGAGGCTCACATGACCAAGTCTTTTTCGAACTTCGCAGATCTCGCCAGCTTTATCGCCAGCGAGACCGACAGCCACGGCCGCGCCACCACCTACGAACACGCTTTCATCGAACATGACGAACGCGCAAAGCTCTCGCCGGTCGACGAGGCCGAGCAGCTCGACATGCCCGATCCGGAGCAGGCCCGTGTGGCAGTCGAGATGGTGATGTCGACGCTGTTCGATGTGTTCCGCGACACGCGCCTCGAACCCTATGCAGCCGATCTCGCCTGGGGCTTCGTGAACAGCTTCCACGTCGTCGCGAAGCGCATCAACGACCGCGAAGACGATGCCGCGAAGGAGCTTGGCGAACTCGCCCGCAGCTTCGACCCGAGCGAGATCTACGCCGCGCAGCTCGAAGACGCCCAGCTTCTCTGCCAAACGCTGCAAGGGTGCCGCGATGCGATGGAGTGCATGCGCGACCACGCCTCCGAAGTCTATCGCGTCGAGACCGGACGACCCTATTCGCCGACCCGCGGCAGCCGGGTGTCCCGAGGTGTCACCGCATCGATGATCGATGCCCGCGACTATCTCGCTTCCCGCATCCGGGAGCGCCGCGAGCAGTTCGCGCCCGAAGGCCCCGTCGTCACATTCTCCGGCGGGCAGGTCTGGGAAGACCATGAGGTTCTCTGGCGCGGGCTCGACTCGATCAAGGCGCGCATTCCGGAAATGATCCTCGCAACGACCGCCCAGACCAAGGGCTGCGATGCGATTGCGCAGGCATGGGCCGCAGCGCGCGGCGTGAAGGTCATCCTGTTCAAGCTCGACCGCCGGTTGGGCGCCAAGGCCGCCTTCGTGCGCAACGACCGGCTGCTGGCCCTGAAGCCGGTGGAAGCCGTCGTCTGCGAAGGCTCGGGCATCCAGATGAACCTCGCCCAGAAGCTGCGGCAGGCAGGCGTGCCGCTCCATGTCGTCAAGCTCGATGAGACCGTGAAGGCGCGGCTCGCCCAGCCGAAGACCGACCTCCCGAAGTCCCGCGACGAGTTCGATCCCTGGACGCAGGACGACTACTACCGCGACATGGTGAACGGCGGTCGCCAGCGTCGTCGCTGACGCACCCTCGAGAGGCTCCGGCGACCGCCGGAGCCTCTCTTCCCCTTTTTTGCGGGCGATGCGGCGCTCGGGGGCATCGAGCCCCGTCGCGCCGCGGGGTCTGAGCGTCATCACGCTCGAAGGCGAGCAGCAAGGGGTGTCTCCCCTCTCATCGTGACCAAAGAAAAGGGGGGCAAGAGCTGTGGTTCAACAAGGGAGGACGAGATGTCCATCACGTTCCGCATCGCCACGGCCGCTGACGATCAACCGCGTCCGAGCGCCACCATCAACGCACGCCAGCTCGCCGCCCTCCGGACGCTTCTGCGCCAGCAGGGCGAACGCCTCGGCATCGTCCTGCTCGAGCCGGACGACTTCCTCTCCTATAGCTTCGAAGCCCGCGTCTGCCCGCTGGCGCTCGCTACCGTTGCGCGTGTCTTCAATTTCGACCCTGATGCAATCACCGTCATCGAAGAGGCACAGTTCCGGTCCCGGCGGGTGAGCATCTATCGCGGTGACTCCGGCACGATCGTCATGGCGGTTGCACTCACCTCGGATCCAGGTGTCGAACTCAACCTTGCCAACGGCAATGCCTATGCATTGCTCGAAGGCCTCGGCCTGCGCCCCGACAGCGTCGGCGAACTCCCCATCGATGCCGTGCGCGAGCGACTTGCCAATCCAGCGGTTCGGCAAAACGCCGCCGAGCACGGCGTGTCGCATTATCTCGCAGGCCTCGATCGGCTCCTCGCGACGGCCCACGCCGACGACAGCTCCCGACTGGAATGGGCCTAATCCCCGCCCTTGCCGTCCACCGGGAAACGGCATGTCGCACCGCGCGGCGGCGCATCTCTAATCGCTGCCTTGGCCTATGCCGATCCGGCGGTCTTCGTCTTCAAGAGCGTGTCGACCGCGCGCTGCAGATGGCTCGACGCTTCCTCTTCCTTGATCGCCAAGAGATATTCCTGTGCCTGCCGCATAAGCGCCAATGCCATCGCCCGCGTGACCGTCGGCTCCTTCTCGTAAAGCTCCATATCGCCCATCCTGAGCGCGACATTGTTCAGGGAGCAATTCGGAGCGCTCTTCGCCAATCAGCTCCCGCGCCAGGGCGCGGGAGCCGGGGCTGGTAACACGTCGAGACATGCGCCTACGCTTTTAGTGCCGGGGCACCTGGACATATGCGCAGGCACCCCGGCGTGAGATCACACCGAGTTGCCTTCTCGACGGGATTACCAGTCCCGGCGCCACGGCCATTGCGGCGCGGTCATGCGCCTAACACAGACGTATCAAGAGACCAAGGCGAAGCAGCCGATCGCCGTCCCGACCGACCACCCTCAGCTTCCAAACCGCTTCCGGAAATCCATGTGGAGCCGCGCCGCGAGATCGCTCGATCGGACGACACTAGAGCGCTTTGCTGTTAACCCTGCCCACCGTTCCCGCGGTCAGGGGCAAAGCAATGCGCTCTTACATCTCGGCATCAGACAGAGGCTTCATCGCCAAAGTATGACGCTGGGTGTCCATCGGCCGTCAAGGATCAGCGGTGCCCCCAATTTTGCCGCCGCTCCGCGCTGCTGCGCGACACCAAAATCGGCTCCCCCACTGCCCGCTGACGCGGCGGCTTCGCCGTCCCTGACTACCTCAACACCGCGTCGCGATGATCCCATCCTCATCTGATCGAGGTGAGGAGCGCATCATTCGATGGAGGCTTCTATGGACAATCTCGACCAATCCCTCTCGGCCCTCTTCAGCGGACCCATCTGCCCGTCCTGCGCCACCCCCTTTACGGCCGAAGATTACGACTTCTGCGAGGGGGCCGCTTGCTGCCCGAATTGCAATACGCTGTACAAGGTTGGCAAGCCGCACGTGCCCCGCGCCCCCGAAGACACACTCGACGATGAGGGCTATCAGCCGCACCCGGAGGACGCGCAGGAATATCACTTCTTCGACACCCCGGATTCCGTGGCGCTGACGCAGTTCCGTCTCGATGCCAAGCGGCTTGCCGGCGCAGCCATCCGTGAGACGGCGGGCGCCAGTTACGAACTCTACGCGATCCGCTTCTCCGACGCCTGCCAGTCCTACATCGAGGACCTTGACCCGGACCTCCGACCCGCCGCCATCGCGATCGCGCTGCACCACGGCTATGTCGAGGACGAAGACGAACGGCATGCGGGGTTCGGACCCGGCCTCTGTTCCGTCAGCGGCATCGACGAGGCCTATTGCCACTGCGGACGGCATCCCTGAGCGAACCGCTAGGGGCCGGCGACACGCCGGTCCCATTCCTCTTCCGGCACCGATCCACGGGCTCGCTCGCGTGCCGCGCGGACCTTCGGTCCGCACGCCGCTACGCATTGCCCGCGTCTCCCGAACCAGAGGGGAAATCTCTCACAGTCTTCCCATTCTGTCGGGCGGGCGAGGCCGCCTCAAGGACGGCGGGGCCCCACCATTTTCTTCGGCGGATCTAGCGCCGCGCACAGCATTCGGCGTCTGGTGGCCGCCGAAGAAAATCGTGACCCCCACCGCCGCTTCGCGGTCGCCGGCGAGCCGGCGATCCCTGACCCGACCTCGCCCGCCCGACGCGCCTTCCCCTGTCATTCAAGACAGACAGGAGACGACCATGCAGACGATCACGAACACCGCCGCCGCCGACAACGCCGCCTACTTCGCAGCGGTCGCCAGCGCCGAACGCCGGGCACTACACAGCTACTTCGATCAGCACGTCATCGAGGACGCCGAGCTGGGATACCTCGCCATCGACGAGGGCGATTATGATAACCTCACTCAGACGTTGATCGACCGGATCGTCTACACCGCGCCGGGCGGGATCCTCGACGAATTCTGAGACCGCCGACAGGGGAGGGGCGCGTGACGCCTCTCCCTTTTTTTGCTTCTGGGGAATACGGGCATAGGGGGCATCGAACCCCCTATGCCCGTGCCGCGGCGTTGCCGCGGCAGGCCGGGTTCAGACCCGCAGCCGCTTCTCGACTTCGTCGATCCCGAGCGATTTGATCCGCTCGGCCAGCGTTGCGAGGCGCTTGATATCTAGCTTCAGCAGGCCCGCCTTTTCGACTGCCGATATGGCCTGCTCGCGCTCGCGCTCTTCAAGCCTTTTGCGCCGGTCCTCCAATCGCCGTGCATCTTCTTCGAATGCCGCGCGCTCCTGTTCCAATGTCTTTGCCATAAGTGCCTCTGTTCAAAGCTGATCGGGCCATGAACATGCCGACTATAACGCCAGCCTCCTCACGTCGGAAGAAGAAGAATCGGGGTTGGGCGCATCGAGCTGACGCCCGATGACGGCTCTATTCGCTAAGGCTCCCGACGCCCCTATGGGACGCCGGCAACCTAAGCTCACGGACCCAAGGCTGTCGCCTCGTCTCCGTAGGGTAGACGCGAGACGCCTCTTTCGAGGACGCCCCAGCGCCTCCCCCCGAACCGTGCTTGCACCTTTCAATGCACACGGCTCTCCATTCCGCTCGGCATCCGGCCGCCATGATGAGCGACATGGCATTTCCGACACAGGACGATGGTCCTGCGCCGTCGCGCCGATCGCACCCACGGCGTTAGTTGGTCACGCCGTTTGTCTTTGAGGCGATGGGGATGATGCATCTCGAACGGACCAGCGGTCCCGCCACATGCTTCGCATTCCTCGGCATTGAGGCGGGTGACCAGATCGTTCGGACTCTGCGCGATGCGCGAGCCGACCGTGATGGTATCGACGATGGGATTGTCCCACGCCTTCACGACCAGATGCTTCAGTTTCCATACCTTATGGACGCGCGACGCGCCACGGACCACGGTTGTCACGCCATGATCCGTCCCCATTTTCAGATAATCCTCGGCCTGCCGTCTCGTCGAGCCTCGCCGGCAGGCCACAGTCGCCAAGAGGCTCCTGAGAACCACCAGTTCGAGCTTGTCGAGCGACGCTTTCACGCCATCGGCGATCGCATAGTAACTCGCGAAGCCGCGGAACTCCGAGTTATAGGCGACGATGATCTCCGCCACACTGGATTCCATGAGTTGCGGACGCACCCGGCCGTTCCTCATGTCGAGGTTGCCAAGCTTCTTGCGCCTGCAGAACGCATAGACCCGCTCCCGTGGCACCCACAGCTTGATATTCCCCCGCGTTGGCCGACGAAGGACGCGTCGCGTCCCACCGCCGACCTTCGGACGCCCCGCCATTGTTCCGGCAGAGCGCAACGTGAAGGCGCATACATGGAAGCCGAGGAACGGCGATCCCTTCGACGCATCGCGAACCCCGGTCTTTTCCGGTGACACCGCCAGATTAAGCCGATCAGCAAGGAAGCGCTGTATATCGGCCATGATCCGGACGGCATCCGCCTTGCTGCCGATCACACCGACAAGGAAGTCGTCGGCGTAGCGGCAATAGCGCAGGCGGCGGAAGTCAGGGTCCATAGGATCGACGGACGATAATTTATGTCGATCCTGCTTGACGGCTTCGATCCGCGCCAACCGGACGCGCACCTCAGACCTGTCCGCACCATCGGCGCGGATTGCATCGATCTCCTTGCGGAGTACGGCGATCTGGCGGGAGTGAGCAACATAAGCGGGGTTGGCCCGCCGTTTGACGCCCTTGTCGAAGCCCGCCCGCATCTCCTCCATGAACAGATCGAGTTCATGAAGATAGATGTTGGCGAGCAGGGGCGAGATGACCCCGCCCTGTGGCGTGCCGCTGTAGGTCCGCTCGAACTTCCAGTCGTCCACGCACCCTGCCTTGAGCATTGTCCCGATCAGATCGATGAACAGAGGATCATCGATCCTGCGAGCCAAGAGGCCGAGCAGGATGTCATGGTCGATGTTGTCGAAGAACCCGCGAACATCCACTTCGATCAGCCATTTCACGCCCGTCCAGGTGTTGCGGATCTCTTCGAGAGCCGTGTGGCAGGAGCGACCCGCGCGGAACCCATGACTGTGTTGCGAGAACACAGGCTCATAGATTGCCGCGAGGATCATTCTCGCCGCCTCCTGAACGATGCGATCATCCGCCGTTGGGATGCCCAATGGGCGCATTTTACCATTGCCCTTGGGGATATAGACCCGCCGCACCGGACGAGGGCGGTAACGGCTTTCCGTCACGCTTTGGACCAGACGATCCAGCCTCGCCAGCGTCATGCCGTCGAAGGTCTGGCCGTCTACTCCCGGCGTCATGGCACCCCGATTCCGGGACACCCTGTCATAAGCCCGCTCATACAAGCAGCGGGACCGCATGAGGCGGTGGAGACCATTGATCCGCTTGCCCGCCCGCGACAGGGCCGGAAGCTTCTCGATCCGTCTCAGGATAGTAGCGGTCTGCATCAGCAGTCCCTTTCCGTTGATCCATCAAGTTACACAGAACTGCCGTCCTTCACCCGGAAGCAGCGGATTTCGACGAGGATCGCTCCCGCTTATACCACTGTTCCGTCCGCCTCTCGGCGGCTGTCCCGGCCATTACGCCGGGCGTTCGACTACTATGACGGCTCCGTCGCCATGCAGGTCCGGACAAGCCGTCCTGTTTAGGCGATCCCGCAGTTGCGCGGGCGAGGAGTCGCGGCGCGTTTAGGTGCCCCGTTCGTTTCCTTGATCCCCTTACCGGGGCCACGCCGTGCGGACTGGCAGCGATTCGCAGGGCCGTGCTCCTCGCTCCGCTCGGGACGGTGTGTCAGCCGCGTTCACCGTCACCCACCTGATGGTCGTTGGAAACTGGGATTCAGACAATCCAGTCTTCACCATGCGCACCTTGCCTGCTGGTCAACCGCCGGGCTGCGGCGCCCGGCTTCGATCCATACCCCGACATGCTATGGTCCCGTTTCCCTTTCGGAATCTCAGCCGGTTCATCACCGGCACCGGTAAGTCGGTCAGGCATGAGCTATGCCAATAAGCTCAGTTCATTCGAACACTCCTATGATGATTGTCCAGCAGCAAGTGATGGTTCACTGCGGCTGAAGGTTGTG
>NZ_LSJY01000037.1 GCF_001556865.1 Sphingobium sp. CCH11-B1 | reverse complement strand
GTAGCCCACCTTATAAAGAACGGTCAAATCTGCTTATGTGATAAGTGCAATTATCGCATATGAACTTTTCGACGATAGCATGAGGCGAAACCAACTGCTGACTTTGGTTTCCTCACGCGCTAAGCGTAAGAGCGATGCAGGAGATCGTCGACCGCCGCGCAAATGACCCAATGTTGCTGCTCGGCCGGCTCGACGGCCGGCTTCATCATAGTACAAGCGCCGACATTTTCCTTGCGCGATCGCGCCTTCACGGCGCCGCGGCGTTAGCAGGTCTCGCCGGCGTGCCGATCGCTGTCGGCGACCTGCAGGATTGGATCGCGGGGCGAAGCGCCCCTCCCCGCGCCTCCGAAGGTCTCAACGATCCGATATCGGTGGCGTCCATTTTCCACCTCGCACTAAGTCGGGACGAGGATGTCAGAGACCCGGTTGGCCGCGCATCCCTCAATGCTCTCCGAACCATCCTCGACGACCGTGCAGAGGCTGAGCGCTATGGTGGAGACGATCTCGCACACTTCGGCCCGCTCTGGCGTCAGGTGAAGTCTGCGGCGGATGCACCCTTCCCCGTCGCCGATCTCCGGTCCATCGCCGAGCGCGTGTTCGCTCTTGCCGAAATGACCGAGCGTCTTCCGGTCGGCGCCTCGGAGGTTGTTGCGATCGACGGACGCTCGTTGGAGCTTCCTCCCCGCTGCCGCGATCGCAACTGGCTCGTCGCGACCGCTCTTCCTCGCATGCTCTACCGCGCTGGCTTCACGAGCCGCATCATCCCCTCACTGGTGCCGCTCCCCAAGTTCATGCCCCCTTCCCCTGCCGCGCTGACCGGGTTCCTCGCTAAGGAGATCGGGCAGATCAGCGCGGCGGGGCTCCGCGAGCTTTCCGCAATTGAGCATGACGTCGCCAAGCTCACCAATTTGGGTGCAACTCAGCGAAGTCGCCTGCCGCTTCTCGGGCGCCTATTGATCGCCTATCCAGGGCTCCAGGCATCCTCCGTTTCGAAGCTGCTGTCTGTGACACCTCAGGGTGCCCGAAAGCTCCTCGCGGCGCTGCCCACCACGCCTGCCGCGCAGCGCCGGCTGCGGGCCGAATAGCGACCGGGACGCCCTCCGTACTGAAACGCCGTCTCGCTTGTTTTGCTCAGCTCGCCGGCAACAGTTCTTCGATCGCTTTCATGAGCTCGGCCTTCGTGGCGCCGGTCCGGGGCACGATCTTGATCGTGATCCCCCCACCTCTGGCACTGGCATAGCGCAGAATCGTCTTTCCGCCTTTGCCCGTGATCTCTCGCTCGCCAGTCTCCTTCTTCTTTGCCTCAACGGTCGCACGAACAAGTCGCTTCGCCACCTCGGGTCCGGTCAGACTGGAACCACCATTCCTACGCTCGGCCTCGATGCGCTCGGCCTCGTCTCGCATTCGCTTCAGAGTTTTCGGTTCGCTGGTCAGCGGTTTGATATCGCGCGCCACTCGAACGGTAATGTCGTGGGTGTCCGAAAATGCCGCCACGATCTCCTCAGGAAGCCTCGCAACATCCAGCAGGCGGCTCAGCCATGACCGCGAGAGGTTGAGATGCTCCGCCATCTGGGACTGGGAGTTCTCGTAAAACTCCGACAGCGCTCGCGCATATTCCTTTGCACGCTCCCAGTCTGAAATGTCCTTTCGCGACCGATTTTCAACGTCCGAAACCCGGAATGCCTCTTCATCCGTGACGGTCTGGATCGTGACGAGATAATCAAATTCTGGATGATGATGTTCGCGGAGCCACTGGACGGTCCACCACCGGCGAACGCCAGCGATGATCTCATAATCGTAGTCAGGATCGTCCTTCAGACGACGCACGATCGCCGGGATGCGCTGCCGCTTCGCCGCGAGAAAGGAGTCGATCAGATCGCGACAGCTCTCTTCGGACAAATGGTCCAGGTCGCGATTGTGCATCCGCCAGGGACGGCAACGAGCCGGGTCCACCCACTCCGTTCGATCGGTAACCGTCTTGCCGCTCGCTATCCGCGCCAGGGTCTGGCTTCGGCTCGCGATGATCCCTTCCGAGGGGCTCGCATTGTCAAGCTCGGCCTCATTATCCAGGCCTTCGGTGAACATCGAGCCGAAGCCCTTATTTCCTTTTGTCATCGGCTCGCTCCTACTCGAATTTCCGGCATCTTGGAGACCCGATTTGTTGGTCTGTTGCCACGTGGCAACAAACCGAAATTCGCCTCGCCTTCGGCTCCCCTTTTCTGAGGGAAAACTGATCCTGGAATTTGGCTCATGATACTGTTTATAAACGCTTTCCTTGCTCGGTTGCCACGTGGCAACAACGCATCATTCTTAGCAGATTTCAGCCCCATAGACGGCGAACAATTGCCCGCAGTTGCCACGTGGCAACTGCTGCTCAAAGCTGCCCCCCTGCCCGGCTCGGCCAGGTCCGCAAAACGTCTTCTTCGATGTCTCGGCAAACCTCATTCAGATGCCTCATGCACCGGTTGTAAACCTCGTGCGAAGTGACGGGCTTTTCCAGTTCAAAGACCGTCTTCATCCGCGAGCTGGCATTGTCGATCTCCGCACTGGTGACCATCACCGAAGAAGACATTGAGCCTCCGAAAACGCTCCGCATCATCGAAAGTATCTCACGATGCATCGACTTGCTGTCGTCGACCCGGCTGCCGACGAGACGGATGAAATTGTAAGCCGGGCGCCCCCTCCCCGCGAGCTGCTCGAGCTGCTTCATCGTGGTCTTCGCCATGTCGATAAACGACACCGTCGATGCGAAGTCGACCAGGCTTGGCGGCACGGGGATCACCATCGCATTGGCTGCTTGAAGGACCGCCATGGAGACCATGCCGAGTGCTGGAGGCGGATCCATGATCACCACATCGTAATCTTCTACCACCGAGTCGATGGCCTCGGCGATCAGGTCGATGATGTTCAGGTTCTGATTGCGCGCGAGGTAGCCGGCGATCTCGTATTCGAGATTGTAGAGCCGCAAATTCGCAGGGATCAGATCGAGCCCATGGAAGTGGGTCTTCCGAATGATCTTTCGCACACCCAGCAATTCCGGGTTATGGAAATGCCCATAGAGCGTGTCGTCCTCCTCCAGATCGACGTCTGGTCGGTAGCCGAACATCATTGTCGATGAAGCTTGGCTGTCGCAGTCGATAAACAGCACACGATAGCCGTTGATCGCGAAGTGCTGAGCCAGGTGCAGCGCGATCGTGGACTTGCCGACACCGCCCTTGAAATTGCAGACCGAGAGAATGGCGGGTGGATCTTCCGGGCTGCGCCACGGACGCGTTCCGAACACCTCACGCATATGATCGAGTTCTTCGAGCGTATATTGGACGCGATGACCGGAAGCCGTCCGCCCACGCTCCGGCAAACGCCCGTCGCGTTCAGCTTCTCGGATCGCCGACGCGGTGCGTCCGACAAGTGATGCAGCCTTGGAGATAGGGAAGGTGGGGGCTCGCTTCTGCCCTGTCTCTGGATCGACCGCGCTGTCGCGGATCCGCTTGAGGATCGTGAGCGCTTTACGGTGAAGCACATCCAGGCCACCTTCCAGAAGGTCATCGGCGGGGACAGTTGTGGGATCAGTGGCCATGAGATTCCGCTTTTGTGGGTTTGATGGCCCACAATAGCGACGTTGGCAGTTTCGAGCAACGATTTGGCCATCGAACTTACAACTTTACCGATGATCTCCGAGCCGTTTCGGATTTCAAGGTAATGCCAATGCGCCCTGGTAGAGGCGCACCGATGATCTCCGAGTCGGTGCAAGCTTTTCGAAAACTTGCTGCGTCCGGCTGCACCGAGCGATGCCCTGTGGATAAATACCGATGATCTCAGTACCTTCCGATGATCTCGGTGCGTCCTACCAATGATCTCGGTGCCAACAGACCGATGATCTCGGAGCGCATACCTATTACATGAATCCCTGAATCAATCCGATTCGCGAATCGGCTTCAAAATTTCGATTTTTGAAAGTGGGAAGGGGCGATTCGGCAAAAGCGGCACCGAGATCATCGGTCGAATTGCAACTCTCACCCCTGATTTCCCGCCAAAACTGCCAACAGGGTTGATTTCGAAACCCAAACCTGTTGAGACAGCGCCATCACAGACCCCGGAGATTCGGGGAAGGGCGGAACAATGAACGGAGATCAGCATAGGCCGATTGGGCACCAATATGCACTCGCCATGATCGATGGCGGTGCAGAGAATGTCCGGAAGCTTGCCTCCACTGCCGGAACCCAATTGACGCTCGACGCCTTCCTGCGAGTCCACGACGAAGAGCCTGTCCCGGCATTTCTCCATTCCGCGCTTTGCGCCATGTCGCTCCCGACCAAGCGCCCGAAGGACGACACGCTCCCGATTATCCGGGAAGACGGCAAGTACGCGCTGGCAATCAACCCTCGGCCGGTTCTTCAAAATATCGATGGCAAGTCGGTCATGAGAAGCCTGGGTGTTCCATATGGGGCCTATCCCAGGGTTGCGCTCATCTATCTGCTTTCACAGGCGGTAATGAAGCGTTCGCGCGACGTCTATCTCGGCCGCAACTTCACGGAATGGATGCGGCGGCTTGGCTATCAAACGGTGTCCTATGGCCCCCGTGGCACCGCAAATCTGATGCGCGAACAGGTCGACCGCTTGCTGGCGTGCGAGTGGCAGATTCGCTGGGATGGCACCGAAACGGACGACAACGCCTTTGCGGTCCGCGATGTGAAGATCTCAAATGAATATGCTGGTTCACTCGACAAGAACGGCACCTTCGCGCGGGAAATCCGTATGTCGGAGGTCTTCTACAGTCACCTTATCGAGCACGCTGTCCCATTAAACGAAGTAGCGATCCGGGAGCTTAAAGGGACGCCAACGGCGCTCGATCTCTATACCTATCTTGCCTATCGCCTCCCACGGATCGGCTCCGACAAGGGGCAGATCATTTCTTGGGATCAACTGGCAAAGCACCTCGGCAACGAGGCTGACAGCAAGCGCTTTCGTCAAACGGTGCGGGAGACGATGCAGCTCGTCTCGGCGGTTTATCCCAACGCGAACGTCGATCTCTCCGGCAGGAAGGTGGTCCTTCATCCGTCTCCAGCGCCGATGGAGCGTAAATTGGTCGGACCCCATTTGCGACTTGTTGGGGCGCCAGGCGTCGAAACGGCACCGAGATCATCGGTTCGCACCGTTCCGCAGGCAACGAAACCCGCAGCGAAATCAGACGAACCGCTTCACGCATTCCCGCCGGGAACGCTTTCCTATGGCGACCGCGAACAGGCGTTTCGGAGTGTCGGTCTCACTAAGGGCCATCCTTGGTCAGTCGACGATATGGCCAACGCATTCCGCAAGGGATTCGCCGATATCAAGAGGCCCCGGACCGACACCGAATGGATGCGGCTCTGGGAGGCCTTCGTGATCAAATATGCGGATCGGCGGAAGAACCGGCCTGACGATTGACCGATGATGTCCGAGCCGTTCGTCGCCTGCGAACGAGCCCGAGTCGTGCCCGATGAAGCGATCAACGTGAGCGCGCCGACCCTCATCGTTGATAGGTCCGGGTCACAGCGCCATGCGCTGAAAGAGGGAAGGGGGGATGTGGCTACCGAGCAGGAGGTAGTCCTATGCCACTCACGGCCAAACGACCGACCCAGGAACTTGTTGACCTCGTAGGCGCTCTTGGCGGCACCTGGACCGGCTACAGGGCTATGGCCCGTTGCCCGGCACATGGCGACAACGATCCAAGTCTTTCGATCCGCCAAGGTGACCGCGGCATTCTGGTGACGTGCTTCGCGGGTTGCGCACGCGATGATGTTCTGCGGGAATTGCGTCGGGTTCGAACCGGCCAACATTATGCAATACCGGAACAGGATCGACCGCAAGGCAGCGCCAATGTCTCGCGCATCTGGGAGCAGGCCGTTGGCGTCAAAGGGACGCTGGCCGAGCGCTATCTTGAGCGACGCAACTTGTTGCCAGCGCCTGCCGACGTGCGCTTCCATTCGCGCTGCCCATACCTCCCGAAGCCGAAAACCGTTTATCGACCGGCTTTGCTGATTGCTGTTCGCGAGATCCGGCAGCTCGTCGCGATCCAGCGCAACTTTCTCGACCCTGCGACAGCGAAGTGCCTCCGAAAAGTCATGCTCGGCGTGCCTGGGACAGGCGCATGGCGGGGCCGGGCAGGGGGCGAGACGCTGGCGATCGCCGAAGGTTTCGAGACTGCCGGCGCCTACACCCGCATCAAGGACATCCCCTGCTGGGCCTCACTTGGCGCCAGGCGGCTCGATCAACTGGTCATTCCACCCGGCATTACGACCCTGCTGATCGCAGAGGACAATGATCCAGAAGGGCGTCGCGCCGCGGCGTCCGCCGAAGCGAAATATGCCCGTCCCGGGCTCATCATCCGCCGCGACCCGCCGCCGCCGGCTTTCAAGGATTGGGCAAAGTTCCTCGACGCGCACTGCCGGACCTGATCCCGGGGCGGAGAGAGGGGAGGGGGATCGAGGGTGTGTCGCTGCGACAGATGCAGCCGCGCAGGAGATTCCCAAATGACCGACCTTTTTCAGACCGCCGAGCGCGGCGACCGTGCCGCTGCGCACATCCTTCTATCCCAACTGGCGTCAGGCGAGCCGGTCACCCGTCAACATCTCAATCGGGCGATGGTGCAGGCGTTCGGCGGAACCGATGCCGAAGGACGCTGGACGCAGCGCTCAAGCTTCGAGGTGCTAGAGCACGCACTCGCCCTTCATCTCCGTGGATCATTGGCGCCTCTGGCCAGCCTCGCCGATGTCGCCGCGCGGATTGACCTCGCGCAGCGCCTCCCCACTCAGACCGTGCGGAGCGAAGACCAGATCGAATGGCAGCAATTCTCGACTCCTGTCGACATTGCGGCCGTCGCGATTCTGCTCGCAGATGTCCGGCAGGATGATGTCATTCTCGAGCCCAGCGCCGGCAACGGTTTGCTCGTTGCACAGCTTGGGGCTCATCGATCGCTGCATCTCAACGAGCTCGATCCGATCCGCCGCGATCGCCTGCACGGCGTTTTCCCCGGCGCAACGATCACCGGCCATGATGGGGCGATTCTTGATGCTGCTCTTGGCGACGCACCGCGTCCTTCCCTGATCCTCATGAATCCGCCGTTTTCGCGGTCGCTCGGCCGCGGCGTCGATGATCTTGCGGCCGTTCGGCATCTTCAGGCTGCACTTCGCCGATTGCAGACTGGGGGCCGCCTCGTTGCCATCATGCCCGACTGGTTCGGACCGACCACCCGAATGCGCGACCACTACGAGACCGTCCTTCGCGGATCGACAGTGCAAGCCTCTGTTCGACTTGAAGGCTGCTATCTCAAACACGGCACGTCTATCGACGTGCGAATCTTCGTCATCGACAAGGTCGCCGGCAGGCTCGCACCAGAAGTCATCCAGGGTGGATCAATCGCGGAACTGCTCGACGTTCTCACCGTGACACCTCGCCTGTCCCTTGTCGCAGATCAGCCGGCACCCGCGCCGAAGCGGGGCGGAGGCATCTCGCTCTTCAGAGCGGTCAAAAGCGCCAAGCCCATGCCCCGGGCCTTTCACGCTGCCGTGCGCAACCATGTCTTGCCGGTTGCTTACACCAGGCTCGAAACCCCGGCGCCGCTGCTCGAACAGACCGGCGTCTATCTGCCCTATCGGCCAAGCCGCCTGGTTTTCGACAAAGCCGGCGAACACCCGACTGCGCTCGTCGAATCCGTTGCCATGGGATCAATCCCAGCGCCGATCCCCGATTACGTCCCTTCGCTGCCGGAGCGGACTGTCACAGAGCGTTTGCTCTCGGCCTCCCAGCTCGAAACCGTCGTTTACGCCGGCCATGCCTGGGCTCAGACGATCCCTGGGCGCTTCGCACCGGACAAGGATGGTGTCGGCCTCGTTATCTCGGAGGAGGGCCGCGGCTACCGAAAGGGTTTCTTCCTCGGGGACGGAACCGGGGCAGGCAAGGGTCGCCAAATCGCGGCCGCCATTCTTGACAACTGGCTTCAGGGGCGGCGTCGCAATATCTGGGTCACCAAGAACGCGCCCCTCCTCGAAGATGCTCGCCGTGATTGGACGGCCCTCGGCGGGCTCGCCGGTGACATTCAGCCCATATCGAACTGGAAGATCGACGAACCCATCAGGCTTGACCAGGGCGTCCTTCTGGTCACCTATCCGACCCTTCGATCGATGCGCGGGGAACATAGCCGGCTGAAGCAGATCATCGACTGGGCCGGCGCCGATTTCGACGGCGTCATCGCCTTCGACGAAGCGCACGAGATGGGCGGTGTCGCAGGAGGCGAGGGCGCACTCGGAGCCAAGGAGGGATCGCAACAGGGCATCAGCGGCGTTCGGCTCCAGAACCATCTGCCCGCCGCGCGGATCCTCTACGCCTCTGCGACGGGGGCGTCCGAGGTCAACAACCTTGCCTATGCCGTGCGGCTCGGGCTCTGGGGACCGGAGACGGCGTTCGCCAATCGCGAGCAATTCATCTCCAGCTGTCAAACGGCGTTCAAAAGGGACCCCCGATCGGCGTCGAAGAGGGACCCCCTTT
>NZ_LSJY01000036.1 GCF_001556865.1 Sphingobium sp. CCH11-B1 | reverse complement strand
TCAGTGTTCGTTCTTCAACCTGGCCAAAATCGCAGCTTCGGGCCGACTGGGCCTAGTAGCGCAGCTTGGCGGCGACGATCGGTCGCTGGCCGGCGAGGAACAGGAGCTGGCGATCGGGGCGTAGCGTGCGGACTTCATCGGGGGTGAGCAGCGCGCGGCCGACATTCTGCTGCCCGTAGGAGATCCCGGTTTCTTCCGCGTCGATCGCGCGGCTCATGGTCTCGAACACGACGGTTTCCTGCCCCGCCAGATCGGAGACGAGCTTGGCGCTGTCCTGATCGTTGACTCCGAACACCTGGAGGACGCCGGCGTTCGACAGAAAGGTGCCAGCGCGCTGGCCGTAAAGCGCGCGGAGCTGGTGGACGTCTTGGAGGATCGGCCAGAGCTGGACGCCATAACCCGCCATCAGCCCCATCGCGCGTTCAACCGGTTCGAGACGGCCGAGCGCCGCGAACTCGTCGAGCAGGAACAGTACCGGCCAAGGCGGACGACCGGGCGCGCGCGCCAGCTCGGTCAGGGCTTGCGCCACCATCAGCCGCAGCCAGCGGGCATAGCTGGCGAGCCGATCGGGTGGCAGCACGAGGAACACCGTCGCCGGCGCGTCCTTCAATCCGGCGAACGTGAAGTCCGAGCGTCCCAGCACCGCCGCCATGCGCGGGGAGTCGAGGAAATGCGTGTGGCGTTGCGCGGCCGACAGCACGCCGGCGGCTTCGCGGTCGGACTTGCCGAGCTGACGATTGGCGGCGCGCGCGACCAGGCCACCTTGCGCCTGCATCGCCGCGAGCTGCGCCGCCAATGCGGCCGGGGCAAGGGTCAGCCGGTCGCGCAGCGTATCCAGGGTGCGCGTCGCGGGCGGTTCGGTGGTGACGATGTGGAGCAGGATGCCGGCGATCAGCGCCTTGGCTTCCTCGTTCCAGTGCGCCTCGCCCGCTTCGCCGGGCGCATCGTGGACCAGTGCATCTGCCAGCGTCATGCAGTCGTCGGCGAGATCGAGGCCGTGCGGGTCGATCCGATCAAGCGGGTTGAACGCGGCCGAGGCGAGGCCGGTGACGCCGAATGGATCGAGGACATGGACCGCGCCGAACTTGCCGCGCTGGCGCGCGGCGATGCGGGCGTTCTCGCCTTTGGGGTCGATGCAGACGACCGCGAACGGATATTCCAGCAGGTTGGGGATGATCGTGCCGACACCCTTGCCGGTGCGGGTGGGTGCGATCGTCAGCAGATGGGCGGGACCGGCATAGCGCATCGGCTTGCCGGTCTTCACGTCGCGACCGATCAGCAGGCCGTGATCGTCGTTGAGCGCCTGGGCTTCCCCGGCTGTGGCAAAGCGGGCCGAACCATGCGTGTCGGCGCTATCACCATAGTCGAACCGGCGAAGCAGGGGCAGGACGAACATCCAGGCCGTGACCAGGACCACGGCACCGCTGATCCCGAACACGCCAAGCTGAGCGACGACGCCATTCTTGTCGAGGTCGAAAACCCAGATCGACAGCAGCAGCAGGGCGAACAGCCCGAGGAACAGCGCGACCGCGAACACGCCCATGCCGATGATGTGGCGGGCGAACCGGAAGGGGGCGAGCAGGAGGCCGAGCAGCGCCCACATAGGATTGGCGCGGGCGATGCGGGCGAGGTTACGGGTGGCGCGCGCGAGGCCCATGCTACCGGCTTTCCACGCCCGCCGTGGTCATGGGCGTGATCGCCGCCAGCGCGGGATTGGCGTCGGGATGATTGTAGAGCCGGTGCAGGATTTGCACCGTGAGGGCAGGGGACACCCCCTCATCCAGCAGCATGTCGAAAAACGCATCGTCGTTGGGCGTAGGGATCATGTCCTCGATGACGAGGTTGGCGCGCGACTCCGCCATGTCCTCGCGCCACATGGCGATTTCCGCCGACGTGCCGCGCGTGAAATCCATTGCCCGGACTTGCGCCCGCACCGCCTCGATATCGAAATCCGCCATCAGCTCGCCTCCGTCGTTTCGCCTTCCGCATCGAATGCCCGTTTGCCGCGCCGCTTCCACAGCGCCAGCACGTCCCCGGCATCATCGCCGCGCGCGCGTCCGGCGAGATCGAGCAGCGCGCCGTAGAGGGTGGCGCGATCGTCGTCGGTCAGTTCGACCAGGCCGGCTTTCTGGACCAGCCCGCCCAGCTCGATCAGATGGCGCGTTCGTTCGCGGCGTTGCACGACCCAGCCCCTGCTATC
>NZ_LSJY01000035.1 GCF_001556865.1 Sphingobium sp. CCH11-B1 | reverse complement strand
GGCTCAAGCAACACCGCGGCGCGACCGATGAGACGATCCGGCGCTACCGGGCCGATATCAGGCGGCTCGCGCCTATGCTCGGCGAGCCTTCACAATGGGATGCAGCCGTCCTCAGACGGGCGTTTCAACAACGAAGCAAGGAGACGCCGGGTTCGGCATCACTGCTCGTCACGATAATACGGAGCTATATTCGGTTCCTGGTCGTGCAGGGTATTTGCCGTCCAGCTTTGTTGCACGCGATCCCATCAGTGCAACGCTACCGTCTTTC
>NZ_LSJY01000034.1 GCF_001556865.1 Sphingobium sp. CCH11-B1 | reverse complement strand
GGCTTGCCGAAATGGCAGAGCAGGACCAAGCGATCGAAACCGCCTCGAAGGGTGTCTTCCAGGCTCTTGCCGGACGTCCGGGCGAAGGCCTTCTCACCGCAGTTCGGGCCATCGGGTCCGGAGGGCAGGCAGAGGCCGAAGCCAAGGGGCGCATAGCGGAGATCATGGGGTCCACGGACCTCGAAGAGATAGCCGCCGCAATCCGCGAGATGACCCGAGAGCGGGCCCGCCGATCGAAGGTGGACCGCAACGCGGCCCGATCGGTCCAACAGGGTTCCAGGTTCCTTGGAAGCATCCTCGGGACCAACATGATCGAACCCGTCGAAGACTAAACACCACATACGGCCGTCCCCGCTGTCCCGAAAGGGTCAAGGGGCGGCCATCACCTCGAAATTACATGCCCACGAAGCCCACTGGTCGCCCACGCGGCAGACCTCCGGGGGTCAAGAACAAGCCAAAGACGATTGAAACATTCGTCATGGCGGAGCTGACCAACCCCCCGCCGAAACCTAAACGGCCG
Source organism: Sphingobium sp. CCH11-B1 (assembly GCF_001556865.1). Classification (GTDB taxonomy): domain Bacteria; phylum Pseudomonadota; class Alphaproteobacteria; order Sphingomonadales; family Sphingomonadaceae; genus Sphingobium. The sequence continues at coordinate 17,035 of NZ_LSJY01000034.1, read as the reverse complement.
CCGAAGATGGCGGCTAGGGGCCCATGGGCCGGCAAGACCCCCGAGGAGCGCTCGGCTCTCAGCCGGCAGCTCATCGAAGCCCGCAAGGGCAACTACGCAAAGAACACAACCCCCGGCAAGCCCCGAGACCTCACGAACGCACAATGGGCGGAGGTCCAGGAGATCGCTCGCCTAGACGCCAAGAGGATCATGCAGCGCATGAAGGACGCCGGACAGGTTCCCGACGACCCCAGGGCCGCCGAGGCTCTGCAAACCACTATAGAGACCCTGAGGACAGCGGAGAGCCCGAAAGACAAGATCGCGGCCGCCCGCCTCATCCTCGACTTCACCAAAGCTAAGCCCGCTCAGAAGAGCGAAGTAACGGTCCGCACCGCCGAGGACATCCTTGACGAGATGGCGGAAGAATAAAGAAACCTAGATGAAAATTAGTATCCGGAAGCTCTTCGGAAATATCAGCCCTATCGCGCTTACCTACGGGGCCGAAGAGGGGGATGCGGTTTTTGTGACACAAGCTGCCCCATTACCTACGGGCGGCCTGCGCGAGGCCTTTCCGTTGGTCTCGGCAAACGTAGCGTCAGCGCCGGTTACCGTTTACGGCGGCGATTACATATTCTGCCAGACGGCGACGGCATACGGGACCGTCAAGCTCCAGGTTCTCGGACCTGACGCCACTACGTGGCTAGACGTCCTTTCGAAGGCGTCCGCCGACACCACGGCCGGAACCGGAGTCTCTCTCGGCTCTGGCGCAGTCGTGCGCGTCCTTTTGACAAGCACGTCTGGCGCAGCCGCCACGCTGGCGCGGGTCCCCTGATGGCCAGATTTCTTAGCATTTCTTCCTTTGGCGGAGGTACCGTACGCCCAATCGTGAGCGCCGCTTCTCCGCCGTTTGCTGCGGGACAGCCGTTTAGTTGGACCCCGACCGTGATGGGCGGTTTCGCTCCGTACCTTTTCACCCTCGCTGCGGCCCCTGGAGGTATTACCATCAACGCCAAGACTGGCGTGGTAAGCGGGACGCCGGCATCCGTGGGCACTGCCACAGTTACCGTGAAGGACGCCATGGGCTCCACTTCCTCGGTGGTGATTGGCGGGGCTGCACTGCCTGTCTTACCGTTGACGATGCCAAAGGTCGTAATGTTCGGCGACAGTCAGTCGCAGTTCAACCACGCAATCTTTGGCGGGACAGGTGCTACTATCCCTGCTGCGACCTACAAGGGGCCAGTTGTGGCGGCGTGGGCTAAGGACCCCCGCTTCAACATCGATACATGGGCGGACCCAATGGACCCCTTAAGTCGGGGCTTCAATGGGGCTAACCAGGGATTGGGCGGAGATCACTTCCGTAACCAAAGCAACAGCAGCCTTCCGGGCGGTGGCATCCTTGCCCGGATACCCTACGCGGTCGCGCGGGCTCCCCAAGTCGCCATTCTTAACTCCTTGGGCACCAATACGATACACAGCGGCGACATCGACGGGAGCTCGTCTGCCCCAACCGCTGACTACGTCATCGCGCAGATCAAGGCGACAATCGCGGCCTTCGTCCAGGCAGGAATTTACGTCGTCCCGGTGACAATTTATCCGCGCAACTGGAACGCCGGGGATGTCCGGCACACCATTGTCCAGACGGTCAACGCCTTCATTCGCGACCAAGCCGGTAAAACCGGAGTCCTTGGCGTGGTGGATGCGTACGATGCGCTGCGAGTTCCGGGGGATGTCCAACCGAACCCCAAGTATTTCCTAGAGGAATCTGGGGCCGTCACGGTGCATTTAAACGGCAACGGGACGTACTTGGTAGGCAACCTCATCCATGCAGTGATGGCACCGGCCACGACCGCCGCCACGCGCTTTAACGTCGATCCCGCCGTATCCAATTTGCTGCCCCAGGCGACTTACAACCTTCCTGGGACCACCGGCACCCGTACAGGCGGCAACACGACCAATTTTGTCGTGGGAACTGACGTTGACCCGACCGGCGAAATAACGGCCGCTGGCGTTGCGACGGGCTGTAATGCCTACATGTCGCGAGGGACCTCATCCTCCCGCCAGAAGTGCGGGAAGTCAGGGACGCAGTCCAGCACGGTCAACAAGCAAATCCTTCTCATCTCGCCGGTCGCGGACGCGGCACCGTGGCACCAGTCCCGGTTCACGTTCCCGCAGTACGCCCTGACGCCAACTCAGGTCCCAGCGGGGGGCTGGGTGCGTGTCTCCGTACGTGTGGATACAAGGGGGGCTAAAGGGCCGGCGAACGTGTTTCTACAGGCAACGCTAAAATCCAGCGCCGGCACGGTGCGGGTTGACGTGCAGCCCGGACAAATCGACTCCATCGCCTACAACAACACGAAGACGTACAGTGATGACGCACGGGGACAGCACTGGATTTCAGCGTTGTTTCAAATGCCGGCAGATGGTGATTATGCCACTCTCGACCTTGCCGTTTTCACGAACTTCCGTCCGGCAGGATTTGCGGCAGGTGATGTGTTTTCGTTGCTCATCGACAGGCCGTTATTGCGAGTGGCTACCGACCCCCGCGCAACTTGGAACCTCTAAAACCGATACTTTGAATGACGCCAGAAGAGCGCCGCAAGGCGACGAGGCGTAGACTTTACAAAGACTTTGAGTTCTACGCCTCCAAGGCCCTGAAGATCAGGACCAAAGAAGCCAAGATCGTCCCCTTTAAGCTCAATAGAGCACAGAAGCGGCTCTTGGACGCGGCCCTCTGCCAATGGGAGGAAACTGGCCGCATCCGCATTGTCATCCTCAAGGCCCGCCAGCTCGGGTTTTCGACGATGGTGGGCGGCTTCCTGTACTGGTGGATCAGCCAGCACCGCGCAACGAAAGGGATCGTCGTCACCCACAAGGGCGAGGCATCCACGGCGCTTTTCGACATGACGAAGCGTTACCACAAGGAGGTCCCCGACTTCCTGCGGCCGTCCACCGAGCGGGCCAACTCCAAGGAACTGAAGTTCGACAAGCTGGACAGTGGTTACATGGTGGCCACTGCCGGCGCGGACACGATTGGACGCGGCGAAACCCTCCAGGCCGCGCACCTATCCGAAGTCGGCCTCTGGCCCAAGTTGAAGGCGAAAGAGATCATGAACGGTCTCCTCCAGGCCATCCCTGAGGTGGACGACACCTTCGTCTTTATCGAGAGTACCGCTCGCGGCATGTCCGGCCCATTCTATGAGGCTTGGCGAGAAGCCGTTGCGGGCACCTCGGGGTACTTGGCGTACTTCGCACCGTGGTTTGAGGACCCGAAATATACCGCCGATCCTCCCGAGGGGTTTGAACGAACCCTGGAGGAGGACGACTATTGCGCCAAGGTCCTTGAGGTCTACGGCGAGGCCCTGACTGACGGGCAATTGCTGTTCCGTCGCCGAAAGGTGGCGCTGGACGGACCTGACCTGTTTAAACAGGAATACCCAACTTTCCCGGAGGATGCCTTCCTCACCTCGGGCGCTCCGGTGTTCAATCTCACGAAGCTCGCCGAACGCATGGAAAAGCTGTCCTCGCTTGAAGCGGACGGCATCGTCCACCGGATGGATTACGACCCGATCGAGCAGACCATGGCGGTCAATCCGCGTGGCCGGCTCTTGCTGTACCGCGAGATCGACCCGAGGATGGATTACACCATAGGCGTTGACGTCTCGAAAGGGACGGGCGGGGAACAAGACAACTCCGAAGGCGACTGGTCCGTGGCGCAGGTACTCGACCGCCATAAGCGGCAAGTGGCCGTGTGGCGCGGAAAGGTCGAACCGGACTATCTGGCGACCATCCTGTATCACCTGGGCCATCTGTTCAACGAAGCCCGTATGGCTATCGAGTTCAACAATCACGGCATCCTGCCCAACACCCTTCTGTACAAGACGGGGGTCATGGTGGCCGGCGAGCTCAAGACCTACGACAACCTCTATACCCGTGAAGTCTACGACCGGAAGACGGAAGAGACCCGCGAGGAGCTGGGCTTCTACACGGACGTCAAGACCCGGCCGCTCATCATCGACGAGCTGCGGCAGGCGGTCCGAGACGAGACCATACTCCTTAACGACGCCCCCACGATTACCGAAATGACTACCTTCGTGGCGGACCCGAAAAGCGGGAAAATCGAAGCCGAAGTAGGCTGCCACGACGATTGTGTGATGGCCCTGGCGATCGCGAACCACATTCACGAGGGATGCTGGGAGCTGGTCCAAAGCTCTGACGACCTCTATTTTGAAATGATCTAGGAACCCCATGAAATTGAAGCCCCGCGTCCTCAGCGATGAGGAGTTGGTGGGCGCGTGCGTGGCAAGGGCCGAGCAAGGCTCGACCTTCGTCAACCTGAACCTGAAGAAGGAACGGGAAGACGTCACGATGTACTACCAGGGCAAGAAGCCCTTTCCGCTCCGCGAAGGCGGGTCCAAGTTCGTATCGCAAGACGTCTATGAGAGCGTAGAAGCTCAGAAGGCCCAGATTACCGAAGCGTTTAGCGCGGGCTCCAATATCGTCTCCTTCGCGCCTCAGAACGCCGAAGACGTCGCCTTGGCCAAGCAGGCCACGGAATACTGCGAGCATGTGGTATTCCGCCTAAACGACGGCCCAGGCATCATCAACGGTGCCGTCCACGATAGCGCAATGCACCGCATCGGCATCGCCAAGGTCTATTGGGACCCCGGCGAGATCAGTACGACCCATCGGTTTGAAGATCAGCCCGCCGAGGCGGTAAATCAGCTTCTCGCTGACCCCTCGGTCCGCCTGACGACCAAGCCGACCGTTAAGGACAACCTGGTCTCCGGGGAGTTCGAAAGGGTGGAGGATGTATCCCAGACCCGTATTGAGCTCGTGCCCCCTGAGGAGTTCGTGGTGGCTGGCCGGTTTACCGACCTGGATAGCGCCCCCTATGTGGGTCACCGCTACGTCGCCACCCTCGGGGATCTAGTGGACGCCGGCTACTCGCTGGACGTCGTGTACACTATCACCGGCGCCGATGACGCCCTCCTGTTCGATGAGGAGCGCCAAGTCCGGGATGGCGAGCTCATAAACGCCACCTTCGACAACGACAGCGAGGACGAAGCGGGACGGCTCTGCACCGTCACGGAAAGCTATATCCGGATCGACGCAGAGGGCACGGGGAGGCAATCCCTGTGGAAGGTCGTACACGTTGGCCGCACGTTGCTTGAGAAGGCCAAGGTGGCCTGCCACCCGTTTGTCACTTACTCCATGCAGCCGGAGCCTCACAGCTTCTACGGCGGCAACTTTGCGAGCCGGGTGATCCAGCACGCCAACACTAAGACCACGCTGACCCGCGCGATTATCGAACAAGCCGTGGAGGCGACCAACCCCCGCTGGCAAGTCGCCCGTGGTGGGGTTCAAAACCCCCGCGAGCTGATCGACAACCGGCGAGGCGGCATCGTCAACGTCCGGGACGTCAACACGTCAGTAGCGCCGCTCCCGCAGACCCCGATTAACCCCTACGTCCTCCAGACGATCGGCATGGTCGATCAGGCCCGCGAGGATACGACCGGCATCTCGCGGCTCTCCCAGGGCCTCGATAAGAAGGCGCTGTCCCATCAAAACAGCCAAGGCCTTGTGGAACAGCTCACGAGCAATTCCCAGGTCCGCAGCAAGGTCGCCGCCCGCCACTTCGCGAGCCAATTCCTGACCAAGCTGTACCTGAAGGTCTACGCCATCGGGATCGAACGGGACCGCACGCGCATCCTTGAGATCGCCGGTAGCTACGTGGAGGTCACTCCGCAGTCCTGGCGACGTCGTACGGACCTCAGGATCGACATGACCTTGGGGTACGATGAGCGGGCCGTACAGGCCGAAGAGCTCCTGACGTACGACAGGTACATGACGCAAAACCACCCGCGTCTCTATGACGACGGGAAGGCCTATACGGTCATCTCGAAGGTCCTGGAGATCAAGGGCCACAAGAACGTCGCCGACTTCATCGCGGACCCCGCGACCCTAGAGCCGCCCAAGCCGGACCCCAAGACCGAGCTTGAAATTCAGAAGCTCCAGAAGGAAATCGAAATTCTGGAACGCGAAATCGCGCTCAAGGAAAGCACCTTCCAGCACAAGGCAGAGGTGGAAACCTTCGAAGCGCAGCTCAAGGAAATTCAGCAGGAAGCCGAGCTGGCACTTAAGACCCGCGAAGCGGACCGCAAGGACGCAGAGACGGACAACCGGATCGACATTTCCCAGGCCGAAACCGAGCTTGCAGCCTTCCAGGCAACGCAGACTCCGGTGGAGAACAAGAAGTCGTCCGCGATTATCAGCCCGAACGGATAACCATGGCCATTCTCGTCCTGACCGACGAAGAACAGCAGGCGGTAGACGAGGGGGAGGCCGCAGGGTCCCTCCTCGCGAACCCCGTGTTCCTCACGGCGATCGAAGCCGTCCGCGCCCAGTGCGCCGAAGGCATCCTGACAAGCGAACCCTCTGCCCGCGAAGCTCGCGAGGACGCTTACAACCTATCTCGGGGCCTCTCCGCCGTCACGGTGGAGCTCAGAGCCCTGAAAGCCCGCGCCGAGACCATTCTGGCCCAGGCTGAAGCCCAAGCCGAAGATGAGCCCCTCACGGACAGCTCATTCGGCGACTATTGAGAGAAACCTCACACTTGACCATCCTAACGCAGGACGCCGGAGACCCCGGTATGTCCGAAGAGGCAGCCGAAGCGGCCCTCATGGCTTCCTTCGAGCCTCCGGCGAATGACGAAGACGCGAACGGCGGCAATCCCGCTGACCCGTCCGATGATCCTGAAGGGCCGGACCCGGACGACCATACCGACGACGGCGATGAAGGCGATGAAGGGAACGATGATCCCGACGACGGCGACGAAGCGGGCGACCCTCCGGCCCCGCAGCCCCTCACGGACGACGCAGAAGTAGAAGTCCTCATCGGCGGCGAGGCCCAGAAAGTCACCCTCGGGAGCCTCAAGGCTCTCGCAGGCCAAGAGGCCGAACTTACCCGACAGGGCCGCGAGATCGAAATGGCGGGCGGGCAGGCTGCCGCCACGCTCCAGGTCGCCCTGGAGATGGTGGAAGAAGAACTGGCCCCGTACGCGGACATCGACTGGCTGGTGGCCCAGCAAAACCTGGAGCCCGAGCTCTTCCAGTGGCACCGGCAGCAGGCCGCCAAGCTGGCGGACAAGTACCGCAAGCTGACTGACGCCGCCAAGGGCTTCGAGCAAACCTTTACCGAGCGCCGCGCGTCCGTGAATGAGGCCGCCAAGGCAGCCGCGACCCGCGAGCTGTCTGCCGACGTTCCTGGCTGGAATGACGCAATGCACCAGGAGGTCCTCGCCTACGGTGCCACTCAGGGCCTCGACGCCGCCGAACTGGCGACCGTCACGAACGCCAAGGTCCTCAAGCTCATCCGCAAGGCGATGCTGCACGATCGGGCGGAGAAGGTCGCGACCCAGAAGGTCAATGACGCTCCGACAAAGGTCATCAAGGGCGGCAATCGCCAGCCTGCGGCAACCGCCAAAGCCGTCAACGCCAAGAAGGCAATCGCGCGACTGGAGGCCTCCGGGTCCTCCGATGACGCGGTAGCCGCACTCATGGGGCGCTGGGGCTAACAAGCTCCCGCCTCACCCCAAACAATACCCTTTTCTCAGTAAGAATACCCAAAACACTATGGCTACTTTCCAGACTTATGACAGCGTCGGCGCGAAGGAAGACGTCAGCGACGTCATTTCGATGCTGAATAAGCACGAAACCCCCTTCACCAGCTCGCTCTCGAACCGCACCGTCAGCCAGAAGACCTACGAGTGGCAGGAAGACGAGCAGGAGGGCGGCAAGGATAACGCCCAGGTCGAAGGCTTCGACGCGACCGAAGAAGACCTGACGACCACTCAGATGCGTTCGAACACCACTCAGATTTTCTCGCGCACCATCCGCCTGTCGGGCTCGCTGGAAGCGACGGAACACTACGGCCGCAAGAGCGAACTGGCCCGCCAGATCGTCAAGAAGGGCAAGGCCCTGAAGCTGGACCGCGAACGCGCTTGCGTAGGTGTCGATCAGGCGGCCGTCCTCGGCTCCAACACGGTCGCCCGTCGCCACGCCTCGGTCTCGAAGCTGATCGACGCCGGCTCCATCATCGACAATTCGAACGCCGGCACCGCCCGTCCGATCCAGGAGGTCACCCTCCGCAAGGCGATCAAGAAGAACTTTGACGAAGGCGGGCAGGCTCGCCGGTTCATGGTGGCCCCGTACGTCGCCGAACAGACGGCGGAGTTCGACGGCAACGCCTCGCGGACCCGCGAAGTGACCGGCAAGGGTGCCAAGGAAATCGTGCATGTCGTTGACGTGTACACGACCGCCCTTGGCACGCTGACCATCGAAACCAACCGGGAAATGAAGGCGGACTTCGGCCTCCTGTGGAACCCCGAGGACTGGAAGGGCGTCACCCTGAAGGGCCGTGGCTGGTTCCGTGAGACCCTCGCGAAGACCGGCGACAATACGAAGATCATGCTGGCCGGCGAGTACGGTCTCCAGCACAACAACTTCAAGGCTTCGACGCTGGTTAAGGGCATCGGCGAGTAATCGCAGACCCCCGAGAGACCCCATGGCCTTCGGGTCGTGGGGTTTTCTTTTCATCCCCCAACCGAGACTGAATGAATACCCAATACACCTTCGTCGGCCTTGACGAAGATTTCATCCCCGAGACGGTGAATGGCGACTTTGAGGTCACCGGGACCATCGTTTCGGCGCAGCATATTCCCCAGGGCTTCCTTGACCGCGTAGCCGCCAAGCGGAATTGGCAGGACGCCCAGTCCTTCAGCGCCCTTACGAAGGGTGACGACCTCGAAAAGGTCCATCTGGCCCGCATCCCGGTCGCCGTCGTCAACAAGTGGCAGCGCGAAGGCTTCGACATGATGGAGTTGATTAGCTCCGGAGACCCGAACGCAGCATCGATCATCATGGCCAAGCTGCGCCTTGAGGACCTCAGCGCCTTCCAAGTCTCGTCGAAGAACTTCTAATGAACTTCGGCGACTGCAAAGCGCGGCTGCGGGCGCTCATCAACCGCAGGGACCTCACGGACCAGCTCGCCGGTAGCTTCATCACTGATGCAGTGGCCGACATGGAGAGAGAGGTTCGCATCGGCCCCATGGAGCTCGTCCTCTCCCAGTCCGAATGGGACGGCGAGAAGAACGCCATGTTCGTCCCCCGGAATTTCCTGGAGACGATCAACATATTCACGGACCAGCAAGAGCTGGACCAAGCCGACATTTCCAACTTCCTGAAGGTGCCCGACATCGGCGGCGTCCCCACGCACTTCGTGAAGGTGTCGAACCGCTGGCTTCTGCGGCCCACGCCGGCCCCAGGGACCCGCGTCTACCTCCACTATTACTCCCAGTCCGAAGCGCTCCTCAATGATGACGATGAGAACACGTGGACCCGAGCGGCACCTAACGCCGTCGTGTACACGGCAGCCGGCCTAGCGGCAGACTTCTTCCAGATGGAGGACAATCACGCCCAGCGGTACGCCGCGCGGGCTCGCGGTTACATCGAAGCCCTGGAAGATCAGAACATCAATGAGAAGTGGGGCGGTCGCATCACTATTCCGATGCCTGCGGGCACCGGGGATTTCTAAGCATGACAGACCTTGCACGCACTTCATTTTACGGGGATGACGACCAGCGCCTAGTAGGCCCGAAGGGCGACCCTGGCGACATCGGACCCCAGGGGCCTCCGGGGCCTCCCGGCCCACAAGTCCCCCTCCCGAAGCATAACAGCAACGCCGCAGCCCTCGCTGCCGGCCTGACGATCGGAGCGCTGTACCAGCTCCCCAGCGGCGCAGTTTACGCCGTCATCTAACACCTAAGAGCACACATGAAACCTACAGCCGCGTCCTTCTACGACGTCATGGGCGAGAGCCTGCGCGGCCCTCAAGGAGACCCCGGAGACACCGGCCCTCAAGGCCCTCCCGGACCCGAAGGACCGCGCGGCCCGAAAGGCGACAAGGGCGACAAAGGGGACCCCGGAGACGGGAACCTTGAAGAGGTCCTAGAGACCGCCAACGCCTACGCCCGCGCGGCCATCACGGAAGAGCGCGAAGCCCGCGTCACCGCCGAAGAGGCATTCGCCCGCCGCGTTCTCACTATCGAAGCGGACTTCGTGACCCACGGCGAGGCGGACACCATCGCCCACGCTCGGGTCCAGGAAGAGCAAATAGCCCGAGCTACCGCCATCGACGCCGTGGCGCGACGTATCGAGACCGTAGAGGCTTCGTACATTACCTCGGAGGGCGCGGGGTCCATTGCGGACGCCAGGGTCCAGGTGGAGCAGCTCGCCCGCGCCAGCGGAGATGAGGCCCTTGCTTCCCGCATAGAGACCATAGAGGCCGACTACACCACGAAGGGCGAAGCGGGCGCTATAGCGGCGGCTAAGGTTTCCGATGAGGCAACCGCTCGCGCCAATGCAGACGGGGCTCTTGCGCAGCGCATCCAGACCGTGGAGGCCTCTTACATCACGGCGGGACAGGCAGGCACCATAGCGGACGCACGGGTCTCATCGGAGGCCACGGCGCGAGCCAATGCTGACGGGGCCTTAGCGTCTCGCATCGACACCGTGGAAGCCGAGTATATCAAAACAGGTGACGCTTGGGCCTACACGAACGCTAAGGTATCCGAAGAGGCGACCGCTAGGGCCAATGCGGACGGTGCATCCGCCCAGCGCATCACGGCCTTGGAGGCCACCTACGGGAACACGGCCAGCGCCGCAGCGTCCGCCCAGGTCGCGACAGAGCAAGCGGCCATATCGACCGCTAAGGCCGCAGAGGCCCGGTCGAGCGAAACGCTCTCCGCCCAGTACCTTGGGAGCACCAAAGAGCTCTTCAATGCTGAGTGGCCGCCGACGCTCGCCCCCGTCGAGCGGGACGCTTACCAACTCGATTACGTGCCGAGCATCGGAGGCCCCGAGAACAGTTGGCCCCAGCCATATATAACCAGCTATGATGCAGGGAGGGGCGGCCGGTCCATCAACCAGTATTTCAAGAAGTTCCGGGGAAGGCCCGCATTGGGCCGCAAGTTCCGGGTGACGTGCTGGATTTACACCTACGCCACCAATAACGACTATTTCCACCTTACCGTCCTCTCCTCAACCAGTGGGGTATGGGATGGCTCCGCTGTGGGAATAGGCGGATCGGCCGCTGACGGCGGGACCAATTTGGTCTATGGCTTCAACGCCCCTTCCGGTGGCGCACGCGGCTTCCAGAAAATGTGTGCCGAGTTCGTTGTGGACGGGAGCTGGAGGGCCTTTTGGACCCCACGGCTTGAGCACTACACGACCGGAGCGGCCCCTAACGGCCTATGGCACACCACCGGCTTTGTGGTGGAGGACGTCACCGAGTCTTCGCGGGCCGAAAGCTCCGCAACGGCTTCCGACGTCTACAGGGCCCAGGCCGATTACGCCCGCGCCTCCGCAGAGTCCGCCAGGGACCTTGCGGCCCAGTATCGCTCCCAGGCGGAAGGCTTCAAGAATACCGCCGACGCCCGAGCAAGTGCCGCAGAGACCTCAAGGGCCCAGGCAGATGCCGCAAGGGCCCAGGCGGAAGCCGCAAGGAACCTCAGCGCCGAATACCGGGACAGCAGCGCCTACTACAGGGACAGTGCTGTGGGCGTGCGGGATGAAACCGCAGGGCTCCGGAATGAGACCTATAACTACCGGGACCAGGTGGCGGGGCTCCGAGACGAGACCGTGGGATATAGGGACCAAGCGGTGGCGAAAGCCAATGCCGCCGAAGGCTCTAGGGTCCAGGCCGACGCGGCGAGGGCCTCTGCGGAGAGCTGGGCAAACCTTTCCGCCAGCTACGGGGGAGGGGGCGGCAACATGCTGCCTCAGTCACGCTTCGCGCTGGACGACGTCGGTTATTACTTCTGGACGCCCTACGATGCCTCTTGGTTCGAATACGGGCGGGACGGGGCTGGGGATGATTGGCGGCCGACAGGTGAGCACAATATCCACATCCGCCAGAACAACGGCAACTCTGACGCCTGGGCCCAGCGGCATACGGACCGCTTCAGCGTAGAGGCAAATCAGTGGTACGAGTTCACCGCTGCCACGGCGGCCCATCGCTGTAACTGCGAGCTCCGCATCGAATGGTATCGGGCTGATGGTTCCCACATCATCAACACCAACTCCGGCATGTTCGCGCCCGCCAGTGGCGGCCGGGACATAAACAACTGGACGCGCACAGTCGCCGCAAAGGCGCAGGCTCCAGGCGATGCGGCTTCGGCCCTCGTGGTGTTTATCAAATATGGGACCTACGCGGGCCAAGGTGACTCCTGGGCATGGTGGAGCCGTCCCCAGATGACGCGCACCACTCAGGGCGCGGCAAGTCCCAAGCCGTACTTCCCGGCCCCCGACACGGCCAGCCTTCAGCAGCAGGCCTCAGCCATCGCGGACGCCCAAGGAAAGCTCCAGGCCCGCTTCCAGATCACCGCCCAAGTCCCCGGCCAGCGCACTCGCGTTACGGTCCAGGCGGGCAACGGCGATACTGGCGTGGACATCGAAGGGAACGTCCATATCCATGGCGACCTCACGGTGGACGGCACGATCAATTCCAAAAAGGTCAAGCTGGACACCTACGTCAAAAGGGCGGCCGTAAGCGGCGGCGGGTCTCCCGCATTAGGCCAAACGCTCCTCATCGGCGCTGTGGACCTTGGCGTGACCAACCCGAACGGCTCGTACCTCCTCGAAGTGGGAGGGACGATGGTTTGTGACGTGGGCAGGCAGACGACCAATCTAAACGGCCGTCCCTACTACGTCGATGCGCTGCCGGACGGGGGCTTCCTGGTCCAGCTCGTGAAGAACGGCACCCCGATAGTGAGCAATTACTATCAGGCGTCGGAGTACGGCAGTACGCCTATGCAGACTCGCACGCTCTCGCTGGCCCTCACACGCAACTACGAGCCCACGGACACCACTGAGGGCAATGTGACCCTCCTGGTCTACGCCATCCGGGGCAACTCCGACACGGGCGTAACGGACCAGGGCGACTACTACCAGCGCCAGCGCAGCGCCCTCTATCACTCCTTCAGCTTCACGGCGAAGGCGAAATGGACTTTCACCTAAATGCAGCTCGCAATCTACGAGGAGGCCTCGGGGACCATTGTGTCCCTGATGCAAGCCTCTGCGTTCCCGCAAGGGATGCCGGACGACTTCGTCCCTGAAGGCCACGCCTACACGATGATGGACGATGAGACCGAAATCTCCCTCACGGGGCACTGTTTCATCAACGGGGTCCTCAGCGACAAAGAGCCGGACATTGCGCCTTCCCGTGCGGCTCTCTGGTCCCAAGCCAAGGCCTTCCGGGACTTCGTGATAGACGGGGGGTGCCCGACGCCCCTCGGGGTCGTCCAGACGGACGCAGAGAGCCGCCTGAAGATCAGCGGGGCCGTACAGATGGCCATGCTGGCGCAGGCGGCCTCCCAGCCCTTTGAGGTCTCCTGGACCATGAAGGACAACAGCGTTGTGAAGCACTCAGCGGCCCAGACGATCCAGCTAGGCCTTACCGTGGGCCAGCACGTCAACAAGGCCTTTGAGGCCGCTACGGCGATGCGGGGCCGGATCGAAGCCGCTGAGACCCTAGAGGCCCTTGAGGCCATCAACATCCTTGAGGCCCAGTGGCCTCCAAACGAATAGAGACAAATGCCGTCTGAAGACCTGTCCCCCATCGCCCTCATGTTTGACGTGAGGGAGCGGCTTGCCCGCATCGAAACGAAGATGGACAATTCGGCCGAACGGTTCGCATCGATCGAGAGCGACCAGGAGGACCACGGAAAGCGCATTGACGCCCTTGAAAAGGAAGTCGTGCAGTACAAATCGAAGCTCGCAGTCTTCGCCGGTATCGGCGGGCTGGGCATCACGCTGCTCGCTGTATTTGGAGAGAAGCTCCTCGGGCTCTTCTAACCCTTTAAAACCCCTAGCCAATTTGGCCGGGGGTTTTTAATCGCCTCCATATGCAGACATGACGTGAACGCGCCACCCAACCGGCGACCCGTGGCGATTTTGGGTTATTGACTCATTTTGATGCACTTAAATGCAGCATGTTCCTGGTCTGTTCTCGTTGTTACCGCAGACAATCCGTGGCAGGAACCAATCCGCCGCTACGGACTTTATGCAGCGTGCGACAATACGCTATTGCGGATCGTCCCAGATTGGATTAAGGGGTACACCAGTGACGAACGAACAAGACAACCGTCATCTCACTAAGCTCAGCCGCATGATGGACACATTTGCGGATGCGACTGGTGAACATGCGTCGGTCAAGGTCGTGGAGAGCTTCTGCCTTGCAGCAACGAACGAAGGGAAGAGCGTAGTCGAACTGGCCAAGCTCGCGGGGTCCACACGGACGACCATGAGCCGCCATCTGATGGACCTCTCGGAGATGCTGCGGAACGGCAAGGACGGCTACAAGCTCCTCCAGCGTAATCAAGACCCGCGCAACATGCGGACCGTGTTCTACACCCTCACTCCGAAGGGTCACAAACTGAGCCGTAAACTGAAGGAGCTAATGGAGGACTAATTGGCCATATATCCAGACAAGAAAGACGGAAAACATACCGGGCGCTGGCGGGTAGAGCTCCAGCGGGGGAAGGAGCGCTACAGGAAGCGTTGGAACACCCACGCGGAGGCAGAGGCCGACGAGAAGGCGGTACTGGCCTCCTGGGCTTCTGGAGAGGCCCTCCCGGCCCCCGGACAGGCACCCGGAGCCCCCGAGGTCCACACGCTCTCCTCAGTCATCCCTCTCGCTAAGGGTAACCTCTGGGACGGCGCGGACACTGAGGAGCTCTGCTACCAGCGCATGGAGATCATGGCGGACCTGTTGGGCCGTAACACCCGGCTCGACGCCATAGATACCCATGTGGTCGATCAGCTCATTAAGAAGCTGCGAGCGGCTGGGAAGTCGGACGGAACCATCAACCGCTACATGAGCCATCTCCACACCTTCCTCTTGTGGGCTCGGTCCCGCAAGTACCGGACGGTAGCGGTAGACGGCGAGGAGGGCATATCCTTCGCGTGGAAGAAGGAGACGCAGGGCCGTATCCGGTGGATTACCCTTGAGGAGGAAAAGGCCCTAGGCGAGTATCTGACGGGCCGCACGCACCCCAAGGGCGAGCAAGCTCACGCGGTCTGGAAGGTCATACAGATTGCCCTGGCGACGGGCTGCCGGCGAGATGAGATACTCACGGCGACCCTGAAGCAGATCAACGGCGATCGGTTGCACCTCTGGGAGACCAAGACGGACAACGCACGGACGATACCGATGGCCCCTCACATCCGCGAGATGCTGGTAGACCTTCTGCAATCGCAGACTATGCCGTCCCGTCGCGGTCTCCGCACTTGGTGGGAAAAGGCGCGTGTACACATGGGCCTTGCCAGTGACCCCGACTTCGTGTTTCACGCCTGCCGACACACATGCGCGACCCGCATGGTAGACGCTGACGTAAACGTCTTCGTCATCAAGGAATGGATGGGACACAAAGTGATGGAAACCACCCTACGGTACGCACATGTGAAGCCTCAAAATCTCACTGTTGCGCTCCAAAAGGTGGGGGATCACATGCGTTTGGTCGCTGAAAACCCCAGTGTTTCCGCCATTTCTGGCCTCCCCCACACGCTCCCCACCAGTGGGGCGAATGGGCAATTTGACATCGCAGCCTGACCTGCTAAAGGCCTGATTTCTGCGATAATCCGCATGCGGGTGTGGTGAAACTGGTAGACGCGCCGGACTCAAAAAGCCGTGTTGCGATAGTGTGTTCGTTCTATGCGTCGAAAGGAGTTTGTTTAGATTTCAGCTTCTTATCATGGTAGATGGCTGGCATGAAGTTTGTGTGATTTCGCGCTAGGAGCCACATAGGAGCCAGAAGAAATCTAGCTGTGGCGAACTCGAACGTGCCTCCTCTCACCGCGCTTGTTTAAAGCGACGAGCGAATCCCACTTCCGGGAAGCCGAGTGAAGATGTAGAGGGTCGAGCTAGTGCAGGATTGCCGCAGCGAGCGCTAAGCGGTTGAATGGATCTGAGAAGAATATTCTGCAGATCTGTTAGGGTAATTGAAGTCCACGATGCGGGCGTGGCGAAATGGTAGACGCAGTGGATTCAAAATCCACCGGAGAAGTCCATGTCGGTTCGAGTCCGACCGCCCGCACCAACTTCGGATTGGTTACCGTTGTTTCGTTGCACTGAAGTCACTTGTGCTGTCGAATGACCTCTTATTGGCCCATTCTTCGAGGTCTCGTTTGTCATACAGGACTCTCCGGCCAAACTTCTTGAACTTGGGTCCGCCGCCAACCACGCGCTGCTTTTCGAGGGTCCTGGGCGACAACCTCAAGAATGCCGCTGCCTCTCGGTTGTTGAGATAGACTGGGCTGCTCATCATCAGAGGGGGGGATATAGAGTCTGTCACGTGGGGCCTCGACTGTTTAAATTAGTCACGGCCCGCCTATCGTGACGAGTTCAGCATATCCGATGCTGCTTTCATTCGAAACGGGCAGGGCACTGAAGTGCCGATTGCGCAGATAGCGGCGCATTTTTGCGAACGAGCGCTTTGTGTTACTGTGTCGGAATTTGGCTAGCTAAATTTGTCCGACGCCGGGAAAGCGGTCTGCGTCGGCCACTCGGGCTCGGGGACGAATCGTGAGTGGGCTATACCTGAACTCGCAGGTATAGCCCACTCACGATCTACGAGAACTGCGCTGCCCATCGGCCGCTTCAAGCAAACACGCTGGCATCGGGGGACGGGCTCGGGAAGAGCTATGCGATACTAGTTTACTTCGTCTGCTTGTGCTCGAGTATCGCCGATCGCGTGCCGCACGTCCTTGTCTGGCTGAAAGTCGCCATAATTTGGCTGCATGACAAATCTCCACAGTGGCATCCGGTTCAAGCCTTGCTCGGAACGAAGCGAGGGGAACCACTTGGATTGGGCAGGCGCGCTGATGTCGATCACCTGACCGTCCGACATCGTACGTTGCGCATAATAGTGGGCGAACATGCGACTAACCCGGCTTATTCATGAGCCCGCTGCACTGGGGCGTGCCGGGTTTGATGTGTCGGT
>NZ_LSJY01000033.1 GCF_001556865.1 Sphingobium sp. CCH11-B1 | reverse complement strand
TATCGCTGGCCCAAATCCTTAGCGTAGGATTCCGCCCCCTCCCGCAAACGCCCCCTACGATTGAGAAGCGCGGCGGAATCTCTTAGATTGATCGCTGGAGGCTTTGTTCGCGGAGACGCGCACATTGCCTTCTTTTCGTTTTAGGAAGCGCTGCCCTAAGCGACAGAAGCCAGAGCTTTGACAATGCGGCATTCCGCGATGGAGCCGACCATGTATCTTGATCCTATCGGTGCAGACACGCGATGATGGCGGTCACGACGGCGGTGGTTTCCGCGACGTCGCGCACCCTCACTGTGTCGAGGCCGATTTCAGCAGCGGGATAGTCATTCCCACCGGGGAATATCGCATCCCCAATGAACAGCATCCCGTCGAGCGGGACACCGCTCTCGGCACTCAGGCGCTTCAGGCCATAGCCCTTGTCGATCCCTGCTCTGGTCACGTCGATCGATGTCGTGCCACCGAGATTGATCGAGAGCTCCGGCAGCTTCGCGCGCAACGTGGCCTGCAACGCGGTCCTCTTCTTTCGGTCAGGATCCCACGCTTCCTTTTCCTTCAGCGGCGCTGCCTGCCCCAGGCCCGAAAAGGTGATCTGGCTGCCCCGGTCCTCGATCCGTTCGCCCCAGATACGTTCGTCGGCGAGACCGGCATCGGTCAGCGCCTGATCGAAGGCCGTGCGGATCTTCGCCTTCTCCGCGTCGTCGAACAGTTCGGCATAGACCGCGCGCCAAGCGCCATTGATGAACCGATAGAGTTTCGTGCCTGTGGTCGGCATCAACCAGAGACGGTCGAGCGCGACGCCGGCAGGAAGGCGCGAGGCGATCTGCTTTTCGAACTGCGGCCAGTCCCCGCCCGAGATCACCGCCACATCCGTGATGGCGAGCAATCGGGCGAGGATTGCGGCCATATCCTCCGATAACGGCCGCTTGCTCTCGGCAAGCGTGCCGTCGAGGTCGAAGGCGATCAGCCACTTCATGCCGCCTTCCCTGCCGGATCGCGGTAGGCGAGCAGCCTGAGCGCATTGATGACGACGAGCAGCGTCGATCCCTCATGAACCGCCACCGCTGGCCCAATGCCGAGGCCGAGGATGGTAGCAGGCACCAGGAAGGCGACGACACCCAGGCTGACGAAGACGTTCTGCCGGATGATTCCACGGGTATGGCGGCTAAGACCGACTGCGAATGGCAGGTGCGCCAGATCGTCGGCCATCAGCGCCACGTCGGCTGTCTCCAGCGCAACGTCCGACCCCGCCGCGCCCATCGCGATGCCGACCGTGGCGCTTGCCATCGCCGGCGCATCGTTCACGCCGTCGCCCACCATCGCGACCTTGTCTTCGCCGGCGAGCTTCTTGATCGCGGCAACCTTGTCTTCGGGCATGAGGTCGCCCCACGCTTCGTCGATCCCGACTTCGTCGGCGATCGCTTCGGCGACTTTCTGGTGATCGCCGGAGATCATTATCATCCGCGACACGCCCATCTCGTGCAGCCGACGCAACGCGGTCTTGGCAGCTTCGCGAGGCGTGTCCATCAGGCCGATCGCGCCCAGGTCGCGGTCCCCCTTGCGGACCACCATTGTCGTGCGGCCGTTCTCGCGCAGCTTCGCGATTGCGTCCTGCGCGCCCTGCCCCAGCGCCGGAATGCCCTCACTTCCGAACATCTCGGCCTTGCCGATCCACACCGTCTCGCCATCCACGCTCGCGGTGACGCCCCGACCGGTCAGGCTCTTGAGGTCGCCGGCAGTCGGCACGGCACGATCGTTCAGACGTTCGCGGCCGTCCTTGACGATCGCTTGGGCCAGGGGATGGTCGCTCAACGCTTCGACGGCGACAGCCAGCGCCAGCAACTCGCCTTCATCGGCGCCATCGACGGGCACGACATCAGTGATGCGCGGACGACCTTCGGTCAGCGTGCCCGTCTTGTCGAAAGCGATCGCTTTGAGCGACCCGAGGTTTTCGAGCGGTGCACCGCCCTTCACGAGCACGCCGCCCCGCGCTGCACGGGCAACGCCCGACAGGACCGCGCTCGGCGTTGCGATCGCGAGCGCGCACGGGCTTGCCGCCACCAGCACCGCCATCGCGCGATAGAAGCTGTCGCGGAACGGCTCGTCGACGACCACCCATGCGAACAGCAGGAGCACTGACAGGACCAGGACGGCGGGCACGAAGATCCGTTCGAACCGGTCGGTGAAGCGCTGCGTCGGCGACTTCTGCGTCTCCGCTTCGCTCACCATCTTCACGACCTTGGCAAGCGCGCTTTCATTGGAACGGCGTGTCACCTCGATCTCGATCGCGCCGCCGCCGTTGATCGTACCAGCAAAAACCCGGCTTTCCGCGTCGACTGCATCGGGCTTGGCGCGTGCCGCTGCGGCATCTGCGACCGGCACCTTGTCGACCGGGATGCTTTCACCCGTGACCGGGGCCTGGTTGATCGCGCTGGTGCCCTTGATGACGAAGCCGTCGGCAGGCAGGCGCTCGTTCGGGCGGACGATGGCAATGTCCCCGACGACCATCTGCTCGACCGGGATTTCGCTGGTCTGCCCGCCGCGTCGCACGGTCGCGGTTTCGGGCGCGAGCTTCGCCAGCGCCTCGATCGCCTTCTTGGCGCGGCCCATTGCATAATGCTCAAGCGCATGGCCGAGGCTGAACAGGAACAGCAGCAGCGCACCTTCGGCCCATGCGCCCAGCGCAGCGGCGCCGGCCGCAGCGACCAACATCAGCGTGTCGATCTCGAACTTCTTCATCCGGAGGTTGTCGATCGCCTCGCGCAGCGTGAAGAATCCGCCGAAGAAATAGGCTGCGATATAGCAGGCGGTCGGCAGCCATTCGGGCGCGCCAGCGACCAGCCTCTCGATCGCGTAGCCGATCCCCAGCAGCGCGCCACAGGCGAGCGCGAAGATCAGCTCGGTATTGGGGCCGAGAAATTCGGCGTGGCTATGGTCGTGGCCATCGCCGGGGCCGTGCTTCTCTTCGCCCGCGCCGTGGCCCCCGGGGCCGTGGTCGTGGCCGGCATGTTCATCGGCAGCGACCCGCTTGCCCACCCTCACCTTCAGCTTGCGAAGCGCAGCGCGCACCTCCTCTTCGGTGGTTTCGCGGCGATCATATTCGACCCGGACAGACCCGCTGGTGCTGGCGCTTGCCTGGACCACGCCGGGCAAGGCGCACAGCGCATCGCTGACCGTGCGCGCCCGACGTTCGTGGTTGATCCCCGTCACCTGCCAGATCGCATGGCCGTAGCGCTCGGTGATTTCGGCACCTGCGGCGCGCACCATTTCGCGCAACCGTGGCAGCGGCAGCTTGGCGGCATCGAAATGGATGCACAGCGCCGCTGGCGTGTTGCCGTCGAGACAGATCACATGCGCCCGCTCGACACCTTCGCGCTTTGACAGGGTTGATACGAGACGGTCCAGGCAGGCATCGGCCGCGTCAGGAAGGTCCGGCAACAACACTGGAATGTCGAGTTCGAGCTTGTCGTTCATGACGACCTCCTTTCGCTTTTCTTGGTTTCGGCGCGCGCGTCGCGCAGGATTTCGACACCGCCCTTGATGGCGATGATGGCGGTGGCGAAGCCGACCAGCAGGTCCGGCCAATTGGTACCCAACCACAGCACCAGCACGCCGGCGATCAGGATGCCGCCGTTGGAAATGAAGTCGTTGAAGCTGAAGGTGGTTGCGGCCCGGAGATTGACGTCCGGATCCTTGAGGCGCTGGAGCAGCCGCAGGCAGAGGTAATTCACGACGCCGGCGATCGCGGACATGACCATCATGGTAGGTCCGATGGGCTCGCTGCCCTGCACGTAGCGCCGTCCGACATCGATCAAGATGCCGCCCGCGAAGATCAGCAGCATGACGCCCGAAGCGACCGCGGCGCGTGTCTTCCATGTCTGGCCCCGGGTGAGCGCCACAAGGCTCAGCGCATACACAGCCGTATCGGACAGGTTGTCGACGCCGTTGGCGATCAGCGCGCTCGAGTCCGCGAAGAAGCCGGAAACGAAGAAGCCCGCAGCGATCGCCGCGTTCAGCAGCAGGACGATCCACAGTGTGCGGCGCTCCTGCCCGCCATTGTTGTCGTTGCCCGGGATCATCCCATCATCTCCTCAAGTGTCAGCAGGGCCAGGAAGCCGACGAAAAACATCGAGCTGATGAGCGGGGTGTCGGGTTTCTCGTGCGCCTCGACCAGCAACTCCTCCGTGACGAGGTAGAGCAGCGCCATCAGCCCGAAGCTGAGGAAGCCGGCGATCATCACCGGCGACAGCGCGGCGACCGGCACGGCAGCGAGCGCGCCGATCGGCAGCAGCAGGGCCAATGCCGAGACGATCACGATGATGCGCAAGCGCGAGCGATAGGTTTCCGCCAGCTCGTCGGTCAGCGTCAGTCCCAGAAATAACACTTCCAGAGTGAGCGCGATCGTCAGCAGGAGACCTGCCTTCTCGCCCGCCACGAAAGCGAGGCCGAGCACCAGGCCGTCGACCAGAATGTCGATGCCGATCGCGGCGAGTAGCGCCATCGGCCCCTTGAAGCGGGCCTCAAGAGCCTTGAGCCCCAGCATGGTCGCGACGCCCGCCGCCCCGCCGATCAACGTCGCGCTGGGCGATGCCTCATGCTTGACCTGCGGCAGGATTTAGCGAGATGCTGTAGGCCCGCCACGAGGCCAGGTTTCAACTTGGTGCGGCTCGCGACAATCGCGCCGAGCACGACCGCCAGCACAGGCGCAAGCGTATAGAGCAGTGCCTGCATTTCCTAGGACTCCTCCGGGGTTCGGTGGCAGACGCGGATCTTCCCGCGTCGCGTGAACGCGATCGATCCGCCCGCCACGACAGCCCGCGAATGGTCGCCGCGAAACTCGTCACCGGTTCGCTGCGCGCGCAGGATCTCGGTCCTGCCCTTCGGCAGCCAGGTGACGGCCATTTTCAAGCCGTCATCGATGAAGTCGACATCGGCGCGTGTGCCGTCGTCGCAGTACATGATGCGCTGCGCGATTAGTTTCGACGTCAGATGCTTTTCATGCGCCGGCTCGGTAGGCTGGGTCGGCGCTGGATTACACGCCCCTATAACCGCCCCGGAGACGAGAACGACGCCGAGGCGCGCGATCGCCAGACCGGCCCGATTCAGGCCGCACAAGGTTGTCACATTTGAAATCGACGTGTCAGACATCGGTCTCTTCCGACGAAGCGCCCTGTGGCGTTCGAAGGCAGGGCAGTTCATCGCGTGCCTTCCTGCTCGCAGATCCGGGTACGGCCATCGCCTTCCACGATGGTGAGCTGCGACCCCTTGAAGGTCGCGGTGGCTGTTTCGCCGACATATTGCAGGCCCTGCGCTGGCGCGGTCAGCATCATCGGCGGTCCCCCGTTGGAGCGCCGCAAATCGATCTGCAGGCCGTTGTCCTTGTAATCGACGAACAGCGGTTCCCCGTCGGAACAGCGATATCTATGCCGCCCCATTTCCCCGGTCGCCACGGCGCTGTCGGACGAATGGATCTGCTGCTCCGTTGGCGGGGCTGGCGGCTTTCTTTCCGAGCACGCCGCGAGCCCGACAACGAGGATGACGGCGGGCAGCACCCGCTTACAGTGCATCATCATCGCGCCTTCCTCCTGTAGCGGAAGGGGACGCGCTGACGATTGATAGCCCGGGCAGGCTGACCTACCCGCCAGCGGAGATAGGTTGCGAGGCGATCGTCAGATTCGACCATCAGGGATCGCAGGCGGCGCAACATCATCGCCGCGAACGGCAGGGAGAGCGCCCCGCGCAGCGTGCAGCTATGCGTTAGCCTGGTGCCGCCATCGTCCCCCGCCAGCTCGTACCGCTCTTCGAGCGTGAACAGATAGGGGATGCCGCAGGACCAAGCGAAGGCGTGCGGTTTATCGAATCGATCAATCCGTGCTGGCGTCCGAATTGGCCGGGTGATGCCCTGGATCGCAAAGGTGCATTCTGTGTCGCCGAGCCGGGACGGATCATCGAGAAATACGAGCGGACTCCACGCCCGGCGATGATCCGGATCGGTGAGTGCCGACCAGATGCGCAGTGGCCCGCCGTGAAGCATCGAGCTGGTTATGGTGCGAGGCATATCCCCATCTCCCAGAGATGGGCGGGGCGATCGCGGATCGCCCCGCCCATCCATCAGGCCAAGTTGTTCACGAAGGTCTGACCGTGGTCGTCCCCTTCATGCTCCTCATTGTAGTGCTCGGGTTTCTCGATCACTTTCTGCCCGAACCGGGCATAGAGTGTCGGCAGCACGAACAGCGTAAGAAGCGTCGCCGAGATCAGACCGCCGATGACGACCGTCGCCAAAGGCTTTTGAACCTCTGCGCCGGCGCCTTCGCCCAGCGCCATCGGCACGAAGCCGAGGCTGGCGACTAGCGCGGTCATGATGACGGGTCGCAGACGCTGCATCGCGCCAACATGCGCGGCTTCCTCGCGGCTCATCCCTGATCGGATCAGATCTTGGATCGAGCTGACCATGACGAGGCCGTTGAGGACCGCGATGCCCGAGAGGGCGATGAAGCCCACTGCCGCCGAGATCGAGAAGTCCATGCCCCGCAGGAACAGCAACAGGACGCCGCCCACCAGCGCGAAAGGCACGCCGGTGAACACGATCGCGGCGTCGCGGACCGATCCCAACGCCCCGTAGAGGAGCAGCAGGATCAAGATGAAGCAAGCCGGAATGACCAGCTTCAGCCGTTCGCTTGCCGATTGGAGGTTCTCGAACTGGCCGCCCCATTCGAGATAGGTGCCGGCAGGCAGCCGGAGTTGGCTGCCGATCGCCGCCTGCGCATCCGCCACGACGGATCCGACGTCGCGGCCACGCACGTTGGCTTGCACCACCACGCGCCGCTTGCCGTTCTCGCGGCTGATCTGGTTCGGACCATCGACCACCTTGATCTCGGCGACGCTGGACAGCGGTACATAGCCGCCGCCTGCCACCGGCACCTGCACCTGTTGGAGCAGGCCGATGTCGGCACGCTGCGCCTCCGACAGGCGGATCACCACGGGGAAGCGACGGTCGCCCTCGAAGATCTGGCCCGATGTTCGCCCGCCGATCGTCGCAGTCACGGTGTCCTGCACATCCTGAGCCGTAACGCCCAACCGCGCCATCGCGTCGCGGTTGACGCGAATGTCGAGCATGGGAAGACCGGTCGTCTGCTCCACCTTCACGTCCGCTGCGCCTTGCGTTCTGCGCAGCACCGCCGCGATTTGCTCGGCCGTCCGGTTCATCTGGTTGAAGTCGTCCCCGAACACCTTCACCGCGATGTCGCCGCGCACGCCGGCGATCAGCTCGTTGAAGCGCATCTGGATGGGCTGGGTGATCTCGTAGGCATTTCCCGGAATCTTCGCGAGATTACCCTCGATCCGGCTGACCAGCTCCTCCTTGGGAAGCTCAGGATCCGGCCAATCCTTGCGCGGCTTCAGGATGACGAACATGTCGGTCGCGTTCGGCGGCATCGGGTCGGCCGCCAGCTCGGCGGTGCCCGTCTTGGAATAGACGAATTGCACCTCCGGCTGCTTCGACATCATCCGCTCGATCGGCACCTGCATCGCCTGGCTCTGCTGGACCGACGTTGCCGGAATGCGGAGCGACTGGATCAGCAAATCGCCTTCGTCGAGCTGCGGCAGGAACACCGAGCCGAGCGTAGTGAAAGCAAGCGCCGCCACCACAAGGCTTCCCACACCCGCACCGATCGTCAGCGTCGGGCGCTTCATGGCCCGGTCGAGACCGGGTTCGTAGCGCTTCTTCAGCCACGTGATGATGCGGCCGTCCTTCTCCTCGACCTTCTTCGACAGCCAGATCGCAATCATCGCCGGCACGAAGGTGAGAGAGAGGATGAAGGCGAAGGCGAGCGCGATGATGACGGTCAGCGCCATCGGTCCGAACGTTTTACCCTCCACGCCGGTCAGCGTGAGCAGCGGTACGTAGACGAGGATGATGATTGCCTGCCCGTACACAGAGGGACGGATCATCTCACGCGCAGCGGCTGCCACGGTCGCGAGCCGTTCCTTGACGCTGAGCAATCGGCCTTCATGATGCTGTTGCTCGGCAAGCCGGCGCAGCGCGTTTTCGACAATGATGACGGCGCCGTCGACGATCAGACCGAAGTCCAAAGCCCCAAGGCTCATCAGATTGGCCGAGACCCCAGCGCGCAGCATACCAAAGCCTGTCAGCATCATGGTGATCGGGATGACCAACGCCGCGATCAGGGCCGCACGGAAGTTGCCGAGCAGCAGGAAGAGCACGACGATGACCAGCACCGCGCCTTCGGACAGGTTTTTCGCGACCGTCTTGATCGTCGAATTGACCAGCTCGGTGCGGTTCAGCACCGGCTGAATTACGACGTCAGGAGGCAGCGAAGCGTTGATCGTCTTCAGTTTCTCAGCGACCGCGGTCGACACGATGCGGCTGTTCTCGCCGATCCGCATGATCGCCGTGCCGACGACGACTTCGGTACCGTTCTCCGATGCCGAACCCATGCGGATCGCCTGACCCGTCTTCACAGTCGCAACTTGTTCGACCGTGATCGGCACGCCGTTACGTGTCGCGATCACGGTCCTGGCCAACTCGCTGGCATTGCGAACGAGCGCATCCGAGCGAACAGCCAGACCTTCGCCATTGCGATTGACGAAGCCACCGCCGACGCTGGTGTTATTGCGCTCCAGCGCATTTCCCAGGTCCGTCAGCGTGATGCCGAGCGAGGCCAGCTTCTGCACGTCGGGCACGACGAGGAACTGCTTGGCGTAACCGCCAATCGAGTCGACACCGGCGAGGCCCGGTGTGGTCTTCAGAAGCGGCGTCACGATCCAGTCCTGCGCGGTGCGCAGGTAGGTCGCCTTGTCCTCTTCGGTCGTCAGTCGCTCGCCCTCTGGCGTGATGTAGCTGCCATCGGGCTGTTGGCCCGGTTCACCGGGCTTGTGCTTGTCGTCCTCGCGATGATCGAGACGAACGGTGTACATGTACACCTCGCCCAGGCCTGTCGCGATCGGACCCATTTCAGGGTTCACGCCGTCGGGCAGATTCTCTTGCACGCCCCGCAGACGCTCGCCCACCTGCTGGCGGGCGAAATAGATGTCCGTCGCGTCCGAAAAGACCGCCGTGATCTGCGCGAAGCCGTTGCGGCTCAACGAGCGCGTATATTCCAGGCCGGGGGTGCCGGCGAGCGCGGTTTCGATTGGAAACGACACCTGCTTCTCGACCAGCTCGGGCGAGAGGGCAGGCGCGCGGACGTTGATCTGGACCTGATTGTTGGTGATGTCCGGCACCGCGTCGATCGGTAGCCGGTAGAGGGAAAAGGCGCCGATGGCGGCGACGATGACGGTGAGGAGCAGGACTAGCCAGCGCTTCTCGACCGCCCAGGTTACGATACGGGCGATCATGGCTTAATCCTCGTGGCTCGCTTCGCCCTTGCCGATCTCGGCCTTGAGCGTGAAACTTCCGGTGGTGGCGATCTGTTCGTTGCCGGTCAGGCCCGACCGGACGATCACCGTGTCGCCCGACGCATCGCCGAGCTGGACCGGGGTCGCCTTGAAGCCGGTGGGCGTGCGCACGAACACGACCGACTTGCCCTCGAAACTCTGGACCGCCGTCGTCGGCACGCGGACCGCCCCGCTCCCGCCGCTGCCCGTGAGCTGCACGGCTGCCGTCACAGGCTCGCCGACCCGCCATTCGCCACCGCGATTGTCGAGGGTGGCGAGCGCAGGCACGAGCCGCGTCTGCGGATCAAGCGCCGGCGACACGAAGGTCACGCGGGCGGTCGCCTGACGGCCTGCCGCCTTCACCAGCACCGTATTGCCGGGACGCACCCGGCCCGCATCCTCGGGCTTGAGATTAAGCGCGATCGACACCTGGCTCAGGTTGGCGATGCGATAGAGTTCGGCATCCGCCGCGACCGTTTGTCCCAGCGTCACGGGGCGCGCAATGATCTGGCCCGAGATCGGCGCGGCAATGCCGAGCCGGTTGAGCCCGCCGCCGCCGACACCCGCCGCCGAAACCATGCTCTGCGCCTGCGTCAGGGCGATCCGCGCCTCCGTCGCCGCTGTGCGGGCGGCGATCAGATCCTGTTCAGGGGAGACTCTCTGCGCGAACAGCCGCTGTTCGCGCGCGAGGTTCGAATTAGCGAGCTGAAGCCGCGCCCGCGCCGCCTCGACCTCGCCCTTGATCTGCGCCGCCTCGCGGCTTTCGATGACCGCAATGGTCTGGCCGCGTCCGACCGATTGGCCGAGGTTACGGGTGAGCGCGACCACGCGTCCCGCAATTGCGGCCGAGACGACCTGCGTTCCCTGTGGGTCGCCCTCGATGATCGCGGGCAGCTCGATCGTCCCGGCCCCGCCGATGATCGGCCGTCCGACCTGGACGCCCGCTGTGGCGATCTGGTCGGCACCCAATGTGACGACGCCTTCACCGGCATGACCGCCTTCAGCACCGCCCTTTTCCGTGCCCGCTGCCGTCTCATTGGCAGCTGCGCCTTCGGCAGTTGCCTCGTTTCCGCCATCCTTGCCGCCGCAGGCAGCCAAGAGCAGGGCGAGCGACGCCGCGCCCGCGAGATAAAAGCTCTTCATCACTGATTCCCCCCATTGGGCGCACGAGCGGTCAGTCGCTCCACTTGCGCGCGGGCATTCTGGTAATTGGCAAGCGCGTCGATCGCGGCGACCCGCGTTTCGGCGAGCGTGCGTTCAGCATCGAGCAATTCGAGCTGGCCGAACTTGCCCTCGCGATAGCCGATCCGCGCGATGCGGGCGGCCTCCTGTGCAGCCGCCAGCGCCGGCCCCGACGCCGCACGAGCCGTCGTTGCGGCATTGGCCGCCTGCGCCTGCGCGTCCGTGATCGCCTGTTCGATGTCGAGCGCGGTCACGCGGCGCTGCGCATCCGCCTGGGTCCGCTGCGCGGTCGCCTGCGCAATCGCGGCGCGACCATTGTTAAACACCGGGATCGGGATCGACACGCTGAACACCGCCGCCATGTCGTTGGTCGCTTCCAGGCGGCGGATCGACGGCCCGACGTTCAGGTCAGGCACGCGATTGGCGCGCGCGAGCCGCACGCCGGCTTCGGCAATGGAGAAATCCGCGTTGGCTGCCGCCAGCGCGAGTGTGCCGGTCGTGTTGACCGGTGCCAACGGCCCATAGACGTTCACATCGGGAAGGCGATCGAGCAGCGTGTCATCGAGCAGGCCGTCGATCGGCCGTCCGATCCGACGCGCCAGATTGGCGCGGGCCGCCTCGGCCAAGCGAAGCTGCCGCTCCACATTGGCGTCGGCATTGATACGCGCGACATCCGCGCGCTGTTGCTCGAGTGGCGATGCCCGCCCTGCCTGCACGCGAACGCTCGCGGCCCGCAGCGCATCGCTGGCGATCCGGGCCTGATCGCGGGCTGTCATTACCCGGCGATCGGCCGCGACCGCTTCGACATAGAGCTGCGTTACCTGAAGCCGGACATCCGCCGCGATGATCGCGGCCTGGATCTCGGCCCGGGACAATTGCGCATTGGCGACCGCGACGCGGGCGCCGCGCTTGCCGCCTAGCTCGATCGGGATCGCAAAGCCGACCGTGGTTTCCGCGCTGCGGACCCCCCGATACGGCCCGGAGCCGATGACATTCTCGAATTGGCCTTGAACCACCGGATTGGGCCGCAAGCCGGCGACTGTGCGACCTGCACGGGCCGCGTCGATTCCAGCTGTCGCCGCTTCCGCAGCAGGGGCCGAACCGCCCGCTGCACTGACCGCTTGGTCAAGCGTGTAGACCGGCGCATCCTGCGCAACAGGCGCGGACGGTCCGACCTGCGCCTGCGCCATCGTGGCGCAAGACGCTGCGGCCAGCATGGCCGCGAGGATACGATTCATGAAAATAGGACTCCTGACGATGATCGACAGGGGCGCGCCAACGCACGCCCAAATCGGACGTCAGGCTTGGGGGGGCCTCAAATGGACCATGCCGGTGCGGCCGTCGAGCGACGCAGAGGCGGAGATTGTCGGCTTGGGCACTGTGAGGACGGGGGTATATTCCATCGTCGTGCGCGCAGGCGCGCCGACGTCGTGTCCGTGACAATAATTGTGATGATGCGGGACATTCTTGTCCGAGTCCGATGGCACCTGATCGATGTCACCGGCGGTATGGACCGTGAACTCAACGCCCGCGATGCTTCCCCCCGCCAGATCGGCGGCATGGGCCATGCCGGAGAAGCTGGTCAGGACCAGCATCAGGCATGTCAGGAAAGGCAAAAAGGCTCGCACTAGCTTGCCTCTATCACGGAAGGGTTTTCATGTCATTGCACTAATTCGAACCAAGGGTCACTGAGCCGGAACCCGAGCGGGATCGGTCGCGCCCGTTCCAGGCGAACCCGACCGCAATGGCGACCGCCATCAGGAGTTGCGCCAGCACCGATTGCCAAGTGGGAAACACGCCGAGCATCGACAGCCGTGGCACGTCCGCGAGCGGTGCGATGTTGATAAGGCCGGCTTCCTGGAGCGCGGCGACGCCTTTACCCGCCAGCACGACGGTCAGGACCGCCATGAGCCAGGAGCTATAGCGGAAGAACTGCGCGATCGGCAGCTTGCGACTGTAGCGAAGCATGGCCCAAGCGATCAGGCTGAGCAGTCCAATCGCCGACCCGGCCCCCGCGAGAAGCATCCCGTTGTCACCTTGCGCCGAAAGCGCGGCATAGAACAGGATCGTCTCGAAGACCTCGCGATAAACTACGACGAACGCCAGCCCGAACAGGAACCAGCCCGACCCGCCCGAGAGCGCCCGCGACATCTTCTCGCGAATATAGCGCTGCCACTGATCGGCCTGCGCCTTGCCGTGCATCCAAATCCCGACCGAGAGCAGCACGACCGCGGCGAACAGCGAGCCAAACCCTTCCGTCAGCTCCCGGCTCGCACCGCTGATCCCGATCGCATAGGTGGCGACCGCCCAGGTGATCCCGCCCGCGATGATCGCGCTGACCCAGCCGCCATGCACGTACCGCAGCGCCTCGCCGCGCTCGGCTTTACGCAGGAACGCGATCATGGCGACAACGATGAGCAGGGCTTCGAGCCCTTCACGCAGCAGGATCGTGAACGCGCCCAGGAACGTGGACGCTTCGGTGGCGGCATCAGGCGCGAGCGCCGCTTCCGCATCGTCGAAAAGGCCGCCCAGTACTGCGACCTTCTCCGCGAGATCATCGGGCGACGCGCCCCGGTCGATCGAGGCGCGGAACTCCCCCATCGCGCCCTCGATTCGACCCATCAGCGTCGCGTCGCGCGCGGTGAGTGTTGGCTCGATCGGCTCGAACCCATCGAGATAGGCCGACAGCGCCAGCTCTTTCGCCATGCGCGCATCGCCGCGCCGCGCAGCCGCCACGCTTTCGGCGAGTTTGGCGCGGGCGACCGCGAGCGAGCCGGGAGCCTGTTGTATCACCTGTTCGGGATGACGACGCAGGAACGCGAGCACTGGGTCAGCCTTGGCGTCGCCGATCGCCGCGCCGAGCGCGGCCGGGGTGAGCGCGACCAGGGTTTTCAGGTCCGGAATGCGCCGGCGAAGGGTCGGGTCGGATTTCCAAAGCCGCTCGCCTTCGCGCGCCTGCGCATCCGTGAAGGCGAAGCTCCCGGCTCGGAATGCTAACGCCCAGCGCTGATCGTTGGGCAGATCGGCGAAGCTCTGCATCGCGGTCCCGTCGATGCCTTGCGTCACCACCTGATAGAGCGCGAACACGCTGCGCTGGCGCGCGCGCTCGGCATCGGTGAAAGCAATCGGGGGCGTAGCGAGCTTGGCGGCGTCAGGGCCACGGCCGTTGCCCGTCATCCCGTGGCAGGACGCGCAGGATTGTCGGAACAGTGCATCGCTGGAGACGAGGTTCGGAGCCTTATCGGGCGCGAGCGGCACCGGGTAGGCGCGCAACAGATCGGCCGCGAGCCCGTGCGCCAATGTTGCCACCTGTTCAGTCGGTCCCTTTTCCGCGATCACCGCCTGGAGGTTGGCAGCCCGCTGGATGAGGGCTTGACGCTCCGGCTTCGCCGGCAGGCCCTGAAGCCGTGTCGAGACCGACGCGGCGAACTCCGTCATCTCGGCATATTCCGACGTGCTCTTGATCCGACCGTTGGCGACCGCGCCGCCATAATCGACGGCCATATAGTCGAGCAGCCGCCATGCGGTTTGCACGTCGCCGGGTTCGGCGATTGCCGCAGCAGGGATCAGCAGCGCCGCGAGCGCGGAGAGCAGCCGCAACGAGAGCATTGCCCGGATCAACGCGAGCAGACGCACTACCGCTCTCCCAATTCGCGCCGAGCGCCAGTGACGATTTCATAAGCGGAGTGGAGGAACAGGAGGGCGATGAGGCCGGCGACGGCGAGGTCCGGCCAGGCGCTTCCTGTCCACGCCACCAGACCGGCCGCGGCGATCACCGCCACGTTGGCGAGCGCGTCGTTGCGGCTGAACAGCCAGATCGCGCGAACATTGGCGTCCCCTTCCCGGAAACGCGCAAGCACCAAGGCGGACACGACATTGATCGCGAGCGCGACAACGCCGATTGTGCCCATCAGTTCGGCATCGGGCGCGGTTGCGTTCAGGGCGCGCCAAATCGCGAAACCGATTACGCCCACGCCAAGCGCACCGAGAAACAACCCCTGCGTCAGCGCGACCTTTGCCCTCGCCCGTGCGGACCAGGCAAGCGCGAGAAGACCGATAAGGCTGATCGACCCGTCCCCGAGAAAATCGAGGGAATCCGCTTTCAGCGCTTGGCTATCGGCGATGAACCCGCCGAACAGCTCGGCGACTCCGAAGCCGAGGTTGAGCACCACGACGGTCAGCAGCGCACGGCGATAGGCCGGATCGGTTTGCGCGCGCGCGGGCTCCCCGTGGCACCCGCAGCTTTCGGTAGAAGCATTCATGCGGCCTTCCTTACCACCTCCAGTCGCTGTAGAAGCAAGCGAAATGTGCGACACGTTCGCATAAGCAAGGATGGCATGATGAAGCCGGTGATGATTGGGCAGCTCGCCAGCGAGACCTCGACGAAGGTGACGACGATCCGCTTTTATGAGTCGATCGGGTTGCTCCGATCCGCCCCTCGCACGGCGTCGGGTCGCAGAACCTACGATGCCAGTGACATTGAGCGTTTGCACTTCATCCGCAACGGTCGCCGGCTTGGCTTCTCCGTCGACGAGATCCGTTCGTTGATGGGGCTGGCGCAGAACCCGGACCAGGATTGTGGTGCCGCCTCAGCTATCGCTGCTCAGCACCTCAAGGATGTGGAGGAGAGACTGGCGCAACTCGCGGTGTTGCGGGATGAGTTGGCAATGCTCAGCCAGAGCTGCACCAAGGCGCGCATGGCCGATTGTCGGATCATGAAGGCGATCGGCAAAGGCCACCCTCAAGCCGATCAATAATAATCGGCCAGCCTGAGCTCGCGCACATCACCCGAGGCCATCGTCAGCTTTACGAGGGTGCCAGCAGGCCGGGAGCGCACTTGCCAGAGCTCCCCACGCGTATAGTTCGCATCGATCGAATGGCCGTTCACCGCCACGATCCGGTCGCCGACCGCCCAGCCAGCCTTTTCCGCGGGACTGTTCGCCGCCACATGAACAACGGTGAGCGCCGTTGGTGAGGCTGCGAGGCCAAGGCCGCTACGGTCCTTCAGCATCGGCAGGCGACGACGAGGACCGAGTGGCCGGAGCCACACGAATCCGGCGGTCACGTCGAACACCACGTCGAATTGAGCGATCAGCGGTAGGCCGACATTGCCAACCGTGCTGGTGGAGAGCCAAGCTCTCATCCCGAGTGTGGGGACGTTCGAGACGCCAAGCCCTTCGATGTTGATGTTCTGGATCGTGAAAGCATCGTTGATACGCACACCATCGACGCCGCCGATCGCCGCGGTCGAGACGAGCTTCCCGTTCAACAGCCCTTGATCGCGGGCATAGGCCGACGAGAGCATCAGCGCGGCCGAGCTGCCAAGATCGATCATCAAGGGCACGGGAGGCAAACCCGAGACGGAAGCTCGAATGAACAGCTCCTGCTTGGCACCGCGCCCGAGCGCGACAGCGCGCCAGTCGGGACCGGCGAGAAACGTGCCTGACTTGACGACCGCCATACGCCTTTTCGCGAAATCGAGCGCGATGCAGCTACCCGTGAACATATCGGCACCGAGGAGGATATCGATCGGTCGTCCGAAGGCCGCCGACACTGAACTCAGATCACCAACGACGGCAAAGGGTAAGCGACGGGTTTCGCGGGCGAGCTGTACGTCGATGTCGCGGACCAGCAGCACCGGGGCCTTGGCGCTCAGCCCGCTAATCATGCGCCGCTCACCATCGTTCAAGCCGAGCTTCGCCGCGAGCGCCGTGCTCATGATCGACGCGCCGCTGCCACTGTCGAGCACCGCCCGCACCGGCACTCCGCGCACTTGTGCCGAAACAAGGAGGGTATCACCCGTGCCGACTTCCAGCGGCTCCCATTCGAGGTGAGCCGCACCGAAGTTCCACGAGCCCGCAGACCGGGAAGTCTGTCGCGCGAGCGTTGGAGAACCGAGCACCAAGCCGGTTCCACAGGCCACCAGCCGCGCCACTAATGAGCGTCGAGACATACCGATTGCTTCAACACGGGCCGTCAAAAAGCCACCTCCAGCCCCCCGTCCGCAGGAGAGCAAATTGCGGTTACATGCTCCAGCCACTGGAGGAGCAAGTGCTTTTGGTGCGCCCGAAAATCCTCAGAAGCGCTTGGAGAACTTTAGATGAAGGATGGTGCAGACCGCTTAGATGCCTTCCCGATAACGAACGGTTCCGGGGGACGCTGGGCCGATCGGGACCGCGAACGGTGTAAACGCTCGCGCTAAGTGGCGGCATTCTGATCGCGCTATTTGTCGGCGAGCGTCGCTACGCGGCTACCGGCTTGGTCTCGGCCGATCGCACATAGGCGTAGAGTTTTGGCTTGGAGATGCCGAGCATCGAGCAAATCTTGGCGATCGGCATCGTGTTCTCGTGGTAGAGCCTGACGGGCAGGTCGCGCTTGTCCTTGCCGAGTGCGGCCGGCCGGCCACCCTTCTTGCCGCGAGCGCGGGCTGCGGTGAGACCGGCCTGGGTCCGCTCGCGGATCAGGTTGCGCTCGAACTCCGCCAATGCCCCGAACAGGTGGAAGGTAAGCTTGCCCGACGTGGTGGTCGTGTCGATCGCCTCGTGCAGGCTCAGCAGCCCGACCTTTTCCTCGTCGAGGTAGGTCATCCATCCGATCAGATCACGGAGCGAGCGGCCGAGCCTGTCGAGGCGCCAGACCACCAGTGTGTCGCCGGCGCGAAGCAGCTCCTTCACCTTTTCCAATCCAGGGCGAGCGGCAGTCGCCCCGGAGGCCTTGTCGGTGATGACCTTCTCGCAGCCGGCAGCCTTCAGCGCATCACGCTGGAGGTCCAGGTTCTGCTCGGCGGTCGATACGCGGGCGTAACCGATTTTCATGCGTAGGGCCGGTGGCGCCCCGATCGGGCGCGGTTTGGGAAGAAAGTCGTCATCGGCAGGTCTATGTTGCCCTAGTTTTCTTTACCGGGTAGATTTACGTCGAACAGGCCGGTTTGGCAACGCGAGCGGACTCGCATGGCGATGGGCAGGCAAATCTCCGTTTTCCTTACCTGCGACACGGACCGTCGGCGGTGACGCATCCGGCGCTTGTCCCGCCGCTGGCGATCGAGCGCTACCGCGTCCTTGAACCGCACCTCGCCGATGGCATCCCGCTCGCGGACCTCGCCCGCACCGGCACGCTGAGCGAGCGGACGTTGCAGCGCTGGCTCGGGCGCTACCGTGCCGAAGGACTTGCCGGTCTCGCGCGTCTGCCGCGCAACGATCGGGGCAGGCTGCACCTGCCGGAACATCTGGTCGAACTGACCCGCACTCTCGCCACCAAGCGCCCGCGACCCCCGGTCGCCGCCATTCACCGAAAGGTGCAGGAACTCGCCATCGCGCATGGACACCGAACCCCCAGCTATGCGGCCGTCGCGCGTGTCGTCAGGGCGATACCGGCAAGCCAGATCGCCGCAGCCTCCGATCCGGCCGTCTACCGCGACCAGCACGAGCTAGTGCATCGGCGCGAAGCCGCGACCTCGAACGAGATGTGGCAGGCCGATCATACCGTTCTCGACATTCTCGTGCTCGATGATGCCGGAACCCCGGTGCGTCCTTGGCTGACCGTCATCGTTGACGATCACAGCCGAGCCATCGCCGGTTACTTCCTCAGCCTCGATGCCCCCAGTGCCCTCAACACGGCGCTCGCCTTGCGGCAGGCGATCTGGCGCAAGCCCAATCCCGAATGGATCGTCAGCGGCATTCCCGAACAGCTTTACGTCGACAACGGCTCGGATTTCATCTCCGAGCATATCGAGCAGGCGTGCATCGCCCTCAAAATCCGCCTCATCCATTCGCTGCCGGGGCGTCCTCGCGGGCGCGGCAAGATCGAGCGGCTGTTCCGCACCATCAACGACATGTTCCTGCCCGACCTGCCCGGCCACCTGATCGCGGGCAAGCCGCTGTCGGCGCCAGTGCTCACGCTCGACGAGCTGCGCGCCCGCTTCGAGGCGTTCGTGTGCGGCGTCTATCATCGTCGCCCGCATGGCAGCACCGGCGAACCGCCGATCACGCGCTGGCAGAAGGGCGGGTTCCTGCCCGCAATGCCCGACAGCCTTGAACAGCTCGACATGCTGCTCGTGCACGTGCCCAAGCCCCGTAAAGTGCTGCGCGACGGCATCCGTCTGATGGGCAGGCGCTATGTCGAACCCACGCTCGCGGCCTTCGTCGGCGAGCAGGTCGAGGCGGTCTATGACCCCCGCGACCTGACCGAGATCCACGTCTACCACCAGGGCCGGTTCGTCTGCCGTGCGCTCAGCTCCGAGCACGCTGGGCACCCGTCGTTGCGCGCGATCCAGCGCGCCCGGCGCGGCGCGAAGGAGCGCGACAAGCAGGTGCCTGCCCCCACGGAGACCTTCGATGGCGACCAAGAGGATACGGCTTCCCGGCCCACCACCTACCGAGGGCTCCGGCTCTACGCCGCTGACGATTGAGTTCCTGGTCGAGCAGCCGTTCCTGGCGACCCGCGAACATGCCCGGTTCGTCGAGTTTGCCGAAGCCTGCGCGCACTACCGCTATATCGGCGTGTGTCATGGCCGGCCGGGCGTCGGAAAGACGCGATCGGCGCGCGAGTTTTCCAGCTTCCCCGACCTGGGGGAATATGCCGCGCTCCGTCCCATTGCCGCGCTCCTTGGCGAAAAGGTCGCTCGCTGCCGCGCCGTCTTCTACACCGTGTCGGTCAGCAACACGCCCAAGACGATCGACGCGGTGTTGGGCCTCAACCTCATTAAGCTGGGCTATGCCCGGCTGACGGTCGCGGGCGGCTCGCAGGACGAAATCACCCATGACGCCGCCCGCATCGCCTGCCCCCTCGTCATCGTCGACGAGGCCGACCGCCTGACCATAAAGTCGCTCGAACATCTCCGCGACATGGCCGATCGCCACGGCTTCGGGCTGATCCTGATGGGTATGCCGGGCTTGGAGAAGCGCCTCGCCCGCTATGCCCAGCTCTACTCGCGGATCGGCTTCGTCCACGAGTTCAAACCGCTTACCGAGACCGAAATGCGGCTGCTGCTCGCGACCCACGCCGGCGATTTCGGGATCAGCTTCGACCCGGCCCAACTCGACGCGATCGAAGCGCAGGCAGCCGTGATCCGCATCACGCGCGGCAACTTCCGGCTCATGGAGCGCCTGTTCGCGCAGATGCGGCGGATCATGACCCTCAACCGCGTCGAGGAGGTCACCGCTGACATCGTTCAGGCCGCGCGCGATTGCCTCGTCATCGGACCCGGCAACTGACAAATAGCGCGATCAGAACGCCGCCATTTAGCGCGAGCGTTTACACAGGATAAGATCCATACCGTTTCCGGAACCACTTTCTTGTTTCCTCTTCGAAATTGGACTGTGCTGATGAGTTTGAGCGATGGTGGCTTCGCTCATACACTACGCGCTACCAGGCCCCTGCCCGTTTCTTAGGCTTAACGTTGTAGCTCAAGACCCCGGGGGCTCAGCCTCCCTTCTCCGGTTCTTGCCGCTGCGCAAATCCCTCGATCTACCTGCCGCCGTCGTGTGGTCGCACGGCATCATCCAAAGACCTATTTAGGCCGTCATGACTAGCCAATCTTCGCCATAAGGCGCCCCGCCGCCCCCTGCTCTGCCGCGAGATTGCGATTATAAGCGAGCGGCATCCGCGGCGACTTCCACCGCAGCGCGTCCATGATGCCGGCCAAATCCTCCCCGCTGGCGAACAGGTCCTGATTGAGCCCGATCCGCGTCGAGTGCGCACTGATCCCCTTCAGCAACCGCGCCAGATCGTCCGCCGTCAAATCGGGCAGCGCGCCACGGTCGAACGCGCGGCCGATGATCGACCGAAAGATTGGTCCGATCGAGCCCGGGTGCAGCGCCACGGTGCCGATGTCATATTCGACGCGCGCCTTCACCGCCGGCTTGGACAGCGTCTTGCGCAGATCCCACGTCTCCCGGCCCGAGATGCTGTCGATCGGCCGACCGCGCACGGCTGCCCGCGCCTTGTAGCGCCGCACCTGCACCCGCCGGAACAGCGGCCCTGTCGTGATCCCCGCCGCTTCGGTCCACGCCGCGATCGCCGCGACGGTGCGCGGGCTGAGGTAGGCGGTCGCCCCCTCCCCGTCTTGATCGCCCTTATGACGCAGAATCTGCAGCAGCCGCGCTTCGGGATCGATCGCCTCCTCAATATGCTCAATGGCGACCGCCACCAGTTCGGAGGCGCGCAGCCCGGTGTCATAAGCGGCCGATAGCAGCGCCCGATCACGCAGCCCCGGCAGATCCTCGCCACAACTCTCGAGCAGCGCGCGGATGTTGAGCCCCCGCGCCTTGTCGCGCTCGACGTCGCGCACCGGGCCCTTGAACCGCAGCGGCCGCGCCTGCTTCTGCGCAGCCCCCTTCTCGCGGCGCACCGTCTGGAGCCGCAGCTTCACCAGCGGCGCCGGCGTCGGATCCTTGAGCTCGAGCAGCTGGTGGATCTTGGCGATCGACGCCTTGTAGCGGGATAGCGAGGCCGGCCGGCTCCCCTTCCCGGCCCGCGCGTCGAGATAATCGGCCACGGTCTCGGGCGTGGCCGGCAGCGCGATCCGGTTGTTGCGCCTACACCACGCATCGAACGCCTCGACGTCGGACTTGAGCGCACGGATGCTATGGGGCGATGAAGCGGCCTGATAGGCGGCGATCAGGCCCTCGTTGACGGTGATGCGCTCGCCGGCGCGCATCTGCACGATCGTCCACGCAAGGTCGGCCGGCGCCCTGACGGCCGGCAGGACAGCCTCAGGCGGCGCTACGGGGATTTCTGGCCCTTCCCGGGCGGTTTCGGTGCTCACGACGCGCCTCGCTCCTCAGCCGCGCTTGTAGCCCACCTTATAAAGAACGGTCAAATCTGCTTATGTGATAAGTGCAATTATCAAAGGTATATACTGCAAAGCATCAGAGTGGTTGTATAGTAATCCTCCCTTCGTTATACATAGATTACATATGATTGTTTTTACTGGATTTTTTGGCCGTGTCTCATGCGTTTCCTGACTTCGAGACCACCGAACCGCCCTCGCTGGCGGATCTCGAGGCGCTGGGAACAGCCCAGGCGCACGCGGCCCTCGCGCTCGGTAAGCTCGATGCGGCGCTCGCCTGGTGCCCGCCCGACATCCATCCCATCTTCGCTTCGCGCCTCATCCGTGAGACGCTGATCTCGGCGCTCCGGCAGGAAGGGCATCCATTCACCGACGCACGCTTCCACGCCTGGTTTGCTGGCCTTATACCCCTTTCCGACGAACCACTCCAGTTCGCACTTGCCCCCCGCGCGCTCGCGACCACCCTGCTCGCGGAGATGACCCGCAGCCGCTGGACGCCGCTCGCCGACGCGGCGCTGGGGCTGGAAAAAGCCTGTCTGGCGCTGCGCGATCCCGACAGCGCTGCCGCCGTCGAAACCGCAAAGGCCGCGATCGACGAGGCCGCGGCCCTGGTCGCGGCGCTCGAGCCGGCCCCCCTCCCCTTCACCGCTCTCGCCGCCCTCCACCGCGCCATCGGCCAGAGCCCGCGCTTCGCTCCCGCCGAGCGGACGACCGACACGATCGCGCTCGCGAACCGGCAAGTCGTGATCGAGCGGCCGCGCCCACCTTCCCCGCGCTGGGCGATCGAATGCGCCTTTGGTGCGCATCTCCAAGCCACCGGCGCCCATGGTGCGGCGCTGCCGCTGAACGGTCTGATCCGGCTCGACACGGTGCGCGCGGCCGACGTCGACGACAACCCGGCGCACGCCGCCATTGTTCAGGCCGAGGCGTTGCGCGATGTCCTGGAGCACCTCTACAGCCTGGTCGCGAAAGCCCGCGACACGCGCCAGGCGCTGGCCGATCGCTACCGTGCGAAGCGGGCGAATTCGCGCGTGCCCCAGCTCTATGGCCTCCTCGCCAGCTTCGGTCCGCTGCGGTCGTCGCAGATCGAGGCAGTGCTGGGCGTCACCCGCCTTGGGGTCCGGAAAATGCTGGAGGCCTTGTCGGAAGCCGGCGACCTGGCCATCGAAACCGTTTCGGGCGTCAAGCTCTACTCGGTCACGCGCGGCAGACCGTCCGTTCCCCCCACCGCCCTGGCCGACGAACCGAGCCAGTTTTCCAGCGAGGCGATCGAGGACTATGATGCCGCCCTCGCCAAGATCGACGCCTTGCTGGCACGCTATGACGATCAGTCGGACGACCAGGCCTGAAAACCGGCAAAAATTTTGCCCCCGCAAATGCCCCTTACAGCGCCAAAACGGGCGTAGGCCAGCCCAGACTTACGGCAGCGACCCCAAATCGCGCTGTACGGGCTTCTGAGGGCGATTTTGCCAACCGAGGCCGCCCGGCCCGCGATCATTCGTCCATTTTTGCGCCGATGCGCTGTTCATCGAGCGATAGAAGCCATAATTGTCTCCAGGCCCCGCGGGGCGACCGAGCGGCTCGCCCCGCGCTTCCGCGCGCTGGGCAATGGACAGATAGGTTTGCAACAGCATCGGCAAATCGGGTTCCCAGCGGCGGCCGCGCCTGGGCCTGTCGATAGCCGCCTCGATATCGATTCCCTCGACCCTCGGCTGCGGGCGCCGGAAGAACCCCCTCCCCTCCTTCGCAAGCTCGCTCCGGCTGAGCGCGACAAAGCGCTCGAAGCGCCGCGCCGGTTGCGCTCCGCTGCTGTGCCGCAAGGCCAGCAACCGGATCCGCTCGCTCGAAAAATGAAAACGGTTCGCGACGATGGTCTCGACATAGCGCCTGTACCGCTGCGGAGTGACGCCATCGTCGCCTTTGCGGAGAAATTCGATCACGGCCCGATTGTACGCGATCAGCCGCGCCGTCGGGCGCGCCGCGCGCACGATCTCGCGCGCGGCCGCCTCGAGGCGTCCCAGCATCGCCGCAAGGCTACCCTCCCGGCGCGGCCAGTCCCATGCCGGCATCACCGACAAGGGCAGCTGATGCTCGTGACACCACCAGCTCGCGCTCCATATCCAGTCCTTGCGGATATAGAGCGGCCGCCCTTCGGCGATCAGCCCGGACCAGCAGCAAGCGCAGCCATAGCGGCGCAGGGTCAGCGGCAATAGCCAATGCGCAGGCCCAGCGGCAAAACCGTCCATCACCGCATCGCGATCGACGTCCACCGCCCAGCCCAACCCGGCAACGAGCCCGTCGAATGTTGCATGATGCCGCGCCGGCAGGCCGAGCTTACCCCTCGCGAGGTCATAATTTGCCAGATCGGGATCGACATCGAGATAGCGGAACAAGGTTCTCCGCGAGGTTTCGTGGCGGCGCACGATCCGGTCCAGCCACGAATCGAAGCCCTCCGCAGGCTGGGGGCGCACCCGGAACGCGAGCGGCGTGCGCTCCGGCGCTTCCGGCTTCATAAGAGCCGGTAGGGCGGAAAACGCTTCAGCGCATTGTCGATATCGTCGCGCCTAATGACGCTGCGACCATCGCTTTTCGCGACCTTGGCCGACCAGTGCAGGATCCGCTTGAAATTGCCCGTCACGCCATGGCTCGCAGTGCAAATCGGTTCGGCGAGATCGGGCTCGGCGAGCCGGTTAGGCTCGACAAGGCCCATGCCGCGCGCCAGCGCCCGGATCAGCCGCTGTGACGCCTCCCCCGGCTCCCACAGCGGCAAGCGCAGGATGATCGAGCGCGAGGCGAGTTCGACATCTTCGGAAAAAATATACTCGGCCACGTCCAGGCCCGCCACAACCAACGGCACATTGCCGGCGCTCATCAAATAGCGGAAAGTATCGAGCGTATCGCGGCGCGCCTTGCCGCTGGCCGTCAGAATCACATGGACATTGTCCACCGCGACAAGCCGGGTGCCCTGCTTGCCGAGCAGATCGACGACCCTGAGGTCCGCGACCTTGTGGGTCGTGCTGGTGACAGGCCAGCCTTGCTGCCACAGCAGAGCGAGATTGATCTTGAGCGAGGTCGGGCTTGAGGGGATGACCGTCCTCAGCACCGGCTGATAGCGCGCATCACCCCAATCGGGCGGCTCGGGAAAGTCCGCGGTCAGCCGCCGTTGCACTTCACGCAGGATCGAGGTCTTGCCCATGCCTGAATCGCCGACTAGGACGATGCACGTTGGCCGTTCCTCGGGATCGTCATGGGCCACGTCGACGATCGTCTCGACGGCATTGCGCGCTTCGTCAAAGGCGATCCAGAAGGGCAGCGATGGTGCTGGTCCCATCAGCCGATCCGGTCCCAGTCTTCGCCGAGTTCGGCCGCGGGTTTCCAGATCACGGGCTTGGCCGCCGGCGTTTTTGGACGCCGCAGATCGGCCACGGTCGCCCCCTCCCCTTCGCGGCGCTTGGCCTGGCGCCGCGCCTCCTTCGTGCGAACGCGGGCGCGGTGTATTTCCTGATTTGCGGCGGCCACCGCCCGCGCCGTCGCCGCGCGGCCGCCATCGGCCTGGTAGGCCCGCCCCAGCGCCCGCACGCCTGCCCTGGCGGCTTCCCAGTCCGCCTCCCAGACATCGGGATAGTCGCCGATAACCGGCAATTCGACATAGCGGCCATCGAGATCGGCGTAGACATGCTGAATCGTCCGCTCGTCCCAGCTGATTTCGATCTTTTGGCCGATCCGAACGGCAAGCTCCGGATGCCAGTAATGGCGATATTTGATCTGAATGCCCTTGGCATGGACCGTCAGCGACTTCGACGGCAGAAACTGGCGGAACAGCGCGTCGGAAGCGACCGACACGGGACCAGCGGGCCGTGCTTCGCCGCTTCGCGCGCCCACATCTGGGCCGGGCACAGGCCGCCCAGCGCGCTATGCGGCGCGTGATGATAGATCGCGATCTGGCACAAGAGCCAGCGCTCGAATTCTGCAAGCGTCATCGCCGCGTTCGCCTCGGCATCATAGCCGTCGCGCGCCGCCACATTCGATCCGGTCGCACCGGGCAAGAGCCGCAGCTTTCCAACCATCGTGCCGATCAGCCGCTCGATATGTCCGCCAAGGTGAGCCGGCCCGGGCCGCCGAACATCGGGGGCGATCCCGTTTCGGATACAGGCGCGCCTAAAAGCCTCCGAGCGATGCGGTTTGGCCTGATCGGCATGCCAGCGCCGGAAGAGGCCGTGCATCGGATAGCTGACGTCGACGCGCAGGTGGGAAAGGACCGGCTCTTTGGGCAACACAGCGCTCGCTACCGCCCGCCCGCACCGGAAGATCGAAGGGTCGCCGAAGCTCACATAATAGCCCAGAATCGACCGGGTCCAGATGTCGATGAGGAAGGTGATCCACGGTCTTCCGAGATGTTCGCGCCGCAGGCTATCGACCAGGATCACATCGCCCTTGGTATGATCCATCTGCACCAGATCGAGAAATCCCTCGCTGGCATATTCGCCGGGGTGCGGCTCATGCGCGCTCCGCGTCTTCGATCCCATCGTCGCTTTCGCCCAAACACGGCTCGGAATCTCGGCCAGCAGCCGCTCGATCGTCTTCTCGCTCGGGATCAGATCGGCGGGAAACCGATGATCTCCGTTATACGCGTGCAGCAGGCCCCAGATCTGCCGCGCCGCTTCCGCGCGCGATGGCGCGACCATCTTGAGCGCGATTTCGTCAATCAGCGTATCGATGGCGACCCTCACCTCGGGATCGATCCTGTGCGATCCGATAGCGGGTCCGCGCGGTTTTGGCGCCAGCGTTTCGGCAACGGGATGCAGCCGGAAGCGCGCGGCAAGTGTCCGTATCCGCCGCTCTTTGAGGCCGGTTGCCTCGGATATCGCCTGAACC
Organism: Sphingobium sp. CCH11-B1; assembly: GCF_001556865.1. Taxonomy (GTDB): domain Bacteria; phylum Pseudomonadota; class Alphaproteobacteria; order Sphingomonadales; family Sphingomonadaceae; genus Sphingobium. The sequence goes on along the minus strand of NZ_LSJY01000033.1, from coordinate 1,221 downwards.
TGCGCCGCAGTCACCGGGCCGCTAAGCGATATATGTCGCCGGAAATGCGGGTAGAGCGCCAGGCCCGTCTCGAGAGATTTGAGGCGCCGACGGGGCGCAGGAGACGGCTTGCGCTCAATCATGGAACGGGCTCCCCAACGATTTTTGCTGCCCGCGGAATGTAGCTTATTTTGTCTAAGGCCGCGACGTGCATATCGCCCTGGACAGATTTACTTGCAGCTCATTCGACATAATCTATTGATATTACTAGGCATTATGGAAATGCAGCCTATTCTGTCGGCTGACATCTGGACGAGTTCGCTGAATTTGACGGTTGGCGGCAAGCGCTGCTCTCAAACGAGCCGCTTGAATGGCGCGATGCTCTTCCCACGTCGGTGGTCGATCCACCCGGGGCGGCCGAGCACCCTCCCCTCATTCGTGCCATCGACCGTGTCCGGCAATATTCACGGCAACTCGGCACGATCACGCCCTGGCTTGGTCTACCCTTCTCCCTTCGTGATCAGGGTCTATCCCACGTCCCACTGCCCTGCCTCTGCGGCGGCGCCAAGGCTATGCGGCTGAAGCCGCGGCTGTCCGACGCGGACTGGCTGCCGATCGTGAGGTCGCTGCAACGTGCAGCCGCTGATGGGACTGAGCGGCTCGATCAACTCGAACGACTCTATCGTGACGCGCAGCGCGCGATCGTCAGCGAGTACAGACCGGGCGCCCTCCCCTCTTTGGCCGCTCTGACCATTCACCGTCCTCTTCTCTCACCGCAATTTGTCTCCGAGGCTCTCGGCCTCACTATAAGGCCCAGTCGGCCCCAAGCTGCGATTTTGGCCAAGTCGGAGAACGTTTTGGGAACGTGGCATTCGGTATTGACGATGGAAATCATAGAAGAGGACAGTTCGCTCCATCATAGGGAGTGGGTTGATGGATCGGAGTATTCCGGGCGGGGATTTGATCGGACGATGGAGCCTGAGCTTTGCCGATATTGATTTTGTAAATTCGAAGCCGGCCCTGACGCGCCTTGGCCTCGCCGCGCAGCTGAAATTCTTCGCTTCCCTGGGGTTTTTCGCGATCGATCCCGGCTCAATCCCTACCGATGGCCTCTCGTACCTGGCCGAGCAACTCGGTGTCGAGGCTGGCGAGATAGCCGGTTATGTGAACACCCGCATGCTTCAGACCGTACTGGTTGAGCCGAAGTGGGCGGGGCGGATGACGCCGGAAGATTATCGTGGT
>NZ_LSJY01000032.1 GCF_001556865.1 Sphingobium sp. CCH11-B1 | reverse complement strand
CGGCGCAGAGCGACAGCCTACCTCTGACTGCCGCCAATCTTTGCAACAGAGCCCCTGACCGAGAGCGAACGCGATCAGATACTCGCCATCCCGACCGATCGCGACCATTTGGCCCGGCTCTATACCTTCGAGCCTTCCGATATCGAGATCATCGGCGCGCGACGGGAGCGACGGAACCAGTTGGGCGTGGCGCTGCAACTCGCGCTCCTGCGGCACCCGGGCATCACGCTTGCGCAGTTGATACAGGACAGGGGAGCAATACCCCATGATCTCGCCGCTTTCGTCGCGGAGCAACTTGGTCTGCACGTAACCGAGCTGGCCAACTATGCGGCGCGGGATCAGACAATGACGGATCATGCCCGTGAGCTGGCGGCGCGTTTGGGGCTTCGGGGGCCAACCCGCGCCGATATTCCCTTCATGGTCGAGGCGGCCGCGAGAACCGCATGGGCGACCGACAAGGGGATGACGATTGCGATGGGCGTGGTCACCGCCCTGCGCGAGGCCCGGATTTTGCTGCCGTCCATCTCCACCATCGAACGCGCCAGCAGCGCGGGACGTGCCCGCGCGCGCAAGCAGGCCGCCCACGCCCTGATCGCCGATCTCAGCGCCGAACAGGTCCAGGCCCTCGATCAGCTCTTCGACGCCGCCGGCGGCATGAGCCATCTCGCCTTGCTTAAGACCATCCCCGTCGCGGCCAAGCCCGATCACGTCCGCCAGATCCTCGACCGTCTGAGGCAGGTGCGGAAGATCGGCATTTCCCCCGACGTCGCGGGCCGCATCCACGCGGACCGATTTCGGCAATATGTCAGGGAAGGCCGTGCGTCGCCTGCCTATATGATCGAGCGCTATATTCCCTCCCGGCGACGCGCCACGCTCGTTGCCTTCCTGCTCGATCTTGAAGAACGGCTGACGGACAGCGCCCTGGAGATGGCGGACAAGCTGATCGGCGGCATCTTCACCCGCGCGAAGAACGTCCAGGCGCGCAGCTATGCCGCCACGTCGAAGAACGTGGCCCGGCTGATGCTGATCTTCCGCAGGACGATCGACGCGCTCACCGATGCAGTCGATACTGGCGAAGATCCTATGGAGGTCCTGGATGCCTCAGTAGGATGGCACACCCTCCTGAAGGCCAGACCGGAAGTGGCGACGATCGCGGAAACCGCCAATCTTGATCCGCTGAGGGTCGCGGCCGACCGCTATGCGGCGTTGCGCAAGTTCGCCCCTGATCTGCTTGAAGCGCTACAGTTCAAGGCCGGAAAGGGCAGCGCGAAAACGATTGCCGCTATCGAGATGCTGCGCGACCTCAATAGGTCGGGCAAGCGCGATCTGCCTGCCGACGCTCCGATGCCCTTCCGCAAGGAATGGCAGAAAATCGTCATGGGCGATGACGGCAAGATCAATCGGCGGCTCTGGGAAATCGCGACTATCGCGCATCTGCGCAACAAGCTGCGCTCCGGTGATGTCTGGGTGGAACGATCGACGGGATACCGCCAGTTCGACAGCTACCTGCTAAGCGAACCGAAGGCCAAGCCGATCGTGTCGGCTCTTGGTCTGCCACCCACAGCCGGCGAATGGCTCGAACAGCGGGGCCGCGAACTGGACTGGCGGCTGAAGAAATTCGCCCGGAGCCTGAAGCGCGACGCTCTGGAGGGTGTGCGATACCGCGACGGCCGCCTCCAGATATCCCCCGTTCGCACGATCGCAACGCCCGACGCCGAAGCCCTGGCCGACCGGCTCGATGCGATGATGCCACGCATCCGTATCACCGAACTGCTACATGAGGTGGCGCAGGAAACTGGCTTTCTTTCGGCGTTCACCAACCTGCGCACCGGCGAGCTATGTCCCAATGAAAATGCGCTGCTCGCCACGATCCTCGCCGACGCCACCAATCTCGGCCTGTCGCGCATGGCCGCCGCGAGCCAGGGCGTCACGCGCGATCAACTCCTATGGACCCATGACGCCTATATCCGCGACGAGAGCTACCGCGCGGCGCTCGCCGTCCTCATCAACGCGCACCACCGCCTGACATTCTCGCGGGTATGGGGCGACGGCACAACGTCCAGTTCCGATGGTCAGTTCTTCAGGGGCGCGAAGCGCGGCGCATCGGGCGGCGACATCAACGCCCGCTATGGCGTCGATCATGGCTTCAGCTTCTACACCCATGTTTCCGATCAGCGCGGGCCCTACCACGTCAATGTGATCTCGGCCGCCACGCATGAAGCGCCCTATGTCCTCGACGGCCTCATCAGCCATGGCACCGATCTCAGGATCGTCGAGCATTACACCGACACCGGCGGAGCGACGGATCATGTCTTCGCCCTGTGCGCGATGCTGGGATTTCGCTTCTGCCCGCGCCTGCGCGACTTTCCGGACAGGCGGCTTGCGCCGATCGCGCCGGTTTCGGCCTATCCGTCCATCGCCCCGTTGTTGGGCAAGCGTATCCGCACCGACATCATCAATGAACAATGGGACGACGTGCTGCGCCTCGTGGGGTCGATCAAGGCTGGCCACGTCGCGCCGTCGGTCATGCTGCGAAAGCTCGCCGCCTACGAACGGCAGAACCAGCTCGACGTCGCACTACAGGAGATCGGCAAGATCGAACGGACCCTGTTCATGCTGGACTGGCTTGAAAATCCCGATCTGCGCCGGCGATGCCATGCCGGCCTTAACAACAGCGAGCAGCGCCATGCCCTGACGCAAGCGATCTACACCTTCCGCCAGGGCCGCATCATCGACCGCAGCCATGAAGCTCAACAATATCGGGCATCAGGCCTCAACCTAGTCATCGCGGCGATCGTCTATTGGAACACGATCTACATGGCCGACGCCGCCCAGCATCTGCGATCGGCAGCGGCCCCGGTCCCCGATGATCTGCTTGTCCATACGTCGCCGGTTGGCTGGGAGCATATTGCCTTTTCCGGCGATTTCCTCTGGGATCGAGCCGCCGCTTCCGCTGGCCGCAAGGCCCTCAATCTTCCGCCGGACAGCCGCGCCGCCTAAGCGTTCCTCGGTTGTTCTCCCTTAGCGTTGCGTGTGGATGGCTCCCGCGTTGCGGTGCGATTTTCTGACGTTCTGACATGCCATATCGAGTGCAGTCGCGTGTCCGGCCTTTATGTGCAGCCTTTATACGGCTGCTGGCCTTGAAGGATTCCGCCAGCCCTGGCCTCCTCATCGTTTACGCGGACTCGAAGTCCTGTACGCTAAGCAGGTTTGCCGAAGCTCGGTGGATCGAATGGCTTGCCTTCAGTCGGTCTTCACACCTCAACCTTGTTTTGCCATCGCCTGCCAATCAGGCTGCGATCGCCAATTCCTTTCTTTCATACTCGACGCCGCGCGTCATCACCACCCATGCAATACGCGCCATCTTGTTGGCCAGAGCAACGGCCACAACCTTGGGCGGACGGCGATCAAGCAAGGCTTTGGCCCATTCAAAGCCTTTGACGCTGCCCGCCCGGACATGCCGCAGCACTGAAGTCGCACCGACGACCAGCAATTGTCGCAGGTAGCGATTGCCGCCCTTGGTAATCTTGCCCAGGCGGGTCTTGCCACCTGACGAGTTTTGCCGGGGCACGAGTCCAAGCCAGGCGGCGAAATGGCGGGCCGACCTGAAGCTCTGCGCGTTGGTCACCATCGACGCGAGCGCCGAGGCGGTGATCACACCAACGCCGGGGATGGTTTCAAGGATGTTGCTGACGTCGTTGCGATAATGCAAGCGGGTCAACTGCTTATCGATCCCGGTGAGCTTGTCCTGCAGTTCCTGAATGTGGCGCGCTAAGACGCCGAGTGTCTCGCGCGCCAGTTCCGGAAGATCGAGTTCGTCCCCTTTCGCAAGCCGATCGACCATGCGCACCACCTGCGCCACGCCGGTACCCGTCACAAGACCGAATTCGGCCAGATGGCTGCGCACGGCATTGAACATCATCGTCCGCTGCTTGATCAGCAGTGCCCGCGTTTTGTGCAGCACGCCGCCAGCCTGCTGGTCAACTGACTTGATTTCGACGAACCGCATTGTCGGCCGCGTCACCGCCTCGCAAATCGCTTCGGCATCGGCGGCATCGTTCTTCTGCCGCTTGACGTAAGGTTTCACGTAGATCGGCGGGATGAGTTTTACGTCGTGGCCCAGGTTCTGGAGCTGCCGACCCCAGTGATGCGCCGTTCCGCAGGCTTCGATCCCGATCAGAACCGGAGGCAATGCCGCGAAAAACTTCAACATCTGTCCGCGCTTCAATTGCCGGGTCACAACCACCTGACCCGCAGCGTCTACACCATGGACCTGGAACACCGACTTCGCGATATCCAGCCCAATCGTGACAATCTCACTCATCGTCCGTCTCCTCGCTCTTCAGCCGAGGCAGTCTGCCTCAGCCGGTGAGCGGGAGCCATCCACTCCATCGTTTAGCGTACCTTCCACGCTATGCCCTCAACAAGGTTGAGTGGCATTACATCGATCCCGGTAAGCCCCAGCAGAACGGCTTCATCGAGAGCTTCAACGGCTCATTGCGCGATGAGCTGCTCAACGAGGAGCTGTTCGACAGCTTGGCTGACGCCCGCCGGAAGCTGGCCATCTGGCGCTACGACTACAACCATGTTCGCCCCCACTCATCGTTGGGAAATCGAACGCCTGCACAAGCGCGTCGGACGTTCGTGCAGGACGATAGCATCACGCCCGGCGCGCTTGTGCAGGCGAGCATACCGGAATATTCAACCGCAAGACTCTCGTTATGATCGAGGGACCGCCGGGGGGCAGGTCACTTGCCTCGAATTCCTGAAGGCCGGCGACACCTTGGTCGTTTGGAAACTCGACCGTCTCGGGCGATCATTGACCAATCTTCTGGCGATCATAACCGATCTGAAAAATCGAGGTGTGGCCTTCCGATCGCTAACGGAGCAGATGGACACAAGCACGCCCCATGGTGAATTGCTGTTTTCGCTCTTCGGCGCGCTCGCCCAATATGAACGCGCGCTCACGCGTGAGCGGGTGATGGCAGGCTTGGTCGCAGCTCGACGACGGGGCCGGCGCGGGGGCCGGCCGCCCAGCATTGACGCGGAAACGATCGAGCAGATCACGGCAGCCCTCGATGCCGGCGCAAGCAAGGCGTCGGTGTGCCGATCATTCAAGGTGCCGCGATCGACCCTCATCGGCACGCTCGATCGCATTGGCTGGACGGGACCGGTCAAGGCCTGACCCGATGCCCCGCCGCTCTGTTCTGACCGAGGCGCAACACGCCGAGTTGTTCGCCTTGCCGGAGAGCGAGCCAGATCTGGTGCGATACTGGACGCTCAGTTCCGCAGATCTGCGCGTCTTCACGAGCCGGAGGCGTCCCCACAACCGCCTCGGTTTTGCGCTGCAGCTCTGCGCCTTGCGATATCCTGGCCGATTGCTGAAACCCGGCGAATTCATCCCTGATGCTCCTCTCAGGTTCGTCGGGGATCAGCTCGGCGTCGAGCCGGACGCGCTTGCCGATTATGCCACGCGTGGTCCCACCCGGTATGAGCAACTCGATACGCTGCGCGAGGTATTCGGTTTCCGGCAATTGAGCCGTCCGATCCATGCAGAACTGCAGGCTTGGCTCTTGCCGATCGCACTGACCATGACCGGTGGAATCGATCTCGCGCGGATCCTGATGGAAGAATTCCGCCGCCGGCAGATAATCGTGCCCGGTATCACGTCCCTGGAACGCATGGTGAGCAAAGCTCTGTTAGATGCCGAGCGGAACGTGGGCAACCTGCTGACGGGAAGTCTGACTTCAGTGCAATGCGGCCTGCTGGACTCGCTGCTGCTGCAGCACAATGCAGGCCGCATCAGCATTCTTGCCTGGATCCGCCAACCACCCGGTAGACCGGGACGACGTGCCTTCGCGGAAATTCTCGAGCGATTGTCCACATTGCGGGCAATCGGCTTGGAGCCTGTCCTGCTCATCGCCTGGTTGATGCCGATCGTGACGCTGGGCCTGGCGCTGCTGCTCCTCGGGATCGTCATCGCGCTGGGCCGCACCGCCTGGCCACGCTGGTTCGCAGCGCTGGCCAATCCCGTCTCGCTGGTCGCGATCGGCATGCTGATCGCGCGCATCCTGCCCGAGCCGGCGCACACCTGGCTTGACGGCGCCGCGTTCAACCTCGGCTGGCTCGTTGTCTATGCCGTCTCGACGGCGCTGCTCTGGAATGGTGGCCGTTCGCCGGTCGCATCACGGGACGAAGCAGCATGACCGAAGCTGCGACAGCGACAGGCGACGAACAAGTGGGGGAGGAAGCATCAGGCGCTTTCAGCATGAAGCCACTGATGTTCGAGACCTTCGTCTGCTCGATGGCGATGATGTCGTTCGTGGCGCTCGCGGGCCCCATCGCGCGCGTGCTTGGCCTCGAGCCATGGCAGGTCGGCGGGGCGATGACCGCGTCGGGCATCGCCTGGATGATCATGGCGCGGTTCTGGGGCGGCCTTAGCGATCGGCGCGGCGCTCGTCGCTTGACGGCTTAATTGGATCGGGGGCGCCGCGATCAAGCGTTACCGCTCGGTTAGAGAATGGGATGACCAAATTATCGCTGCAACTTTGCCATCGCTTCCACTTCGATGGTTGTAAGCTCGTCGATTGTCAGGTCGAGCGCAGAGCGCTGCGTCTTCAAGTCGACCAACCTTTCCCGGATGCGGGCAATCAATCGCTCCATTTGCTCCTTATGCTCGGGATCGGCATCGTAGAGATCGAGAAACTCCTTGATTTCCTTGATGGAGAAGCCAAGGCGTTTGCCGCGCAAAATCAGCTGTATGCGTCCGATCTCACGCCTGGAATATGCCCGGGTGCTGCCTACCCGTTGAGGGGCGATGAGCCCCTCCTTTTCGTAGAAGCGTAGCGTGCGAAGTGTCAGTCCGAGTTCCTGAGCGACATCCTGGATGCCGTACACTTGTAAATCCGCATCCTTTGCGCGGGTTCTCCCCTTGTGCGTGGGGTTGTCGCGACCCGCGTCCTTAAGCGTTTCATCGTCCTCGGCGAGGTGGAGCGAGTTCCCCATGCCATCCACTCCCTGTCCTCCAATCACGGCTACCCTACCACTCAAGCGCATAAGCTTTGTAGCTTGACAGGGGATAGAGGCTCAGGCGAGCTTTTTGTTCTCCTCTTCGATCAAATCCTTCTTCGAAAGTTTGCCGATCAGCGTTTTGGGCAGGCTGTCCCGGAATTCGAAAGCCTTGGGTAACTCGATCTTGCTGAGGCGATCCTGCAAAAAAATCTTGAGTTCATCGACGGTCAGGTTTGCCCCCTCGTGCAGTGCGACGAACAACTTGGGAGATTGACCTCTGTAGGCATCGGGTATCGCGATTGCGATCGCCTCCTTTACCGCCGGGTGTTGGTAGGCCGCATCCTCGATGATCCGGGGATATACATTATATCCGCCACAGAAGATGATGTCCTTGATGCGGTCGACGAGGAAGAGATAGCCATCCTCATCAAAATAGCCGATATCGCCGGTTCGTAGCGCGCCATCGACGAAGACAGCACTGGTCTCTGCAGGGCGCTGCCAATAGCCCTTCATCACCTGAGGGCCGCGGGCGCACACTTCTCCGCGTTCTCCCTGGGGAAGAACCCGCGAGGGATTCTCCGGATCGCGGATCTCGATGATGGTGCCGGGGAAACTTGGGCCGCAGCTATTATCCTTCACCGTCCCGAACAACGGGTTGCAGGCGATGATTGGGGCGGTTTCGGAGAGCCCATATCCTTCCACGACCCTGGCACGCGTGCGTGCCTCGAACTCCTCGCGTACCTCGAGCGGGAGCGGAGCGCCGCCGGATATACAGGCGCGCACGGCCGAGAGATCGGGTATCTCGTCGTCCGGAAGCGCGTTCAGGGCAACATAGATGGTAGGGACGCCGAAGAACTGTGTCGGTGGCTTGCGCTTCATCGTCCTGAGAACCTGCTTCATCTCAAACCGCGGCAGCAGGACGATTTCGGCGCCGATTTCGACCGAGAAGTTGAGCACCGTCGTGAGTGCGAAGACGTGAAACATGGGCAGGACGCCGAGAGTTCTCTCCTGCTGCGGGCGAAGTCCTCCCACATGCACCACCATCTGGGCGCTGTTCGCCGTGAGGTTGGCATGGGTCAGCATTGCGCCCTTGGGCACGCCGGTTGTGCCTCCGGTATATTGAAGGACCGCGACATCATCAGGGTGACGTTCGACCGCGTCAGGTTCGGCATCATGGGCGAGAAGCGCCTTGAGGCGGACATGAAGGCCTTCGTCGAGTATCCGCGCGTGGTCTTTTCGCTTGAATAGCGCAAAGCCCAGGCCTTGCAGCCAGGGCAGCATATCCCTCATGCCGCACAACACGATCTTGTCCAGCCCGGCACGTGGCGCGACGGCTTGCACTTTCTCGTGGATTATCCGGACGTCCGGTACCGCCATCATGCGCGTTCCCGAGTCCCGGATCTGATGCTCCAGTTCGCGCTCCGTGTAGAGCGGGTTGAAGTTGACCACGATCGCACCCACGCGCAGCGCGGCGAAGTACAATATCACGAAATAGGGGCAGTTCGGCAGGCACAGGCCGAACCGATCGCCCTTGCGCAGCCCCTGATCCTGCAATCCACGTGCTGCACGACGAACGAGTTGCCCCACCTGCGCATAAGTCCAGGTTCGCCCGAGAAAGTCGATGGCGACGCGTTCGGGATAAAGGTTCAACGCATTGTCGAGGAGGTCGGTCAGGAGCCGTGGCGGAATTGCCGGTTCCGGTATCGACGGGAAGGCGCTGATGGCGGGCTGGGGCATGGCGATCTCCAGCATCAGAAGTGGAAACGTCCGCCGAGCGACAGCACGACGGCGTGCGCGTCCTCGAGCTTGCCGTCCATCAGGATCGGCGTCTGCACGGCCGTGCCGGCATAGGCCGCTGTCGTGCGATCAATAGTCGTATCCTTGAACGTGATATACGCTGCGCCCGCATCGAGCGTGAACCGGGAAGACACGGCATAGCTTGTGCCGGCAGCGAAATTCCACCGGTTGCTGTCGGGCACTCGAGCGTCCCGATTGCCGTTGCGCGTCGGGGTCTGGGCGTGTTGAACGCCGGCACGAACGGTCCAGGCCGGTGTGACCGCATAATCGATGCCGCCTGCGAAGCTCCACGTGTCCCGGTAATTTTCCGGGATTGAAACGTTGAGCGGCGCGCCGAGCCGGATAGCGTCGAATTTCGACCAACCCATGCGGGTCACCTGACCGTTGAGGGTGACCTTGGGCGACACCGCCACGCGCGCTCCGAAGATCGCCTGCCAGGGGGTCTCGAACGTGGCGTTTGCATTCACTACGCTGTTTTGCCCGGCGAGCGGACCAAGAAGACCGGTCGTCGTCACCGAACCATCGAGATTATGCTTCACGCTCGACTTGTAGCTGGCGCCCAGTTGCACGGGGCCGGCGCGATATTGCAGCCCGGCCGACCAGCCCAGATCCCAACCATTGCCTTTCAGCTCCTGGTGGCCGTCGGCGAGAAGAGGCGATAGGTTCGGCAGATAGTTGGACAATGATGCGTCGGCATATTCGATATTAAGCGCGGCGCCGATGCTGAGATTTGGCGTAACGAGGTAGGCGATCGATGGCTGGATGTCGTATGTTCGCAGCTTGGTCTTGTCGGCGCTATACCGTGCCCAGCTGTCGGCATCATAATTGGTTGTGAAGCTATAAGGGGAGGCGACGGTCAGCCCCAAAGCGAGCCGTGATGTCAGGCCGACGGCTATCGCGCCGGAGGGTAGTACGCCATTATTGATCGGATCACGAGAGCGTTGGCTCCCGCCTACAGCCGCAGCCGACTGCCCGGGACGGACAATGAGCGTGTTGACATTGTCAACCGACCCTTTGGGAAGGATTATGCTTACGGCCTGGTGGGCATCGACTCCTTCCATGCCTGCGATCGCAGCGGGATTCCACCAGAGGGACTGTACGCCCTGGTCGGCGACCTCGCCCGAAAAGGCTCGTCCGGCACCTCTGGACGATTGTTCCTGAAGGTAAAAGGCCTGCGCGCTCGCGGCTTGCGGCGCGAGCAATCCAGCCGCCAGGGCCGATGTTGCGATCCCAACTTTCCAATTTTTGCCTGCCACGCCCGTCTCCCCTTTCGTGATTGTCAAATTCCTCGTGCTTATCGGATGCGCGTCCATGTCTGCGTCTTGCAAAGGGGCCAGACGATGCAGCCCTTGAGGCGCAAATGATCCCGATCGGCTAATGTGACCGTCGCGCTGTATGTGCCGCCATCCTCAGCGTTGTAGATGGAGCCACCCGACCAACTGCCCGACTTCCACGTAAAACCCTGCAGCATCTGCAATCCACGAAGCGGACGACCGCGCAACGCAGCGGTCTTGTTCTTTTCGTCACGTAGTTCGGGGTTGGCTTTGATCCCGTCGGAACTGATCAAGGCACCACAGATTGATTGCCCGCAGCGGGTGATTTCCACGACGCCATGATGGCTCTCGGTTTGCCAGCGACCGACAACGGTGTCGGCGGGCAATGCAGTGCTCGAAGCCAGTAGTGTCAGAATGATCGACATCGTTCCTCTCCGCGCGCCTTCAGGCGACCGTCTGTTTCACGTCTGGAGCCAATATGCGGCGAATCAGCGTCCCATAACCATCTCGATGACGTATAGGTAAGTCAATAGCTCAATGCGTCATCAAAATGCCTATTAGGTTGTGTGCGAATTGGAGGGTCAGGCGCTGCTGGCCCCGTCGTCAGCGTTCGGGCGTGTTCGTGTGTGACGCCGTCAAGCTATTGATCTTTGCGCGCCTTCAAGCAAGGAAAGATTGCGATAATTGCCCAGTTCCTGAATGCGCTGGATGGAACGCGACACTTCGCCGTCAGCCGCCCCGTTCGCGGCAACGACCAGGCGCCCGTAGCCGCCGGCGTGAATGCGAAAGTCGCTCCAGATCCGGACGCTATCCCCGATGATGCAGGAGACGAGATGGCCCGGATGGAAGTCGGCCCGATCGACAACCGGCTCGGCGTAGCTATCGTTCGCCACAACGACGATGTGGGTTGCGCGGATGACCAGGCCCGGCAGCGTTTCCATCCACTGCAAGGTATCACTGAAGGGGCCGACGTCGGGAGCAGACCAGAACTGCGCGTCCGCGCTGACCGAGGTTGACGTTAGCGTCGTGGTGACCGCTTCACTGTGCCTTTCCCAGGCCAGCCGCCCGTTGGCGGACCACTCCGTTTCCAGGTGGCGCAGGTTGCGATCGAGTCCAGAGGCACATCGCTGCTCCAGGATCAGCCATTCCTTCTCCCGGTCATTCTCATCGACCAGGCGAACCGTCTGAAATGCCATGGCGGGCAATTCGAGTGCAGGAAAACGGCGCAGATGCATTTCGCCGACGATCTGACGCCGGAGGGGATGCTCAGAAAATCGCATGTGTGCGCCTTCGAAAACAGGTGCAGTGGCGCTTGGGGAGAGGCGCAGCCGTCGATAAGACGGGCGCGAGCATCATCGCCGGGATGAGAGTGCGCGGTTTTTCACTGGCGAGCATCCGTACGTTCCTCGGCCAAGACCTCCGATATCAAGCCTCCCGGGAACCGGTGCATGACGATTCCCTCGACGGCGTGAGAAGAGTGCCAAAGATTTTAGTTGACGTAAACGTCATTTCACGCACCATTAGGTAATCAAATGTCCGATTCCCTGGAGAGGCTATCATCGATGCGTAATGTGGTTGTTGCGGGCTATGCCCGGTCCCCCTTTCACCTGGCAGGCAAGGGCGCGCTGGCGCGCGTCCGCCCTGACGATCTGGCCGCTCAGGTCATTCGCGGACTGATTCAGCAGACCGGCGTGAAGGCCGAAGATATCGAGGATATCGTGCTGGGCTGCGCTTTTCCTGAAGGCGAGCAGGGCTTCAACATCGCGCGCCTTATCGGTCTTCTCGCCGACCTGCCGCTCTCTGTCGGCGGCATGACCGTTAATCGCTTCTGCGGATCGTCGATGAGCTCGGTCCACATCGCTGCGGGCCAGATTCAGCTTGGCGCCGGCGAGGCCTTCATCTGCGCGGGCGTGGAGTCGATGAGCCGCGTGCCGATGATGGGGTTCAATCCGCTGCCGAACCCCGAGCTCGCGAAGAAGAGCGCCGCCTATATGGGCATGGGCGACACGGCGGAGAATGTCGCGACCAAATATCAGATCACCCGTGCCCAGCAGGAAGCCTTTGCGGTCGCCAGTCAGGACAAGGCGGCCGCGGCTATCGCGGCCGGCAAGCTCGAGGCCGAGATCGTGCCGATCACGACCAAGGCGGGCGTGGTCGACAAGGATGGCACGCCGCGTGCCGGCACGACGACGGAAACCCTCGCCGGGCTGAAGCCGGCCTTCAGCCAGGACGGCACGGTAACGGCGGGAACGTCCTCGCCGCTGACCGATGGCGCAAGCGCAATCCTGGTCACGAGCGAGGATTATGCGCGCGCGCATGGACTGCCGATCCTTGCCCGCATCAAGTCGGTTGCTGTCTCTGGCTGCCAGCCGGAGATCATGGGCATCGGACCGGTCGAGGCCTCGCGCAAGGCGCTGCAGCGGGCGGGGCTCAGTGTGGACCAGCTTGACGTTGTCGAGCTCAACGAAGCCTTTGCGAGCCAGTCACTGGCCTGCATCAGCGACCTGGGGCTTGACCAGTCGAAGGTCAATCTGGACGGCGGCGCCATCGCGATAGGCCACCCTCTGGGGGCGACCGGTGCGCGGATCGTGGGCAAGGCCGCGGCTCTGCTGAAGCGCGAAGGCGGCAGCTATGCGCTTGCCACCCAGTGCATCGGCGGCGGTCAGGGCATCGCCACCGTGCTGGAGGCGGCGGAATGAGCGAGCAGGCCATCAAGCCAGTCGGCGCCCCGCCGGAAACCATCAAAAAGGTCTGCGTGATCGGCGCAGGCGTCATGGGCGCCGGCATCGCAGCGCAGGTCGCCAATGCCGGCGTGCCGGTGCTGCTGCTCGATATCGTGCCCAAGGAGGGCGGCGATCGTGACGCCGTGGCGAAGGGTGCGGTCGCGAAGATGCTGAAGACCGATCCGGCGCCCTTCATGTCGAAGGCTGCGGCGAAGCTCGTTGAAACGGGCAATATCGACGACCATCTCGAGCGGGTGGCCGAATGCGACTGGATCGTCGAGGCGATCGTCGAACGGCTCGACATCAAGCAGGCGCTCTACGCCAAGCTCGAGCAGCTCAAGCGTCCGGGCACGGCGGTATCGTCCAATACCTCGACGATTCCGCTTGGCCATCTGGTCGAGGGGCGGGACGATCAGTTCAAACAGGACTTCCTGATCACCCATTTCTTCAATCCGCCGCGCTACATGCGGCTCATCGAAATCGTGACCGGCCCCGACACTGATACGGCTGTGGCGAGGCGCGTCTCGGATTTCGTCGATCGAAAGCTCGGCAAGCGCATCGTGCCGGCGCGGGACACGCCGGGCTTCATCGCCAATCGCATCGGTACCTACTGGCTGGCCGTCGCGATCAATGCCGCGATGGACCAGGGGCTGACGGTGGAGGAAGCCGACCAGATCGGCGGAAAGCCGATGGGCGTGCCCAAGACCGGCATTTTCGGCCTTGTCGATCTCGTTGGCGTCGACCTCATGCCGCTGCTCACGAAGAGCCTGTCCTCGACGCTGCCGGCAGGTGACGCCTATTTCGACACGGTGAGGCCGATGCCGCTCGTCGACAGGATGATCGCGGAAGGCTTTACCGGGCGGAAGGGCAAGGGCGGTTTCTACGCGTTCGACAAGGCGACGAAGACCAAGAAAGCGCTCGATCTCGCGACCGGCGAATATCGCGTATCGGTGAAGCCGGCTTCCTTGCCGGGCCGGGCCGAGAAGGACCTGGCAGCATTGGTTGCTGCGCCCGGCAAGGTCGGCGCCTATGCCTGGGAAATTCTCGGCAAGGTTCTTTCCTATGCCGCGAGTCTGGTCGGTGAAGCTGCGGACAACATCGTCGGCATCGATGACGCGATGAAGCTCGGCTACAACTGGAAGTTCGGGCCGTTCGAACTGATCGATCGCCTCGGGCCGGGCAAGCTCGCCGAACGGCTGGCGGCCGAGGGGCGGGATGTTCCCGCGATCCTCAAGGTAGCCGGAGATCGGCCATTCTACCGGGTGCAGGACGGCCGTCGGCAATATCTCGATGCCGCCGGCGACTATCATGATGTCGTGCGGCCCGAGGGCGTGCTGCTGCTGGAAGACATCAAGCTTCATAGCCAGCCGATCCTCAAAAATGGCTCGGCGGCACTCTGGGATGTCGGCGACGGCGTTGCCTGCCTTGAGTTCACCGGCAAGATGAACGCGCTCGACGGCGATGTGATGAAGCTGATCGGTCAGGCGATCCCGGTCGTGCAGGACAAGTTCAAGGCGCTCGTCGTCTATAATGAGGGCAGCAATTTCTCTGCTGGCGCCAATCTCGGCCTTGCCCTGTTCGCGCTGAACATCGCGGCATGGGGCGAGATCGAAAAGCTCGTCGCGGGCGGGCAGCAGGCCTACAAGGCGCTCAAATATGCGCCGTTCCCGGTCGTGAGCGCGCCGGCCGGCATGGCGTTGGGCGGTGGTTGCGAGATCCTGCTCAACAGTGATGCCGTGCAGGCCCATGCCGAAAGCTATGTGGGTCTGGTCGAGTGCGGCGTGGGCCTGATCCCTGGCTGGGGCGGATGCGGTGAAATGATCGATCGCTGGCGCTCCAGTCCCGGCATGCCCAAGGGGCCGATGCCGGCCGTTGCCAAGGTGTTCGAGACGGTATCGACGGCCACTGTGGCAAAGTCGGCCGCCGAGGCGAAGGAGCATGGCTTCCTGCGTCCGTCGGACGGCATCACGATGAACCGCGACCGCCTGCTGGCGGATGCCAAGGCGAAGGCACTGGAACTGGCGGACGGTTACAAACCGCCCGTGGCTCCGGAATTCCGCTTGCCTGGCGCGGGAGGCAAGTCCGCTCTTTCGATGGCTGTCGAAGGATTCCAGGCCCGTGGCCTCGCAACCTCCTACGATGGTGTCGTGTCCGGCGCGCTCGCCGACGTCCTGACGGGCGGCGAGAAGGATCTGATCGACATCGTGACCGAAGAGGATCTGCTGGCGCTCGAGCGCAAGGCCTTCATGCAACTGGTGCGCGACCCGCGGACCCAGGCGCGCGTCGAGCAGATGCTCGTCACCGGCAAGCCGCTGCGTAACTGATTGGCGGCCGGCGGCCCGAGGGCCGACTGGTCAGGAGATATAAATATGCAAGTCTATGACGCCCCGTTGCGCGATATGCGCTTCGTGCTCAACGAACTCCATGCCGATGACGGCTTCGGGGACATTCCCGCGCTGGCGGAGTTCACGCCGGATCTGACCGATGCCATCCTCGAGGAGGCGGCGCGCTTCTGTCGCGACGTGCTCTTGCCGATCAATCGGTCGGGCGACGAGGAAGGATGCCATCTGGAAAACGGCGTTGTGCGGACGCCGGCGGGGTTCGCGCAAGCCTATAAGCAATTCGCCGAAGGTGGCTGGACCGCGCTCGCATCCGATCCAGAATGGGGTGGGCAAGGGCTGCCGGAAGCGGTCAACAAGCTGGTCGAAGAGATGATCTGCTCGTCCAACCTTTCCTTCGGCCTCTATCCGGGCCTCACCCATGGTGCGACCACTGCGATCGAGGGCCATGGGAGCGACGCGCTCAAGCAGGCCTACCTGCCCAAGATGGTAAGCGGTCAATGGTCCGGCACGATGTGCCTGACCGAGCCTCATTGCGGTACCGATCTCGGGCTCCTGCGCAGCCGCGCGGTCCCGCAGGGCGATGGCAGCTACAAGGTCACCGGCTCCAAGATCTTCATCTCCGCCGGTGAGCATGACCTGACCGAGAATATCATCCATCTCGTGCTCGCCCGCCTGCCCGACGCCCCCAAGGGCGTAAAGGGCATCAGCCTGTTCCTCGTTCCCAAATATCTTCCCAAGGAGGACGGCACTCCCGGTCAATCGAACGGCGTCGCCTGCGCCGCGATCGAGCACAAGATGGGTCTCAAGGCGTCGGCGACCTGCCAGATGAACTTCGACGATTCGACCGGTTGGCTGGTCGGCGAGCCGGGCAAGGGCATGGCCGCCATGTTCACGATGATGAACACTGAGCGCGTCTCTGTCGGCATTCAGGGCCTCGGTGTCGGTGAAGCCGCGTATCAGGCGGCCGCCTGGTATGCGAAGGACCGTATTCAGGGCCGGGCGCTCTCGGGCCCCAAATATCCCGAACAGGCTGCCGATCCGATCATCGTCCATCCCGATGTTCGCCGCATGTTGATGACGATGCGGGCCTATAATGAGGGGTGCCGGGCGCTCTCGGCCTGGGTCTCGCGCGCGCTGGACGCGGAAAAACATTCTCCCGAACCCGAAGTGCGCCAGCGTGCGAGTGACTTCATCGCGCTCATGACCCCCGTCGTCAAAGCGCTCTTCACCGACCTTGCGTTCGACAGTGCGAACCTCGCTGTCCAATGCTATGGCGGCCACGGCTACATCCGCGAAAGCGGCGTCGAGCAATATGCCCGTGATGCCCGGATCACCATGATCTATGAGGGGACGAACGGCGTTCAGGCGCTCGATCTCGTCGGCCGCAAGCTCGGCGCCCATATGGGCCGCTATCTGCGCAGCTTCTTCCATCCGGTGTCGGCTTTCATCGAGGAAAACAACGTCGACGGACCGATGAAGCCGATGGTCGAGGCGCTCGCCAAGGCGTTCGGGGCGCTGCAGCTTTCGACGGCCACGGTCGCGCAGCGGGCACTCAAGGATCCCGAAGAGGCGGGCGCGGCGTCGGCGGACTATCTGCGTCTGATGGGCCTGGTGGCCATGGGCTATTGCTTTGCCAAGGCGACCAAGATTGCAGGCTTGCAGCTCTTCTTCGGCAGCGAGGACAAGCGCTTCTACGATGCCAAGATCAAGACGGCGACGTTCTTCTTCGAGCGCATCCTGCCGCAGGCGACGGCCAGCTTCCTGGCGATCAAGGCGGGCAAGAAGTCGCTGATGGCGCTGGAAGACGACGTGTTTTGACGCTTCCGGCAAGCCTCGAAAAGCGGCTGGCCATTCCAGCCATCGTTGCGCCGATGTTCCTTGTGTCGGGACCGGACCTTGTCGTCAGTTGCTGCGAGGCGGGACTGCTTGGCACGTTCCCGGCGCTCAATCAGCGGACCAGCGAAGGTTTCGGTGAATGGCTGGATGAAATCGAGGAGCGGCTGGCTCCCATGCCGGGAGCGGCGCCCTTCGGCGTCAACCTCATCGTCCATAAGAGCAATCCGAGGCTCGACGCCGATCTGGAACTGATCGTTCGGCACCATGTGCCATTGGTCATCACCTCGCTCGGCGCCGTCGCGGATCTTGTCCAGGTGGTTCAGGGCTATGGCGGGCTGGTCTTTCACGACGTGACGAACGTGCGTCATGCGGAAAAGGCGCTCGAAGCTGGCGTCGACGGTCTGATCGCGGTCGCTGCCGGCGCGGGGGGACATGCCGGCACGATGAGCCCGTTCGCACTGGTTGACGAGATACGGCGCTTCTTCCAGGGGCCGCTGGCGCTTTCCGGCGCCATCACGCGCGGCCACCAGATCGCGGCCGCGCAGATGATGGGGGCCGATCTTGCCTATATCGGATCCCACTTCATCGCGTCGGAAGAGAGTCTCGCCTCGCCGGCACAGAAAGACATGGTGATCGGGGCCGGACCAGCGGATATCGTCTATACGGACCGGGTCACCGGCGTCGGGGCCAATTTTCTCCGGCCCTCGCTGGAAGCCGCGACTCTCCCTGAGCCACATGGCGCGCTTTCGGTTTCGGAGGAGGCCAAGGCCTGGAAGACGATCTGGTCGGCAGGCCACGGTGTCGGCGCTACCACTGCCGTCCAACCGGCCCGATCCATCTGTGAGAGACTCATTGCCGAATATCAGGCGGCATTACAATCAGAGTAGGATTGATCCATGAAGGTGCTTGTGCCCGTCAAGCGGGTTATCGATTATAATGTGAAACCGCGCGTGAAGGCGGATGGGACGGGCGTCGATTTGGCGAACGTGAAAATGTCGATGAACCCGTTCGACGAGATCGCCGTCGAAGAGGCTATCCGCCTCAAGGAAAAGGGAGTCGCGACCGAAATCGTGGTGGTGTCGATCGGCGTCGCCAAGGCGCAGGAAACGCTGCGCACCGCGCTCGCCATGGGGGCCGACCGCGCGATCCTCGTCCAGACTGACGATGAGGTCGAGCCGCTCGCCGTCGCCAAGATCCTGAAGGCCATCGCCACCGAGGAGGCTCCGGGCCTGGTGATCCTCGGCAAGCAGGCCATCGACGATGATGCCAATCAGACCGGCCAGATGCTGGCAGCCCTTCTCGGTTGGGGGCAGGGCACATTCGCCAGCAAGGTCGAAGTATCGGGCGAGACTGTCGCGGTGACCCGTGAGGTGGATGGCGGTCTGGAGACCGTAAGCCTCAAACTGCCGGCGATCGTGACGACCGATCTGCGTCTCAACGAACCGCGCTATGCGAGCCTGCCCAATATCATGAAGGCCAAATCCAAGCCGCTGGCGACGAAGACGCCGGCCGATCTCGGTGTTGAGATCGCCTCGCGCCTCAAGACGCTCAAGGTGACCGAACCCCCCAAGCGCTCGGCGGGCATCAAGGTGGCCGACGTCGATGAATTGGTCGCCAGGCTCAAGGAAATGGCGATTTGATAAACTTTCAAACGCGCCGAACTTGCCGAACCTCTCCCATGCAAGTGACGGCGCACCCCGCTTCATCCTGTGCGCACAGAGATGAAGCGGGGGCGGATTTCTCGGAGAATAAGTTATGAATACGCTCGTCTGGGTTGAACATGACAATGCGTCGGTCAAGGATGCGACGCTATCGGCCGTCACCGCCGCTGCCAAACTTGGTGAGGTCCATCTGCTGGTTGCCGGTGCGGGCATCGGCGGCGTGGCCGAGGCTGCTGCGAAGGTCGCGGGTGTCGCCAAAGTCGTAACGTTCGACGATGCGGCGTTCAAACACGCTTTGCCCGAGAATGTCGCGCCGGCCGTCGCGGACCTGATGCGCGGCTATGACGCGTTCGTGGCGCCTTCCACTTCGAATGGCAAGAACATCGCGCCGCGCGTGGCGGCCTTGCTTGATGTGATGCAGGTCAGCGACATCCTGTCGGTGGAAAGCGCTGACACGTTCACGCGTCCCATCTACGCGGGAAATGCGATCGCGACGGTCCAGTCGTCTGATGCAAAGAAGGTTATCACGGTGCGTGGCACAGCCTTCGAGAAGGCGGCCCGCGAGGGTGGCTCGGCCAGTATCGAGGCTGCGACGGGCACGGATGCGGGACTTTCCAGCTTCGTGGGTGCCGAGATCGCCCAGTCCGAGCGCCCGGAACTCACCTCGGCCAAAATCATCGTCTCGGGCGGGCGAGCGCTGGGCTCGGCCGGGCAGTTTCATGGCGTGATCGATCCGCTGGCCGACAAGCTGGGCGCGGGTGTGGGCGCAAGCCGCGCGGCGGTCGATGCTGGCTATGCGCCCAACGATTTTCAGGTCGGCCAGACCGGCAAGATCGTGGCGCCGGAAGTCTATGTCGCCGTCGGCATATCGGGTGCGATTCAGCACCTTGCTGGCATGAAGGATAGCAAGACCATCATCGCGATCAACAAGGATGAGGACGCGCCCATCTTCCAGGTCGCCGATATCGGCCTGGTCGGCGACCTCTTCAAGATCGTTCCTGAACTGACCGAAAAGCTTTGAGGTAAGCGATGACCGGTCTGGAAGAGATCGAACAGTTCATGGCGGCCGGCACCCGGCCGCCCATGATGGACCTGTTCGACATCGATCTGCTTGAGGCGGAGGAGGGGAAGGTCGTCTTTGTCGCGACGCCCACCTCGCAGACCTACAATTTCATGGGCATCGCCCATGGTGGCTATGCCGCGACGCTGCTGGATTCGGCCTGCGGCATCGCGGCGAACTCCGCGGCCCAAGTGCCCATCAACTGCGTCACGCTCGAACTCAAGGTCGCCTATCATGCGCCCTTGACCGACAGGGTCGGGATGGTCCGTGCAATCGGCCAGGTGGTGTCGATGGGCAAGAGGGTGGCGCATACCGAGGCGCGTCTGATCGACATGGCCGGCAAACTCTATGCCTCCGCGACATCGACCTTGCTGCTCGTCGATCGGGCGGCCTGAACAGGAAAGAAGATATGGAAGTCGTTATCCCGCACAGCCTTGGTAAAATCGAAGCGAAGAGCAGGATCGAGGCCGGCCTGCCCAAGCTGGCAGCGCATATCCCGGGAGGCGGTTCGCTCAGTTCCGAGTGGGTATCGGACTACGCACTACACTTGGTCATCGGGGCGATGGGGCAGAATATCCCGGTGCAACTCGACATTGAGGATAGCGAGATTCGCGGCGACGTCAGCGTACCGCTGTTCCTCAAAATGATGTCAGGACAGATTTCGGATTTTGTGAAAACGAGCGCCGAGAAAATGCTCAGCAAGGCATGATGAATTTACTGGCCGCAGGACAATATCGTTGCTCTGCGATGATTGAGTTTACGAGAATCTGCCCTGTTTCCTAGCCGATAGTGTCCGCGCGAGGGCTTTGTGATGGAAGAAATCGCTCCCCGAGTTTTCAGGATCATTAGCCGTCAGCTCGGCGTCTATCCGGATCAGATTGCCCTTGCTTCGTCTTTCTACGATGACATCGGCGTGGATAGTCTCGATGTGCTGGAAGTTGTGATGGCGCTTGAAGACGAATTCGGACTCACTATCCCGGATGAAGCCGCCGGTGAGGTCAAAACAGTAGAGGATGCGGTCAAGCTGGTCGAAGCATGGATAGCCAAGTGAGATAAAACCCACGATCCTCTGAAACCGCAATTCACGACGACAATGAAATCTAGATAGCTCTTTGGTCGCCTGACGTATCACTTCCATGATCAAGGCTACCGTGATCGCGCATAGCCGCCATATGCTTTGCGCCAGAAACGGGATTTCATCTATCGCTTTGCCCACTCGATGACGGAATGGTGTTTCCGAAAAGAATATAGCGAACCATGTTATCTAATGACGAATCGCTGTCTTCTCACATTTGACGAACTGGCTGGTAACGTCGGAGCGGGAAGATGCATGAAAGAGGTAGATCATGCGATACCGTTCATTAGGCCTGGCTACAGTCTTGATTGTCACGAGCACCGCTTGGGCGCAGACGCCGTCGGATAACCAACATGCGCTGATCGGACCGCCCCAACTCCACGCCCTTCCCGTCACCGCTCCGACGCTCGTCGAGGCCTATGGTCCTGATCCTCTGCAGATCGGTGAACTGCGCTTGCCTGCAGGTCCTGGCCCGTTTCCCGTCGTCATGGTCATTCACGGTGGCTGCTGGACCAAAGGCTATGAGACACTGGCAGGCACGGCGCCGTTGGCGAGCGCCTTGACGGACAAGGGCGTGGCGACATGGAATATAGAGTATCGACAGGTTGGTGACACCCGCGGCGGGTGGCCTGGGACCTTCCAGGATTGGGGAGCGGCGCTCGATCACTTGAGGGTGCTGGCACGAACCCAGCCTCTGGACCTGAAGCATGTGGTGACGGTGGGACATTCGGCCGGCGCCCACGCTGCCCTGTGGCTGGCGGCCCGTCCCAGATTGCCTGCCGACAGCGAGGTCCGCGGCGCTGATCCACTGAAGGTTTCCGCCGCGGTCGCCATCGACGGCCCAGGCGACCTGCGAACCCTGTACGGGTTCGACAAGGAGATTTGCGGCCGCCCGATCTTCGTCAACCTGTTCGGGGGCGCTCCTGACGCACAGGCGGGCCGCTACCGTCAGGCAAATCCGATCGAATGGCTGCCTCTGGCCGTGCCTCAATTCATGGTCGCTTCCGTCGTGCTGGAGCCTTCAGCCGCGCAAGCCTATGCAGCAGCCGCACAGTCGGCCGGCGATAAGGCGACGGTGATCACCCTGGAGAATGCGGGCCACTTCAACATGCTTTCGCCTGCGGACCCCACCTGGGCGCCGGTAGAGGCCGCGATCCTCGCGGCGGCGAAAGCAGAGCAATAGTCGAGGCAGCCTCCGGTTTATCCCCATCTCGGTGATCTCTATCTGATGAAGCCCTGCAGAGGTCCGCTTCGAACACCTCCCCCTGGGTTGCGCCAAGGTCGCGTCGGCCGGGGCGAGAGGGTTGCACTTGGGGTGCCCCTGACGATCTCGTTCCATTGAGGCGTCAGTCAGGCTTGAGAGGCTGAAGGTCCGGCGCGGAAATCTTCGTGAAGCGCCACCAGGCCAGGCCTCCGTAGACCAGAATGAGGATGGCGAGGTTGAGCACCTCCCGCGTCTGCTCGGCAAGGCTCGCGCCCATCTGATTGAGCCCGACCATGAGATGAATGCCCGCGGTGGTTGGCAGGAGGCGCGCGAGGAGCGCCAGCCAGGCCGGCGTCGCCTCCGCCGGCCAGGAGAGACCCGCGAGGAAGAAGATGGCGAGCGACGTGCCCATCCACAGTTGCAGGGGTCGTTCCCGTGTCCGGAAGAGGCTGGCCAGCGCAAGCGCCGCCGCCACAGTCGCGCCCACGAACAAACTGCCGCCCACGATCAAGGCGCCAGGAGAGCCGGCGGCGCGGGGATAGTCCTGAAACCAGAACACAAAACCCGCATAATAGGCCACGTCGGCCCAGCCGATCACGAAGAAGGCCAGGGCAATTCCGATAAGGGTGCGCGAGGGCAGACGAAAGCGTCCCAGTGTCTCGCGCAGGGTGGCGGCGAGCATCGTCAGGCCCATCAGCAGGGTCTGGTGAATGATGAGGAAGCCGACCCCGGGGAACACCGTGCTGCCATAGCCTTCGCGCGTGTTGAACAGCGGGCGCTGAACGAGCGACAGGGCAGGGCGGGCGGGTGCGCCCTGCGCCATGGCCTGATCGCTCGCCGCCTCGCCGGCGATCGTGGTGACCGCCAGGCCGATGCCTGACAGCGCCGTGCTGCTGCGCAGCAGATAGGCGCCGTTGCCGTAGAGCGCGACCGTGCCCTGGGCGCCGTTCAGAATATGTCGCTCGAACCCCTCGGGGATGATGACCACGGCCCCTGCGCCGGTCGTCTCGAGCCAGAGCCGGGCGGCTCCTGGAGAGGCCGGGCGCGCGGCAAGATCGGCCTGCTGGAGCGCTGCGATCCGGCGCACGAGACTGCGGCTTGCGCCGCTGTCGTCGAGATCGACGACGGCCACCGGAATGCGGACCGCGACCTCCCCGGAATAGGCTGAAGGGTAGAAGAAGGAATAGAGGATCGTCGACACGACGATCAGCATGAAGGCGGAGCGGTCGGAGAGAACGGCGCGGAAGGTAGCGAGGAAGGCGCGGCCGATCATCGTCGTCCCCAGACCTCCGGGCTCATCCGCGCCGAGACATAGCGCGGCAGCCCGGCGCCCGAGCCGACGACGAGAAAGGCAAACAGCGCCAGGATCGATCCAAGAGATGCGAGCACGGGTGCGCCGATCATCCATTGCTCCGCGACCAGCCGCGCGAAGCGGGTAAAAGGCAGCAGCGCGCTCCATAGCCGGGCGAAGGCGGAGGCCGACTCGATCGGGAAGATCGCCCCGGCGAAGGCGAAGGAAGCGCCCGCATAGAGGGCGGTCATCGACAGCGCCTGCCCCATGGAAAGGGTGGCCCCGACGATGAACAAGGCCATGCCCGCATAGGCGAGATAGAGGGCGAGATAGCCGCCCATCAGCATCGCCACGCTCCCTTGCACGGGCCAGCCCCGGTAGACCGCGAGATAGCCGGTCGCAAGCGCCCCCCAGAGCAGGAAGATGAGGATATAGGGCGCGATCTTGCCGGCGACGGCGGCGACCGCCTCGCCTCGAGGCCCTGCAAGCCATGCTCCGATGGTCCCGTCCCGCAGCTCGCGACCGAGCGCGCTCACGACCGCGATCATGAACAGCAGGTGCAGGAGTGCGGGGTGGATCAGGGCGACGAGTTGCAGCTCGTAACTGGCCTGCGGGTTGTAGAGGATCCGGCTCTGCACGCTCACCGGCTGCGGCCGCACACGCGCGGGACCGGCGATCGCGGCGCTTTGCTCCCCGGCCAAGGCCTTTGCGTGGGCCTGGACCACGGTGCCGACTTCACGCAACACCGAACCCGAGGGCGTGGAATAGCTCGCATTGTAGAAGAGGAGGATCTTGCCGGTCTCGCCGCGCAGCACGGTGCGCTCGAGATCACGCGGGATCAGGACCACGGCATAGGCGGCGTTGGAGCGGACCAGATGCTCGGCCTGTGCCATGTCCGGTGGCCGCGCCGCGACCTTGAGCCCGGGTGACGCCTCCAGCTTGCGGGTGAGGTCGCGCGCGACGCCGCCGCCGTCCTCGTCGACCACGACGATCGGCAGGTTCCGCATGACGCCTGCCGACAACTGGACCGCGACGATCGCCAGCAGCAGCAGAGGCAGCCAGGTGACCAGCGCCAGATCCCAGACGCTGCCGCGCAGGAAGGCGGTTTCGCGCCGGGCGCTATCGACGAAGGCCCGGATCATTGCGGCCAGTCGAACAGGACCGTCATGCCGGGGCGCAGCCCATCGACCCGCGACACGGGCGACAGGCGCACGTCAAAGCTCTTCACGTCAAAGCCGCTCGACTGGCGGGTCGCGCGCCATGTCGCGAAATCGCCGGCGGGCGCGATGTAGAAGACCCGAAACTGGGCGCAACGATCGCCGAGCGCAGGTATGCGGCCGGTCAGGACCCGTCCCCGGCGGATCGCACTGAACTGATCTTCTCTCAGGGTGAGCGTCACCCAGGGATGATCGATGTCGGTCAGGACGAAGACGGGAAATCCCTGCGGCACGAGTTCGCCCGACTGCGCCAGCCTGCGTCCGATCTCACCGTCCGACGGCGCGAACACCCGGGTTTCCTTCTCGGCCGCCTCGACTTCGGCCAGGGCGCCGCGCGCCTGGCGCACCTGTCCGCTCGCGGCCTGCCGATCCTGTCGCCGCGCCCCGGCCAGCGCCAGATCATATTGCGCGCGCGCCGCTCGGGCCGCTTCATTGGAGGCCAGGGCGTTTGCGCGGCTCTCGTCGCGTTTCTGCCCCGCCAGCACACCCTGTTCAAAGAGGCGCTCGGTGCGCTGATAGGTGGTCTGGGCGAGGTCCGCCGCCGCCTGCGCGCGTCGCCACTGGGCCTCGGCAGCCCGGATATCCTCCGGCCGTGCGCCTTCATCGGCCTTGTCCGCATTCGCCTGCGCGGCGGCGAGCGCGCCGCCGGCCTGTTCGGAGCGGGCTTCGACCTCGGGACTGTCGAGCGTATAGAGCAGCTGTCCCGTCTTCACCGGCTGGCCTTCCTCGACATGAAAGGCCGTGATCCGAGCCGAGACCTTGCTCGTGATCCGCAGTTCGCGGGCCTCGACCATGCCCTGGAGCTGATCGGGAACCGGGCGATAGGCCAGCCAGAGACCGAGGCCGAGAATGACCACGACGAGGAAAGCAATGAGCGGCAGCAACTTGCGCTTCCGCCCGGTCGGAACCGGCGGAGCCGTCTCGTCCGGGGTGACCAGGGTTTCCGATGTGGCGGTCATGGCGTGACCCTTTCACCCTGGTCGATATAGTCCGGCAATGTGGCGATCTGACCGCTGACGTGGAGAAGCTGGGCGAGCGCGACAACGAAATCATATCCGGCCTGGGCGCGCTGGATCCGGGAGCGGGCAAGACCGAGCTGCGCATCGATCACGTCGAGCGAGGTTGTCTGCTGCTCCTGATAGCCGAGGGTCTGGACCCGCAGATTCTCCTGCGCCGCAGTGATGGCCGTGTCGGTCAGCTCAAACCGCCGTCGCGCGGCTTCCGCATCGTTCCAGGACCGCGTGACGCCGATTTCGATCTGGGTGCGGGCTTCGCGCAGGCCCGCATTGGCTTGCGTCACCGTTTCCCGCGCGGCCTGCACCGCTTGCGAGCGGCCCACACCGGAGAAGAGCGTGTAGCGCAGCCCCACGCCCATCGACCAGTCGGGATCCGTCAACAGCGTGTCGCGCCGATCGAAATTATACTGGGCGAAGCCATAGATCGTAGGCCGGAGCTTGGCGCGCTGGAGGGCCACCCCCGCTTCGGCCTGGTCTTCCAGCGCGCCGAGCCGGTCCAGTTGGGGATGGGCGCGCAGCGCCGTGTCCACATAGGTGTCGAGCGAGCGGAGGGGCTGGCGGATCACGAAGATGGGGGAGACGGGATCGACGCCGGACGGCGCCCGCAATGCGCCGGCAAGCGCTACCTGCGCACTCGCGAGATCGGCCTGCGCCTTCTCGAGTTCACGCGCGGCGTCGTCGCGAGCCACCTGCGCCTGGAGGCGTTGGGCCCGGCTTATGAACCCTTCCTGTTCGAGTTTGAGGGCGTCCGCGACATGCCGGTCCAATCCCGCGAGCGCATCACGGCGAACATCGCGCACGCGCTCGAGCAGCTGCTGGCCGAAATAGAACTGGGTCATCTGCAACAGACCGTTGTCGATGACGATCTGGCGTTCGGCGCGCGACTGCCCCAGTTGCGCCGCCGCGCCCGCCTGAGCGGCGGGAATCTGGCCACCGGAATAGAGCGGCAGCGTCGCCGTCACGATCGGCCGGGTGCTGGTGCGCTCGATCTCGAAGCGGAGGGGATCATAGATGGCATAATCCTGGGCCACGTCCGCCAGCGGGCCGAGCGGCAGATAGAGGGTTTTCTGATAGCGGATCATCTGGCCTTCGAACTCGACAGTCGGACGCCGCAGCGTGCTCGTGGAGCCCTTCTGGGCCTCCTTGCTGCGCACATCGGCGTCGGCGCCCTGGATCGCGTCCGACCGCTCGAGCAGCCTCGCCTGGGCGCTTCGATAATCGAGATCCAGCCTGTCGATCGTTTGCGCCTGCGCGCCCTGACAAACCGCAGTCGCCAGCGCAGCAACCAGCATCGAACATCGCAAGGTCATGAAGAACGTCTCCTGCTCCCGCACGGTAACGTTGACATCCAACCAACTCAATACA
Organism: Sphingobium sp. CCH11-B1; assembly: GCF_001556865.1. Lineage (GTDB taxonomy): Bacteria > Pseudomonadota > Alphaproteobacteria > Sphingomonadales > Sphingomonadaceae > Sphingobium. The sequence goes on along the minus strand of NZ_LSJY01000032.1, from coordinate 25,800 downwards.
TATTTGTATCGAAATGCTCCTGCCCGTGATCCCGTGAGCCGCCGCCCGGCACGAACGCGCCCGACCCGGGCGCAGACCCGGGAGCGCATCCTGGATGGCGCTCTCGAGGCCTTCGCTGAACGTGGCTTCCATGGCGCAACCCAGGAAGATATTTGCGAGCGCGTCGGTCTGAGCCGGGGCGCCTATAATTCTAGCTTCCGGTCCAAGGACGAATTGTTCTTCGCCCTCTATGACCGGGTGATCGAGCGATTGCAGTCGAGGCTGGAGGAGGCGACCGCCTCAGCGCTGTCCATGCCCGGCTCGACGGCCGACAATTTCCTCAAGGCCTTTATCGCCAGCTATCCGTTCGATCGGGACTGGTATCTGCTCCAGGCCGAGTTCGGCCTCTATGCCTTGCGCCATCCTGCCATGGCGAGCCACTATGCCGAACGGCAGGGGCGGATCCTCGTCATCATCGAGGGCGCGCTCGCCGACATCCTTCGCGAGGACTCCCGCATCGTTGCCCGGGACCTCCCGCGCATCGCGCGACTGATCCTGGCTGTCCACGAGGGAAGCATGTTCCAGGGCCTGCTCGAACCGCACGAGGTCACAAGCGGAGAGCTTCTGGACTTTCTCGTGGATCTCATGCTGGCGGGGGCGGCAACGAGCGTCGACTAAGAATGGATTGCTGATCTTGCCTTGCGGGAGGCCGCGCAACAGCATGCCTGCCTCTATTTGTGATGTGGGAGACCGTTTAGTGAAGGAGACCGCGCTGTATTGCCGTGGCGACGGCCTGGGTGCGCCTGTTGACGGCGAGACACTTGAAGATCGCGCGAAAATGCCATTTTACGCCATCTTCGCCGATACCCAATATGTTGGCGATCTCCGCGCTTGTAAGACCATCTCGCGCCAGGCTGAGGATATGGAGTTGGCGGCGAGACAGGTCGGATCCTTCGGTATGTTGTGAACTCGGCAAGTGATGTTGTGCTGCGGACCGATCAAACCTCGCCTTTAGGGCCCATCCCGCGTGAATATGCTCCAGGATATTCCGGAACTCCCGCGCTGTTTCCTTCAGTCCTGTGCTGTCGCGAATTTCCGAGGCCTCTTCCGCCGACCGTATGGCCAGTTGCAGCGCATCTTTACGTAGATGCAGCACCGAACGCAGCATGAGGGTTTTGAGTATGATATGTTGACATCCTGCCCTGCGGGTGCGGGCCAGGATACGGTCCGTCAATTGGCGCGCGAGGTGATCCTTCCCGTCGGCAAGCGCCCGCGTCGCAGACAGAAGCATGCACTCGACGTCCGCAATGGCGAGGTGAGCCGAAGTGATGGCGTCGTTCCTGGGAATATTGGGGATGGTGACCGATCGACCCGACGCCATTTCATGTTCGGCAGTCAGGATATCGGCCATGAGTTGCAGTCGCGGCATGTGGTCGCGTACGGCTTTCACGTTCAGTTCGGTCAGGATTTTTCCGCAGAGGTCCGCATCTCCGGCCAGACGAGCGGCTCGTAATATGGCCCGTGCCGTATGAATCTGGACGTCGACGATCTGGTCGCAGAAAAGCAACGGCCATTCCAGTTCTGCCAGAGGCACGCCGCTTTCGGCCAGCACAGCGAGGCGCAATCTTTTCAGCGTCTCCTCGGCAACCGGGGAGACCATATCCGTCAGATGCGCGTCGATCCTATTTCGTGCGGGAATGATCTGCCCCTGCGTCAGCAGGAGCAGCACTTCGGCAATCTTTGCCCAGTCGCGGGCAAAGCCCTGATCGGCCAGGGCACAAGCTTGATCCAGTAGGGGACGCAGTGCCGCGAACTCGGCCTCGTTCGACTGACTCGCCACGATGCTCGCGAGACAGGCCAGGGCGGAGGCCTTCATCATTGGGTTTTCCCGGGCGTGCAGTTGGAGCCATTGCCGGCAGAGCCTTTCCGCCCGCACGACATCGTCCCTCAGCGCCGCTGTCGTAGCACCGAGCAGCGTCAGCAATTCCTCATGCGTGTCCGTGCGTGACAGCAACTTCAGAAGGTGCGTCGCCCCTGCATGCTGCTGCTGGAAGGAAAGGACCCATATCTTTCCCAGACCAGCCATGGGATTCGTCAGCAACGCTGTGTCGGGCACGCCCTCGAGCCAATGGGCCAACTCGTTGATACGGCCTTGTCGCAAAGCGACATCCATGACGATCTCACCGCCCAGTCCCCGCGCCCAGGCCGGATCGCCGGCGCGCAGCGAAAGTGCTATTGTTTGCGCTGGCCGGCCGGCGCGCCAGTGATGAAAAGCAGCCCGTTTTAAAAGATGGCTTGGCGAGAAACGAAGCTGCGACTGTCCGCTCAAGGCAAGATGGTGTCGCAGCGCCGGATTGAGCGCAAACATTCCGTGCTTGTCCGGCCTCAATAGGAGACATTCGCGTTGCGCACGTGCGATCCATTGCGCGCCGTCGTGGATGCGCAGGGCAAAATCGTGGCTTTCGGCATCGAGGGGAGCGATCAATGCCGCCTTTTTCAACCATGTGCGCAGAGCGGGCGATAAGGGCGCCAACACGATCTGATCGAGATAACAGATGATCTCGGGCCATACATGCAGTGGCTGCTTCCGGTCGGATACACGACACGCGATGCGGCACAATGCGGGCCAACCCTGTGTGTCCGACATGATCCGGTCGAGGGCTGAAGGGACCCGGGTCAGTTGCTTCAGATCCTGGGCGCTGCAGGCCAGGCCATCGGGGCCGACTTCCTGCCAGTCGGCGTTGAGGACGCCAAATCCCCAAGGGGCGGAGGTTGCAAGGACCGCCCGCCAATCATCGGGAAGAGCATCCACCAGGTCTCTGGTCAGCGTTTCGAGATGTGGCGCTTCCTGAACATCATCGAGGCAAATGATCCCGGGCCTGTCCTGATGCCATATCCATTGCAGAATGGAGTCGATGTCCGCGGCGGTTCCGGCCTGAAGAGCGAGGCGATGCAGGGTGCTCTTCGCCGTGTCGTCGCTTGCAAGCTTTGTCCAAAGCGCCGGGCGACCAGTGTCCGCCGCCTCCTTCCAACCGGCCGCAAGTGTCGCCGATTTGCCGTAGCCGCAAGGCGCACGCAGCAGGCTGACGCGCGCGGTCAATTTAACAGGGCGAAGTGCCGTTTCCGCCAGTCGCGAAAGCAGAGTTGGAGTCCATTCCCTTTCGTGATCCATGACAGGTCGATACTACATGTTCGTGTAGTTCCCTATTGCTATTGTGCTCGTAAGACTCGCGCGAAGCTCATGTTTCGGACGTGAATGAGATGATTGAAGAGAGACAGTCGATTTCGCAGGAACCCTGTGATGGCCGCCCGGTGGAAATGCTCTTCACCGCGCAAAAGGCAATGTCGGACGAGCGCCGGATGCGATTTGGCCTTGCTGAGAGGCGCGCCGCGCTGGCGCGCCTCGCGCTTGCCATACGAAAGTTCGAAGCGGATATCGTTCAGGCCATGGCGACCGACTTCGGCAAGCCGGAGGCCGAAGTGTTTCTGACGGAAATTCTTCCGGTCATGCAGGAAATCCGCCACAGCCGTCGTAATCTGCGCCGATGGATGCGGCCAGTCCATGTCGGATCGACATTGATCGGCTTCGGCACGGCCGGACGGATCGTGCCACAACCACGCGGCGTGTGCCTTATCATCGCGCCCTGGAATTACCCATTCAATCTCTGCCTGGGGCCGCTTGTGTCCTGCCTTGCTGCCGGCAACAGCGCTATCCTGAAGCCTTCAGAGATGACACCTGCTACCTCGGGCGTCATCGCGCGGCTGATCGCCGACACATTTCCGCCAGACCTGGTTACCGTCGCCCTCGGCGGGAAGGAGATGTCTCAGGCCCTGCTCGCGCTGCCCTTCGATCATATCTTCTTCACCGGCAGCCCCGAGGTCGGGAAAGTCGTAATGCAGGCAGCCTCCCGCCACCTGACCTCCGTTACGCTGGAACTGGGTGGCAAGTCGCCCACGATCGTGGGACCGGATGCCGACATAGAGACGGCCGCCAGTTGGATCGTCTTCGGCAAATTCTCCAATGCCGGTCAAACCTGCATCGCGCCCGATCATGTGTTCGTCCACGCTTCGATCCGCGACCGGTTCGTGGAAGCGCTGCGCCGCCGGATCGCCGCCGCTTATGGTTCGGGCATGACGAGCCCCTATCTCGCAAGGATCGTCAATGATCGCCATGCGGACAGACTGGGGGGCCTGATTGCGGATGCCCTGGCCACGGGCGGGCGGATCATTGTCGGCGGCGAAAGGCAGGGAAGGGCGCTGGCGCCCACAGTGCTGGAGGCGATCGCTCCCGAGGCGGCGATCGACCATGAGGAGGTATTCGGTCCCGTCCTGCCGGTCCTGACCTATGATGACATTGAAACCGTGATCGGTCGGATCAACGCAAGACCCAAGCCGCTGGCGCTTTATGTGTTCGATCGTGACCGGGCGAGAGTGGATCATATCCTGGCGGCCACGACTTCCGGCAGTGCAGGCGTCAACCTTACCATCGTCCAATACGTCCACGATCATCTGCCGTTCGGCGGTGTGAACAATTCCGGGATCGGGGCGGCACATGGCCATCACGGGTTCCGGACTTTCAGTCATGAGCGCGCCGTTCTCCAGAACCGCTTCTCCGCTCTGCCTCTCGTCTTTCCTCCCTATTCGGGCCGGGCAGCGCGTCTGATCCGACTTGCCAAACGCTTTCTGGGGTAAATCCATGTACGACTATATCACGATAACCGATAGCCTAACTATCTAAATTAACGTGGCTTTTCCTGCCTTCTGGCGGTCGCCAGCATCTCACGGCGAAGTATGGCGTTCATGCGGGCTTGGTAGCCCTTACCCTGCGATTTGAGCCAGGCGAGCACATCAGCATCAAGGCGTGCCGTCACCTGCTGCTTGATGGGCTTATAGAAGCGCCCACGCTGCCCGTTCCGCCAGAAATCCTCTGTCAGCGCCGGAGAGTCGCTATAGTCGATCCCGCTATCCGGCATCGCCTGCAGGGCATCCAGTTCGGCCTGTTGCGCTTCGGTCAACGGCGGCAGATTGTCCGGATCGAGTTGGAAACGGACGGTATCAGCGTCTTTCTTCTTCATAACGTCGCCTTTCCGTTCGATCGGCCTTTCGAGCCGAAATGATATGAATGATCTCCACATACTCGCCGTCATCGTCTTGCTCGACGACAGTGTGGGCCACGAGGAGGAGCAGATGCCCTTCCACGAGGCCCAAGGTTTGCCATCGTCGCTCGCCACCTTCGATCCGATCCTGATCGCTCAGCGCGAAACGATCTGTGAACGCACGAGTAGCGATCGCAAAGCTGACGCCGTGCTTCTTCAGATTGCTCTCGGCTTTGGCCGGATGCCAGGAGAAGCGCATGGATGGCATTACGGAAATATAATTATGTTTTTGTCGTTACGCAAGGCGCGGCGGTTTGAGCCATCCGGCCCGCGCGAGCGTATCTGCGAGGGTCGATCGGGGCACGTTGAACGTGCGGCTGATCGACGACTTGCTAGCGCCACCGGCAAGGGCGGCGGTGATCTGATCGAGCTTTTCCGCATCGATCGTTCGCGGGCGGCCACCGTAGCGCCCGCGCCGTCTGGCGGCCGCAAGGCCTGCCATGATGCGCTCGCGCGTCAATGCCCGTTCATACTGGGCCAGCGCGCCGAACAGCGAAAACAGCAGCTCGCCATGCGGCGTTCCCGTGTCCATCTGCTCGGTCAATGACCGGAATGACACGTCACGCTCCCTGAGATCGGTCAGGATCGACAGCAAATGCGGCAGGGAGCGGCCGAGCCGATCCAGTTTCCACACGACCAGCGTATCGCCGGCTGCGAGATATTCGAGGCAGGCCCGCAGGCTCGCCCGGTCCTCGCGAGCGCCGGATGCCTTGTCGGAATAGAGATGCCGGCTATCGACGCCGGCTGCGATCAGCGCATCGCGCTGAAGATCGACCGATTGCCGGTCATCTGTGGAAGAGACGCGCATGTAGCCTATAAGCATGTCGGAAAACCCCTGATAGCTTGTTGTGGGACAGTCCTCCTTTCCGGCAGAGTTTATCGGACGCTACGGATTTTGGGCGTGCGTAGATTGCTGGAATTTCCGGGGGGATGCCTGCTAGCGGCGGAATGTGTCGTCGGGCGCATCAGGCGGGGCGCTTATCGTGTGATTTCCATTAGGTTAATCTGTTCGTGCAGCCGCTGCCGCAGCGGACCGTCTTCTGGCCGCGACGATCAATAACGGATTATCCGCCTGCTTACGCTGACCAAGTCGCATGCCCGTCGCCGAATTGATCCCGTGGCGGCTGCACACATCGCTGTCGCCATGCCCGCTTCCTGCTCCGCGCCTCTTCAATTTATCGTAGAAGCTTTTGATGTGTCTTATTAAAATCCTTGGCTTGCCGCTCTCGGTCAGACGATGATTGGACGGATTTCAGTTCACTTTCGTCCATATCTGCGATTTGCACATGATCCGCCCTGTCAGGCACCCCTTTCCCTCCATGCGCCGATCGTCGAGCGTGGTGATTGTTCCAGAGAAGGTTTGGCCGATGTCGGGTACAAAAACACTGCCGCGCCACACGCCCTTCTTTTCAGGAACAAAATCGCGAAACAGGATCAGACCTACCAGATCGTTTGTCCCGCCGCGCCGCGCATCCGCCTTGGCTTTGTCACTTGCCCAGACCACGACCCCGCACATTCTGCTTCCGCACGGCTGGGCTCGCACATGTACGCTGTCCTGCGGATTCTTCCACACTCCGAAAGAAGCGCGCTGTGCCTCGACGGACGCAGATGCTGCAAGTAGCAGCATGGCTGCCAATACGAAACTGAACCTCATCGCCATTCTTCCTCAAGGCCGGATCATCATTTGCGCGACATTTTCCGCGATCGCCATGGTAGGCGCGTTAGTGTTGCCCGACACGATCGACGGCATGATCGATGCATCGACCACGCGCAAACCGTCAATGCCACGTACACGGGCTGCCGGATCGACCACGGATGCCGAGTCACTGCCCATGCGGCATGTTCCTACCGGATGATAGATTGTTTCAGCGCGCGCGCGGATGTCGTCGATCAGAGCCTCGTCGGTCTGGACCGCGGGTCCCGGTCGCACCTCCTCGCGCAAGTGACGGGCGAGCGCCGGCGCATGAAGGAGCTTGCGGGCTAGCTTCGCGCCATTCAGCAAGACGCCCACATCATCGGGATGACTGAGATAATTGCCCTCTATGCGCGGATGAGCCGTGGGATCGGCGATCTTGAGCCCGATCCTGCCGCGGCTCTTCGGTAGAAGGTCGCAGACATGCACGGTCATTCCGTAGCCGAAGGCTGTCTTGCGGCCATGGTCACGCAGGATCGCCGGCAGGAAATGGAATTGAAGATTGGGCCGCTCCCGGCCGGCGTCGGATTTGAGGAAAGCGCCGCCCTCCGAGGCATTTGACGTCAATTCGCCTTCATGATGAAGGAAATAGCTCCATGCGCCGCGTATCGCACGAGGCAGGAAACTGGGCGCCACCCCAAATCCTTCGCGATCGGCCGTGGTTGCCACAGCCGTATAGTCGAGGTGATCGGCGAGATTGGCTCCGACTTCGGGCGCATCCAGAACGATCTCTATGCCATGCTGCCTGAGTTCGCTCGCCGAGCCGACGCCCGACAGCATCAGAATCTGCGGCGAATTGACCGCGCCAGCCGAAAGGATCACCTCTCCACCGGGGCGCAGCAGCAGGTCCCGGCCGCCGACGCGGACCCCGATGGCGCGACGGTCCTTGAACAGTATCCGTTCGACGAGGCCGTTCGTTTCGATGGCGAGATTCTTGCGCGAGCGAGCCGGATCGAGAAACGCTCGCGCCGTGCTGAACCGTTGCCCGTCTTTCTGGGTCACCTGATAGACACCAAAGCCTTCCTGGCTCACGCCATTGAAGTCGGGATTTCGCGGGTAGTGCAGTTCCACCCCAGCTTCGACGAAGTCTTCCGTAAGTGGGTTCACTCGCCCAAGATTGGAGACGCAAAGTGGCCCGGCATTGCCATGATGCTCGTCGTGGATAGCCTGATTGTTTTCGAGCGCGATAAAAAGCTCGCGCATGCGCGGCCAGTCCCAGTCAGCTCCGGCGGCCGCCCCCCAGCCCTCATAGTCCGCCCGATCGCCGCGAATGTAGACCATTGCATTGATCGAGCTGCTGCCACCCAGCGTCTTGCCGCGCGGCCAATAGAGCCGCCGGTTGTTAAGGTGAGGCTCGACTTCGGTCTCACAGTTCCAGTTCACCCATCCCGTGCGGGCAATGACGCCGACGCCAAGCGGCATGTGAATGAAGGGATTGCGATCGCGCGGCCCCGCCTCGATGAGGCAGACAGCTTTATCCGAATCAGCAGAAAGGCGGTTGGCCATGACGCAGCCGGCCGAGCCGCCGCCAATGATGTGGTTTCCGTCAGCGCCGAACCGTAACATCTAGCTACTCCTCTTCTATCCCCATCGCTTTCAAGTCCAATCCCAATTCCTTTAAACTGGGCAGGGGAGGAGGATCGAAGGCTACCAGTGCATCGATAAAGTCATGAAAGCTGTCGTATACGGGGGTTATCGCCCTAGAAGGCAGAGCTTCATCGTGCAGCCATACGGATATCTTTCCATCAATTCTGTCAATTAACAGCATATTACCCAGACCGATTTCCGCAAAAACCACAGATGTTTTTGGAATCTGCATGGATAATTGTTCGTTTATGCGAATTATTCCTAAGCTTCCGTCAGCAGGGCCATATATAACTGAAACGCCAATTCTTCCTGAATCTTCGGAATAGGCGCATTTTTCCGCAGGAAATTCAACATCCTTATTGAAAACTATCGCTGATCCGAATTCAATAAATAAATCACGAAGCTCAGAGGGCAGCAATATCCTTAATGAACTCTCTATCTGGTCTAATTCGATCAAAGAATCTCCCGGCATGTGGAGTGATTCTGCATCGAATGATGGATCAAACTGAAAGGTCATATATTTTCTGCCTTACATCATTAGGGCGTCGCTATCGTGTCCGTTCCGCACCGCGCCTCAATCACGCCACCTGATTGGTATAGCCGTTAGCGGAGGGGCACGACAATCAGGTCAATCTTGGCGCGTCGATGCTTTGATTGGTGCTGCGCTCCATCTACGATTGAATATCCGCCATCCGACTAAGCCCGCGACAACGCCCAGCAGGCCGCCCACGAGATAGGCGGTTGGCGCATCATTCGGCACAAAAAAGAAGCCGCCAGCAACATAGCCGCCGATTACGGCGGTGCGTGTCACCGCACCATAGATCGCGGCGACCTTGCCATGATCGGCGGGCGGGCATTCCGACTGGAACAAGGTTCGGACAGCGACGTTGTGGATGCTGTTTGCGCCGCCGCCTAGGATGAAGGCGACGGCAACGATTGCCAGCCCGATCGGCGCAAGGCCGATCCACAGCATGGTCGCGCCCATGACAGCGGCCGTGCCGAACGCCGCCAGTCCGACCCTATGGCCAATAACCCTTTCGGCCAGCCCAGCGCCGATCAACATCCCAACCGCCCATAGTGCCGTCAGCATTCCAAACGCGGTCGGCCCGCTCCCAGCGTCACCATCACGAGAAACACGAAAGCAACGTCGGCTATGGCGGTCGCAAACACTTCGAGGCTGAGCGCACCCGTAACCACCATCAACCGTCGATTGCGGAGCAGCGGCAGGTAGTCCGCGAACAGGGTCTCTTCCTCCTGATCGTCCCGTTGTGGCTTGCGGCGAAGCCTGCTCGCCATCACGACGAGGGCCAAAAGGGCATAACTGGCGGCATCGGCTAAAAGCGCATTGCGCGATCCGATCCATCCCACCAGTACGCCCCCAGCGACTGGACCAGCGAGCATTCCAAGGCTGCGAACCATTTCCATAAGGGAATTGGCGAGTGCGAGGTCATTCCAAGCCGCTCGCCAGCACTGGAATCAACGCGAATGTTGCGGCGCTGCTGATCGTGAACAGCACGCTCAACAGCGCGGCCCCGGCGAGCGTGAACATGGGATAATAGGCGATAAATGCTATCACGCCCGCTTGCAGAACTGACACCATGACCAGAATGCGGGCCGCCTCCCGGCGGTCGATCAAGCGGCCCGCCCAGGGTGCGGCGATCAGACCGGGTAGCAGCTCCGCGGTCAGCAGCGTCGGCACCGCATAGCCGGATGCGTTCTCGGCAGTGCGGAACATCAACGTCAGCAACGTGATTTCATCGCCGGTCGTCGAAATCGTAAGCGCCACAAGGACCAACCATCCCCAGCCTTGCCGAAACTCAACTCCCACTCACTTAACCTTCCGCACAGCCCCGCACTTTCCGGGTCACTCTGCACACTTCAAATCTCAACCGACAATCAGGTGAATAGCTTTAGCGTTGTTCTGCCAACCACTTAAGCGCCGATAGGCTTGGCATGAACAGATATTCGCCTCCATTCATGACATTGAAGGTCTGCACACCGTCGATGCGCTTGCGCGCAGGCGCCTGCGGGATCGTGAACCGGCCGTCCTCCTCATGCAGACCAACGATTGGATCGCGCTCCTCGCCGAGGTCGACGAAATTGCCGCGGTTGATCCATTCCTGCTGCATGAACTCGATCGTGTCGTAAGCGCGCGCGCTTATGAAGATGAAGAACAGGCCGCGATCGCCTTTGGCATCGTCTTTCGGCGCCACATCCTCGGAATAAACCGGCCCGAAGGTCGAGGAACGGCGGATGATGCGGTGAATGTTGACGTCGGTGAGCAGTGTCAGCTCGGAATCGCGGGGATTGAGCCGGCGCATATGACAGCCGAGCGGCACGACGCGGCCTTTGGGGTCGTCCTTGAAATTGAAGTCGTTGTTGCGCTGCGGATCGGCGCCGAGGTCCGGGTCGTCATGATCCGGCGACAACGTCAGTGGAGCGCCTGACCGCCAGCGACCGAACATCTTGGCGGCAAGACGTTCGCGGTCCTCCGCCGTCTCGCCATGGGCCTTGAGGAAGGCGTTGAAGCAGCCGACCCGGCTGTTGTACTTGCGCAGGACGACGAAGGTGCCGTTCTTTCCCAGCGCCGCAGGTTCAGGCATGCCGAGCGGCTGGCCGTTCTCGCTCTCGTATCCAAGGATGAACTCGCCCGCCTTGATCGCGCGTTCCTCGCCGGGCAGCGGATCGACGCCGCTGCCTTCGACGGCGGGCTGGGAGATCGAATCCCGGAAGCCGAACGGGTTTTTCGCGCCGTCCGGCGCGCCGAAGCGATGCTCGCCGATCAAGGTGACGCCGCTGCTCTGGTCGAGTTCGGTTCGCGCGGTCGCCAGCGCCTTGTCGAGCGCCGCATCGTCGACCGCGTAGATGGTCAGCGCGAGATGGCAGTTGCCCGGCTTGAACACGTCCTCCCAGTTTTCCGGCGCGTTGGGTCCGAAGTCGCGGAGCTGCTCCGAGCGCGCCGCCATGCCCTGCTGAAAGGGGAGCGGGAATGTCTTGAGCTGCGCTTCAGGAACGCCGAGCGCCTTCAGTCCCTCGAAGCTGAGTGCAGCGCCTATCCAGAAATCGAGATCCTCGTTCCAGTTGTCGGCGGATGCGATATGGGGCGCGAGCCGGCCCAGCAAAGCGCGCGCGCCCTCGGCCTCGTCGAAATGGAGCATCGCATGGATGCCGACATAGGGCTCCGGCCGGCTTCGCAGGATCAGCGCCTGGATATCGTGCAGGTCGAGCGTAACGCTGTCCCTCGAGAAGCGCTCTTTCAGCTTTTGAAGGATCGTCATCGCTCAGCCCACCTTGTCCAGGAATTCGTTGACGGCATGTTCCATCCGCTGAAGCCGACGCACGTCGACGACCGTGACCTGCGGGTTGGCGACGAACCATCCGGCGGCGGTGATCTGATGTTCGGCGATGAAATCCTTGACCTTCGGGCTCGCGATGCCCGGCCAGCCTTCGACCGAGGCGAAGAGCAAATCCATCAGGTCAGGGATCTTGGTGGCGAAGTCGTTGATATAGGTGTCCCAGTCGCCGTCATAGGCGGTGGCGAACAGGATGCGGGTGTCGTTGTCGAAGAAGACGAACCGCATGTTGTGCAGGGTGCCGACCTTCTGCGCCCCGTCGAAATTGCCGTTCACGAGTCCGAAGATGCGTTTCAGCCGGTCCGCGCCGCCCGGCTTGAGGTTGGCGATGGCGGTGAGCTCGGAGACATTGCCGGACTGCGCGCCGACGCGACCGGCCGAGCCGGCCGTGCCCTTGAGGTCGGGATTGTGCTTCGTCACCATCTGCTCGAGCGCGAGCTTGGCGAGCTGCGGCGCGTCGCCGGCCACTTCCTCGATCCGCCGCCGGATGGCCTGAAGGCGGGTTTCGTCGATCTGCGGGTTTTCTTCGGTCTCGGCCATGACTGGCCTCCTTTCGTGATTGCGTGTGTCGATCGGTGCGTCAGTCCGGGATGGCGTCGATGTTTGTCGGCTCGACACGCGGCTGCGCGTTCATCTCATGGCGGTAGCGGGTGGATCGCTCATAGGCGGCGATGCGCACCCGCATGATCGATCCGAGCGGCTGGTGCTCGCGGATACCGTGCCAGGGATTGAACGACAGCACGTCATCGCCATAGACCCGCCGCGCCGGCGAATAGGCGTCCTGCGGCGGGATGCGCAGCGTGGCGATCGGCTGGTGTGGCGACAGCTCTTCGGGCCAGAGCACCGCCGCGTCCTCGACAGGCATCTTGTCGAGATCAGCGCAAAGTTGGGCGCGCAGTTGATACTCAGCACCCTGGTCGCGGAAATGCTCGACAACCAGATCGCGCATCGTGGAATCCTCCACTGTGCCGACGTCCTTGCCAGTGAGCGCGCGGACATTGTCGGAAAGCGGCGCGGCGCTGATCTTGGCGATGTGATCGCCAAAGCGGATCGCCGCCATCGAGTGATAGGTCTCGCCGAGCAGATGGTCGTTGTCGCGCGCGAGCCCGCGCAGCGTCGCGCCGGGCTCGACGCCGACCGCTTCGACCGCGGCTTCCACGCCACGCGCCACCCCGGCCATGGCGCGTTGGAGGAAGGCGGGGTTCTGCGCATTCTTCTCCAGAAGGCCAATGAGCTGGCGATATTTGCCGATCGTGCCGAAGCTCAAGACCGGTATGTTGACCAGCAGGAAATCCTGATTGCGGCCCTGGTCGTCGGGCAGAAGCCGCTCTCCCTCCACGCCGATGACCTTGATCGCCATGCCGCGTGGGGCGGGGATGGTGTCCGAGTGGATATCTCCGGGCGCTGATGAGAGGCGGATCACCACGGAATAGGTGGCCGGGCGAGCGAAAAGCCCCTGGCGCAGATGCTCCGGCAGTTCCGGGACGACGAGTTCGCCCTTCAGGAACCCGTGGCTCTTGGCATGGGCGTCGCGCACCGCATGCCGATGGCGCTCGAACGCCTTGCGGTTGGTGCTCGCCATGATTTCGAGGATTTCGGCGGTGAGCCGCTCCTCGTCTTCGCCGAGCACTTCGACGCTGGTGGAGTAGGGGATATAGGTCTCAGCCAAGGGCGATCCTTCGAACCGGATTTTCGTTGCATTCGAGATATCAGGTGATATCTGGTTTTACGGTGAACGCCGACATGGGTAAAAGGTTTCCATGCCGTGCTGAATTGGAGGTCGATCGCTCATGCGCCTCACGCGAAAGGAAACGCAGCGCCAGACGCGGGATAAGCTGCTCGCCGCAGCACATTCGTCCATTGTGGAAGAAGGGGTGGCGGCCATGTCGATCCGCAACATCTGTAGTGCAGCGGGTCATTCGCAGGGGGCCTTCTATTCGAATTTTGCAAGCAAGGACGATCTGCTGGTCGAGATTCTGCAGGCTCATATCCAGGACGAGGTCGTGCTTCTGCGCGATCTGGTCGCCCACTGCTCCGGCGATGATATCGAGGCGACTCTGCAAGTGCTTGCGGCGCGGCTGGCTAAGCTGGCTGACGAACAGCATTGGTCGCTGCTTTCGATCGAATTGCAGCTTCATGCGCGGCGGGACCCCGCGTTCGCTGAACGGCATCGCGAAGGAAAGGCCGCCTGCCACCATTTGTTCGGAGAACTTGTGGCGGATCTGACGCGGCGCTTTGCGCTTCGGCCTGCCTTGCCGCAGCTGCAGACCGGGATCGGCCTCTATGCACTGTGGATGGGACTGGCGGTCCAGGGCGATGTCGAAGGCGCTATTCCCCGAGAGCAAATGCTTGTCGGCTTCTTTCGCGCGATGGCAGGCCTCGATGCGCCATCCACCCGGTCATGAGCCTTCCTGGCGAAGGACGCCGCAGGATCGGCTGCGATGCTTCAGGCGTGCCCTTGGCTGGAAAAGTGGACGAACGTCGGCGCTTCCATATCCGTTTCCAGGCAACCGAAGAAGACATCGATGAACTCGGCGATGTCAACAATGCGGTCTGGGTGACCTGGATTCAGGATGTGTCGGTGGCGCACTGGCTGACAGCCGCGCGTCCGAGGGATGCCGACACCTATGTTGCTATGGTGCTCAGGCACGAGGTCGATTACCGCGGCAATATCCGGGCGGGCGAAGAGACCTTTGCCATAACCTGGGTCGAAGGGAAGCCGCGCGGAGCGAGATACGCCCGGTGCGTCGAGTTCAAAGACAGTAACGGTCAGACGCTCGTCGCGGCCCTGTCGCAATGGGTGCTCATCGAGAAAGCTACCGGCAAGCTGGTTCGCGTGCCCGCCGAAGTCGCTGCGCCGTTTCTCTATGAAACCCGACGCAAGGAAGAGAATGAATGAGCGACATCCTGAAAGTGACGGTGCTAGGCACCGGTGTCCTCGGCAGCCAGATCGCCTTCCAGGCCGCCTATAGTGGCTTTGACGTTACCGCTTATGAGATCAGCGACGAAGCACTCGACCAGGCGAGGCATCGGTTCGAAACGCTTGTAGAAACCTACGTGAAAGAGGTGACGGGTGCGGCTGACGGCAAGGCAGCCGAAGCTTCGAGACGCATCACGCTCACCGCCGATCTTGAGGCTGCGGTTGCGAATGCCGATCTGGTCATCGAAGCGGTTCCGGAAGTGCTCGAGATCAAGCAGGCGCTCTACGAGAAGCTGGCGGCGCTCGCGCCTGACAGAACGATCTTCGCCACCAATAGCTCGACTTTGCTGCCGAGCGACCTCAAAGCCTTCACCGGCCGCCCGGACCGTTT
The DNA here is from genome assembly GCF_001556865.1 of Sphingobium sp. CCH11-B1. GTDB lineage: Bacteria > Pseudomonadota > Alphaproteobacteria > Sphingomonadales > Sphingomonadaceae > Sphingobium. The sequence goes on along the minus strand of NZ_LSJY01000032.1, from coordinate 10,721 downwards.
CCTGGCGCTGCACTTCGCCAACAGCATCTGGAAGTTCAACACCGCCGAGGTGATGGGCACGGACGACACCGATCCGGCCGTGTTCGATGCCCTGATCGCCTTCGCCTCCGCCATCGGCATGGTGCCGATCCCGGTGCGCAAGGAGAAAGCGGGTTACGTCCTCAATTCGCTTTTGGTGCCGCTCCTGAACGCGGCCGCCGATCTGGCGGCCGGCGGCTATGCCGAGCCGGAAGATGTCGACAAGGTCTGGCGGATCGCCACCGGCGCGCCGATGGGGCCGTTCCAGATCTACGACATCATCGGATTGAACACCCCCTACAACATCCTCTCGCATGGCGACGAGCATGCTCAGTCGCTCGCCGCCTGGCTGAAGGAAAACTACATCGACAAGGGCAGGCTCGGCATCGCCTCGGGCGAAGGCTTCTACAGCTACAAGCCCTCCGCAGACTGATCCCAACAAGAAGAACAGGAGTTCGCCATGCACTATAGCAGCGGAAACTATGAAGCCTTCGTGCGTCCCCGCAAGCCCGAGGGCGCCGACAAGAAGACGGCCTGGTTTGTCGGTTCGGGGCTGGCGGGGCTTGCCGGCGCGGCCTTCCTGATCCGCGACGGCGGCGTTTCCGGCGACCGCATCACCATCCTTGAAGAGCTGGAAATCCCTGGTGGCGCGCTCGATGGTCTGGACGTGCCCGAAAAGGGCTTCGTCATTCGCGGCGGCCGCGAAATGGAAGAACATTTCGAGTGCCTGTGGGACCTTTATCGCTCGATCCCCTCGCTGGAGATCGAGGACGCCAGCGTGCTCGACGAGTTCTACCGGCTCAACAAGGACGATCCCAACTTTTCGCTCCAGCGCACGACGCAGAACCAGGGCCAGGACGTGCCCGACAAAGCGCTGTTGACGCTAAACGACAAGGCCCAGAAGGACCTGCTCTCGGTCTTCCTCGCGACGCGCGAGGAGATGGAGAACAAGCGTATCAACGAGGTCTTCGGCGAAGACTTCCTCAAAAGCAATTTCTGGCTCTACTGGCGCACCATGTTCGCCTTCGAGGAATGGCATTCCGCGCTGGAGATGAAGCTCTACCTGCACCGCTTCATCCATCATATCGGCAGTCTCGCCGACTTCTCCTCGCTCAAGTTCAACCGCTATAACCAGTATGAATCGATGGTCCTGCCGCTGGTGAAGTGGCTGACCGATCACGGCGTCACGTTCCGCTACGGCGTCGAGGTCACCGATGTCGATTTCGACATCCAGCCCGGCCGCAAGCAAGCGACCCGCATTCACTGGAAAGAGCGCGGCGTCGAAGGCGGCGTCGATCTCGGGCCAGACGATCTCGTCTTCATCACGATCGGCTCGCTGACCGAGAATTCCGACAATGGCGACCACAGGACGCCGGCGAAGCTCAATGAAGGACCGGCGCCGGCCTGGGACCTGTGGCGCCGCATCGCCGCGAAGGATCCGGCCTTCGGCCGCCCCGACGTGTTCGGCGCCCATATCCCGGAGACGAAATGGGCCTCCGCCTCCATCACCGCCCTCGACGCCCGCATTCCGGCCTATGTCGAGAAGATCACCAAGCGGAACCCCTTTACCGGCAAGATCGTCTCCGCCGGTATCGTCACGGTGAAGGACTCGGCGTGGCTGCTGAGCTGGACGGTTCATCGCCAGCCGCATTTCAAGAAGCAGCCCAAAGATCAGATGATCGCCTGGTTCTACGCGCTCTTTGTCGATTGCCCCGGCGACTTCGTGAAGAAGCCGATGCAGGAATGCACCGGTGAGGAGATCACCCAGGAATGGCTCTATCACCTCGGCGTGCCGGTCGAGGACATTCCCGAACTCGCGGCATCCGGCGCCCGCACCGTTCCCACGATGATGCCCTATATTACCGCCTTCTTCATGCCGCGCCAGGCGGGTGACCGGCCGGACGTGGTGCCGGAGGGCGCGGTCAACTTCGCCTTCATCGGCCAGTTCGCGGAATCGAAGCAGCGGGACTGCATCTTCACCACGGAATATTCGGTGAGAACCCCGATGGAGGCCGTCTACACGCTGATGAATGTCGAGCGCGGCGTGCCGGAGGTCTTCAACTCGACCTATGATATTCGTACACTTCTTGCTGCGATCGGTCCGCTGCGGGACGGCAAGGGCATCGATCTTCCCGGACCGGCCTTCCTGCGCAAGCTGCTGATGAAGAAGCTCGAAGGCACAGAGATCGCCAAGCTGCTCGAAGAGTTCCATCTGATCGAGGAGTGAACAAAGACCGGAAGGCACGCGCGGCGTGTGAAAGGTGATGAATGGCCGACGACGATCAGAAGAGCGAACGCGCCGCCGAGGTGACTGGGGCGCACGGCCATCATCACCATCATGAGCCGGACGGCGAAACGCCGTCCGGTCACGTCGACCATGATCCGGTCTGTGGCATGGTGGTCGATCCCGCCAGGACCGCTCACAATGCTGAGTATGAAGGCGAGCGCTACGTCTTCTGCTCGGCCGGCTGCAAGGCGAAGTTCGACGCCGACCCCGTGCATTATGCGGCACTGGCAGCGCATGCTGCACATCACCATGAGGGTGCTGCCGCCCATGGCGATCATTCCCACCATAGCCACACGCATGGACCTGATACCCATGAGCATCACCACGTTGCGGCAGTAACGGCAACCGCAACGGAAGGGACGATCTGGACATGCCCGATGCATCCGGAAATCCGCCGGGATGCGCCGGGTAGTTGCCCGATCTGCGGCATGGCGCTGGAGCCGCTGATCGCGGCGGCGGATGCCGGATCAAGCCCCGAACTCGCCGATATGACCCGACGCTTCTGGATCGGCCTCGTGCTCGCCTTGCCCGTGTTCCTGCTGGAGATGGGCGGTCACCTGATCCCGGCGCTGCACCATTTGGTGCCGATGCGCATCTCGATCTGGATCCAGTTCGCGCTGGCGACGCCGGTGGTCCTGTGGGCCGGATGGCCGTTCTTCGAACGTGGCTGGGCGTCGATCGTCAACCGCAGCCTCAACATGTTCACGCTGATCGCGATGGGCACCGGGGTCGCCTGGGGCTACAGCATCGTCGCGACATTCGCGCCGCAGCTCTACCCGCAGGCTTTCCGAGGCGCCGATGGCACGGTCGCGGTCTACTATGAGGCCGCGGCCGTGATCACCGTGCTGGTGCTGCTCGGTCAGGTCATGGAACTGCGCGCCCGGGAGCAGACCTCCGGCGCAATCCGCGCGCTTCTCAATCTCGCGCCGAAAACCGCCCGGCGGATCGGGCGGAACGATGCTGAAGAGGATATTCCTGTCGAAGCCGTCGTCATCGGTGATCGGCTCAGGGTCCGGCCCGGTGAAACCGTGCCGGTTGACGGCGTGGTCGAGCAGGGTCGCTCATCGATCGATGAATCGATGGTGACCGGCGAATCCATGCCGGTGACGCGTGTAGTCGGCGAAGCGGTCGTAGGAGGTACGCTGAACCAGACCGGCGCGCTCGTCATCCGGGCTGAAAAAGTCGGGCGCGACACCATGCTCGCCCGCATCGTCCAGATGGTCGCGGATGCCCAGCGCTCGCGCGCGCCGATCCAGCGCATGGCTGATCAGGTGTCGGGCTGGTTCGTGCCGGTCGTCATCGCCGTCGCGCTGCTCGCCTTCGCGGCCTGGGGTGTATGGGGGCCGGAGCCGCGGCTGGCGCATGGCCTGATCGCGGCCGTTTCCGTGCTGATCATTGCCTGCCCCTGCGCGCTCGGGCTCGCGACGCCGATGTCGATCATGGTGGGTATCGGCAAGGGGGCGGCCGCCGGCGTTCTGATCAAGAACGCGGAGGCGCTCGAGCGGATGGAGAAGATCGATACTCTGGTGGTCGACAAAACCGGGACGCTTACGCAAGGAAAGCCGGCGGTGACCCGGATCGTCGTGGCCCCGCGATTTGTCGAGGAGACCATCCTGCGGCTTGCAGCCGGCGTGGAGAAGGCGTCCGAGCATCCGCTTGCGCGGGCGACCATCCCCGATGTCGCCGACTTCGACTCGCCGACCGGCAAGGGGGCGATCGGTCGTGTCGAGGGCCGGCATGTGGTGCTCGGCAGCACCACCTTCCTCGCCGAACATGGGGTTGATACAGCGCCGCTCGCGGCACAGGCCGATGAGCTACGCCGCGACGGCGCAACCGCCATCTATATCGGCATCGATAAAGCCATCGGCGGCATCTTCGCCATCGCCGACACGATCAAGGCGACCACGCCTGAGGCACTGAAGGCCCTGCATGCGGAAGGCATCCGCATCGTCATGCTGACCGGTGACAATCGCACCACAGCCGAAGCCGTTGCGAGAAAGCTCGGCATCGATGAGGTCGAGGCCGATGTGCTGCCGGACCAGAAAGCCGCGGTCGTCGAGCGCCTGAAGGCGCAGGGCAAGGTGGTGGCGATGGCGGGTGACGGCGTAAATGACGCGCCGGCGCTTGCCGCCGCCGATGTTGGTATCGCCATGGGATCGGGGACCGACGTTGCGATCGAAAGTGCGGGCGTGACGCTGCTCAAGGGCGATCTCACCGGCATTGTCCGCGCGCGACGCCTGTCGCAGGCGACGATGGCCAACATCCGCCAGAACCTCGCCTTCGCGTTCATCTACAATGCGGCAGGCGTACCGATTGCGGCCGGTGCGCTCTATCCCACGTTTGGGCTGCTGCTGTCGCCGATCATCGCTGCTGCCGCGATGGCGCTGTCGTCCGTCAGCGTCATCGGCAATTCGCTGCGGCTCCGGACAGTGAAGGCATGACGGACCAAGGCCCCGACCTTGTGGCGGGGTCTTGCGTGGGGTCTTAGTCGGCGCGCCTGCCGTTGGGGCGGGACCAGATCAGCGAGAAGGTGTCTTCGCCCTCGTTGTCGAAGAGGTTGGCATAGATCAGAGCGCCGATCTTCTCATGATGCCCTCGGCTGTCAGGGCGTCCGCGATCTGACGGTCGAGTGATCCCACAGCATTGAGCGTTCGCACCATCTCCTCGATGCGTGCGAAGTGAGCCAGATCGTCATAGTTGGCGGTATTGCGGATGATCACATGCTCTGTTCGCGCGCCGGTCTGCCACAGGATCGCGAACCAGATACGGCCTTGCGCACGGCTCTTGTCGACCGTCACGCTGTCGATCACGAGCCGCATCATCTCTTTGCGTTCGTCGATGCCAGCCCGCTTCGAGAACGCGGGCAACAGGGTCGGCAATGGTCAGGATACGCGTTCGCGCGGCGGCGGCCAGGGCGTTAACCTGCTCGACATGCCACCGCGCGTAATCCTGTTAGACGCGTCGGCTTCGCGTATTTTCTCTTCCCACAACGTTTCCAGCGAACGTGCGACGAGCCGCTTTTCCGACTCCACGGCATCATATTGTCGGCGTGCACGCTCCGCTTCGTAATGCGCCTTCTCCCGATTCAGCGCCCATTGACGTTCCAGCAGCCGGTTTTCGCCGTTCATCTGTTCATGAGCCGCAAGCGCAAGGTCGATGCGATCGGGTTGCAGAGCTTCGATCAACAGCCGCTCGACCTCTGCATCAACCTGGTTTGCGCGCACATTCTGGCAGTGCCCGCTCTGCTCGCTATCGATGCAGTGATAGACGGGGGTCTTCTTATGGGCAGAGTGAGTGAAGACCCATGCGGTGTCCGCATATCCCGCAGACCACGATGCCTTGAAGCATCGCTGCGCCACGCAGGGGCGCTCCGCGCCGGCCAGCGCTGAAGTTGCCGATATTGTCGGCGAGCCGCCCGACGTTGCTCATATATGCCTCCCATTGGCTATGCCGATGAGCCCGCGTAGGTGGTGACGCCATAGCCATATAGACGACTGGTCTATTATTCGTTATATATGCTGATCATGAATTTGACACCCAAAGCAGAAGCGACCCGGCAAAACATCCTCGACACGGGCTACAGCCTTGTGTTGAGCAAGGGCTTCTCCGCGCTCGGCCTTCAGGAAATCTTGAAGGTTTCCGGCGTGCCGAAGGGGTCTTTCTATCATTATTTCCCGTCCAAGGAGGCGTTCGGCTGCGCACTTCTTCGTGATTACGTGGACGGTTACGGCAAGAAACTGGACTCGCTGTTATCCGCGGAAGCCATAAGCGGTCGCGAGCGGTTGATGCGCTATTGGCGAGCGTGGCTCGATGATCCCGGGGAAGGTGATCAAGCCGGAGACGGCTGGGCCGAGGATTGCCTCGCCGTCAAACTGTCCGCCGAAGTCGCGGACCTGTCGGAGGCCATGCGGGCCGTTCTGAGCGATGGCGTCGCACGATTGCTGCAACGCATCGCCTCCATGATCGCCGAGGCGCGCGAGGACGGATCGCTTCCACCGGGGGCGGAGCCGTCCGCGCTGGCGCAGGTTCTCTACCAGATGTGGCTTGGCGCTGCGCTGCTCGCCAAACTCACCCGTTCTCGTGCGCCGATGCAACGGGCGATGATCGCCACCGAGCAGATTCTGGTCTGCACGCCGCAATCCAACCATCCGTGAAAGGAACCGAAGAATGAAAATTTTCTACAAGACCCGCGCAACGGCGACCGGTGGCCGTTCAGGCCACACGGCGCTCGACGACGGCAGCCTCGGCCTCGATCTCGCCATGCCGAACTCCGGCAAGCCGGGCGCCAACCCGGAGCAGCTGTTCGCGATGGGGTATGCAGCTTGTTTCGACAGTGCGCTCAACCATGTCGCCCAGCAGAAAAAGCTGGCGCTGATGGGTAGCAAAACGTCCGCGGAGGTCGGAATCGGGCAGACGCCTGAGGGCGGCTTCAAGCTGGACATCGACATTCATGTGGAAATCGCGGGTCTCGATGAGGCCGCCGCGCAGGAACTGGTCGAGGCGACGCATCGGGCCTGCCCCTATTCCAACGCCACACGCAACAACATCGACGTGCGCCTGCACGTCATCACGGTTTAAGGAGGCGTCATGCGTAGCGCCATTCACACCACATTCGGCGAACCGGCCGACGTTCTCGCTTTGGAAGAAAGCCCGGTTCCCGAACCCGGCCCGGGCCAGGTGCGGATCAAGACGATCCTTTCGCCGATCCACAATCACGATCTTTGGACCGTGCGCGGCAGCTACGGCTACAAGCCTGAACTGCCCGCTATTGGCGGTTCGGAAGCCGTCGGTACGGTCGATGCGCTCGGTGAAGGCGTGACCGGCATCACCATCGGTCAGCGCGTCTCGGTCGCCTCGGTTCATGGCTCATGGGCTGAATATTTCCTCGCGCCCGCTGCCGGGTTGGTCCCTGTCCCGGATTCGATCTCCGATGAGGCGGCGGCGCAGCTTATCGCCATGCCGTTCAGCGCGATCACTCTTCTGGACTTCCTCGAAGTGGCAAGTGGCGACTGGGTGATCCAGAACACCGCCAATGGCGCGGTCGGCAAAACGCTGGCAATGCTGGCGGCCGCGCGCGGTGTGCATATCGTCAATCTCGTGCGCCGCGATGCCGGCGTGGAAGAGCTGGCGGCTCTCGGCATCGCCAATGCCGTCTCGACTGCGACCGATGGTTGGCAGGATCGGGTGCGTGCGATCACCGGCGATGCGCCGATACGCGCGGCTGTGGATTCGATCGGCGGACAGGCCAGCGCTGAACTCCTGTCGCTTCTGGGTGAGGATGGGCTGCTGGTGTCCTTCGGCACCATGGCCGGAGAGCCGATGCAGATTTCCTCTGGCAATCTTATTTTCAAACAGGCCGTCGTGAAGGGCTTCTGGGGCTCCAAGGTGAGTGCCGCCATGCCCGCCGAAGCCAAGCGCCGGCTGCTTGGAGAACTTATCCGCCTCGTCGCCAGTGGCGAGCTGAAACTGCCGGCAGGGGCGGTATTCGGGCTGGATCAGGTCGCTGACGCCGTTCGCGCATCGCTGACAGCGGGCAAAGCAGGCAAGGTTCTTCTCAAGCCCTGAGCGACGAAGGAAAGACCGGCGATCGCCAACATCCTGATGTTCTCCAGCCATCAGCGTTGCCAAGGGCCAGACTATCCGTGGTTTGGTCAGGCGACGGAGAGGACGATCTTGCCCTGGATATTGCCACGGGCGGCGCGTTCGTGGGCACGGGCGGCGTCGGCGAGCGGGAAGATGCTGTCGACGACGATGCGGATGGTGCCGTCGTCAAGCAGGCGGGCCGCCTCGGCCAGTTGCGCGCCACTCGAACGGACCTGTGTCGTCGAGACGGTAATGCCCAGCGTCTCGGCTTCGGCATGTCCGGTGAAGCCCAGCGGATAGACCGGGTATAGAGAACCGCCACGCTTCAGGGTGCGGAAGAAGCGGCCGGTATCCGGTCCGCCCACGGCGTCGAGCACGACGTCCACGTCGCGCACGATCTCGTCGGCCGCCGTCCTGGTGTAATCGATGAACTGATCGGCGCCGAGCTCGCGCATCAGCGCCTCGTTCCTGCCCGACGCGACCGCGATGACGCGCGCGCCCTTCCACTTCGCCAGTTGCACGGCGAGGTGCCCGACACCGCCGCCGGCGCCGTTGACAAGGACCGTTCGGCCTTCGAGCTGCGCGTGTGCATGGGTAAATGACTGGAACGGGTTGGGTTCGTCATGACCCAGATCGATCAGGAACTGCCAGGCCGTCAGCAGCGACATGGGCGCAGCCGCCGCGTGAACATGGTCGATGCCCGGTTTGCGCGCGAGGTCCGATGCCGGCACGCTGACATATTCGGCATAGGCCTTGCTGCCTTCCATGACGTTTTGCGGGAAACGGACCATCGCGTAGACCTCGTCGCCGACGCTAAATCCCTCCACGCCATCGTCGAGCGCGGCGACGACGCCGGACACGTCCGATCCGAGGATCAGCGGAAAGGCGGGATGCGGTTGCCACTCGGGGGGAAGCGAGCGGTAGCCGTCACGGAGATACCAGTCCGGCGGATTGAGGCCGACCGCGTGGACGCGGACCAGTACCTCACCAGCCGCCAAGGTGGGGCGGGGCGCATCCTCGTAGCGGAGCACGTCCGGGCCGCCGAACGCGTGCAGGCGAACCGCCTTCATTGTCTCGCTCATCATTGCCTCCTTCGGAAACTTCTAAACTGAAGGAGATGTGGCGACGCGCATTAAGATTGATAATATTGGTAGAAATCGTTTTAGTATTTCCATGAAGGAACAAATAGCATTTGAGCGCCTCACGGGGTTGATCGCCTTCGCCCGTGTCGGGTCGCTGGGCAGCTTCACGGCCGCCGCCCGGTCGCTGTCGATTTCGCCATCGGCGGTCAGCAAGAGCGTCCAGCGTCTCGAGCAGACGCTTGGGGTGCCGCTTATCACGCGCACCACCCGTTCGTTGGCTCTGACGCCCGAGGGCCGGGATTTGCATGAACGGGCGCTCCTGCTTCTTCGCGACGCGGAGGAGATCGAGCAGATGGCGATCACGGCGCGCTCGGAGCCGGCTGGCACGCTGAGGATCGCCGCCTCGCTGCCGATCGGCATCCATGTGCTTGCTCCGAAGCTGCCCGCATTCCGGGAGCGCCACCCCCAGGTGATGGTCGAGCTTCGCCTGAACGACCAGTTCGTCGACCTCGTCGAGGCCGGGATCGATATCGCGGTACGGATCGGCGATCTCGCGGACACGCGGCTCCTGGCGCGCCGGCTCGCGCCGCATCGCTTTTGCTGCTTTGCATCGCCCTCCTATCTGGCATCCCGGGGCAGGCCGTCCCATCCGGACGAACTGGTTGGCCACGATACGGTGAACCTGCGCTACCAAAGCAGCGGCCAGGTGTTGCGCTGGCCTTTCCGCGTCGGGGATCGCGAGGTCGAGATCGTGCCGTCGTCGGGTATCGTCATGGACGCCAGCGAGGCGCTGATGGCGGCGCTGGCCGCCGGTGGTGGTGTCGGCATCAGCGCGGACTTCGTCGCGGCGCCTTACGTGGCGCGCGGCGAGCTGGTGCCGGTTCTGTCGGAATTCGCTGTCGAGCGGCACAATATCACGGCCGTCTGGCCGGAGAGCCGTCGCACCAATCCGGCGGTGCGCGCTTTCCTGGCCCATCTGCAGGGCACCATGCCACGATCAAAGAATATCCACCCCTCATGATCTTCGGCCGCGATGTGATCTGCCATCGCCATCTCGGTGGCGCGGCGCAGGAAAGCCGCCGGATCGGCCCAAGGTAACGCGCTGCCACCGGAGGCCAGTTCTTCGGCTATGATGCGACGGCCACGTTCCTCGACGATTGTACGGCCGCGCGCGCTCAACTCAGCCAGAAGAGTCGATTTCCCGCCGCTTGAGCAGCCCGAAATTGCCACAAGGCCTTTGTTCAACAAGCACCATCCTTTCGTGCCACGTCGGTGGCTGCGAGACGGGCTTCCAACCGCTTCCTGGCCGAAAGTCGCGACCACCGTTTCGATAGACAGAAACAGGGTGCGGCTGTCCTGCGGATAATCGATGAGTTCGGCGCAGCGCAAATAGAAACGACGTGCAGCGTTGTCCTTCGCGTGGACCATCACCGCGCCGAAGCCGATAATCCGGGACGGCGATGCGATCCGCCTCAGCGCATCCGACAGCACGTTCTCCCCAAGCCCCTGGCCGGCGTGATCGAAGCTTACCGCCAGCCGTCCCAACGGGAGCACATTATGCGGCACACGGGGATGCTTCTCTTGATATGCCAGCGTTACGTGTCCAAAACATCAGCAAAGGCTTCCAGATCCTTGGCAACGAAGTCCCAATCCTGCTCGGCAGAAAGATCGCTCGTTTGTTTGGGGCCGTGTTCGGGGCTCTGTTGCAAAGATTGGCGGCAGTCAGAGGTAGGCTGTCGCTCTGCGCCGAT
>NZ_LSJY01000031.1 GCF_001556865.1 Sphingobium sp. CCH11-B1 | reverse complement strand
TGGTCACGGCATCCTCGCCGCCTTCGCCACCCTCGCGACGGCGACGGCCACCGCGACGGCCACGGCGTCCACGACGCCGCGCACCGCCTTCGTCCTCGTCCTTGGCTTCGGCCGTGGTTTCGACCGCCGCTTCATCGGCGTCTTCTTCCGCTCCGGCCTCTTCGTCAGCCTCGTCCGCCTGTGCGGACTCGGCCGGTTCATCGGCGCGATTCTCGTCGCGCTGGCCGCCACGACGGCGACGGCGGCGACGGCGACGGCGGCCGCCCTCGCGCTCGTCACCCTGCTCGCCGCGCTCTTCGCGGCCCGCGTCCGCCTCTGCCTCCTCGGCTTCTTCTTCCTCTTCCTCCTCCTCGATCAGGTCGAGATCATCCTCTTCGACCGGGAGGGGGGTATAGTCGACGACACGCTCGGGCCGGGGGCCGCTGGCCTCGACCGACATGCGCGCGCCCTCGATCTCACCATCGGGCAGGATTTCGATGCGCACGCCGTAGCGCTGCTCGATCTCGTCCAGTTCGCGACGCTTGTTGTTGAGGACATAGAAGGCCGCTTCCTGGCTGGCGCGCAGCGTGATGATGCTGCCGCGCCCGCGCGCCGCCTCTTCCTCCAGCATGCGCAGCGCGCCGAGGCCCGCCGACGATGCGGTGCGGACAAGGCCGGTGCCTTCGCAATGCGGGCATTGGCGGGTCGATGCTTCGAGCACGCCGGTGCGCAGCCGCTGACGGCTCATTTCCATGAGGCCGAAGCCGGAGATGCGGCCGACCTGGATGCGGGCGCGATCGTCCTTCAGCGCCTCCTTCATCGCCTTTTCGACCTTACGGATGTTGGAGTTCATCTCCATGTCGATAAAGTCGATGACGACAAGGCCGGCCATGTCGCGCAGGCGCAGCTGGCGGGCGATCTCGCGCGCGGCTTCCAGATTGGTGGCGACGGCGGTCTGTTCGATGCCATGTTCGCGCGTGGAGCGGCCCGAGTTGATGTCGATCGACACCAGCGCCTCGGTCGGGTTGATGACGAGATAGCCGCCCGATTTCAGCTGGACGACCGGATTGTACATCGCGGCCAGCTGGTCCTCCACGCTCGCGCGCTGGAACAGGGAAATGGGATCGGCATATTGCTTTACCCGGCGCACATGGCTGGGCATCAGCAGCTTCATGAAGTCGCGCGCGGCGCGATAGCCCTCCGCGCCCTCCACGATCACTTCCTCGATATCCTTGTTGTAGATGTCGCGGATCGCGCGCTTGATAAGGTCGCTGTCATTGTGGATCAGAGCCGGCGCGTCCGACTTCAGCGTCTTTTCGCGGATTTCGTCCCACAGGCGCGCGAGATAGTCGAAGTCGCGCTTGATCTCCGGCTTGGTGCGCTGGAGCCCGGCGGTGCGCACGATGCAGCCCATGCTGGAGGGCAGCGCCATCTCCGCGATGATCGACTTTAAACGCTTGCGATCGGCCGCGTTGCTGATCTTCCGGCTGATGCCGCCGCCGTGCGACGTGTTGGGCATCAAAACGCAATAGCGGCCCGCGAGCGACAGATAGGTGGTCAGCGCCGCGCCCTTGTTGCCGCGTTCTTCCTTGACCACCTGCACAAGCAGCACCTGGCGGCGCTTGATGACGTCCTGAATCTTGTAGCGGCGGCGCAGCGCCATGCGCTTGCGGCGCAGCTCGTCCGCAGCATCGTCGCCGCCACGTCCGCCCTTGCGGCGGCTGGCCTTCTGCGGCGCATCGCCCTCGGCGCTTTCCTCCGCGCCTTCCTCATCGTCATGATGATGGGTGGCTTCGACGACTTCGACGCCGTCCTCGCCATGATGATCTTCGTCATCCTCGTCATCATAGTCGGCGCGCAGCGCGGCCTCTTCCTCGGCATGCGCGCGTTCCTCGCGCAGCAGCGCCTCGCGGTCCTCGCGCGGGATCTGATAATAGTCGGGATGGATTTCGCTGAAGGCCAGGAAGCCGTGGCGGTTGCCGCCATAATCGACGAACGCCGCCTGCAGCGACGGTTCGACCCTGGTTACCTTGGCGAGATAGATATTTCCCTTGAGCTGCTTGTGCTCGGCCGATTCGAAATCGAACTCCTCGATCCGGTTACCTTTGACGACCGCGACCCGGGTCTCTTCCCGGTGGCGCGCATCGATCAGCATACGCATTGTCATTTATGAGTCTCCGGCGTGAGCGGGCTGCGGCGCTGGGCCGCGCCGTCACGCGATAGTGAAGGGACGGCCGCGCGCGCGCCAAGGGGCGCGCGGATCGCGGGATCGTCCGGTTTGGAAGGAAAAGTGACGTGTCTGCTGCGTCGGCAGGGCCGGACCATGCGCCGAGCCTTTCCATCCACGCCGCTGCGCCCGGAACCGGGGCAAGCGTGGAAAGGAATTCATGCCTCATGCAGCGTCAACCTGTTTGCAGCACCGGACCGGACAGGATCCATAAAGTCCGCCGGTGCTCGTCTCATCGCCCTGATCGGTCGCCCGTCCATGACGCGAACCTTGCAGGAATATGAATGGGTAGCAGCCAAATGAAGGCGGAGCAACGTCTGGCTGAAATATAATGTCTCGCCAGACCCATTGCATGAAGAAGGTGAAGCAGCCGTTAACCGTCTCGATTCACGTCCTTCAAAGTCACGATGCTTAATGCCGGATTCAGCGTGGGGACGCTGGGGACGGATCATCGTCATGAAATTTGGGTGGACGGGCTCTTGTCGGGCGTTGCACAAGCGGCGGATGGTGCAGAGCTTTGCCCTGATGGGCGCGATCATCGCGGCCGCGCCTGGCAGCGCGGGCGGCATCGCCGGCGTCGACGTGCGCGACGATCGGGTGGTGGTGCGTTTCGACGACCGGGTGGAGGGCGCCTCCGCTTTCCTGCTGGATGCGCCGCGCCGCATCGCTCTGGACATTGACGGCGCGCAGATGGGGCGCGGACGGTTCGCGCCGGGCAACGGCAGCGTGGCGGCCGTGCGACAGGGGCAGCTCAACGAAGGCACCGCGCGCGTCGTGCTGGATCTCGCCGGGCCGGCGACGCTGGGCACGCCGCAGATCGCGGCCGACGGCAAGTCGCTGAGCTTCGCGTTGCAGCCTGTGAGCGAAGCGCGGTTCCTGGCCGAGATGGGCAAGGGGCGCACCCGGTTCGACGGCGCGGCGGACATGGCGGCGCGTCCGAAGAAGCGGCTCCATTCGATCAGCGTTCCCATACCCGCGCCCGCCCGCGGCCTTACGCTGCCTCCGGTCGAAGGGGCGCAGGACGGGGCCCGCCCCCTGGTGGTGATCGATGCCGGCCATGGCGGGCATGATCCGGGCGCGATCAACAAGGAAACCGGCCGGCGCGAAAAGGATGTGACGCTGGCGATCGCGCAGGCGATCCGCGATCAACTGGTGAAGGGCGGCCGCGTGCGCGTGGCTCTGACGCGCGACGACGACAAGTTTCTGGTTCTGCAGGAACGCTATGGCATCGCCCGCAAGCTGGGCGCGGACCTTTTCATTTCGATTCATGCCGACGCAGCGGATAATGGCGACGCGCACGGCGCGACCGTCTATACGCTGTCCGAAACCGCGTCGGACCGGGAAGCGGCACGGTTGGCAGCGCGCGAGAACAAGGCCGACATCATCAACGGCGTCAACCTTGGCGGACAGTCCGACGACGTATCGTCCATCCTCATCGACCTGACCCAGCGCGAATCGATGAACATTTCCGCCAGTTTCGCCCGGCTGCTCCAGCGTGAAGCCGGTCCCTACGTGCCGTTCCGCAGCGCCGGGCACCGCTTCGCGTCGCTGATGGTGCTCAAAGCCCCCGACACGCCGTCCGTGCTGTTCGAGACCGGTTATATCAGCAATGCGGCGGACAGCGCCTTCCTCTCCTCGCGCGAGGGGCAGGCGCGGATCGCGCGCGGCGTCGCCCGCGCGATCGAGGTGCATTTCGCCCGCAAGCTGGCGATGCGCGGCGGCGGGGCTGGCGGTTGATGTCAGGCGGCGCCGGGCAGCCGGCGCGACGGGCCGTCGAAAGCCCACTGGCCTTGGCCGCATTTTGACCCTAGAGCCTCTTCTCCATGGAAGAGGCCCGTTCCGATACCCCGCAATCGTCCATCGCCTATCGCCTGCGCCGCGATGCCGGAGGCCTGATCGGCCGTCTGCGCCCGCTGATGGAGCGAAGGCTGTTCCGCTGGGCGGCGATCCTGCTGGGCGCCTTTCTCGCCGCGCTGTTCCTCTTCTGGCTGATCTTCGCGCGCGGCCTGGCCGACGATCGTGCGCGACATCAATGGCCAGCCGGCGCACAGCTATGCGCGTGAACGCCGGGTGCAATTGCAATATAGCGACTATCCGCCGCTTCTGATCCGCGCCTATCTGGCGGCGGAGGACAAGACCTTCTTCGAACATCATGGCGTCGACATCCCCGGCTTCGCGGGCGCGGTGGTCGACTATGCCAGCAAGCTGGGGTCGGGCCAGCGCGCCCGTGGCGGCTCCACCATCACCCAGCAGGTCGCCAAGAATCTTCTGATCGGCGACGAATATTCGCCCACCCGCAAGGTCAAGGAGATGATCCTGGCCTGGCGCATGGAAAATGTGCTGTCGAAACAGCAGATCCTCGAACTCTACCTCAACCAGATATTCCTCGGCCGCAACGCCTATGGCGTGCAGGCGGCGGCGCGCGCCTATTTCGACAAGGATGTGGCGGACCTCAAGCTGCACGAGATGGCCTATCTCGCCATCCTGCCCAAGGGGCCGGCCAATTACCGCCCCGAAAGCCCGACCGGCCATGAGCGGGCGCTCGA
Source organism: Sphingobium sp. CCH11-B1 (assembly GCF_001556865.1). GTDB lineage: Bacteria > Pseudomonadota > Alphaproteobacteria > Sphingomonadales > Sphingomonadaceae > Sphingobium. The sequence goes on along the minus strand of NZ_LSJY01000031.1, from coordinate 27,453 downwards.
CCGGCGCAACTGGGCGCTGGGCGAGATGGAGAAGAATGGCTGGATCACCGCCGCGCAGCGGGTGGAGGCGCAGGCGCAGCCGCTGGGCACGGTCGCCGCGCACGGCTCCAGCTTCGACGCGCGAGCGGGCGGCTATTATATGGAGGAGGTGCGCCGTCGCCTGATCCAGCTGTTCGGCGAAAAGGCGGCGGACGGTCCCAACAGCGTCTATGCCGGCGGCCTGTGGGTGCGCAGCCCCTATGATCCCGTGGTGCAGCAACATACGCAGGATGCGCTGCGCGGCGGGCTGCTCCGGTTCGACGGCGGGCGCGGCTGGTCCGGCCCGGTCGGCCATATCAATGCCGGCGACGGCTGGGAGCGGGAACTGGCCGCCAGCTACATCAGTGTCGATTATGCGCAATGGCGGGTGGCTGTCGTCATCAGCCGGTCTTCCGGCGCGGCGCAGATCGGCTTTGCCGACGGCAGCACGGGCGTCCTGCCGGCGGACGCCGCGCAGATGCCCTATCGCCGCACCGGCGGCCCGGCCTTCTCGGCGCTCAAGGCCGGCGACCTGATCGTGGTCACGCGCAACGGTTCGAACTGGGCGCTGCGCAACGTGCCCGAAGTGTCCGGCGGCATGTTGGTGGAGGAAGTCCATTCCGGCCGCATCCGCGCGATGCAGGGCGGGTTCGATTCGCGCCTGTCCTCCTACAATCGCGCGACCCAGGCGCTGCGCCAGCCCGGCTCCACCATCAAGCCGTTCGTCTATGCGTCCGCGCTGGACAATGGCATGACGCCGGCCTCCATCATCGTCGATGGACCGCTTTGCGTCTATCAGGGCGCGGGGCTGGGCCAGAAATGCTTCCGCAACTTTTCCGGCGGCAGCGCGGGGCCGCAGACGATGCGCTGGGGCGTCGAGCAGTCGCGCAACCTGATGACGGTGCGTGCCGCCAGCCAGACCGGCATGGACCGGGTGGTGCGGACGATCAAGAATATGGGGATAGGCGACTATCAGCCCTATCTCTCCTTCGCGCTGGGCGCGGGGGAAACGACGGTCGAGCGAATGGTGAACGCCTATGCGACGCTGGCCAACCAGGGCAAGCAGCAACCGTCCAAGGTAATGGATTATGTGCAGGACCGGCGCGGCAAGGTGATCTGGCCGCAGCGCTGGCGCCCGTGCGAAGGCTGCAACATGCCGAACTGGGACGGCAAGCCGATGCCGCGCTTCGGCTTTGAAGGCAAGCAGGTGCTCAATCCCATGACCGCCTATCAGGTCGTCCACATCGCCGAAGGCGTTATCCAGCGCGGCACCGCGACGATACTCAACGACCTCAATCGGCCGCTGTTCGGCAAGACCGGCACGACCAACGGGCCGACCAACGTCTGGTTCGTGGGCGGATCGCCCGATCTCGTCGCGGGCGTCTATATCGGGTACGACCAGCCGCGCAGCCTGGGCGGCTGGGCGCAGGGCGGTCGTATCGCCGCGCCGATCTGGAAGGCGGCCATGGCCCCGGTGCTGGAAACGATGCCCAAGACGCCCTTCGTCGCGCCTGCGGGCATCCGCATGGTGACCATCGACCGCAGGTCGGGAAAGCGCGTCTATGGCGCATGGCCGGGCACCGACCTGAAGCCCGCCGTCATCTGGGAAGCGTTCAAGCCCGAAACCGAACCGCGCCGTTCCATCCGCAAGGAAGAAGCCGAAGCGCAGGCCAAGGCCGCCGACGCCCGCGCCGCCTCCGCCATATCGCGCGGCCGCCAGCGCAACGACGCCGACTTCCTGGAAGGGCAGGGCGGGATCTATTGAGGCTCCGCCCTTCCCAAATCCGTCGCCCTCGGATAGGGGCAGGCGCTTGATGCGTTAAGACGCCGACAGATTTTCGGAGACCAGACATGCGCGCCGAAGCGCAGCAATATATCGACCGTATCGACGCCGCGCTGGCGCTCCTTCGCCAGTCGCTGGACTGGGACCGGGCGCTGCGGCGGCTGGACGAACTGAACGCGCGCGTGGAAGATCCGACGCTCTGGGACAATGCCAAGCAGGCCCAGGAGGTGATGCGCGAGCGCACCCGGCTGGACAGTGCGATCGGCGCGACGCGTGCGATCGACGGGGAAAAGACCGACACCGCCGAACTCATCGAAATGGCCGAGGCCGAAGGCGACGAGGCGATGGTGGACGAGGCCGTCGCGTCCCTGAAGGCGCTGGCCGAGCGCGCCGACGAGGACAAGATCAAGGCGCTGCTGGCGGGCGAGGCCGACAGCTACGACACCTATCTGGAAATCCACGCGGGCGCGGGCGGAACGGAAAGCCAGGACTGGGCCGAGATGCTGAGCCGCATGTATCGCCGCTGGGCGGAACGGCGCGGCTACAAGGTGGAGCTGGTCGACTATCAGGCCGGCGACCAGGCGGGGATCAAGTCCGCGACCTTCCTGTTCAAGGGCGAGAACGCCTATGGCTATGCCAAGACCGAAAGCGGCGTCCATCGCCTGGTCCGCATCAGCCCCTATGACAGCAGCGCGCGGCGGCACACCAGTTTCTCGTCCGTCTGGGTCTATCCGGTGATCGACGACGATATCGACATCGAGATCAAGGAAAGCGACCTCAAGATCGACACCTACCGCGCATCTGGCGCGGGCGGGCAGCACGTCAACACGACCGATTCCGCGGTCCGCATCACTCACGTTCCGTCGGGCATCATCGTCGCGTCGCAGAACGACCGGTCGCAGCACAAGAACCGCGCCACCGCGATGAACATGCTCAAGGCCCGGCTTTACGAAGCGGAACTGCGCAAGCGCGAGGAAGCGGCGTCGAGCGACTATCAGGCCAAGACCGAAATCGGCTGGGGCCATCAGATCCGTTCCTATGTGCTGCAACCTTATCAGCTGGTGAAGGACCTGCGCACGGGCGTCACCTCCACCTCGCCCGACGATGTGCTGGACGGCGCGCTCGATCCGTTCATGGCCGCCGCCCTGTCGCAGAAGGTGACGGGCGAGAAGGTCGATGTGGAGGATGTCGACTGATGATCCGCGCGATGCTGGCGGGGGCGCTTGTCCTGCTGGCCGCGTGCGACCGGCTGGGAGAGGGGTCCGCGGACGAGCGGCCCGCCGCGGCGCGGGACTTTCCGCGCGCCGACCGTCCGGTCGCCCCGATCGTGTCGACCCGCTGGTCGAGCGAGGAGGCGCGCGACCGCGTCAACGAAGCCGAGGACATCATGGATCGCGCCGGCATCCGCCCCGGCATGACCGTAGCCGACATCGGCGCGGGCGAGGGCTATTATACCGTGCGCCTGGCCCGGCCGTTCGGCCCCACCCGCCGCATCACGCGCGAGAAATGGGACAATGTCAGCCTGAAGCTGGGCGCGCCGGAAGACCCCAAGCTGCCCGAAAACAGCTTCGACCGCATCCTGATGGTCCATATGTATCATGAGATCGCCGAACCCTATGCCTTTCTCTGGCATCTCTCCCCCGCGCTGAAGAAGGATGGCGAATTGATCGTGGTGGACGCCGACCGGCCGACCCAGCGGCATGGCACTCCGCCCCGCCTGCTGGCGTGCGAACTGGCGGCGATGGGGTTCCGCCTGGACGAGCTGATACCCAAGCCCACGGCGGGCGGTTATTTCGCGCGGTTCCGCCGCATCGCGGCGCGGCCCGACCCGGCCAGCATCATACCCTGCGCCTTTCGCGGATAGGAGCATAGGGAATGCAGTTCGACGATCAGCTTCGCCGCTATTTCGGCGGTATCGACCTGGACGCGTTGACGCCCGACGCGCTGGTTTCGGGCATGGAGCGGATGCGCGTGGACCTTGGCCTTGAAAAGGATCGGGGTCGGCGGTTCGCGCTCTGGTCGCTGCTGTTCCTGCTGGGTGACGCGCCGGACCTTGACGTGACGTTCGACGACCCGGCCGACCGGGATGCCGCGCGCACCTTCATGGACCTGGCAGAAAAGGGCGCGCAATCCTCATAGGCCGATGATTGCCCATGCCTTCGCGCTGACCCGGCGCCCATGGCGCCTGCCTTGATTCAGACCAGGCCAGTCGCGGCACTCCGCGCGATCCCGGCCCGTCAAGGCATTCAGGCGGCGCGGGGCGACCGGGCGGGTGCGCGCGGCGGCCGCGGACCATCCGCCATCGTCGCGATGCCCCGCCACCATTCGTCCACCTGCGGCGCCAGCACCGCCAGGCTGCCATGGCGCGGCTGGGCGAGCCAGCGGCCGTTGCGCCGAACGAAGCGCCACTGCGCGTTGCAGTCGAGCGGCACATGATCCAACCCGCCCGTTGCGTGATCGATGCGCAGTTCGCTGGGCATGTCGCGCAGGCCGCCATCTGGAAATTCCACGCTGATCGTCATTTGCGGCTCCATCCTCTCAGGGCAGTTAAACGCGCCGCAAAGGATTGAGTTCATTGTGCTTTCGGTGATTTTCCGGACTTCGACCGGCATCATTCTGTGACAAGCCTGTCATGCAAGTGACATCGGGGCGTCAACCAAACCACATTGCGCTGCAACATCGCCGGGATAGTCCGCCCGCGACCACAGGTCCGATAAGGGGGACAATTACCATGCGCATTTCCACTGCCCTGCTGCTGGCGTCGACCGCCTGCATTTCGCTGCCCGCCTTCGCGCAGGATGCCGCGCCGGCAGACGCCGCCCCGGATGCGAGCGCGGAGATCGTCGTCTTCGGCCGGGGCGAAACCCGGCAGGTGCAGGAATTGCAGGGCAAGGAAATCACCGTCCTCACCCCCGGCACCAATCCGCTCAAAGCCATCGAGAAGCTGCCCAGCGTCAATTTCCAGTCGGCCGACCCGTTCGGCAATTATGAATGGTCGCAGCGCGTGACCATCCGCAGCTTCAACCAGAATCAGCTTGGCTTCACCTTCGACGGCATTCCGCTGGGCGACATGAGCTATGGCAACCATAACGGCCTGCACATCACCCGCGCGATCAGCAGCGAGAATATCGGCAGCGTGCGCGTCAGCCAGGGCGCGGGATCGCTCGGCACCCAATCGACCGGCAACCTGGGCGGCACGGTGGAGACCTTCTCGGCCGATCCCACTGGCGAGTTCGGCGCGCAGTTCAACGGCACCTATGGCAGCGACGACACGATCCGCGGCTTTGCACGCTTGAACTTCGGCACGAAGGACGGCGTGCGCGGCTATGTGTCCTACGGCTACGGCTCCACCGACAAGTGGAAGGGGCAGGGCGTTCAGGACCAGCATATGGGCAACGCCAAGGTCGTGATCCCCGTGGGCGAAGCGAAGATCGATGGCTGGCTGAGCTATTCCGACCGGCGCGAGCAGGATTATCAGGACATGTCGATGTCCATGATCCGGCGCCTGGGCTGGGACTGGGACAACACCTATCCCGACTATGCCCGCGCCATCGACTATGCCAGCCGGCTGAATGATGTCGACCGGGTGAGCAACAGCGGCGGATCGCCCTTCCCGGACGGCCTGTACGACTATAGCGGCGCGCGGGTCGCGACGGGACAAGTCTATCCCGGCAACGTCACCAGCGCCGACGACGCCTATTATGACGCATCGGGCCTGCGCAAGGACTGGCTGGGCGCGATCGGCCTGACCACGCCGATCGGCGAAGCCGCGACCTTCAAGATCAAGGGCTATTATCACAACAACAAGGGCATGGGCCTGTGGGCCACTCCCTATGTCCCCAGCCCCAACGGCGTCCCCATGTCGGTGCGCACGACCGAATATCAGATGGACCGGTACGGCGTGTTCGGCAGCCTCGACTATACGATCGGCATCCAGACGCTGAACGTGGGCGCATGGTATGAGAACAACAAGTTCGACCAGGCGCGCCGCTTCTATGCCTTTGCCAGCCGCACCGAGCCGGGCCTGTCCTTCCGCGACTATCCCAAGAACCCCTTCTTCACCCAGTGGGCGTTCGATTTCACCACCAACACCTTCCAATATCATGTGCAGGACAAGATCGACCTCGGCATGGTGACGCTGAACCTCGGCTGGAAGGGCTTCAAGGTCACGAACAAGGCGGAGGCGGTCGTCTCCTCCACCTTCCCGCAGGGCAAGATCGACGCCACCGACTGGTTCCAGCCGAGCGCCGGCTTCGTCGTGGAACTCAGCCCCGCGGCGGAAATCTATGGCGGCTTCAGCCAGTCGACCCGCGCCTTCGCCTCAGCGACCACGACCGGGCCCTTCTCCACCAATCAGGCCGGTTTCAATGCGATCCGCGGCACCCTGAAGCCGGAAACGTCCGACACGTTCGAGGGTGGGCTTCGCGTCCACACCCCGATCTTCAACGGCACGCTTGGCGCCTATCTCGTCAACTTCAAGAACCGCCTGCTCGCGGTTCAGGTGGGATCGGCGATCCAGGGCAATCCGTCGGCGCTCCAGAATGTCGGCGACGTGCGCTCCGTGGGCATCGAAGCGGCGGGCGACGTGAAGCTGGGCAGCGGCTGGGGCCTCTATGGCTCCTATACCTACACCGACGCCACCTATCGCGACGATGTGCGCGACGGCAACGGCGCGCTGGTGGCGGCCATCGACGGCAAGACGGTGGTGGACGCGCCCAAGCATATGGCGCGGGGCGAACTCTATCTGGACGATGGCCAGCGCTTTGCCCGCGTTGGCGTCAACTATATGTCGCGCCGCTATTACAGCTACACCAACGATGTGTCCGTGCCGGGCCGGGTGATCGTGGATGCGTCGATCGGCTATCGCTTCAGCGAGCTGTTCGAAATCCAGCTCAACGCCACCAATCTGCTCGACAAGCGCTATATCGGCACGATCGGATCGGGCGGCTTTGGCAACAGCGGCGACGGGCAGACGCTGCTGGTGGGCGCGCCGCAGCAATTCTTCGCCACGCTCAAGGCCGGTTTCTGATCATGGGCAAGGCCGCGTTGATCCCGCTTCTCCTCGCCTTCGCCATGCCGGCGGTGGCGCAGGCGGAGCCGCTGCTCCTCATCTCCATCGACGGGCTTCGGCCCGGCGACGTGATCGAGGCGCGGCAGCGCGGCCTTGCCCTCCCCAACCTCTCGCGCTTCCTTGCCGAAGGCACGCATGCCGCAGGGGTGATCGGCGTCGCGCCGACGCTGACCTATCCCAGCCACACGACGCTGATGACCGGCGTGTCGCCCCCCCGCCATGGCATCGTCGCCAACAACAGTTTCGATCCCACCGGGATCAACCAGGGCGGCTGGTACTGGTATGCGCAGGACATTCGCGTGCCCACGCTCTGGGAAGCCGCGACCAGGGCGGGCCTGTCCACCGGCAATGTCCACTGGCCCGTCAGCGTCGCGGCGAAGGGCGTGACCTGGAACCTGCCGCAGATCTGGCGCACCGGCCATCCCGATGACGCGAAGCTGCTCGACGCGCTGGCGACGCCGGGGCTGAAGGCCGAACTGGAAGCGGCGGCCGGCGAGCCCTACGCCATGGGCATCGACGAAAGCCTGCCGGGCGACCAGAACAGGGGCCGCTTCGCCACTGCGCTGATCGCCGCGCACAAGCCCGATTTCCTGACCGTCTATCTGACCGCGCTCGACCATGAACAACATGCCTCCGGCCCCGACACCCGCCAAGCAAAGGCGGTGCTGGAGAAGATCGACGCCATCGTCGGCGATCTGGTGGCGGCGGAGCGCAAGGCGCATCCCGACGCCACCATCGCATTGGTGAGCGATCATGGGTTCGAGGCGACGCAGACCGGCCTCAACCTCTTCCGCCCCTTCATCGACGAAGGGCTGATCATATTGGACAAGGATGGCAAGGTCGCGTCCTGGCAGGCGATGCCGTGGATCATGGGCGGATCGGCGGCGATCATGCTGGCCCGGCCGGACGACGCGGCGGTCGCGACGCGGGCGAAGGCGCTGCTCGACCGGCTGGCCGCCGATCCGGCAAACGGTATCGCGGCGGTGCTGGACCGGGCCGCCATCGCACGGGCGGGCGCCAATCCGCAGGCGGCGTTCCTGGTGAACCTGCGCCCCGGTTTCGTGACCGACATCTTCCGCGGCGCGTCCGCGCCTCTGGTCGCACCCACGCCGGTCAAGGGCATGCACGGCTATCTGCCCGGTCCCCTGCATCTCGACGCGACCTTCATGGTCGTGGGGCCGGGCGTGGCGAAAGGCCGCGACCTCGGCCGGATCGACATGCGCGCGGTCGCGCCCACTCTGGCGAAGATCATCGGCGCCACGCTTCCCGACGCAGAGGGGAAGGCGATCGACCTGCGGCCCTGACGACGGGTTCGACCCGTCGCCCTGACGGGCCACGACTTGCCCGGAACGGGGTGGGGGAGACGCTCTAGGGCAGCGACCTTATCCAACCGGGCAGGTCGGCCAGCCGCTCCAGCAGGGTGAAGCGGGGATGGTCTTCGGGCACCGCTGCCATCTCGTGGCTCCATGCGCCTTCCTGCGGGATATAGGCGGCCCACGCCCCGGCCGACAATGCGGGATGGATGTCGGACCGCAGCGAATCCCCGGCCATCACAGCCTCCTGCGGCGCGACGCCATAGCGGGCGAAGATGCGGGTGAAGGTGTCGGCGGTCTTGTCGCTGACGATTTCGATCCCGCCGAACAGGTCGCCAAGGCCCGACGCCGCGAGCTTGCTTTCCTGGTGCAGCAGGTCGCCCTTCGTCACCAGCACCAGCCGGCCGACATGGCTCAGCGCCTCCAGCGTCGCCTGCACATCGTCGAACAGCTCGACCGGATGGGCCAGCAGCGTTCGCCCGGCCGCCAATATGTCGGCGACCAGCGACGTGGAAAGATGATCGCCCGCCAGTTCCACCGCCGTCTCGACCATCGACAGGGTAAAGCCCTTGGCCCCATAACCATAGAGCGCCAGGTTGCGGGTCTCGCATTCGACCAGCCGCTCGCGCGTCACATCGGCGTCGGCGAAGGGGCGCAGCATCGCCACCAGCGCCTCCTCCGTCGCATTGAAGTGGCGCATATTGTGCCAGAGCGTGTCGTCGGCATCGAGGCAGATCAGCTTGACGGTCATGGGTCTTTCACCGGGATTTCCCGCGTCCTTCGCGGCGCGGGCCGACTTTTGCATCGCCCTGCTTCGGCCCGCAAGGGGCGACGATCGCGCCGCCGCCGCCCATCGGCCCGGCAAAGTTTTTTCGCACCCGTTCCAAATATTGCTTGAGCGCAGATTCTCTATAGCATCGGTAGATAAGCCGCTCGAGTCGGTCTGGAGGGATCATGCAGGATAGTCGGCATCAGCGCGGTTTGTTCGATCGGTGGCGTACGCGCCTCGCCCAGGCCTTGCTGCGCGAACCCAGCATCGTCCTGATCGACCGCGACGCCGACCTGGTCCGGGACGCCGCGATACAGGACCGGGACGACAGGCCCGCCTGGGAAAAAATGCACTGAACCCTTCGCATCGGCAACGCGCATCCCTATGTCCCGGCCGTTGACTACCCCATAGATTTTGCCAGGAGACAGCATGGCGACCAGCCCCCGTACCGTCGCGCGACCCGTAGAGCCGCTCTTCCTCGACCGCTGGTCGCCTCGCGCATTCGATTCCTCCGCCGTGCCGCAGCAGGATCTCGACACGATCCTCGATGCGGCCCGCTGGGCGCCGTCGGCCTTCAATTATCAGCCCTGGCGGTTCCTCTACGCCCATCGCGACGGCGCGGATTGGCAGCGTTTCCTGGACGTGCTGGCGCCTTTCAACCAGTCCTGGGTGAAGAATGCCGGCGTCATCCTGTTCGTCCTTTCGGACACGCTGATGGCCGCGCCGGGATCGGACGATTACAAGCCATCGCACAGCCATAGTTTCGACGCGGGCGCGGCCTGGGCGCTGCTGGCGCTGCAGGCGACGCGGCTCGGCTATCACACCCATGGCATGACTGGCGTCGATTTCGACCGGGCGCGCGCCGAACTGGGCGTACCCGACCGGTTCCGGATCGAGGCGGCGGTCGCGATCGGGCGGCAGGGCAACAAGGCGATCCTGCCGGAAGCGTTGCAGGCGCGGGAAGTGCCGAGCGACCGCAAGCCGATCGAGCAATTCGCCTTTGCCGGGAACTTCCCCGCCTGACGCAGGCGCTTGCGGGTTGATTCTTTATTGGGCAACATGAACGAAGGTGCCGCAGCCGCGGCACCCTTGTTTCTACGGCGGCAGGTTCATGTCCCTTTCCGAAATGATCGCCGGCAGCGCCGTGGCCGCTGTGCTGACCAATCCGCGCCTGTCCGACAATCCCATCGTCGAATGCAATGACGCCTTCCTGGCGCTGACCGGCTATGCGCGGGACGAGATTGTCGGCCGCAACTGCCGCTTCCTGGCGGGCGATGACCAGGATGCGGCCCAGACCGACGCGATCCGCGCGGCCATCCGCGAGCGCCGCCCGCTGCTGATCGAGCTGCGCAACTATCGCAAGGATGGCACCGCGTTCCGCAACGCGCTGATGATCGCGCCGATCTTCGGCATGGACGGGACGGTCGATTATTTCCTCGGATCGCAGATGCCGGTGGAGGAAGGGCGCGACAACGACGCGGCGCGGCGGATCGCCGCCCTTACCGACCGGCAGCGCACCGTGCTGATGTCGATGTCAGAAGGGCGGCTGAACAAGCAGATCGCCTATGCGCTGGGCCTCACCGAGCGCACGGTCAAAATGCACCGCGCCGCCATGCTGAAGGCGCTGGGCGTGCGCACCGCGGCCGAAGCGATACGGCTGGCGATAGAGGCAGGGCACTGACCGCGTGGCCCTGCTGGGGATCGCCGTCATCGTCGCGGGCTTCCTGCTGCGCTTCCATCCCCTGCTGGTCATCCTGTGCGCCGCGATCGTCACCGGCCTTGCCGCCGGTCTTGATCCCCTGGCTGTGCTTGCGGCGCTCGGCAAGGCGTTCAACGAAGCACGCTATGTCAGCATCATCTGGATCGTTCTTCCGGTCGTCGGCCTGCTGGAGGCGTACGGGCTGCAGGAACGGGCGCGGGGCCTGATAGACCGGATGCGGGGGGCGACCGCCGGGCGTTTCCTGACCTTCTACCTGCTGCTGCGGCAGATATTGGCGGCGGTCGGCCTGACATCCGTGGCGGGCCACCCGCAGACGGTGCGGCCGCTGGTCGCGCCGATCGCGCTCGCAGCGGCGGAGCGGCAGTCGGGCGGGCTGGACCCGGCAGAGCGCGAGGAGATGCGCGCCTGGGCCGCCGCCACCGACAATGTCGGCCTCTTCTTCGGGGAGGACATCTTCCTCGCCATTGGATCGATCCTGCTCATCAAGGGGCTGATGGAGCAATATGGCATAGAGCTGGAGCCGTTCGAGCTGTCCGTCTGGGCGATTCCCACAGCCATCGCGGCCTTCCTGATCCATGGGTTTCGCCTGTGGCGGCTGGACCGGCGCCTGAGCCGGAGGGTGACGCGGCAGGCGGGCGAGCATGCTTCATGATCACGCTGCACTGGGTCTATGCGCTCGCCGGCGCGATCTTCGTCGCCTTTGCCCTGCTGGGCCTGCGGGACCGGCCGGTGAACGCCGCCTTCTGGGGCTTGCTGGCGGTCAGCATGTGGGCGGGCGACGCGCTGGGCGACGTAGGGAACGGGTTGCTCGTTCTGGGCCTTGTCGGGCTTGGCGCGTCGGGCCGGATGCGCCGGGGCGAGGGCGATGCGCCGCCCGAACTGCGGCAGGCGCGGGCCGACAGTCATGGCAACCGGCTGTTCGTGGTCGCGCTCATCATCCCGGCGACCGCGCTCATTGGCACCATCGTCTTCAAGGCCGCGCCGGACTGGTTCGAAGCGAAGCAGGCGACATTGATCGCGCTCTCGCTGGGCGTGCTGGTTGCGCTGCTGGCGGGATGCCTGTGGCTGCGCGCCGGGCCGGCGGTGGCGCTGCAACAGGGCCGGCGGCTGATCGACAGTGTCGGATGGGCGGCGATTTTGCCGCAGATGCTCGCCGCGCTGGGCGCCGTCTTCGCCCTGTCGGGCGTGGGCGATGCCGTGGGCGGCGTGGTGCAGCAGGCGATCCCGCACGGCAGCCTCTTCGGCGCGGTCATCGCCTATGGCGTCGGCATGGCGCTCTTCACCATGGTCATGGGCAACGCCTTCGCCGCTTTCCCGGTGATGACAGCGGCAATCGGCGTGCCGATCCTGATCCGCGGCTTCCACGGCGATCCAGCCGTCATCTGCGCCATCGGGATGCTGGCGGGCTTTTGCGGCACGCTGCTGACGCCGATGGCGGCCAATTTCAACCTCGTCCCCGCCGCGCTGCTCGACCTGAGCGACAAGCATGGCGTCATCCGGCGGCAGGTCGGCACCGCGCTGCCGCTGCTCGTCGTCAACATCCTGCTCATCTACTGGCTGGCCTTCTGACATGACCGATCTCACGCAGCCGCTCGCGGAACGCTTCGCGGCTCTCACCCTGTCGCATCTCGGCCGCGAATATCCGTTCAAGATGGATCTGGTGCTGAACGGGCCGGAAGACGCGCTGCCGCCCCGCGCGCACCATCCCATCTTCCACGGCAGTTTCGACTGGCACAGCTGCGTCCATGGCTGGTGGCAAGTGATGCGGCTGGTGCGGCTGTTTCCCGAAATGGCCTGCGCGCCCGACATCCGGGCGCGGGCCGACGCGATGCTGACGCCCGAAAAGGTAGCGGGGGAGCGCGCCTATCTCGCCCGGCCGATGAGCGCGGGGTTCGAACGGCCCTATGGCTGGGCGTGGCTGTTGGCGCTGCATGCCGAACTGGCGCGCCATGACGCCCCCTGGGCCGACGCGCTCATGCCGCTGGCGCAGGATTTCGCCGCCCGCTTCCACGCCTTCCTGCCAAAGCTGACCTATCCGCTGCGGGTCGGCACCCATTATAACATCGCCTTTGCCCTGACGCTGGCGCTGCAATGGGCCGACGGGCGGGATGCCGCGTTGGCCGCGCTGATCCGCGACCGGGCGCTCGGCTGGTTCGGTGCGGATCGCGCTTGCCAGGCGTGGGAGCCGGGCGGCGACGAATTCCTCTCGCCTGCGCTGTGCGAGGCGCTGTTGATGAGCCGCCTGCTCGATCCGGCCGATTTTTCGACATGGTACCATGCCTTCCTGCCAGACCTTCTGGCCGGCGCTCCCGCAACGCTCTTCACGCCCGCCACCGTTTCGGATCGCAGCGATGGCAAGATCGCGCATCTCGACGGCCTCAACCTCAGCCGCGCCTGGTGCTGGCGGGGCATCGCCGCGGCGCTGGGGCCGGGCGATCGGGTGAGCGCCCTGGCGCAGGATGCGGCGCGCGCGCATATCGGCGCCAGCCTTCCCCATGTCGCGGGCGATTATATGGGCGAACATTGGCTCGCCACCTTCGCGCTGCTGGCGCTGGAATAGGGGGGCGCACGCACGGCGCCCCCCGGCACGATCAATCGCGCAGCAATTCGTTGATGCCGGTCTTGGACCGGGTCTGCGCGTCCACCCGCTTTACGATCACCGCGCAATAGAGGCTGGGGCCGGGCGTGCCGTCAGGCAGCGGCTTGCCGGGCAGGCTGCCGGGCACCACCACCGAATAGGGCGGCACTTCACCCATGAAGATCTCGCCCGTGGCGCGATCGATGATCTTGGTCGACTGGCCGATGAACACGCCCATCGACAGCACGGACCCCTTGCCGATGCGCACGCCTTCCACGACTTCGGACCGCGCGCCGATGAAGCAATCATCCTCGATGATGACCGGGTCGGCCTGCAACGGCTCCAGCACGCCGCCGATGCCGACGCCGCCCGACAGGTGGACATTCTTGCCGATCTGCGCGCAGCTGCCCACCGTCACCCAGGTATCGACCATCGTGCCTTCATCGACGAACGCGCCGATGTTGACGAAGCTCGGCATCAGGATGACGTTCCTGGCGATGTGCGATCCCGCGCGGGCGAAGCTGCCCGGCACGGCGCGGAAGCCGGCGGCGCGGAAGGCGGCCTCGTCCCAGCCGGCGAACTTGCTCGGCACCTTGTCCCACCAATGGCTCGCGCCGGGGCCATTGTCGATCATCACATTGTCGTTGAGGCGGAAGGACAGCAGCACCGCCTTCTTCGCCCATTGGTTGACCTGCCAGCCTGCATGGGTCGGCTCTGCGACGCGCAGTTCGCCGCTGTCCAGCAGGGCCAGCGCCTTGTCCACCGCCTGGCGGACGTCGCCCTGCGTCTGGAGATTGACGTTGGCCCGGTCCTCCCAGGCGGCGTCGATGGTGGCGATAAGGTCTTGGCTCATGGTCATTCCCCCAGCATTTGGGCCAGAAACGGCGTTAGATGGTCGGTTTCATAATCGATGAAATCGGGATGATGGTCGTGCGCGCCCGCTTCCGACCCGTTATTGACCCAGATGGTCGTCATGCCGATCGCCTTGGCGGGGCGGAGGTTGCGGGCCATATCCTCGAAGAAGGCGGCGCGCGCCGGATCGACGGCATGGACGCGGCACAGTTCGGCATAGCCCGACGGATCGGGCTTGGGCACATATTGGCAGGCATGGATGTCGTGGATCAGCTCGAACGCGCCCGATAGGCCCAGCTTGTCCAGCACGCGCCCGGCATAGGCCGCGTCGCCATTGGTGAAGATCAGCTTGCGGCCGGGCAACTGGTCAATCGCGGCGTTGAGCGCCGGATCGACCTCCAGCCGGTCCATCGAAATGTCGTGGACATAGTCGAGGAAGGCGCGCGGCTCGATGCCATGATGGTGCATCAGGCCCGACAAGGTCGTTCCATGTTCCATAAAATAGCGCTTCTGCGTCTGGCGCGCCACATCGGGGTCGCAGCCCAGCAGGCCCTGGATGAACTCGCCCATCTTCACGTCGATCAGGGCGAACAGGTCCGCCTTCGCCGGATAGAGCGTGTTGTCCAGATCGAAGATCCAGCTATCGATATGGGCCATGTCCGCGCGCATGGCCGCGCCCTAGTCCGCCAAGGGAGAGAGGGCAAGCCAGGCTTTGTCCTTCTCCCCGCAGAGGAGAAGGACAGGGAGCCTTGTGCGCGGAACGAACGGGCGGGGTTGGAAGGCAGGGCAGGCGCGCGACAAATCCGGGCCTAGCAGGCGGGCGTTTCACTGTCCTCGTAGAAGCGCTGGACGGCGGCCCAGCCTTCCTCCGCCGTCTCGACCCAGGTCAGCAGGTTGAGGTCAGTGGGCGCGATCACGCCTTCGTCGGCCAGCGCCTCGAAATCGACGACGCGGGTCCAGAAGTCGCGGCCGTAAAGCAGGATGGGGATCGGCTTCATCTTGCCGGTCTGGATCAGCGTCAGCAATTCGAACATTTCGTCGAAAGTGCCAAAGCCGCCGGGAAAGACCGCCAGCGCGCGGGCGCGCAGCAGGAAGTGCATCTTGCGCAGCGCGAAATAGTGGAATTGGAAGCTGAGGTCCGGGGTCACGAAGCGGTTTGGCGCCTGCTCGTGCGGCAGGACGATGTTCATGCCGATGGTCGTCTGGCCGACATCCTGCGCGCCGCGATTGGCGGCTTCCATGATCGACGGGCCGCCGCCCGAACAGACGACGAAATGGCGGCACCCCTCGGCCGTTACGGGATATTGCGCGGCGATCCGCGCCAGCTTGCGCGCTTCTTCATAATAGACAGCCTTGCGGCCCAGATTTTCGGCGATCCGCTTCTGTTCGGGTGTCTGCGCCGCGGCGATTCGCGCCTGCACCTGATCGGGTTCGGGGATGCGCGCGGAACCGTAGAAGACGAAGGTGGAATCGATCCGCGCCTCGTCCATCAGCAATTGGGGCTTCAACAGTTCCAGCTGGAACCGGACGGGGCGCAAATCCTCGCGCAGCAGGAATTCGGTGTCCTGGAAGGCGAGCCGGTAGGCGGCGCTCTGCGTCTGCGGGGTGTCGATCTGCTTTCTGGCGTCGACGGCCTCTTCACGGGCCGGGCGGAACTTGCGTTCTTCAATCTCTTTTTTCGTCATTCGCGTCCACTTAATGCGCGGCCGTGACAAAACCAAGGCCAAGCTTGGGCTTGCAGTCCCTACCTCGTCCGTTTCGAGCGACGGATAGCGCCGTGCCGGCGTTTAGGCGCTCAGCGGCAAAAGCCGCCGCGTTTCTTGTTTCCGCTCAGCGGCAGAAGCCGCCGCGTTCTTGTTTCCGCTCAGCGGCAAAAGCCGCCGCGGCCGCCCATGTCGAAATGGAAATGGTCGTGATGGGCGGCGTCATAGTCGGGGCTCAACACCGTGCTGAACCGCTTGCACGCGCTGGCGTGGACCAGGGCCAGGAATTGCCGCGTCTTCCTGTCGCCTGTCCATCCGTCCTGCACCGTGATCCGTCGCCCGTCGGACAGGACGAAGGCGCTGACGTCGATCGCGTTGCTGTGCGCATGCTCGCTCAGCTTTCCGCTGCCGGCGATCGGACGGCAGTTATAGGTGCCGAATGTCTCGATTCGCTCGATCTCCACGCCCAGCACCAGCCGCGCGGCAGGTTCCACGCCATAGCGCGCCCAGGCGGCGAAATTCGCGGCCAGACTGCATGTCATCGCCCCCAAATTGGTCGTCGGCACGCCGATGTCGATCAGCTTCACGCTGCCGATGGCGCTGCATCCACCCCCGAAATTGCGGTCGGGCAGGGGGGTGAAGGCGACGGCCTGCGACTGGAGTCTGGCGAAGCATTGCCGCGTTTCCATCGCGGGCTGGGCGAGGGGGCGCAGGGCGGGCGTACGGGCCGCGGGCGGACGGGGCGCGCGCGCCACCCGGCCGGCTGGCACCAGCCCGCCGCTGCACGCGCTCAGCGCCAGCGCCAGCCCCATGGCCAGGCCGGCCTGCACGGCCAGCCTTGTCCTCGTCGCCCACTCGCTCATGCACGCCACCATAGCGCAAATCTTTTTTCCGAAGGTTAACAGTATGTTCGGTTCGTCCTATTTTCCGGGCGATCTTGACAGCCGTCGCGAAATCTCTAGGGCGGCCGACGGGCCACGCGGTCCCAACGCCGCGCAGCTCTCTGCAAGGAGAAGCATGACATGACTGATTTGACTGCCGTTGACGCCACCATTGCGCCTGCTCAAAAGCCGGCGACCCGTCCGGCCCGCCCCTTCTTTTCTTCCGGTCCCTGCGCCAAGCCTCCGGGCTGGAGCGCCGACAAGCTGAGCGCTGAATCCCTCGGCCGCTCGCACCGCGCCAAGATCGGCAAGACCCGCCTCGCTTATTGCATCGACCTGATGCGCGAGCTGCTGAACCTGCCCGACACGCATCGTATCGGCATCGTACCGGGTTCCGACACCGGCGCCTTCGAAATGGCGATGTGGACGATGCTGGGCGCGCGCCCGGTGACGACGCTCGCCTGGGAAAGCTTCGGCGAAGGCTGGGTGACGGACGCTGCCAAGCAGTTGAAGCTCGACCCGACGATCATCCGCGCCGATTATGGCCAGCTGCCCGACCTTACCCAGGTCGATTTCAGCAATGACGTGCTGTTCACCTGGAACGGCACGACCAGCGGCGTGCGCGTGCCGAACGCCGACTGGATCGCGGCCGACCGCGAAGGGCTGACCTTCGCCGACGCGACCAGCGCGGTCTTCGCTTATGAGATCGACTGGGCCAAGATCGACGTCGCCACCTTCTCCTGGCAGAAGGTGCTGGGCGGCGAGGGCGGCCATGGCGTCCTCATCCTCGGCCCCCGCGCGGTCGAACGGCTTGAAACCTACACGCCGGCATGGCCGTTGCCCAAGGTTTTCCGCCTGATGGCCAAGGGCAAGCTGGCCGAAGGCGTGTTCAAGGGCGAGACCATCAACACCCCGTCGATGCTGGCGGTGGAGGACGCGATTTTCGCGCTGGAATGGGGCAAGTCGCTGGGCGGCCTGTCCGGCCTGATCGCCCGGTCGGACGCCAATGCGGCGGCGCTGGACAAGATCGTTCAGGAACGCGACTGGCTCGGCCATCTCGCCGCCGACCCCGCGTCCCGGTCCAAGACCAGCGTCTGCCTGACGGTCGAGGGCGCGGACGAAGCCTTCATCAAGGCGTTCGCTGCCCTTCTCGAAAAGGAAGGCGCGGCCTATGACGTCGCGGGCTATCGCGACGCGCCGGCAGGCCTGCGCATCTGGTGCGGCGCGACGGTCGAAACCGCGGACATCCAGGCGCTCGGGCCGTGGCTCGACTGGGCCTATGCCCAGACCAGGGCTGCCGCTTAATCTTTCTGCGTCACCCCGGCCCCGAGCCGGGGTCCCGCTTCTTCATTCACGCCGCCCGCAGGAAAAGCGGGACCCCGGAGCAAGCCCGGGGTGACGGCGAAGCACAGGAATCAAGAAAATGCCCAAAGTCCTCATTTCCGATAAAATGGACCCCCGCGCCGCCGCCATCTTCCGCGAACGCGGCGTCGAGGTGGATGAAATCACCGGCAAGACCCCCGACGAACTCAAGGCGATTATCGGCCAGTATGACGGCCTCGCCATCCGCAGCTCGACCAAGGTCACGAAGGACATTCTGGACCACGCGACCAACCTGAAAGTCATTGGCCGCGCCGGCATCGGCGTCGACAATGTCGACATCCCGGCCGCGTCCGCCAAGGGCGTGATCGTGATGAACACGCCGTTCGGCAACTCGATCACCACCGCCGAACATGCCATCGCCCTCATGTTCGCGCTCGCTCGCCAGCTTCCCGAAGCCAATGCGCAGACGCAAGCGGGCCTGTGGCCCAAGAACGGCTTCATGGGCGTGGAAGTCACCGGCAAGACGCTGGGCCTCATCGGCGCGGGCAATATCGGTTCGATCGTCGCCAGCCGCGCGCTCGGCCTCAAGATGAAGGTCGTTGCCTTCGATCCCTTCCTGACCCCGGAACGCGCGGTGGAAATGGGGGTCGAAAAGGCCGATCTCGACACGCTGCTGGCGAAGGCCGACTTCATCACCCTGCACACGCCGCTGACCGACCAGACGCGCAATATCCTCAGCCGCGAAAACCTTGCCAAGACCAAGAAGGGCGTGCGCATCGTCAACTGCGCGCGCGGCGGCCTGATCGACGAGGCGGCGCTCAAGGATGCGCTTGATTCGGGCCAGGTCGCGGGCGCTGCGCTCGACGTGTTCCAGACCGAGCCGGCCAAGGAATCGCCCCTGTTCGGCACGCCGAACTTCATCTGCACGCCGCACCTTGGCGCGTCGACGGACGAGGCGCAGGTCAATGTCGCGCTCCAGGTCGCCGAACAATTGAGCGACTATCTGCTCGACGGCGGCATCACCAACGCGCTCAACGTGCCGTCGCTCAGCGCGGAGGAAGCGCCCAAATTGAAGCCTTATATGGCGCTGGCGGAAAAGCTGGGCAGCCTGGTCGGCCAGCTTGAAGTCGACGCCATCACCGGGGTCGCGGTCGAGGTGGAGGGCCATGCCGCCGAACTCAATCAGAAGCCGATCACCGCCGCGGTGCTGGCCGGCCTGATGCGGGTCTATTCCGACACGGTGAACATGGTGAACGCGCCCTTCCTGGCGAAGGAGCGCGGCCTCGACGTGCGCGAAGTGCGCCATGACCGCGAAGGCGACTATCAGACGCTGGTGCGCGTCACCGTCACCACTGAAAATGGCGACAAGTCGGTGGCGGGCACGCTGTTCGGTCACGCCCAGCCCCGCCTGGTCGAACTGTTCGGCATCAAGGTGGAGGCCGATCTCGACGGCACGATGCTCTACATCGTCAATCAGGACGCGCCGGGCTTCATCGGCCGCCTGGGTTCGACGCTGGGCGAAGCGGCCGTCAATATCGGCACCTTCCACCTTGGCCGCCGCAACCAGGGCGGCGAAGCGGTGCTGCTGCTGTCGGTCGACGGCACCGTTACAGAGCCGCTGCGCTGGGAAATCTGCAACCTCGCCGGCGTGAAGCAGGTGAAGCTGCTGCGCTTCGCCTGAATCCGGTCGCCGGGCGGGACTGGCCAAAATCGCATTATTCGCTAAAGGGCCTGTCCATGACCACCATCCCGCCCGGCCTTCTTCCCGAAGGATTGTCCGACCGCCTGCCGCCGCATGCAGAAGCCTCCGCGCGGTTGACGCGCAGTGTGCTGGATGCGGTGGCCGCGCATGGCTATGAACGGGTCATGCCGCCGCTCGCGGAGTTCGAGGATACGCTGACCCAGCGTCTCAAGTCGATGCGCGCGCAGGATCTGGTCCGCGCCGTCGATCCGGTGTCGCAACGCACGCTCGCTTTCCGGCCCGACATGACGGCGCAGGTGGGCCGCATCGCCGCCACCCGCCTTGCCGCCGCGCCGCGGCCGCTGCGCCTTTCCTATGCCGGACCGGTTATTCGCCAGAAGGCCAGCCAATTGCGCCCGGAGCGCGAGAAACTGCAGATCGGCGCGGAACTGATCGGCAGCGACAGCACCGCCGCCGCCGTCGAGATGGTCAGCGTCGCGATCGAGGCGCTGCAGGCGGCGGGCGTCACTGGCATCACCATCGACTTCACCCTGCCGGATCTTGTCGACATGCTGGCCGACGGGCCGCTGCCGCTCGCCGCGCAGGACGTTGAGGCGGTTCGCAGCGGGCTGGATGCCAAGGATGCCGGCGCGCTCGCCGCCATCGGTCCATCGGCGTCCGCCTACCTGCCGCTCATCGAGGCGACCGGTCCCTTCCACGCCGCCATGGAGCGGCTGGAGGCGTTCAGCGCGCGCGTCGGCGGCGCGATCGACAGCCGCATCGCGGGGCTGCGCGCGATCGCCAAGCCCATCGGCTGGGACATCACCCTGACGCTCGACCCGACCGAGCGCCACGGCTTCGAATTCCAGAACTGGTTCGGCTTTTCCATCTTCGCGGAGGGTTTCATCGGGGAGATCGGCCGGGGTGGCAGCTATGCCATCGCCCGCGCGGACGGCGCGGACGAGCCAGCCATGGGCTTCTCCCTCTATCCCGATCCGCTGATCGACGCGGGGTTCGGCGGCGAAAGCCCGAATCGCCTGTTTCTGCCGCTGGGCCATGACGCCGCCCGCGCGGCTGGATTGCGCGCCGAGGGCTGGCATACGGTCGCCGCGCTGGCCGAAGGCGAGGATGGTGCGGCCCAGCGCTGCTCCCACTGGCTCGACGGCGTTGAGGTGCGCGCCTACTGATCCGGCGCGCCGTCCGGCCGGGGCCAACCCGCCGGCCATTCGCCGACCGACCGCGACGGGCCGGTCAGCCGACCAGCCGCTTCAACCACGCGTCCACGATGACTGTGCCCGCATAGCCGGGATCGCCCATCGATCGGTTGATCTGCATATGGCCGCGCAGCCCGCGTCCTTCGAGCGCGTGGATTTCCACCGGCGTTCCGGCCGCCTTCAACGCTGCGGCCAGCCCTTGCGACTGCGCGGCGCCGTCCGCCCGGTCGACATGCAGGATCAGGAAGGCCGGCGCATTGGGCTTGGCCGCGTGGAGTGTTGGCGACAGCGCCTGCTGCCGCGCCGGATCGGTGTTGAACGCCTGTTCGTAGGTGCCTGCCATGAAGCGGCCGCTCTCCTGCATCTGCTTCGCCACGTCATAGGCCGCGCCGTCTAGCGGGATGACGCCCTTCACCGCGTCGGGCGCAAGGCCAGCCTTGGCGAAATAGCGCATGTCGGTGCCGACCAGCGCCACCAGGTGCGCGCCCGCGCTATGGCCCATCAGCACGATCCGGCCGGGATCGAAGCCCAGCGTCGCCGCCTTGCCGCGCAGGAAGGCAACGGCGTCCGCCACATCCTGCGCCTGTTGTTCGACCGTGGCGTCGGGCACCAGGCGATAGTTGATCGACGCGAAGGCATAGCCAAGGCCCGTATAATGTTCGACCTTGGCCGCGCCGGTCGCATTGTCCTTGCTGCCGCGCTTCCACCCGCCGCCATGGACGAAAATGATCAGCGGCGGCGTCGCGCCCTTGCCCCGCCAATAGTCGAGCGACTGGAGCGGGGCCTTGCCATAGGCCATGGCCTGACCCGTCGTCGCCGTCACCTCCGCATGTTGCGCGCGCCACCGGTCACGCAGGGTCTGCGCTTCGGCCACGCCCACCAGCAGGGCGGTCGTCATCAGCATCAAGGTGAGTTGTGCGCGCATCGGCTTCATCCGCGAGTTTTGACCTGCATCATCATCCTGCGGCTGCGCCGGCGCGTAAAGCCGCCTTGCTGTAACAAAGTGTAATGCGCCTCCTTCCTTGACGCGCGGGGCGAGGGGCGCTAACCGCCGCCCCGCATTCGGAGCGCGTCATCCCTTTCGAGGGGCGTTCCCCCATCCCACCGGCATGCCGAGTCCCGTCGAAGGGCATGGCCGGTCCGCGCGGCGGGCGGAGGAGTGTATCTGTGGCAAATGTGACCGTGATCGGCGCCCAGTGGGGTGACGAGGGCAAGGGCAAGATCGTCGACTGGCTGTCAGAGCGCGCCGATGTCGTCGCCCGGTTCCAGGGCGGCCACAATGCCGGTCACACGCTGGTCGTGGGGGACAAGGTCTACAAGCTCTCCCTGCTGCCTTCGGGGATCGTGCGCGGCACGTTGAGCGTCATCGGCAATGGCGTGGTTCTTGACCCCTGGCACTTCCGCGACGAAGTCGCCAAGCTCAAGGGGCAGGGGGTGGAGATCCACCCCGACAATCTCCAGATCGCCGAAACCTGCCCGCTGATCCTGCCTTTCCACCGCGATCTCGACGGGCTGCGCGAGGATGCGAGCGGTGCGGGCAAGATCGGCACCACCCGGCGCGGCATCGGCCCGGCCTATGAGGACAAGGTCGGCCGCCGTGCCATCCGCGTCTGCGACCTTGCCCATCTGGACGATCTCGGCCCGCAGCTCGACCGGCTGACCGCTCATCACGACGCGCTGCGCGCCGGTTTCGGTGAGCCGCCGATCGACCGCGACGCGCTGATGGCGGAACTGCGCGACATTGCCGGCTTCATCCTCCCCTTCGTCAAGCCCGTCTGGCTGACGCTCAACAAGGCGAAGGCGCAGGGCAAGCGCATCCTGTTCGAAGGCGCGCAGGGCACGCTGCTCGACATCGACCATGGCACCTACCCCTTCGTCACCTCTTCCAACACGGTGGCGGGCACGGCGGCGAGCGGCACGGGCCTTGGCCCCGGCGGCGCGGGCTTCGTGCTGGGCATCACCAAAGCCTATACCACCCGCGTCGGCTCCGGGCCTTTCCCCAGCGAGCAGGAAAATGAGGTCGGCCAGCGGCTGGGCGAGCGCGGCCATGAATTCGGCACCGTTACCGGGCGCAAGCGCCGCTGCGGCTGGTTCGACGCCGTGCTGGTGCGCCAGTCGGTCGCCGTGTCGGGCGTGACCGGCATCGCGCTTACCAAGCTCGACGTGCTCGACGGGTTCGACGAACTGAAAATCTGCGTCGGCTACCAGATCGGCGACACCCGCTACGATTATCTGCCCGCCCATGCGCAGGACCAGGCGAAGGCGCAGCCCATCTACGAGACGATCGGCGGCTGGAGCGAAACCACCGCCGGCGCGCGCAGCTGGGCGGACCTGCCGGCGCAGGCGATCAAATATATCCGCCGGATCGAGGAACTGATCGATTGCCCGGTCACGCTCGTTTCGACCAGCCCGGAGCGCGAGGACACGATCCTCGTGCGCGATCCATTTGCGGATTGAGGCCGTTCGCGGATTTAGGAGGACGAGATGGGTGAACGTTTCGAACGGCACAAACAGCCCTGGACCGCGGACGAGATCCAGAAGCTGCACACGCTGGCGAAGAAGGGCATGGCGCTAAAGGCCATCGCCAAGGCGCTCACCCGCAGCGAGGAATCGGTGAAGACGCGCGCCAAGCAGGACGGGCTGCCGATCGCGAAGCTGCGATAGACGTCGCGCATGTTATTTTTTATTGCGGTGCAGCAATGACGGAGAAAAGCGGGCAGTAGAGACGTTGCGTCCGCCGTTTTCCGGAGAAGCCCATGATCGTCGATCCCGTTCCCAGTTTCCGCCGTATCGCGTCCGAAGTCTGGAAACCGTTGACCGCGCTGTTCGTCTGGGACTGCGCGGTCACGATCACTTACTATCTGTTGCCCTTCAAGGCGCCGTCATTGCCGCTCACCATCTTCGGTTCCGCGCTGGCGCTGTTCCTCGGCTTCCGCTCCAATTCCGCCTATCAGCGCTGGTGGGAAGGGCGCACCCTTTGGGGTGCGATGATCAATGCGTCGCGCAGCCTGTCGCGCGCCACCCGCAACTTCCTGCCCGATCCCGATGCGCGGGATTTGAAGCGGGAAATCGTCAAGCGCCAGATCGCCTATGTGAACGCGCTGCGCTGCCAGCTTCGCCGCCAGCCGATAGGCGAGGATGTCACCCGTTTCCTGTTGGAGGAGGACAAGGGCAAGGCGCTGGCGCGCACCAATCCCGCCAACGGATTGCTGGACAGCACCGGCCGCCGGATCGACATCGCCCGGCAGAAGGGCTGGATAGACACGATCCAGCAGGCGCAGATGGAATCGGTTCTGGTCGACATCGCCAATTCGCAGGGCGGCATGGAGCGGCTGAAGAACACGCCGCTGCCGGTTCAATATCGCTATCTGCCCACCATCTTCACCCACATCTTCTGCGTCGCGCTGCCGATCGGACTGGTGGAATCGCTGGGCTTCGCCACTCCGCTGGGTTCCACGGTGGCGGGCCTCATGTTCATGGCGGTGCTGCGGATCGGCGACGACCTGACGGACCCTTTCGGCAACACGGTTCACGACAATCCGCTGACCGCGATGTGCCGCACGATCGAGATCGACCTGCTCCAGTCGATCGGCGATCCGGCGCCCGAACCGCTCCAGCCGGTCAGGGGCGTGCTGTGGTGATCCAAAGATAGGAAACCCGTTCGTTTCGCGCGCAGTCGAGAAACGGGAAGCGCCGTGCCGGTCCCGTTTCGATTCCGCGCGAAGCGGACCGGGGCAGGGCTAGCCCTTCCGGTTGTCGTCCACCATGTCGGACGCGAGTTCCAGCCCGCGCCGCCCGTCGGCGGGGGTGTGCGACGGGGCTTTGGGATGGGGCACGTCCACATCCTCCTCCACTTCCAGCATGCCTTCCCACTTGGTGATGACCGACGTGGCGATGGCGTTGCCCAGGACGTTGGTGGCGGTGCGGCCCATGTCCATGAAATGATCGACTGCCAGGATGAAGGCGACGCCCTCCACCGGCAGGTCGAACTGGCCCAGCGTCGCGGCGACCACGACCAGCGACGCGCGCGGTACGGCGGCGATGCCCTTGCTGGTAACCATCAGGACCAGGAGGATGGTGATCTGCGTCGCGATCGGCAGGTCGATGCCATAGGCCTGGGCGATGAAGATGGTGGCGAAGGTCGAATACATCATCGACCCGTCGAGGTTGAAGCTGTAGCCAAGCGGCAGCACGAAGCTGTAGATGCGGCGCGGCACGCCGAACCGGTCCAGCTGTTCCAGCATCTTGGGGTAGGCGGCTTCGGACGAGGCGGTCGAGAAGGCGATCAGGATCGGTTCGCGGACGTAGCGCACAAGCTTCAGCATCCGCTTGCCCAGGAAGATCGATCCCGCCGCGAACAGTAGCGCCCACAGGCAGAAGAGCGCGATGTAGAATTCGCCGACCAGTTCGCCATAGGTCTTGAGCACGCCCAGCCCCTGCACCGTGATCGACGATGCGAGCGCGCCGAACACCGCGAACGGGGCGACCCGCATCACATAACCCGTCACCTGCAGCATCAGTTCGACCATCGCTTCGATCACGGTCACGATCGGCTTGCCCTTGTCGCCGATGGCGGTCAGCGCCACGCCGACGAACAGCGAGAAGACGACGATCTGGAGGATCGAATTTTCCGCCATCGCGCCGACCATCGATGTCGGAAAGACATGCAGGATGAAGTCGCGGAAATTGAGCGCCTGCGTATCGACGCCGCTTTCCGCGCCCGAGCGGACGAGGTTCAGCCCTTCGCCGGGGGCGAAGAAATTGACGAAGATGAGGCCCAGCGTGAGCGAGATGAGGCTGGCGATGATGAACCAGGCGAGCGCGCGCCCGCCGATCCGCCCCAGCGCGGCGCTGTCGCCCATATGCGCGATCCCGGCGACGAGCGTCGAAAAGACCAGCGGTGCGATGATCATCTTGATAAGATGGAGGAAAATGTCCGCCAGCAGGTGGAAATAGCCCGCGACATCCTTGGCCAGCGCTTCGTCCCCGCCAACCCAGAGATTGGCTACGAAGCCGGTGACAACCCCCAGAACCATGCCAAGGAGGATGAAGGCCGTCAGTCTGTTTCGCATCAAATCCCTCTGCGACCGCGCAGGTGCGGCCTTCATCTATTTAACATTTGTCCGGCCGACACCTAACAGGCGCCCGGCCCACCCGCAATCGGCACACCCGCTGCAAGGGGGAAGACGAAGCTGGGGCGGCTTTCCGCCCCGGAAAATGATCGCACTCGATCGTCGCGGCCCCGGTCAGGGGTAAAGCATCCCTTCGCGCCAGGCCTCACCGTCACGTTCGAACAGCCGGCGCTCGTGCAACCGATGCTCGCGATCCTGCCAATATTCGATCCGCTCGGGCATCAGGCGAAAGCCCGACCAGTGCGGCGGACGGGGGACGGGCCCGCCCTCGAACCGCGCGCTCACCTCTGCGAACCGATCCATGAAGACATCGCGCGAGGACAGCGGGCGCGACTGATCGGACGCCCATGCGCCCAGCTGGCTGTCGCGGCTGCGCGACGCGAAATAGGCGTCGGCGGTGGCGTCATCCACCGGCCCCACCGCCCCTTCGATGCGGACTTGCCGTCGCAGAGATTTCCAATGGAAAAGCAGCGCGGCATGGGGATTTTCCAGCAGCTCGGCTGCCTTTCTTCCCTCGAAATTGGTATAGAAGATGAACCCGTCCGGGCCATGGCCCTTCAGCAGCACCATGCGCACCGAAGGCCGTCCGCGCGCGTCGGCCGTGGCGAGCGCCATGGCGTTGCTGTCGTTGATCTCGGTCTCGCGCGCCTGCGCGAACCATTCGTTGAACAGGGCGAAGGGGTCGGTCATGCGCCGCCTTCTACGAGAAGGGGACGGGGCTGTCGATAAGTGGGACTGCGGTGTTCCCGTCTTGAATAGCGGACCGGCATCGTCCACATAGTCGTCAAGTGATGCTTTTGTGCAACAGGTAGAGTGAATGGCCGATCCCTATTCCACTTTGGGCGTAGCCCGCGGCGCCAGCGAGACGGACATCAAGTCCGCCTATCGCAAGCTGGCCAAGGAGCTTCATCCTGACCGGAACAAGGACAATCCCAAGGCGGCGGAGAAGTTTTCCGCCGTTACCAACGCCTATGACCTGCTGTCCGACAAGGACAAGCGCGCCCGGTTCGACCGGGGGGAAATTGACGGCGATGGCAATCCGACCGCGCCCTTCGGCTTTGGCGGGGGCGGCGGCGGTGCGGGTGGCGGCTTCCGCGGCCAGCCGGGCGGCGGTTTCGACGCGGGCGGCGCGGACTTCGGCGATATTTTCGAAGGGCTGTTCGGCGGCGCGGGCCGGCGGGCGGGCGGCGGCGGCTTTGGCGGGTTCGGCCGGCAGGCACCGCCTTCCAAGGGCGCGAACGTCGCCTATCGCCTTGCCGTGCAGTTCGTCGATGCAGCGACCCTCGCGCCCCAGCGCATCACCCTGCAGGACGGCAAGACGATCGACCTCAAGCTGCCGGCCGGCGTCGAAAGCGGCACGCAGATGCGCCTGACGGGCAAGGGGCAGGCAGGGCCGGGCGGGGCGGGCGACGCGA
>NZ_LSJY01000030.1 GCF_001556865.1 Sphingobium sp. CCH11-B1 | reverse complement strand
CCCGGCTTATTCATGAGCCCGCTGCACTGGGGCGTGCCGGGTTTGATGTGTCGGTGGCCGCGTGATCCGGGCGCGCGGTTTCGGCGGCGTTTTTCGCCGCAGCAAAACCGATGGCTTTTCGAGGTTGATGGGCGATGGCTCGGGCTTTGTGCGGCACAGCCGCGCTGGCTATGTCGGCGCTGGCCGGAGACTGGTGGCGATGGCTTTGAACACGCCGGCGTCGGGGCATGCTGACGCGAAGGCGACACGGATGCGCGAGGCGGTCTCGATGACGCGGGCGGCGACCTTGAGCAGCCGCAGGCGCAGCGTTGCGAACTCGGCAGTGGCCAGAGAGGTGGCCTTGGGGATGGCCTGCTGGACGCGCCACATCAGCCAGTAGGCGGCGGTATGCAGGATGAGGCGCATCTGGTTGGCATTGGCCGAGCGGCACGAGGTGCGATCGCTGGCCAACTGGGTCTTGTGGCGCTTGATCAGGTTTTCGGCTTGGCCGCGCGCGCAATAGAGCGTGTCGTAAATGTGCTCGGGCGAGCCTTCTGTCAGCGAGGTGACGACATAGCGGATGTCCATGCCCAGCGTGCTGGCCTCAATCCGGGCGACGACGCGGCGTTGGCTCTTCCAGCTTTTGGCGCCGTAGCGGGTCTCGACATAGTTGCGCAGGACCGGATGTTGGGCCTGGGCCCGCTTGACCGCGCAGGCATCGGCGACGGCAACGATGGCCGGATCGGCCCGCAGCGCGGCGTTGGTCGGCAAGCCGAACACGTAATCGACCCCGGCCGCCTCGCAGAACGCCATGATCTCGGGACGGGCGTAGTGCCCATCGCCGCGGATGGTGATGTGGGTATCGGGCCAGTGCTGGCGGATATGACGCACCAGGCGCCGGATGTGGCCGGCACCTTCGGCACCCGACGGCGTCTTGCCAGTGCGCAGCAGCATCGCCACCGGCCGCCCGCTCGCGGTATCGTACACATGGATCGGCAGGAAGCAGCGCTCACCGTGATGTCCGTTCCAGAACGAGAGCTGCTGATAGCCGTGCACGACATCACACGTGTCATCGATATCCAGCGTCACCGCCGCCGGTGGGGCCGGATAGCTGGCACAGTAAACGCCGATCATCGCGACCATCATCCGGGCCAGTTCACGCGTGGTCGGTGCATTCTCCCAGCGGCTCATCGTCGGTTGGCTGGCCAGCCCCGCGCCCGATCCCGGCAACTTGCCCAGCGCCAGGCGGAAGCCCGGATCGTCGCGCAGGGCATCGAGATCATCGGCGTCCTCATAGCCACACGTGATCGCGAACACACGGGCACGCAGAATGTCATCGAGGCGATGGATCACCCGCGTCGGGTCACGCGGATCGGCGATGCACGCAGCAAGCTGCCGGCAGATCCCCATCGCGCGCTCGGCCTGCGCCAGCAGCAGAACGCCGCCGTCAGAGGTCAGCCGGCCACCGTCGAACGCGGTTGTGACCTTCTTGCCGCCAACCGCTGGAAACGAAAATCCCGGTGCGCTATCATCGCTCCCGGCGGGTGTGGTCCGTGGCATAAATTGCCTCGCTGAAGGACTGGTCTAGACACCCATTTTCCTACTGCAAAGCAATCGCTTACGCCACTCCCGCCAACCCTCTCACCCGCCGCGGTGAATAAGACAGG
>NZ_LSJY01000003.1 GCF_001556865.1 Sphingobium sp. CCH11-B1 | reverse complement strand
GTTGGCGAGCCAAGCGAGCCCGCCGCCATCTCATCAGGGCGGGCGCTCCCCGTGGTCGCGACCCACCCCAGCCCTTCCCTCGAAAGGGAAGGGCTTATTCAGGCATCAAAGGCTGGCCACGAATTTCTTGTAGGCGGCCTCGTTCATCAGCCCCTCAAGCTCGCTGGCGTCGGTGACGCGCAGCTTGAAGAACCAGCCATCCTCTTCGGCGTCGCTGTTGACCAGCGCCGGCTCGTCCTCCAGCGCGCTGTTGGTTTCAACGACTTCGCCAGAGATCGGCGCATAGACGTCGGACGCGGCCTTGACCGATTCCACCACCGCGGCGTCGTCGCCCTTTTCGAAGGTCGTGCCTTCGGCGGGCAGTTCGACGAACACGATGTCGCCAAGCTGTTCCTGCGCATAGTCGGTGATGCCGACCGTGGCGATCTCGCCCTCGACGTCGATCCATTCATGTTCGTCGGTGAAATAACGGCTCATGATATACTCCCCTTGGCGAAAAAGGATCAGGCCTTGCGGCGATAGCGATGCGGGACGAACGGCATCGGCGCGACCGTGGCGGACAGGCGCTTGCCGCGCACCTCGATTTCGAGCGCGGTGCCGATGGCGGCGTGGGCCAGGTCAACCCAGCCCATGGCGATGGGCGCGCCGACGCTGGGCGCGAAGCCGCCGGACGTGACTTCGCCCACCACCGCCGACCCGGCGTGGATCGCTGCGCCCTCGCGCGCGGGCATGCGCCCGTCGATCCGCAGGCCGACGCGCTTGCGGGCCGGGCCTTCGGTCAGTTCCTTCATGACGCGTGCATGGCCGATGAAGCCGCCCTCCTCGCGCCGGCGCTTGCCGATGGCGAAGCCCAGATCCGCACCGATCGTGCTGACGTCGGGGCTGAGATCATGGCCGTAAAGCGGCAGCCCCGCCTCCAGCCGCAGCGAATCGCGCGCGCCAAGGCCGATGGGCTTGACCTGCGGCAAGGCGCACAGCGCATCGGCCAGCAGCACGGCGTCCTTAGCGGGCACGCTGATCTCGAACCCGTCCTCGCCGGTATAGCCCGACCGGCTGATCCACAGTTGGACGCCGCGCCAGGCGAAGAGGCCCGATTGCATGAACAGAAGATCGGCGGTTTCGGGGATCAGCTGGCCGAGCGCCTCGCCCGCTTCCGGCCCCTGCAGCGCGAGCAGCGCCTGCTCGTCCATATGGTTCATCACGACTTCGTCGGGCAGATGCTCGATCATCCAGCCGATATCGTCATATTTGGTCGCGCCGTTGACCACCATGTAGATGTCCGCGCCATCGAAGGCGCCGCCGCCCAGCCGCGAGAGCATGAGGTCGTCGAGGATGCCGCCCTCCTCGTCCAGCAGCATCGAATAGCGCTGGCGGAAGGGCTTCAACCCCTTGATGTCGGCGGGCAGCAACTGCTCCAGCGCCTCGTCCACGCCCTCTCCCGAAAAGGTGAGCTGACCCATATGGCTGACGTCGAACAGGCCGGCATGATCGCGCGTCCAAAGATGTTCGGCCATGATGCCTTCATACTGGATCGGCATGTGATAGCCGGCAAAGCCCACCATCCGCGCGCCCTTCGCCCGGTGCCAGCCGTCGAGCGGCAATTCCTGCAACGGCAGGTCTTCTTCCAGATGGGCGATGTCGTCAGTGCCGGACATATGGGGCGGCCTTTCCGTGATGAGTCGCGTGGCGACAGCCATGGTCTGCCCGAAGGCTCGACATGCTGCCACCCCCTCTGTCACGGGACCTGAGAGCTTTGACCAGCGGCCTTGCGGCCACATGGCTTACCCCTTCGGTGGGACGGGCAAGCCGTCCGCTTTCCAGAGCGCCTGCGCGCGATGCGGTCCTTTGGCCTGAGAGATTCCGGGGCGGTTGCTCCTTCGGCGACGGGCCTCGCCTGAAAGGCGACCCATGCTCTCCCGCATCGTGCCCGCCCGACGAATCCGGCGGAGACAGGAGCGCCTTGCGGCAAAGGACAGGGCGCGTCAATCCGCCAGAACGGGTACGCCATAGATTTCGGCGTGGCGCTTTTCTGCGTAGCGGTCCGTCATGCCGGCGATGAAATCCGCGATGTGGCGACTGCGTACGGGCTCGTCCAATGCGCAATCGTCCCGCCATTCGGGCGGCATCAGCGCGGGATCGGCCTGATAGGCGCGGAACAGGTCCGCGACGATCACCCGCGCCTTGTCCGCCGCCGCCAGCTGGTCGGGATGATGATAGAGCGTCGCATACATGAAGCGCTTGAGATCGCGTTCCTGCGCGGTCAGCTCGGGCGAGAAGCAAACCAGCGTCTCCCCGAAAGCGCGGACATCCTCCACCGTTTCCACCCCTGATGCCGCGATGTTGCGACGGGTCGCCTCCAGAAGGTCGTTCGCCATGACGCCGATCTGTTCGCGCACCAGCTCGCGCAGCAGCCGGTCCTGCTGCACGTCGGGGTAGCGGGCACGCACCCTGTCCCAGCAGCGCGCGACCAACGGCACCTCCAGCAACTGGTCCAACACCAGCAGGCCGGCGCGCAGGCCATCGTCTATGTCGTGATTGTCATAGGCGATGTCGTCGGAAATAGCCGCCAGCTGCGCCTCCAGCGAGGCATGGCTGGCAAGGTCCAGCGGGAACATCGCATCCAGTTCGCGCATCGCCCAGCCGGGCTTCGCGATCGGGCCATTATGCTTGGCGAGCCCCTCCAGCATTTCCCAGCTGAGGTTGAGGCCCCGGAAACGCGGATAGGGGCTTTCAAGCAGCATCAGCGTGCGCAGCGTGTGCGCGTTGTGATCGAAGCCGCCATGCGCCTCCAGCGCGACTTCCAGCGCATCCTCCCCGGCATGGCCGAAGGGCGGATGGCCGATGTCGTGGGCAAGGCAGAGCGCTTCGGTCAGATCCTCGTTGAGGCCGAGCGTCCGTGCAGTGGTGCGGCCGATCTGCGCGACTTCCAGGCTGTGGGTCAGGCGGACGCGGAAATGATCGCCGTCAGGCGACACGAACACCTGCGTCTTGTGGCGCAGGCGGCGGAAGGCGATGGAATGGATGATGCGGTCGCGGTCGCGCTGATAGACATCGCGCGGGCCGCGCATCTCGCCGCCCTCCTCCGCATGGAGGCGGCCGCGGCTTCGATCGGGATGGCAGGCATAGGACGCAAGGCTGGTCATGCCCGGCCTCTTACTCGCCCGCCAGCTTTTCCACCACCTCCCCGGCGTCGCTTTTCCATGCGAACACGTCGGCGCCGTCGGCCCGGAGCTTCGTCTCCAGATCCTTGGCGCGGGTGAAGCTGGAGAAGGGGCCGACGAGCAGGCGGTTGGTGCGGCCCCAGCTTGCGCTCCACGCGTCCTGCGGCGCAAGGCTGCCATATTTGCCGCGCAGCCGTTTCATGGTGAAGCCGAGCGCGGACTTGCTCTGGCCCACGCCCACCTGCAGCCAGTTGCGCGACGGATTGGCGGCGAGCCGCTTCTTCTCTTCCGCTTCCTTCTTCGCCTTGGCGTCCGCTTCGGCCTTTGCCTTGGCGGCGGCCTCCTTCTTCGCCTTGTCGGCCGCAGCCTTTGCGGCGGCCGCCCGTTCGGCGCGGCGCTGGGCCTGCAAGGTCGCGACCTCGTCCAGATCGACGGCGGCGACGCTGGTCGCCCGCTCCGTTTCCGGGACGTCGATCGCCCGGATGATGTCCGCCAGCGTGCGGGTCGCCTCCGGGTTGGGCCGGGGAGCGGAAGGCGCGGGCGTCGCGGCCGGCAAGGCGGAGGACGGCGGGGTTGCGGTGGCGATCGCAGCCGGTGCGGGCTGCGACGGCGTCGGTGACGACGAAGACGGACTCGGGCGCGCGGGCATATCCATCGATTCAAAGCCCGGCGCTGGCGGTCCCTGAACAGCGCCTCTCGCGGCCGGCGTCGCTCCGTTCGGCGCTGGCGTTGCCGATGCGTAGGCAGATGGCGTCGGGGCGGGCGCGGTTGCGGTCCGTGTGGGTTGCGCGCTTGCCGGCGGCGGCTGCGACGATGTGGGTTGCGAGGGGGTCGGCTGCGGCTGTGGCGCCGGAGGCTGCGTCGCCCCGGCCGGTGCGGACGCGGTCTGGCCCGTACTGGTCTGGCCCGTATTCGTCTGGGAGGCAGACGGCTGCGTGGTAGCGGGCGCGGGTGTGCGCGTGGCGGCGAGCGGCGGCGTCGTTGTAGCCTGCGCGACCTGCGTCGGCGTTCGCGCGGGCTGTTGCGGATTGCGTGCCTGCGCGCGGGCGAGCCTTTCTGCCTCGCGCTGCTGGCGTCGCTGTTCAGCGCGGCTCAGCGGCTTGGCGGGCGCAGTCGTCGGCGCGGCGGCGACAGTCACGGGCGCGCGCATTCCCACAACGATGCCCGGTGCGGGTGGCGTCGGCACGATCGCGGCGATGCTGGTGCCGACCTGCTGCGGGAAATGGCCGAAATGCACCGCCGCCGCCTTCTGCGCCGGGGTGAGATAAGGCATTTTCTGCATATAGGGTGTCAGCGCCGTGGCGAGCTGTTCCGGCAGGGTCTGGAGCGCGACCTTGCGCGCGTCCGCCTGCTTGTTGTTCATCGCATAGATGAACGCACGATAGCGCCATGCCGCCCGGTCGCCTTTGTAGAGCAACGGGTCCAGCACCTTGTCGGCCGCCTCCACTTGCCCCGAAATGCCAAGCGACGCGGCGTAGCGGCGGATCAGTTCCTCGTCCTGCGGAGTGCGCGCCAGCGCGGCCTGATAATCGCGCTGCGCCCCGGCCTGATCGCCGGTCATGTCCTTCGCCAAGGCACGGTCCGACAGGATGGTGGCGTCGGGATAGCCCAACCGGGTCGCCTGATCGAACTGGCGCAGCGCTTCGGCCGGGTTCTGGAGCTTCAGCATCACGCGGCCCAGCCCTGCCTTCACCCGGCCGTTGCCGCTCTCGATCGCTTCGGCGCGAGCGAAGAAGCCGGCGGCGGCGCGCGGATCGTCCAGCGCCAGCGCCGCTTCCCCCGCCCCGATCATCGCCGCGATGTCGCGCGGATTGGAGGCCAGCCGGGCCAGGTTGCTGTTAAGGTCGGCCGCACCCAGCGGGCGGGTCAGCTGCGACTGGTCCGATTGCGCCTGGGCGGCGATCGGCACGAGGGAAAGCAGGACAAGGCCGGGGATCAGGAAGGAAGTGCGTGTCACGGTCGAGGCCTTAGCCAGAGTCCTGCTGAATGGGAAATGGACGCCATGAAAAAGCGCGCCGGACCGCCTTTGACGGTCGATGGCGCGCTTTCCAGACTCAGCGGCGGCCCGCTTCCGTCTTACTGATTGTTCTGGCGATTGAGGAAACGGGGAATGTCCACGCCCGGCGTTGCGGCATCGTCGGCGCCGGACGCCTTGTCCGTTCCGCGGGTGAGCCCCGCCATGCGCTCGAACAGCGTGCCGCCCGTCGCGACGCGCGGCGCCGGCTGGGCCGGAACGGCGGGCGCGGTTTCGGTCGCGGCGGGTTCGGCACTGTCTTCGCCCAGCACCAGTTCGTCCTGGTCGGGATCTTCGTCCGAGAAAACCGCAGCGGGCTTGGGCGGCGCGAACGGAGCCGGCGCGGGCTGCACCGGAGCGGGCGCTTCGGGCACGTCCAGTTCCAGCGCCTCGGGCTCGGGCTGCGGCGCGGGCTGCGGGGTCGCGGCCGGCGGCGTGACGGATGCGCGCGGCACGGCGGCCGGGGTCTGCGGTACCGAAACCGCGGGACGGCTGGCGAAGCTGAACGGCTGGGTCAGCGGCTGCGCCTGCGCGCCCAGATCATTGTCGATACCGGTGGCGACCACCGACACGCGGATCTTGCCATTGAGGTTGTCGTTGAACGCGCTGCCCCAGATGATGTTCGCGTCGGGATCGACCAGTTCGCGGATATGGTTGGCGGCCTCGTCCACCTCCATCAGGCGCATGTCGTCGCCGCCGACGATGGACACGATGACGCCCTTCGCGCCGCGCATCGACACGCCGTCGAGCAGCGGGTTGGCGATCGCCTTTTCCGCCGCCTGGAGCGCGCGGCCGTCGCCTTCCGCTTCGCCGGTGCCCATCATGGCCTTGCCCATTTCGCCCATCACCGATCGCACGTCCGCGAAGTCGAGGTTGATGAGGCCCGGCATGATCATGAGGTCGGTGATCGACCGCACGCCCTGCTGCAGCACCTCGTCCGCCATCTGGAAGGCTTCCTTGAAGGTGGTGTTCGGGTTGGCGATCAGGAACAGATTCTGGTTCGGGATGACGATGAGCGTGTCGACATGCTTCTGCAGCTCCTCGATCCCCGCCTCGGCCGACTTCATCCGGCGATTGCCCTCGAACGTGAAGGGCTTGGTGACGACGCCCACGGTCAGGATGCCGCGATCGCGCGCCGCCTTGGCGATGACGGGGGCGGCGCCCGTGCCGGTGCCGCCGCCCATGCCGGCGGTGATGAAACACATATGCGCGCCTTCCAGCGCCTGTTCGACCGACACGATCGTTTCTTCGGCGGCCGCCTTCCCGATTTCCGGCCGCGACCCTGCGCCAAGCCCTTCGGTGATCTGGGGCCCGAGCTGGATACGGCGTTCCGCCGGCGAGCTGTTGAGCGCCTGCGCGTCGGTATTGGCGACGATGAAGTCCACGCCCTCCACCGATGCGGCAATCATGTTGGCGATGGCATTGCCACCCGCGCCGCCGACGCCGATCACCGCAATGCGCGGCTTCAGTTCGTCCACATGAGGCGGGCTGATCTCAATGCTCATATTTACTGCTCCCTCGGCTTCCTCGTCAGGAAGCGACACCGTCATATACTGTTAACACCAGAAAATAGGGGATTTCACCAGCTATTTTCGTCTTTGTCCGATTTCGTTCAATAGTTCGTCTTGATCGCGCGCATCATCCGTTGCCACCATATCGGCGCGCCCAGACGATGAACCGTCTGCGGCGCTGGTGCCATGGTGCGGAGATCAACCGGGTTGGAAGCGCCGTAAAGCGCAAGGCCCGCCAATGTCGCGAAGGCCGGTCCACTATGCGCTTCGGGCATGGCGGACAAGCCTCTTGGCCGGCCGACCCGCACCGCCCGGCCCAGCGCCCCCTGCGCATAGTCCGCGACACCCTTCATTTCAGCGCCGCCGCCCGTCAGCACCACCTGCCGCCCGGTCGAGTTGAACCCCATGCCCGACAAGGCTGCATTCACTTCGATCATGATCTGGTTCAGCCGTTCGCAGATGACGCCGACCAGCGCCGCGCGCGTGATCTTGCCCCCTTCGGCATTGGGGCCGGCGACCTGGCCCGGCAACGCGGCGTCGCCATGGGGCGGGGCGATCTCGATCATCTCGCGGAAGTCGCGCGGGTTCTGCATCGCCGAACCATAGAAGCATTTGATCCGCTCCGCCTGGCTGCGGCGGATGCCGAAGGCGGACGCGATGTCATCGGTGATGTCGGACGCGCCCATCGGGATGGAATGGAGCCCGACCAGCATCCCGCCGGCATAGAGCGAGACGTTGGTGACGCCCGCGCCCAGTTCGACCAGCGCCACGCCCAGATCGCGCTCCTCCTCCGACAGGCAGGCAAGGCCCGTGGCGATGGGTGAGGCCACGATCGAATTGACGTTGAGATACGCGCCGCGCACGCAAAGATCGAGATTGGCGAGCGGCGCGCCGTCCGCCAGCACGACATGGATGTCGACGCCGAGCAGGTCAGCATGCATCCCCAGCGGCTTTTTGACCGGAACCTTGCCGTTGATGGTAAAGCAGGTCGGCTGCGCATGGAGCACCACCCGGCCGTCAGGGTCGATGCCCTGCTGCCCTGTTGTCAGCAGATCGTCGATGTCCGCCTGCTCGACCCGATAGCCGCCCATGTCGCGCTCGACCGTGACGACGTCGCTGACCAGGCTGCCGCCCGAAAAGCTGACCCACACATCCTCGATATTGGTGCCCGCGACCCGCTCGGCCTGCTCCACCGTTTCGCGCACGGCCAGTTCGGTGCGCTCCATGTCCGCGATGAAGCCGCGGCGCACGCCCCGGCTCTCGCGCTGGCCGGTGCCCAGGATCGCGAGTTCGCCGGTGTCGGTGCGGCCGGCGATCAGCGCCGACACTTTCCAGGAACCAATGTCGACCGCCGTGATGAGCTTTTCGACCTTGGGCTGCGCCATCGTCCTCAGCCTTCCTCGCCCACATCGGCGGGCCTTGCATCGTCCGCCGGCTTCTCCTCGACCCGGCCCTGCGGCAGGCGCAGGACGAACCGGTCGGGATCGCGCATGTCGAACTTTACGATGCCGCGCCCCAGCAGGCGGTTCACCCCGTCCATCCGCGCGAAATTGACCAGCGCCGACGCTGAATCCTTCTCGCCCTCCGGCAGGGAAAGCGTCTCGCCCGATTGAAAGCGCAAGTCCCAGCGTCGGTTCCCGACCCAGGTGGCGCCCGCCAGCATGGGCTTTAAGGCCGGGGCATTTTCCATCAGCTTGTTAAGGCCGGCGGTCTGGCGGTTGGCGTTCGGACCGACGACCAGCGGCAGGTCGGGCATCGCGCTGGTCGACACCGCCTGCAGGACGACGCCGTTGACGTCGATCAGGTGCAACTGTCCTTCATGCTGCCAAACCGCCACCGGATCGCGCTCGACGATGTCGACGACCAGCGTGTCGGGCAGGCGG
This sequence comes from Sphingobium sp. CCH11-B1, assembly GCF_001556865.1. Taxonomy (GTDB): domain Bacteria; phylum Pseudomonadota; class Alphaproteobacteria; order Sphingomonadales; family Sphingomonadaceae; genus Sphingobium. Next base: position 76,149 of record NZ_LSJY01000003.1, on the reverse strand, counting down.
CGGGAAATGCGCGCATCCTTGACCCAGCCCAGTTTCAGCATCTCCTCGCGCACCTTCGGCAGGTCGAGCGAGAGCATGGAGCGGTCCACCTGGCCAAGCGCGATGTTATAGACGGGCAGTTCGTCCATTCGCTCGACGCCCCGCACCTCGACCTTGTCGACCTCGAACCCGGCGCGTGCGGCGATCTCGGCCGCCTGCTGCTTCATCATCCCCGGCACCCCGGCGAAGACCGCGATGCCGATGACGAGGCCGCCCACGATCGCCACGATCGCCCAGCTCGCCATGCGCTGAAGCGTCGCTTCGCTGACCGGCAGCAGTTCGATCAGCCGGTCGAGCCAGCTGCGGCGCTTGAGCGCGCGTCCCCGGCCGCCCCTCGCCGCCCGGCCGCCCACGCTGACGCGGGTGCTGCCCAGCCGCGCGGTCCCACCCCGCCTGATCCGTGCTTCAGCCATCTGCCTGTCCCGCCTCCCGTGGCTCCCCGGCGCGGTTCAGCGCCTCCTCGACGATAGTCTCGACCAGAGTCGCATAGTCAATGCCCAGCTTCGCCGCCTGCTCGGGCACGAGGCTCAAGGGCGTCATGCCCGGCTGGGTGTTGACCTCTAGCAGGAACAACCCTTCAACGCCCTGATCGTCGTCCCAGCGGAAATCGGCGCGCGACGCGCCCTTGCAGCCGAGCAACTGATGCGCGCGCAGCGCAATCGCCTTGCAGGCCTCGCTGATCTCGGCGGGAATTTCGGCCGGGCAGACATGTTCGGTCATGCCGTCGGTATATTTGGCGTCGAAATCGTAGAAGCCGCTCTTGGGCCGCAATTCGGTGACCAGCAGCGCCTCGTCGCCCAGCACGGCGGTCGTCAATTCGCGGCCGCGGATATAGGGTTCGGCCAGAAGCTGCGGGAAATCGCGCCATGGGCCCATGCTGTCACGGGCGATGGGATTGCCGTAATTGCCCTCCGCCGTGACGATGGCGACGCCGACCGAACTGCCTTCGTTGACGGGCTTCAGGACATAAGGGCGCGGCAGCGGGTCGCCTTCGAACAGGCTCTCGCTCTCGACCATGCGGCCGCCCGGCATGGGGATGCCATGGGGGACGAGCGCCTGCTTGGTCAGTTGCTTGTCGATGGCGATGACGGATGTGGCAAGGCCGCTATGCGTGTAGGTGAGGCCCATAAGGTCCATCAGACCCTGGATCGTACCATCCTCGCCCGGAACGCCGTGCAGCGCATTGAAGACGACATCGGCCTTCGCCTCGGCCAGACGGACGGCGACGTTGCGGTCCATATCGATGCGCGTGACGCGATGGCCGCGCGATTCCAGTGCCTTGGCGACACCCTCGCCGCTCGACAGCGACACCGACCGCTCCGCCGACCAGCCGCCCATCAGGACGGCGACATGCCAGGGACCACGAGTCATTTTTTCACGCCCACGCGCTGGATTTCCCACTCTAGCTCTATTCCGCTTTTCTCTTTCACGCGGCGGCGGACTTCCTCGCCCAGCGCTTCGATATCGGCGCTGGTGGCGTCACCAACATTGAGGAGGAAATTGGTGTGCTTCTCGCTCACCTGCGCGCCGCCGATCGTCAGACCGCGACAGCCCGCCTCGTCAACAAGTTGCCACGCTTTATGCCCCTCCGGGTTCTTGAAGGTCGAACCGCCGGTCTTGCTGCGCAACGGCTGGCTTTCCTCGCGCGCGGCGGCGATGCGGTCCATTTCGGCCTGGATGGCGGCGGGTTCGCCGGCGTGGCCGCGAAAGGTCGCGCTCACCACTACCGCGCCTTCGGGCAGGATGGAGTGGCGGTAGGTATAGCCAAGATCGGCGTTGGTGAGCGTCACCTGATCGCCCGAGCGCAGCACGACCTGCGCCTCCACCAATATGTCGCGCGTCTCGCGCCCGTAGGCGCCGCCGTTCATGCGCACGAAGCCGCCGACCGTGCCGGGGATGGAGCGCAGGAATTCAAGGCCCGCAATGCCCGCGTCGCGCGCCGTCGAGGAAACCAGGATGCCCGACGCGCCGCCGCCGCAGGCCAGCGTCGTCGCGTCCAGCCGATCGACCTTCGCGAACGGCTTGCCAAGGCGCACGACCACGCCCGGCACGCCGCCGTCCCGCACGATAAGGTTGGAACCAAGCCCGAGCGCCATCACCGGCACGGCCGGATCGAGGTCGCGCAGAAAGGCGGACAGGTCGTCGGCATCCTGCGGCTCGAACAGCCATTGCGCCGCCCCGCCCGCCTTGAACCAGACGAGCGGCGCAAGCGGAGCCTGTGCCTTCAACGACCCGCGCACCAGAGGAAGGGCAAGGCTTTCGCTCAAGAACGAAAGCCCCACAGGTTCATCCAGCCCTTCATCGCACGCATGTTCGCTTCGCCCGCCTGACCGGCGGCACGGCCGACCTCGACCTGGCGCTGCGCCGCCTCGACCATGTCGCGCGCGACTTCGATGCCCTTCATCTGCGCGTCGATCATGCGCTTCTGCATCTCAAGACCAACGGTGAACAATTCGAACATCAGGCCGCTTCCTTCGCTTTTCCCGCGACCGCGGACGCAAGGCCCGCCGCCCATTTGGTGATGTCCCCCGCCCCCAGGCAGATGACCATGTCGTCCGCCTGGATATCGGCGGCGAGGTGCGTGGCAAGATCGGCCGCATCCGCCACGGTCGCGGCGTTGCGATGGCCGCGCCGCTTGAGGCCAGCGACCAGTGCGGCGCTGTCCACGCCTTCGATCGGTTGCTCGCCTGCGGTATAGACGGGCGCGGCATAGACGATGTCGGCGTCGTTGAACGCCTGCTGGAACTCGTCCATCAGATCGTGCAGCCGGGTGAAGCGATGCGGCTGGACCACGGCGATGACGCGCCCCTTCGCGCCCTCGCGCGCGGCGGCGAGCACCGCCTTGATCTCCACCGGGTGGTGGCCATAATCGTCGATCACCGTGGCGACGCCCCCGTCGACAGCGATTTCCCCGACCTTGGTGAAGCGGCGCTTCACCCCGCCGAACTTCGCGAAGCCGGTCTGGATCGTCGCGTCGTCGATGCCCATCTGCAACGCCACGCCGATCGCCGCCATGGCATTGAGCACATTGTGGCGGCCCGGCATCGGCAATTCGATCCCTTCGATCCGGCGGGTCGACCCGTCACGTTCGCGGATCTGCACGTCGAAGCGGTTGCCGCCGGGAATAGGCTGCACATTCTCGCCACGAATGTCGGCCTGCGCGGAAAAGCCGTAGGTGACGATCCGCCGGTCCTGCACGCGCGGCAGGATCGCCTGCACTTCGGGATGGTCGAGGCAGAGCATCGCCGCGCCATAAAAGGGCACGTTGCCGACGAATTCGACGAAGGCGTCCTTGACCCGGTCGAAGCTGCCATAATGGTCGAGATGTTCGGGATCGATATTGGTGACCACCGCCAATGTGCCGTCGAGCCGCAGGAAGCTGCCGTCGCTCTCGTCCGCCTCCACCACCATCCAGTCGCTGTTGCCCAGGCGCGCGTTGGAACCGTAGCTGTTGATGATGCCGCCGTTGATGACGGTCGGGTCCACCCCGCCCGCATCGAGCAGCGCCGCGACCATCGAGGTCGTGGTGGTTTTGCCATGCGTGCCCGCCACCGCGACGGTGGATTTGAGGCGCATCAGTTCGGCCAGCATCTCCGCCCGGCGGATGACGGGGATGCGGTTCTCCAGCGCCAGCTCAACTTCGGGGTTGCCGCGCTTGATCGCGGTCGACGTGACGACCACGGCAGCGTCGCCCAGATTTTCGGCCTTGTGGCCGATCATCACCTTGATGCCCTTTTTCCGCAGCCCTTCGATCACATAGCCTTCGGCCATGTCCGACCCCTGCACGGAATAGCCCAGATTATGCATCACCTCGGCGATGCCGGACATGCCGATGCCGCCGATGCCGATGAAATGGATCGTGCCGATGTCGGTGCCGACACCCTTCATGCGGGAACTCCCTGGAGATTGAGCGTGGTCGGCGTGGGGCCGACCTTGACGGGGTCATTCATGATCGGCGCGTGGCCGATGCTTTCGAGCAGGTCGGCCATGTCGCGCGCGGCGTTGGGGCGGCCGCAATTCCATGCGCGCTTCGCCGCGTTCTGGAGAGCGCCCGGCTCCATCGCCATCTTCTGCATCTGCTTGGCGAGTTCGACCGCGGTGAAGCGGGCCTGTGGAATCGTGCGCGCGCCGCCGGCGTCGGTCATTTCGCGCGCATTGGCGGTCTGGTGATCGTCCATGGCGCTGGGCAGCGGGATGAGGATCGCCGGGCGGCCCGCGCAGGTCAGTTCCGCCAGCGTCGATGCGCCCGCGCGCGCGATCACCAGATGGGACCAGCCAAGCTTTTCGGGCACGTCGTTGAAATAGGTGGCGAGGTCGGCGGGGATTTCCATTTCCGCATAGACTTTCCGCACGCGCTCAATGTCCTCCGCGCGGCATTGCTGCGTCACCTGAAGGCGGCGGCGCAGCGCGATCGGCAGCATGGACAGCCCCTCGGGCACCACGCTCGACAGGATGGTCGCGCCCTGGCTGCCGCCGATCACCAGCACGCGGAACACGCTTTCGTCGGTCAGCGCGGGAAATTCCTCCTCGCGCAGCTGCTTCACTTCCTCGCGCACCGGATTGCCGACCAGATGCACCTTGCCGGCATATCGGTCCTTGAGGCGCTGAACGTCGGGATAGGCGGTGGCGATGGCGCTGACCCGCCCGGCGAGCAGGCGGTTGACGCGGCCCAGCACGGCATTTTGTTCGTGGATCGCCGTCGGGACGCCGTCCGCCAGCGCGCCAAGCAGCGCGGGCATGGCGGGATAGCCGCCAAAGCCGACCACGGCGGTCGGGCGGAATGTTTCGTTGAGGCGGCGGGCCATGGCGCGGCCGGCGAGGATCGCCTTCAGCGCGCCTGGCCAGCTCATGGGGTTTTTCGTCATGCGGCCCGCCGGCATCACATGCACTTGCGCCGTTTCGAAGATGCCCGGGATCTTCGCGCCGCGCTCATCGGTGACCAGCGCCACGCGATGGCCGCGCGCCATCAATTCCTCCGCCACGGCATGGGCGGGAATCATATGACCCCCCGTCCCCCCGGCGGCGAGGACGAAGTGACGGGAAATGCTCATCGACCACTCCATTTGACGACCGTGTGCCGACCCATGAAGGGATTGCGCCGCGTGAATGCGAGCAGCAGGCCGACGCCGATACAAAGCGCCAGCATAGAGGAGCCGCCATAGCTGATAAAGGGCAGCGTCATGCCCTTCGACGGAAAAATCTGCGCATTGACGCCCATGTTGATGATCGCCTGCAACCCGAACTGGGTCGTGAGGCCCGCCGCGGCGAGGATGGTGAAGTTATCCTCCTCGTCCAGCAGGCGCAGCAGCACGCGCACGACGATGGCGAGATAGACGCAGGCGATGGCGATGCAGGCAAGCAGGCCGAACTCCTCTCCGATGACGGAGAAGATATAGTCGGTATGCGCTTCGGGCAGGCGGAACTTGTTCTGCCCGCCGCCCGGCCCGACGCCGGTGAAGCCGCCATGGGTGATGGTGCGGAAGGCAAGGTCGGTCTGGTCCGGCCCGGTATCCATCTGGACGCCGATGCCCAGGAAATCGTTGATCCGCTGGCGGCCATTCTCGTAGAACATATAGACCGCGACCAGCCCCGCGAGGCCCGCGCCGCCCAGCATCGCGATCCAGCGCATCTCCAGCCCCGACAGCAGCAGCAGGCACCCCCAACAGGCAAGGAAGATCACCGTCTGGCCGAAGTCGGGCTGGCGCATCAGGACCGCCGCGATCAGCAGCGTCATCGCGCCAGTCAGCGGCATCACCGGCAGCGTCTTGTCCTTCGCGCGCAGCGACAACAGCCAGGCCGTGGTCACGACATAGGCGGGCTTCAGGAATTCCGACGGCTGGAAACGGAAGCCGGGAAGGTCGATCCAGCGCTTCGCGCCATTCACCGTGCTGCCGAGCAGCGGAACGGCGAGCAGCATCAGGAAGAAGAAGGCGCAGAAGAAGATGGCCAGCCGCCGCGCCTGCGGCCGGGGCAGCATGGAGATGACCAGCATGATCGGCAGGCCCAGGAACACCCACATGAGCTGGCGGTAGAAATAGATGAGCGGATTGACCGCGACCGTCGCGGTCGACCGGTCGATCGCGGCCACGGGCGAGGCAGCGGCGACGGCGACGAGGCCGATCGCCATCAGCGTGACGATCAGCGACAGGAGAACGCGGTCGATCTCCCAGAACCAGATGGCGAGCGCGGTCCGCTCACGCGGGACGGTGCGGCCCTTGAAGCCTCTCACCAGTTCGCCCGGTCTGAACATCCCTGTTCCGCCTTCCCTGCTCATGCGCCTGCCCCCGCCGCCCTTCGTCTATTCCAGCGCCTCGACCGCCGCAACGAAGGCGTCCCCGCGCGCTTCGAAATCGCGAAACTGGTCGAAACTGGCGCAGGCCGGCGATAGCAGCACGACCTCGCCCGGCCGGGCGATGCGCGCGGCGCGGCGAACGGCGGCGCTTAGCATCTCGCTGTCGTCGACCGCCATATGCGGCCGCAGCAGATCGGCGAACATATGCCCCGCTTCGCCGATGGTATAGGCATGGGCGATGTTGGCGAAGTGCGGGGCGCATTCGTCCAGATTGTCGGTCTTGGCAAGGCCGCCGACGATCCAGTGGATGCGGGGCTTGCCATCCTTCGCGGGCCAGGCGGCGAGCGCGGGCGCGGTGGAGGCGGGGTTGGTCGCCTTGCTGTCGTTGACGTAGAGGACTCCGTTGCGCGTGCCCACAGCCTGCATCCGGTGGGGAAGCGAGGCGTAGCTGGCGAGCGCATTGCCGATGGTCGCCTCGTCGATGCCAAGCGCCTTTGCGACAGCGACCGCGACAGCCACATTCTGCGCGTTGTGCGGCCCCTGCAAGGCGGGCCAACCGAGCTGTTCGGCCGGGTCGATGTCCGTGGAGGCGACTTGGGTCACGTCTTCCCGATGAAGGCCGCGGGCAATCGACCGGCTCGGTTCGTCCTCCGTCGCGATCACCGCGACATGGCCCGCCGACTGCATCCCGAACAATCGCGCTTTCGACGCGACATAACCCGCAAACCCGTCATAGCGATCGAGATGATCGGGCGTGATGTTGAGCAGCACCGCGACGTCGCAGTCGAGGCTGCGGGTCAGGTCGATCTGGTAGCTGGAGAGTTCCAGCACGTAAACGCCCGCGCCTTTGAGGTTCGGCTCCAGCGGGGGCTGGCTGAGGATCGGCAGGCCGATATTGCCACCCATCACCGTGGGCAGGCCGGCTTGCGCGATGATGTGGTGGATCAACGCCGTGGTGGTCGATTTGCCGTTGGTGCCGGTGATGCCGACGACCTTGTGCGGGGGGAGCGTCGGGCGGGCGAGCGCGAACAGTTCGATGTCGCCGATGATCGGCACGCCCGCGATCCGCGCGCGCATCGCGATGGGGTGGCGGTTCAGCGGCACGCCCGGCGACACGACGATGCCATCGAACCCGGCAAGGTCGATCTCCATCGGGTCGCCCAGTTCGGCTTTTCCTTCGACCAGCGCGCGTGCTTCCTCGCGGCTGTCCCAGGCGACGACGCGCGCGCCGCTCGCCACCAGCGTCTCGACCGTGGCGAGGCCGGAGCGGGCGAGGCCGAGGACGGCATAGGTCTTTCCCCGGAAGGCTTCGGAAACGATCATGCCCTCACCGCAGCTTCAGCGTGGCGAGGCCGGCAAGCGCCAGCACGAAGGCGATGATCCAGAAACGGATCACGACGGTCGGTTCGGCCCATCCCATCTGTTCGAAATGATGGTGGATGGGCGCCATCTTGAACACGCGCTTGCCAGTACGCTTGTAGAAGAAGACCTGGATGATGACCGACAGCGCCTCCACGACGAAGAGGCCGCCGATGATGCCCAGCACGATCTCATGATGTGCGGTGACCGCGATCACGCCGATCGTGCCGCCCAGCGCCAGCGATCCCGTGTCGCCCATGAACACGGCGGCGGGCGGCGCGTTGAACCACAGGAAGGCAAGGCCCGCGCCGATGATCGCGCCGCACAGGATGACGAGGTTTCCCGCGCCCGGCACATGCGGGATGCCCAGATATTCGGCGAAATCCGCGCGGCCGACCAGATAGACGATCAGCAGGAAGGCGAGGCTGGCGATGATGACCGGCATCGTCGCCAGGCCATCGAGGCCGTCCGTAAGGTTCACCGCATTGCCGAAGGCGACGATGACGAAGGCGGCGAAGCAGAAATAGAAGGGGCCAAGTTCGATGGCGGGACCATTGTAGAAGGGCACGTAGAGCGCGGTGTTGCCGTGGCTGTGCACGATCATCCACGCCGCGATCCCCGCTATCGCGAACTCCGCGGCCAGCCGCGCCTTGCCCGACAGCCCCTTGTGGCTGGCCTTCGTCACCTTGTCATAATCGTCGAGGAAGCCGATCGCGCCAAAGCCCAACGTCACGAACAGGCAGGCCCAGACATAGATGGACGAAAGGTCCATCCACAGCAGCACGGACGCGACCATCGACGTCAGGATCATGAGGCCGCCCATGGTGGGCGTGCCGCGCTTGGCGAGGTGGCTTTGCGGGCCGTCGTCGCGGATCGGCTGGCCCTTGCCCTGCCGCACGCGCAGCCAGCCGATGAAGCGCGGGCCGATCAGCAGGCCGATGAGCAGCGCGGTCGCGATCGACGCGCCCGCACGGAAGGACAAATAGCGGATGAGGTTGAACACCCCCGCGAAATCAAGCGTCTGGGCAAGCCAGTAGAGCATCAGTTCATATCTCCGTCGCGCGCGGCGTCGGCAAGGGCGGCGACGAGGCGGGAGAGACCCACCCCGTTCGAGCCCTTGACCAGGATCGCGTCGCCCGCGCGCATTTCGGTCTGGATAAGGGGGATGGCGGCCGCCGTGTCGGGCACATGGGCGTGCGGCAACGCGCCGCCCAGGGCGCTGGCGAGCGGCTCCATCTCCTTGCCGACGAGGATGGCATAGTCGACCTGCGCGCCCTCCAGCGGCTCGGCAAGGCCGGCGTGGAGGCTGGCGCTCTGGTCGCCAAGTTCGCGCATTCCGCCGAGAATGGCGATGCGCCGCTCCGCCTTCTCGCGGCCCAGTTGCTTCAGGGTCGCCGCCATCGACAACGGATTGGCGTTGTAGCTTTCGTCGATCAGCAGCGCTTCGCCGCCCTCCACCGGCAGGATACGGCGCGCGCCCCTTCCCGGAAGGCCGGGCATTTCCGCAAGCGCGAGGCCCGCCGCCGCCAGATCGCCGCCCACCGCCTCCACCGCCGCAAGCACGGCCAGCGCGTTCGACACCCAATGGTCGCCCGGCGCGGCCACGGTGAAGCAGATTTCCGCCTGCGGCAGCTTCGCCGTGACGATGCTGCCACCATTGGGCGCGGGCACCACGTCGAGCGCGCGAACGTCCGCCTCCTCGCTCATGCCGAAAGTCAGGATGTGCGTGGCATGCCGCTCGGCCTTGCCGTAAAGCGTGGCGACATGCGGGCTGTCATAGGGGATGATCGCCGTGCCGCCCGGCTCCAGCCCCTCGAAGATCTCGGCCTTCGCCTCCGCGATCTTCTCCTCGGTGCCGAAAAATTCGATATGGGCCGGCGCGATCGCGGTGACGATGGCGACATGGGGCCGCACCTGCCGTGTCAGAGCGGCCAGTTCGCCTATATGGTTCATGCCCATTTCGAACACGCCATAGGCGCTCGTCCGCGGCATGCGCGCCAGGCTCAAAGGCACGCCGACATGGTTGTTGTAGCTTTTGACCGACCGGTGCGCCGCGTCCGGCATGGCCCGGTCCAGCGCCAGGAACAGCGCTTCCTTCGTGCCGGTCTTGCCGACCGATCCGGTGACGCCGATCACCTTGCCCTGCATCCGCCTGCGCGATGCGATGCCCAGCGCCTGCAGCGCGGCGGCGCTGTCGGGGACGAGGATATGGGGATGATCGACCGCCTCGCTGACGATGGCGCCGGCCGCGCCCTGCCCGAACGCCTTGTCCACGAACCTGTGTCCGTCGGTCGTCTCGCCCTTCATCGCGACGAACAGGTCGCCGGGGCCAACCTCCCGGCTGTCGAAGGCGACGCCCGAAACGGCGAACGGCGCCGACGCGGCGCCGCCTGTGGCTTCAGCGATTTCGGCCGAGGTCCAAAGGTCCATCAACCCGCGCACTCCCGCGCGACGGTGACGTCGTCAAAGGGCAGCACCCGGTCGCCGATGATCTGGCCCTGTTCATGCCCTTTCCCCGCCAGCAGCACGATGTCGTCCGCGCCCGCCTGCGCGATGGCGGCGGCGATGGCGGCGCGGCGGCCGCCAATCTCTTCCGCTTGCGGCGCTCCCGCCATCACGGCGGCGCGGATGGCGGAAGGTTCCTCCGACCGGGGATTGTCGTCGGTCACGATCACATGGTCGGACAGGTCGGCCGCGACCTTCCCCATCAGCGGACGCTTGCCCGCATCGCGGTCGCCACCAGCGCCGAACAGGGTGATCAGCCGCCCGCGCGTATGGGGCCGCAGCGCCTCTATCGCCGCGCGCAGGCCATCGGGGGTGTGGGCATAGTCGACATAGACCGGCGCGCCGGCCCGCGTGATGACCGCACGTTCCAGCCGGCCGCGCACCGGCTGCACCCGGCCGAGCAGTTCCAGCACTTTCGCCGTTTCCCCGCCCGTCGCGATGACCAGCCCCGCCGCCGTCAGCGCGTTCGCCGCCTGATAGGCGCCGATCAGCGGCAGGTTGACCTTGTATGCCTTGCCATCCGCCTCGACCTCCAGCGTCTGGCCCAACTGGGTCGGGGTGCGGTTGGCAAGGCGCAAAGCCTGCCCCTGCACCCCGACGCTCAGCACACGAAGCCCCCGCTTCGTAGCCCGCTGGATCGCCTTGTCGGACCATGCGTCGTCCGCCCAGATGACCGCATGGCCATCGGCGTTCACGACTTCGTCGAACAGCCGCATCTTGGCATCGAAATAGGCGTCCATGTCGCCATGATAGTCGAGATGGTCGCGCGACAGGTTGGTGAAGGCCCCGGCGACGACCGGCAGCCCTTCGGTGCGATACTGATCGAGCCCGTGGCTGGACGCCTCGAACGCGGCGTGGCTGATCCCCTCGCGCTTCAGGCCCGACATGTTGGCGAGGAAGGTGACGATGTCCGGCGTGGTCAGGCCGGTGGACACCTGATCGACGGAAGTGGTGACGCCCAGCGTCCCGATGGAGGCGGACTTGTGCCCCAGCATCCGCCATAGCTGGCGCGTGAGTTCCACCGTGCTGGTCTTGCCGTTGGTGCCGGTGACGGCGACCGTGGCGTCTGGAAAGGGCGCGAAATAGCGCGCGGCCATCCGCGCGAAGAGCCGGCGGGGATTGGCATGGGCGATATGGAGCGCGCCCTCCACTTTCGCTTCCGGCCGGGCGACGACCGCCACGGCGCCGGCCTTTACCGCGTCGGCGATATAATCCTCGCCATTGACGCGCAGGCCCTGGAACGCGCCGAAGACGGTGCCCGGCGCGACCTTGCGATTATCGATGGCGAAACCGGTGACGGAAGGATCGAGGCCCGCGCTTTCCGCCAGATCCACGTCCAGCCCCTCGACCAGCGACCCGAGGCGCATCATTCCTTCTCCTTGTCGCCGTGCAGCAGCGGCATGAGGTCCGAGATGTCGACGTCGCGCTGCTCGTCCGGCATGACGCCCAGCATAGGCCCGACCCGCTCGACCACGCGCTTCACCACCGGCGCGGCGGTCCAGGCGGCGGTGCGCAGGCCATATTGGCCCGTCGCCTCGTCCATGATCGCGACCACGACGTAGCGGGGATTGTCCATCGGGAAGGCAGAAGCGAAAGTCGTCACCAGCGAAGTCTTGTTGTAGCGCCCTTCCTGGGGCTTTTCGGCGGAACCCGTCTTGCCGCCCACCCGGAATCCCTTGGCGTCGGCGCTACGCCCTGTACCCGCCGCCACGATCATCCGCAACAGTTGGCGCATCCGCGCGCTGGTGGCTGCGGAAAAGACTCGGCGGCCTTCGGGCACGGCATCGGGATCGAGCTTGCGAACCGTGGCCGGGCGCCAGATGCCGCCATTCACCAGAGCGGCATAGGCCGCCGCCAGATGCAGCGGCGTAATCGCGATGCCATGGCCGTAGGATGTCGTCATGCTGGTGATGCGGCCCCAGCTCGACGGCCACAGGCCGGCCGCGCGCTCATGGAACTCGATCGGCGCACGCTGGTCGAAATCGAGGCTGCGGAACAGTTTCTGCAGCGGCGCCGCTCCCATTTCGTCCGCGATGCGGGCAGTGCCGATGTTGGAGCTGTGCACCAGGATTTCGGGCACGTTGATCCAGCGGCCGAGAGGGTGGTCGTCCTTGATGCGGAAGCCGCCGATCGGCAGCGGCGCGGTCGCATCGTACCGCTTGCTCATGGAGGTCACCACGCCCGCATCCATTGCCGCCGCGATCGACAGCGGCTTGAAGGACGAACCCAGTTCATATCGGGCCTGCACCATATGGTTGCAGAGCGGCGATTCGCTGCACCGTTTGCCCGCATAATTCTGCAGCTTGTTGGGGTCGAATACGGGCAGGGACGCCATGGCGATGATCTCGCCCGTATTGGCGTCCATGATGATGCCACCCGCGCCCTTGGCTCGGGTTTGCACTAGCTGCGCGTAGAGTTCGCTTTCCAGCGCGCCCTGCACCCGGCTGTCGATGGAAAGCGCGAACGGCCGGCCGCGCTGCGCCGGATCGGTCAGCCGGTCGTTGAACGCCGCTTCCACGCCCATGCCGCCCTGCCGCTCCGCGTTGGGCGCGAAGCCCAGCACGTGCGCGGCCAACGTGCGCTGCGGATAGAGGCGCTCCTTCTCGCGCGGGAATTCGATGCCGATCTCGCCCAGCGCGTTAACCGCCGCGACTTCCTCCGGCAGCGCGCGGCGGCGCAGATAGGCCCATCCGCGCCCGGTCAGCTTCTTGTAAAAGGCGGCCTGCGGCTCATCTGGGAAAATTTCGTGCAGCTTGCGCGCGATCTCCGCGGGCTCGCCGATCAGTTTCGACGGGCGCACCGCGATGGAATAGGCGTCCATGGTGCGCGCCAGCGGCACGCCGTTGCGATCGACGATGTCCGCGCGGGCCGGCAGGAAACCGGACAGGGCGTCGTCGCCCGATGCGCCATGCGCGAAAATGCCGACCCACAGGAGCCGGCAGATCACGATGGCGGTGATGCCCATGAACATCAGCAGCAGGAGCATCAGCCGGTTATGGGCGATCGCGGTCAGATCGATTCGTTGATGCCCGGCGCGCGGGCCGCCCGGCTGGACGATGATCGTGGCCATCAGCGCGCCTCCTTGCGCTTTTCGCGAGCCGCCTTCGCGGTCAGGTCCCCCAGAGTGCTGTCGTCCAGCAGCTTGGCGTCGAGCATCGCCATCCGCTCCGCCTTGCGCGCGATCGGATTGGGTCGCGACAGGTCGGCGTCAGCCTTGGCCTGATTGGCCGGGGTGGACCGGGCGGGCCGGGGCAGCTTGTCGACATTGTCGGCGGCATGGGCTTCGCGGATCACGGCGATGTCGCTGCGGATCTGGGCGGCGGCCGGGCTTTCCGGCGCCTTCTGCGTGGCGGCGGGCAGGTCGGCCGGGGTCTGCACCATTGCGACCATGACCGGCGGGGCGACATAATCGGGGCCGTTGGGCTGGACCCCGTCCAGATGGGCCAGCGCCTGTTCCCCGCCCAGATATTGCTGCGCGGTCGGAGTCGCATAGAGGAAGTCGTGCTGGTTCCAGCTTTCCAGCTGCCGCATGGAGGCGCGGGCGCTGAATTCCGTTTCCAGGTATCGGATGTCGGCCTTCGCCCGGGCGATCTGCGCGCGCACCTTCATAAGCTCGTTGCGCTCGGTCGCGACCTTCAGCGACACCATATAGGCCCCGAGCGCCCCCAGCGCGACCAGGATCACCCAGATCAGGCTCTGCAACCTCTTGACGGCGATCATGCGCGGGCACTCCGGGCGGAGGAGGACGACGGGGCGGGTGCAGCGGTGCGGACGGCGCTACGCAGCGTGGCGGAACGGGCGCGGGGGTTGCGCGCCAGCTCGGCCTCGCCGGGGCGTACCGCCTTGGCAGGCCTGGCGAAGGTGGGCGGCGGACCGTCGGCACGTTGGGGCATGTGGCGCGATCCCGCCCCTTCCCCGCCGCTGCGGTTGCGCAGGAACTGCTTGACGATGCGGTCTTCCAGGCTGTGGAAGGTCACGACCGCCAGCCGGCCGCCTTCTTCCAGCAACGCCTCGGCCGCTTCCAGCCCGCGCTCCAGTTCCTCCAGTTCGCGGTTCACATGGATGCGGATCGCCTGGAAGGTGCGAGTCGCGGGATCCTTCTTGTCATGCGGCTTATGCCCAAGGGCGCGACGCACGACGGCGGCGAGCTGGCCGGTCCGCTCCAGCGGGCGCGCATCGACGATCGCGCGGGCAACCCGGCGCGATCGCGGCTCTTCGCCATAGCGATAGATGACGTCGGCGATCTCCTCTTCCGGGGCGGTGTTGAGGAAATCGGCGGCGTTCATGCCGTCCTGCGCCATCGTCATGTCGAGCGGGCCGTCCGACTGGAAGGAAAAGCCGCGCTCCGCCCGGTCGAGCTGCATGGAGGACACGCCGATGTCGAGCGTGACGCCCGACACCTGGCCGACGCCGCGCTCCGCCAGCAGCGTGTCCATCCGCGAAAATTCGCCGGGGATGAGCGTGATGCCATGGGCATCCGCCACTGCCTGCCCTTCGCGGATCGCATCGGGGTCGCGATCGAAAGCGAAGACGCGCGCGCCGGCGCGGGCCATGGCGCTGGCATAGCCGCCCGCGCCGAATGTGCCGTCGACATGCACCTCGCCCGGGGCGATGGCGAGGGCGGCGAGGACTTCATCGAGCAGGACGGAGACATGGGGCGCAGGGGCAGCGGAAGCGGGCGCGCTCACTTCGTCGCCCCTGCAGCACGCGCTTCGATCCAGCGCTTCACCTTGTTGCGAATCAGCGCGGGTCGGTCGGGACTTGCGACCAGCGCCTCGGGCTTCCAGATCTGGAAATAGCGACCGACGCCATAGAAAAATATCGCGTCGTCGATTCCGGCCTCTTCCTTGATATCGGGGTGCAGGAAGAAACGGCCGCCATCGTCGAAATTGACATCCTCGATCGTGCCGAGGCGGTTCTCGCGCTCCAGATCGGCGTTGAAATCGCGCCCGGCATCATAGGCCTGACGCTCCAGCTTCTCGACCTCGTCGAACAGATATTGCTTGTGCGACAGGCCAAAGCCGGTGGCGCAGCCATTGTCCATATGGATCGACAGGCAGAGGCGGTTCTGGCCGCCGCTTGCCTGGGCGACCAGCTTGCGCATCTCCAGGGGCAGCACGAAACGGCCCTTGCCGTCCGCGACGCTGAACGCGTTGCCCGAATAGAGAATGACGTCCGACACGCTGGAACAGGCCCCTTATTTCCTTGGGGCAAAGACTTCCCGCCGCCGGAATCGCCTGTGCGAGCCCACGCCACGGAACTGATCAACGCCTTAGAACCCCAATGCGGTTTGTGTACCAAGCATCGGGGTGGCTGTGAAGGGATTTTTTGGGAGAGGATGGGAAAAGCCGGTGAAAAATGGGATCAGTCGTTTTCTCCTGATTTCAGCGGCTTGTTTTCCCTTTTTGTTCCCAGCCGCATACCCGGTTCCACCCGGCCAGGCAGCACCGTTCCCAGCATCGCCCAGAAAATCCCGACGCCAACGACCCAGCGCAGCGCGGCGACCACATCGGCCGGCGTATGCATCCAGCGGCGCTCGGACGGCATGTCCCCGCCCAGCCAGCGCACCAGTTGCGCGGGCGTGTCCGCGCTCCAAAGGCGCGGGTCGAGCGGCCGTGCAGGCTCGGCCAGCCACAGCCGGTCATCCAGCAGATCGGCGTCCCCGACCAGACGGACGGTCCCTCTCCCCACCCGACGTTCGACCATCAGGGCGCGGCCGCGCAGCTCCGCCCCCGCTATGGTCACAAGCGCGCCATCGGGCATGAAATGGCGGATTTCCGACGATTGGAAATGTCCGCCGCGATCGAATCCCCAATGCGACAGCGCCGTCCCCAGCAGGCTGACCGGCGGCGCGCGGCGGCGGTCGCCCAGCGGCAGCCCGCCCGGCCAGCGTAGCAGCGGATCGGCCAGCACCAGCGCGATTCCTCCGTCGCGGACCCAGGCATCCAGCGCCACCATCTGCGCGGCGGTCATCGCGCGCGGCTGGGCAAGCAGCAGGCGGCGCGCGTTCGTTTGCACAAGCTGCTGCGGATCGTCCAGCGGCACCAGCGTGAAGCGCGTCCGCAGGATCGTGACGATCGGCGCATCGCGCGGACCGCCTCGTCCCATCTCCTCCCAGAACAGCGGAAGCGCCGTGATGACGGCAAGTGCGGGCCGCTCTGCCACGGGGCGCAGCGGCTGGGCCGGACCGCGCCAGAGCAGCAGCGCGGCGATCCCCAGCATCAGGACGCCTGACGGCATGGCCTTGAGGTGCCCGGCCCGACCCGCCGTCCCTGGCGCGCGACGCAGAAATGCGCCGCCCAGAACCGACAGCAGGCCAATGGCCAGCAACGCCGCTGCATCGTGCAACTCCGGCGGGCGGGCAGAGGCGCGTGCGCAAAACAGCAGCACCGTCCCCGCGCTGCCCAGCGCCGTCCAGACGAGCATGGCCCATCCGCGCCGCGCCGCGAGCAGGCCAGTCACCACCAGCACAAGGGCGGTCGGGACAGACCAGTCGAAAGGATCGGCCTGCCCCGTCAGCCATGCCCGATGCAATCCGGCGAGGAAGAGGAGCAGCGAGGGCAGCCAGAGCCGGAGGAATCGCATGCAGGCCGCCTTCACCGGCGGCGCTCCGGCTCCGGTCTCATCGCGTCAGTTCTGCTGCTGCGCGGGATCGCTATCCATAGGCTTGCGAATATTGGGATCGGGCTGCAGGTCAGGCACGATCGGCGCCTGCTCGGGCGCGGGCTGAACGCCCAGTTCCGCAAGCGGCTCCTTAGGCGAGACGGCATTCTGGGTCAGCGTCGGCACGACCGGCGGCGGCGAGGCGGCGTCGTCCAGCCGCGCCTTTTCGATCACGATGTTCGCCAGGCCCACGAGCAGCACGACGCCCGCCAGCCCGGTGAGGCCGATCTGGACGCGCTGCAACCCTTCCTGACGGCGGGGTGTTTCAGCCATGCAACCCTGTCTTCCCTCTCAGCCGCGAACCATACCGGCAATCAGCCATTTTGCGCGAGCCAGGGGAAGACGGTCAAGCCCTTAGATTCCAGCCACTGCCGGTTGTAGAGCGTGGAGAGGTAGCGAAAGCCGGTGTCGCACAGGATCGTGGCGATCCGCTTGCCGGGGCCGAGCTGCTTCGCCAGCGCGACCGCGCCCGCGACGTTGATGCCGGACGAAAGGCCCAGGCACAGCCCTTCCTCGCTCAGCAGGCGACTGACCCAGTGCAGCCCCTCCTCGTCGGCGATGCGGAACTGCGTGTCGATGGGCGCGCCTTCCAGATTGGCGGTAATCCGCCCCTGCCCGATGCCTTCGGCGACCGAACTGCCTTCCGCCTTCAACTCGCCATGCGCATAATAGTTGAAGAGCGCCGCGCCGTGCGGATCGCTGAGCGCGATGGTGATGCCTTCGTCCTTCGCCTTGAGGCCAAGGCCGACGCCCGCGATCGTGCCGCCGGTGCCCGCCGCGCAGGTGAAGCCGTCGACCCGGCCCTCCATCTGCGTCCATATCTCCTCGGCCGTGCCGACGATATGCGCCTTGCGATTGGCGATATTGTCGAACTGGTTGGCCCAGACGGCATTTTCCGTCTCTTCCGCGATGCGGCGGCTGGTGTGGACGAAATGGCCGGGGTTGGAATAGGCGGCGGCCGGCACCGTGACCAGTTCCGCGCCCAGCGCCCGCAGCGTATCCATCTTCTCCCGGCTCTGCGTTTCGGGCATGACGATGATCGTGCGATAGCCCTTGGCATTGGCGACGAGGGCCAGGCCGATGCCGGTATTGCCTGCCGTCCCCTCGACGATCGTCCCGCCGGGCTTGAGCAGCCCCTTTTCCTCGGCGTCGTTGACGATGAACAGCGCAGCCCGATCCTTGACCGAGGCGCCGGGATTGGCGAATTCGCATTTGGCGTAGATGTCGCAGCCGGTTTCCCGCGACGGGCCGGCGAGACGCACCAGCGGGGTGTTGCCGATGAGCGAGAGGCTATCAGGGTGAAGCAGCATGGCGCTTCGCATAGCGGACCCCGCCACCCTTTGCCAAGCAAGCGAATGATGGAACCGACAAAGGCTGCATTTAACCTTTGCGATCCCGGCCGTCCCACAGCGGCACAGTCAGGAAAGGGGTAAGGCAATCCCGGCCGAACTGATGTAGGGCGCGCTTTCAGGCGGCGATGCGACGCCGTGGCGGGAGCGACATGCGCGAAGGCAGGCGATCTTTGGAAGCGGGCGGTGCGGGCTGGCGGGGCACATGGACGGGCCGGGGCCTGATCCTGCTCGCTGCCCTGCTGGCGCTGGTCGCGCCGCGATTCATCACCGCCGCGCCGCTTGACCTGCTGCAGGGTGGCAAGGCGTCGGCGGCGGCGATCGACCCTGCGGAACAGCCGGGCGACAATTTCCCCGGTTCCGCCTTCTTCTTCGCGGAAGGCGCCTTCGATCCCGTGCCGGGCGCCGATACGCTGCGATCGCAGCATGTGCTGGGGCTGGACAGCGTCGATGCCGCGCCCTCCACCCGCTTTCAGGGATTGACCGCGCTCGACCGCTATCGCGCGCTCAACTGCCTGACATCGGCCGTCTATTATGAGGCGGGCAACGAACCGGAGGACGGGCAGCGCGCCGTGGCGCAGGTGGTGCTCAACCGTGTGCGCAATCCGCTATGGCCGGGCAGCATATGCGGCGTGGTCTATCAGGGATCGGAACGGGCGGACTATCGGTGCCAGTTCAGCTTCAGCTGCGACGGATCGATGGCGCGCCCTCTCCTGCCGTCGGCCTGGGTCCGCGCGCGCCGCATCGCGCAGGATGCGCTGGCCGGCCATGTCTATGCGCCGGTGGGCCTTGCGACCCATTATCACACGCTGGCGGTGCGGCCGGACTGGTCGTCCAGCTTGCGGCCGGTGGCGGTGATCGGTGCGCACATCTTTTATCGCAATCCCGGCCTCAACGGGTCGGCGGCGGCGTTCAATGCCGTCTATCGGGGCTATGAAAGCCTGTCGGGGCCGGCGCGCACATCCTGGCCGGCAAGCCCGGTCGCGCCGCCGGAAATGCCGCGGGAAATGATAGCCGGCGCGGTCGCGCCGCCGCTTCCGTCCCTGCCGTCGATTTCGCCGTCCGCACCGGCCGGATGGACAGCGCCGGTCCCTCTGCCCGCGCAGGACGGCCTGCCCCAATCGACCATACGCCCGGAATATCGCAACAGCGGCCGGCCCCTGATCTGATTTTCTTCGGTGAACGTCGCTATAACCAGCGAAGTGCCTGCAATCATTCGACAATAAAAATGCATTTTTTATGCCGCGCGCCGGAACCCTTTTGGCGCTTTGCGGGTTCTACAATTCGGATAGCAAATCTTTTGCCCCCGCTCTTGCTATCCGCAAAATATGAGCCCGGAACGTCTCCCCCCCCCGACGCGTTCCGGGCTCAGACTTTTTTGGCCCTCCAAATAGCTGAATTCTTTATTCTTTTCGGTCGCGGAACGGAAGCTGCCGGCGCGGGTTCTTCCGTTCGTCCGTTTTTGAGGAGGTTTTCGATGACGAAGAAGATCCTGGCCGCTTTGCTGCTTACCGGTTCGCTGATGGTCGCCGCCTGCAACACCGTCGAAGGCGCTGGCCGCGACGTGCAGAGCGCGGGCAAGGCGGTGGAAGACGCCGCCGACTGACCCTGTTTCCCGGCCCCCTAGCATGACCCGCCTCCGGGCGGGTCTTTTTTTGCGCCTCGCGCGCCCTTGCGCGGGCCTGCCCGCCATTGCCCTTCCGCCGTGCCGCCGCTAAAGGCGCGGGCATGTCCAGCACCGCCGCCCAAATCACCCCGGAAATCGTCGCCGAACATGGCCTTTCCCCGGAAGAATATGATCGCGTCCTCCATGCGCTCGGGCGCGAGCCGAACCTGACCGAACTCGGCATCTTTTCCGTCATGTGGTCGGAACATTGCAGCTACAAGTCGAGCCGCATCCATCTCAAGAAGCTGCCGACCACCGGCCCGCAGGTGATCTGCGGCCCCGGCGAGAATGCGGGCGTGGTCGATATCGGTGACGGTCAGGCCGCCATCTTCAAGATGGAGAGCCACAACCACCCGAGCTATATCGAGCCCTATCAGGGCGCGGCGACGGGCGTGGGCGGCATCTTGCGCGACGTCTTCACCATGGGCGCGCGGCCGATCGCCAACATGAACGCGCTGCGTTTCGGCCGGCCCGATCATCCCAGGATGCGCCACCTCATCAGCGGCGTGGTGCACGGCATCGGCGGCTACGGCAATTGCGTGGGCGTGCCGACCGTGGGCGGAGAAGTGAATTTCCATGCCGCCTATGACGGCAACATCCTGGTCAACGCCATGACCGTGGGTGTCGCGGACACGGACAAGATCTTCTATTCGGCGGCGTCGGGCGTCGGCAATCCGATCGTCTATGTCGGGTCCAAGACCGGCCGCGACGGTATCCATGGCGCGACCATGGCGTCCGCCGACTTCGGCGAGGACAGCGATGAAAAGCGGCCGACCGTGCAGGTGGGCGACCCCTTCACCGAAAAGCTGCTGATCGAGGCGTGCCTGGAACTGATGGCGTCGGACGCCATCGTCGCCATTCAGGATATGGGCGCGGCGGGCCTCACTTCCTCCAGCGTCGAGATGGCGTCCAAGGGCGGCGTCGGCATCCAGCTCAACATGGACGACGTGCCGCAGCGCGAAACCGGCATGACCGCCTATGAAATGATGCTGTCGGAAAGCCAGGAGCGCATGCTCATGGTGCTGCAGCCCGGCAAGGAAGGCTTTGCCGAGGCGATCTTCCGCAAGTGGGAGCTGGACTTCGCGGTCATCGGCCATGTCACCGACACGGGCCGCATGGTGCTGGTCCACCGGGGCGAAACGGTGTGCGACATCCCGCTCGCGCCGCTGGCCGACGACGCCCCGCTCTACGACCGGCCGTCGCTGTCGCGCGAAGACTATAAGGCCTGGGCCAAGGTGGAACCGCTCGGCGACTTGCCTCAAAGCGCCAATGTGGGCGCGGACCTGCTGACCCTCATGGCCTCGCCCGACATCGCCAGCCGGCGGTGGATATGGGAACAATATGACCATATGGTCGGCGCGGACACGGTGCAGCGGCCGGGCGGCGACGCGGCGGTCGTGCGCGTCCATGGCACGCGCAAGGGCATCGCGATCAGCACCGATTGCACGCCGCGTTATTGCTATGCCGATCCCTATGAAGGCGGCAAACAGGCCATCGCGGAATGCTATCGCAACCTGTCGGCGGTCGGATCGACCCCGCTCGCCGTCACCAACTGCCTGAACTTCGCCAATCCCCAGCGGCCCGAGATCATGGCGCAACTCACCGGATGCCTCGACGGCATGGGCGACGCCTGCCGCGCCCTGGACTTCCCGATCGTGTCGGGCAATGTCAGCCTCTATAATGAAAGCAAGGCGACCGGCGGCGGATCGGCCATCCTGCCGACGCCTGCGATCGGCGGCATCGGCCTGCTAGCGGACGTGGACGTCATGGCGACGGTCGCGTTCAAGACCGCCGGCGACGCCATCTGGCTGATCGGCGGCGAAGGATCGCACCTTGGCCAATCGATCTGGCTGCGCGAGATTGCCGGCCGCGAGGCAGGCGACGCGCCCAAGGTCGATCTGGCGGCCGAGCGCGCCAATGCCGATCTCGTCCGCACGCTCGTCGCGAACGGCACGGCGAGCGCCGTCCACGATATTTCCGATGGCGGGCTGCTGGTCGCGATCGCCGAAATGGCGCTGGCCGGCAATATCGGCGCGGAAACCGTCACCGCCTTCACCCCTGCAAGCGCCTTTGGCGAGGATCAGGGCCGCTATGTCGTCACCACCGCGCCGGACGCCCAGGTCGCGGGCGCGGTGCGGATCGGCACGGTGGGCGGCGACGCCGTCGCCGGCGTGCCGCTGGCCGACCTGCGCGCCGCGCATGAAGGCTTCTTCCCTGCGCTGATGGGCGGCGAACTCTAAAGACGATCAGGGTCGGCGGTAGATAAATTCATGGTCGGTCCAGTCACCGACCGGAAAGCCATATTCGCCGACCTTCTCGAAGCCGCGCCGGCCATAGACAGCCTGCGCCCGTTCGTTGCCCGACCAGACGCCCAGCCACACCGGCCCCGGCATATGCGTGCCCAGCCAATCGAGCGCGGCGTCCAGCAGCGCGCGCCCGGCGCCCCGCCCCTGCGCGGCGTTGAGGGCGTAGATCTGATATAGCTCGCCCTGATCGGCGCTGGCCTCCGGATGGGGCAGCTTGCACGGTCCGACATGGGCATAGGCCAGCAGCCGGCCGCCATCCTCCACCACCCATGTCGCGTGCGTGGGATCGGCAATCTCCCGTGCCACCTTCTCCACGCCATAGCTCTCCGCCTCGAACCGGGCGAGGTCGGCGGGCGGATAGGGCACGCCGAACCCGTCGAGGAAGGTTTCGCGGAAAGCCGCCAGCTTGAGTGCCGCCAGCGCCGTCACGTCGGCGGCCTCGGCGGGGCGAAGGGAAAATCCGGTCGTCATCGCTCCCGCATTGCATGGGGGCCGCCGGTGCGCAATCCTCGTCTCAGCGCGTCACCCGGCCGAACAGCAGCTGATAGCGATCCTGCCCCCCGGCGGCGTCATAGGCGTCCATCACGCGCCGCAACTGCCCGGCGGACAGGGGGGGGCGCCCCGCGCCGGGCACGACCGCGCCGATCCCCTTGAGATGCGCCAGCAGCGCCCGCGCACCCCGCCCCTCGATCGCGACCTCCTCGTCGAAGGCGAAGGCGTCGCCATGATCCGCCAGCATCGGTCGCAACGCGTCCAGCGTGGGATAGAGCGGCACGCCGCATGGCAGTCCGCAGGCGTCGTGCGCCGCGCGCCAGGCCACGAAACTGCCCCGCCCCATGGTGGAGAAGATCAGGCTTCCGCCGGGCCGCAGCAGTGCTGCAAGTCGGGCGATGGCGGCCGACAGATCGTCAAACCACTGGAAGGCGAGGCTGGAAAGGATAAGGTCGAACCATGGCCCGTCGAAGGCCGGAGCCTCCCCGTCCATCGTCAGGAACGTGCCGGCCACCCGGCCCTGCGCCGCCGCCTGCGCCAACATGCCGGGGGAGATATCTGTCGCGGTCAGTTCCGCGGCGGGCCAGCGCGCCTGGATGTCGCGCGTCAGCAGGCCCGTGCCGCAGCCTATCTCCAATATCCGCGCCGCGCCGCCGGGATGCTGCCGCCGGGCAAGATCGGCGACAAGCGCCGCGGCGAAGCGCTGCGGCCCGGCATGCGCCTCATAATGCGGGGCCGCCGCGCCGAATGCGTCGCTGATCCGCTGCTTGCGCGCGTCGATCATGGCTGGATCAGGGCGGGTTGACGGGTCATGCACTCGCCTTGGAAAATGCGGCGATGAAGCACAAGGCCCTTTTCACGCCGGATGAAAAGGCTCTAGGCGCGTCAGAAGAGCGCCCGCCCTCCCGGCCGAAGCAGGAAAATATCGTCGCATGACCGCTTCCCCCCGCATTCCCGCCATGGACGTGCTGCGCGGCTGCGCCGTGCTTGGCATAGTGTGGATGAACATCACCGCCTTCGCCCTGCCGCAGAGCGCCTATTTCAACCCCGCGATCGCTGGATCGCTTTCGCCAGGGGACATCGCCTTCTGGGCGGTCAGCCTGATCCTGGTGGACGGCAAGATGCGCGGCCTCTTCGCCCTTTTGTTCGGCGCGTCCATGCTGCTGCTGATCGACAAGGAGGAAATGGCCGGCCGCGACGGGCGGCGGACCCAGATGATTCGGCTGGCCTGGCTGTTCGTCATCGGCTGCGCGCACGTCTTTCTGCTCTGGTGGGGCGACATATTGCGCATTTACGCCATTGTCGGCCTGTTCGCGCTGCTCTTCGTCGGGCTGGAACCGCTGGCGCTGGTCAAGCGCGCCTTTCTTTGCTTCCTGGTCCAGTTTCTGCTGATGGCCGCCTTCATCGCGAGCCTCTATCTGTGGGGAAGCGCCGCGGCAGCGCCCGATGCCAGCGCCGCCACGCGCGAGGGCTTCCAGAGCTTCATGCGCGCGCTCAGCGATCCCGCCAGCCCGGCGACGCTGCACGAAATCGCGACCTATCGCGGCGGCTTCACCGGCATCCTCGCCATGAAGGCGGCGGCGTTCCCCGGCGAATGGCTGTGGGGCTTCCTGTTCAACGCCTTCGAAACGCTGGGCTTCATGCTGCTCGGCATGGCGATGCTGAAGGGCGGGTTCCTGACAGGCGGCTGGGATGCCGACCAGTATCGGCGCACCGCCCGGCACTGCTTCCTGATCGGACTGCCGCCGATGGCGGCGATGGCGCTGTGGGTCGTGGCGAGCGGCTTCGCGCCCCTGCCCGCCTATGGCGTGGCGCTCGCCTGGTCGCTGCCCTTTCGCATCCCGCTGACGGTCGGCTGGGCGGCGCTGATCCTGTGGCTGCTCGCGCGCCATGCGCCCAGCCCTTATGTGGCGCGATTCGCGGCGGTGGGGCGCATGACGCTCAGCAACTATCTGGGCACCAGCCTTGTCATGACCGCGCTTTTCTATGGCTGGGGGCTCGGCCTGTTCGCCCATGTCCGGCCGGCGCTGCTGCCCTTGTTCGTGCTGGGCGGCTGGGCACTCATGCTCTTGTGGTCCAAACCATGGGCGGATCATTTCGCCTTCGGCCCCGCGGAATGGCTGTGGCGCACCCTCTCCTCGGGCAAGACGCAAAAGATTCGCAGGAGCAGCTGATTCTACTATTGCGACCCATTATCATCCACGCTATCTCCGTTGCGACAGGAGAAGCATCACGATGGTCGTCTGCGTTTGTAACGCGCTTCGGGAAAAGGATGTGCGGGAAGCCGCACGCAACGGCGCGGATACGCCGTGCAGCGCCTATGCCCAGTTCGGCCGCCGTCCCAAATGCGGCCAGTGCGTGTCCTTCGCCCGCACCATCATCGCGGCCGAACGCGCCTCCGCCTGACAGGATTGCGAAGCATCCGCAGGGAATTGCCGCGATCACCACGCAATAGCGCCCCAAAAAATCGCGGATTTCCAAGGCTTTTCAGCTTAACAGCCCTGCGTCGAAAGGCTATGGTCCGGCCGTTCCCCAATCGCCGGAGTATAACGCCATGAAGGGCGACCCGAAGGTCATCGAATTTCTGAACGAGGTGCTCAAGAACGAGCTGACCGCGATCAATCAATATTTCCTCCACTACCGCATGCTCAATCACTGGGGCGTCGAGAAGCTCGCCAAGTTCGAATATGAAGAATCGATCGACGAGATGAAGCATGCCGACAAGCTGGCGGAACGCATCCTTTTCCTTGACGGCCTGCCCAACTTCCAGCTGCTCGGGCGGCTGAAGATCGGCGAGAGCGTCGAGGAAATCCTGAAAGCCGACCTCGAGCTGGAATATGAAGCGCTGCCGGTGCTCAAGGACGCGATCGCCTATTGCGAATCCATCCGCGACTATGTGAGCCGCGACCTGTTTCAATATATCCTCGAAAGCGAGGAAGAGCATGTCGACACGCTGGAAACCCAGTTCGAGATGATCGAACGTATGGGCATCCAGAATTATGTGCAGTTGCAGAGCAAGGCCAAGGAAGACTGACCGGGCTTGTTGGCGGCCCGTCCGGGTCGCCACTCCTGCCGGACCGCACCGCGCATCCCTTTTATAGCAACGCCTCCAGCAGGCCGATCAGCGGCAGGTCGGCGGGAGGCATGTCGAGCGCATAGAGTTGCGCAGGCCGCGCCCATTTGAGCGCCGTCGCATGCCGCGCCTCCGGCACCCCCTGCCATTTGCGGCAGACATAGAGCAAGAGCAGCAAATGCCTGTCGCCCAGCGGTTCGCTGGCGAAGGTCGCCGGCGCCAGGCAACTGGCGTGGGTGCGAATGCCCAGTTCCTCCTCCAGTTCACGGACCAGCGCCGCCTCCGGCGTTTCGCCGGCTTCCACCTTGCCGCCTGGAAACTCCCACAGCCCCGCCATGGCCTTGCCCGGCGGCCGCTGCTGGACCAGCACGCGCCCGTCCGCGTCGACCAACGCCACCGCGACGACGAAGAGGGGGGAAAAATCAGTCATAACGCTCCAGATCACAGGGCTTTGTTAACCCTGCCTCCTTTACATGGCTCCAGGGGACTGTCTGCACCGAAACGGGGAAAATGATGCGCGACCTTCTACGGTTTCTGGCCCGCTCAAGCCTCATGCGGTGCAGCCGGGGCGCGACTGCGGTCGAATATGGGCTGGTCGTCGCGCTGATCGTGCTGGCTATGCTTGCAGCGTTGAACAAGCTTGCAAGCAAGACCGTCGGCATGTGGAACAATGTCGCAACAGAAGTAAGTTCCCATTAACCATCAAACTTTGACAATTGGATCGCGGCATTAAGTCTTTCTCAACTGAACCCCTCTATTTCCGTTGTTGCTGACCACCAATTTCCAGTCGGGGCGGCCGGGTATTTTTAACGCTGTATTTGGTATTCCAAGGAGACGTAGCATGAAGTTCGTGCGTAAGATGCTGAAGAACGAAAAGGGTGCAACCGCGATCGAATACGGCCTGATCGCCGCTCTGATCGCCGTCGCCGCCATCGGCGCGATGAGCAACCTGGGCAGCCGTCTGAGCGGCACCTTCAACAACGTGTCGGGCAACCTGAAGTAAGCTCCGCACCGTTGCAAAGACACAAGGGCGGTGGACGAAAGTCCGCCGCCCTTTTGCGTTTCCGTCACCAGCCGACGATCTTGACCCGTTGCCCCGGCCGCAGCGTGGCGTTGGCGGCGAGCGCGTTGATCGTCACGAACCGCTCCACCGGATAATCGGTATAGGCCATTCGCTTCGCGAGCGATTGCACCGTGTCGCCAGCCTTGACGGTCACGACCTGGACACGGCGCGGCTTGATGGCGGCGGCGTCCTGCGCGGAGAGGCGCTGGATCGATTCGACCATCGGCACAAAGGGGCCAATCCCGCGCCCGGCCGGCGTGATGAGAAGGAAGTGATAGGCTTTCCCGCCGCCAAAATCATAGGCGAAGACCGTGGCATCGACCTGGCTTGACTGGGTCGAGGCGCGCACGGTGCGCCACGCCGCGGGCAGGCCGTTGATCGTGGTGCGCTGCACCTCGCCCTGCGGCACGCCGCCCTTGCCGCCGCCCAGCCGAGCAAAGACGCCGTCGATATAGCCGGCAAGGTCGCCGCCGTAAGCGCCGCCGCCGAACTGCGCCTGCCCGCCCGATCCAGTGATGGAAACCGCGTCGGCGCCATTTTCCATGCCGAAGCCGCTGGGCGCGGTGAAGCTGAGCCGCAAGTCCGGATGGCGGAAGCGGTTGCCGTCGATCACGCCCTGCTTGGGATCGTCGCCATAAAGCACACCGTCCAATGCGTTGAGGAAAGCGTCGCGATTGCGCGCCGTCCCGCTGGCCCGGGTGGCATCGGCCGCCCGCGCCGCGCGGGTCACGCGAGACGCAGGGTCAGGATGGGTGCTTGCCCATTCCGGCGTGGACCGGGCGCTGCCCGCCGCCCGTGCGTCGAGACTGCTCTGCGCGGCCAGAGAGGCAAGCATGTCCGACAGCGCGCGCGGATCGTAACCGGCGGACGCCAGGTAGCGGATGCCCAGGTCGTCGGCCTCATATTCCTGCGTGCGCGAAAATTTGAGGGTCAGCAGCTGGCTCCCTGTGCCGATGCCCTTCTGCACGATACCGGCCAGCCCGGAATCGCCCAGAAATGCCCCCGCCAGCACCCCCAGCAGGGCGCCGCCAATGGCGTTGCGCTGGGCCGCTTTCTGCCTGCGCTGGCCATGTTCCGCCGCGACATGGCCGACCTCATGGCCCAGCACGCCGGCCAGTTCCGCCTCGTCGTTCATCAGGGCCATCAATTGCCGCGTCACATAGACATAGCCGCCGGGAATGGCGAAGGCGTTGTTGACGGGGGAATTGAGCAAGGTGACCGTGAAATCGCCCTGTGCGTTGGACAGGCCGGACTGGACGGCGATGCGCCGGCCGACCCCTTCCACATATTTCGCCTGTGGCCCTGCATAGGCGCCGCCAAATTCCTTCAGCAGTTCCGGATGCCGCTTCGCCCCGCTCGCCTTATCCTGCGCGCTGATCGACGATGTGGTGCGAACCGCGCGCTGTTGCCCGATCACCGCCGGCGCGGCGATGGCGGCGATCAACGCCGCGCCCGCACCGCCCAGCGCCCATCTACCCTTCATGCGCCTCACCCTTTCCCGTTACCCCTTCGCAACGAGCGACAATGGCGGGGCGTTCCCGGAAAATGAAGTGGGTTCAGGCCCCTATGGCGAGAAATTTGTCGGCACGGTCGGTGCGCAGCGCATCGGCGGCCATGCCGTCGAGCGCGTCCAGCTCCGCCTCTATCGCGGTTCCCAGGCTGGCGATCGCCTGCACCGGCTCGCGATGCGCGCCGCCGATCGGCTCCGGCACGATCCGGTCGATCACGCCCAGATTTTTGAGGTGCTGCGCCGTCACCTGCATGGCGGTGGCGGCGTCGCTCGCCTTGTCGGCCGTGCGCCACAGGATCGATGCGCAGCCTTCGGGCGAGATGACCGAATAGACCGCATGTTCGAACATGATGACGCGATTGGCCGCGGCCAGCGCAATCGCGCCGCCCGATCCGCCCTCGCCCACCACGGCGGCCACCATCGGCACGCCCAGCTTCAGGCAGGCTTCGGTCGATCGCGCGATCGCTTCGGCCTGCCCCCGTTCTTCCGCCTGCACGCCGGGGAAAGCGCCCGACGTATCGACCAGGGTCACCACCGGCAGGCCGAACCGATCCGCCAGTTCCATCAGGCGGATCGCCTTGCGATAGCCCTCGGGCTTGGCCATGCCGAAATTGTGCCGCACGCGGCTGGCGGTGTCGTCGCCCTTTTCATGGCCGATCACCATCACGCGCCGTTCGCCCAGCGTCGCGAAACCGCCCAGGATCGCCTGATCGTCGGCAAAGGCGCGATCCCCGGCAAGCGGCATGAAATTGTCGAACAGGCCGGCAACATAATCCTTGAAATGGGGACGATCGGGGTGCCGCGCCACCTGCGTCTTCTGCCAGGGCGTCAGCTTGCCATAGGTGTCCGCCAGCAGCTTGGCGGCACGGTTTTCCAGCGTGGCGATCTCGCCGTCGATGTTGATGTCGCCGACGCTCGCGGTGGCGCGCAATTCCACGATGCGCGCTTCCAGTTCGGCGATCGGCTTTTCGAATTCCAGAAAGCTAACCATGGCGCAAGGCGTTAGGGGGATGGCGCGTCCTCGTCAACGCGGGGATGCACCGCGCGGTGCGCCATGCCGGCCAGCGGGTGCCGCTGGTTGACCAGGTCCACCAAGCGCCTGCTGTCGACATGGGTGTAGATCTGCGTCGTGCCGATGTCGGCATGGCCCAGCATCGTCTGCAACGCGCGCAGGTCCGCCCCGCCCTCCAGCAAATGGGTGGCGAAGGCATGGCGCAGCACATGCGGGCTGACCCGTTCCGGCGCGATCCCCGCGGCGGCGGCCAGGGTCTTTACTATCGGTACCAGCCGCTCCCGCCCCCCCTTGCCCTTCAGGATCAGGAAGGGCCGATCGGCGGCCAGCGCGCGGCGCGGCAGCGACACCAGCTCGCTGGCACGCAGGCCCGATCCATAGAGCAGCTCGATCAGCGCCGACAGCCGCAGGTCCAGCGGCGCGGGATGCTCGACATCGATCCGTTCCGCGATCAGCGCGAAGAAACGGTCCACCTCCGCCGTGGACAATATCTTGGGCAAGGGCCGTCGCGTCACCGGCCGGGGCAAAGCGGAAGCCGGGTTGTCGGCGCGCAGCCCCTCCTCCTCCAGAAAAGCGTAGAAGGCGCGCAGTGCCGACGCTTTTCGCGCGACGGACGATGCGGCGAGCGGCGCCCATTGCGCCGACAGGCCAGCCAGCGCATCCTTGTCCGCAGCCACCAGTCCGCCGACCAGCGCCGCCGCCCCGGCCAGGTCGGTCCGGTAGGCGATCAGCGTATTCCTCGACGCGCCGCGCTCCGCCGCCATCATTTCGAGGAAGCGGTCGATCAGGGCGGCGTCTTCCTGCACCTTAAGTCCTGCTGATCGCCTCTGCCGCGATCATCCGCGCTTCGGGATCCAGCCCAACGCGATGCAGCGCCGCGACGATATGATAGAGATGGCCGGGGGGCAGCTTCGACCAGTCGTTCCCCTGCATGCCCACCGCCGCCAGCAGCGCGACGGTCGCTTTCTCGCCCCGCTGCGCCGCCGCGCCGATGGCGCGCGCCCAGCGGCTGTCGGCGGCGAGCGGCACGCCATTGTCCTGCGCCAGGGACTGCGCGTCGCCGGCGGACAGGCGCGACAGGCCCGCCAGCGCCGCGATCAGCATCCGTCCCTTCGCCGCGCCGGCCTCCTCGATATAGGAAGAGACGCGACCGCTGCCCATGTCCACCACCGGGCTGGGCGCGCCGACCGCCAGCAAGGCCCAGAATTGCGATGCCCCTGCGCCGTCCAGCTGGCCGATGGCGCGCGCCCACCGTGCCGCATTGCGATCATAGCCGGCCGTGAGCATCGACGCGACCAGATTGGCGGCATCCTGCCCATCGGTCTGCGCGACGGGCAACGCGGCGGCGGCGCGGGCGGTGGCGATCAGCCCAACATAATCGGGGTGCGCATTGTCCTGCCACCAACTGCGCATGCCGACGATCCGATCGCCCACGGTCGCCCCGGAATAGGCTGTGCGCAGGGCTTCCACCCGGTCGGCCACGTCCGCCGGCGGATCGCCCTCCGTCCCCATCTGTCCGTAAAAGCCCACCAGCGCGGCGCTGGAAAAGACCCCCAGCCGCGCCGCGATGTCGACGCCCGGCCGCCGCCGCATTGGCGACAGCGCCGCCGCGCGCGCTTCCCAGGCGCGGACATGGCTCCCCGCCGTCGCATAGAGCGGTTCGGGAATTTCCACATTGAGCGCGGTGGCGAGGCCGTAGCGCCATGACGTCAGCCGATCGACCCCGGTCCATTCGATCTTGACCGAACGGCGTGCGTTGAAGCCGGTGCCCACCACCTTTTCCGCCAGCCGGTAATCGACGCCGCGCACCTCGCCGCGCCGCTGCACCTGGTTGAGCGCGCCGCTCGCCGTCCCCTGATCGCCCGACAGCGCGGGGCAGATGGCGCGGGTCATGGCCCATCCTGCTGCCTTGCTGGTGCGCAGCGCGCCTTCCGACAGCGGGCACAGCCCGGCCGGATCGGCGGTCGCCAGATAGGTTTCCATCGCCACCGCATAGAGGCGCGGCGTGAAGCGGTCCGAATCGACGCTCTGCACCATCAGCCGGGCGCTGTCCGCCTCGCCCATGCGCAGCAGCAGCCAGGCGCGCTCGGCCGCCCAGTCCGCCCCGTCTATGTCGCGCGGGGTGTCGGTGGCCGACAGCAGCGCGCGGCGAAGCAGGATGGAGGCCCAGCGCGAGACGATGGGCGCATGGGTTTCGCGCATCAACGCCGCCAGATACCTGCCGGACTGGGCACCGAAGGCTGTGGATTCGAAGCCGCGCGTCTCCGGCGTCAGCGGTCCGATGCGGTCAAGCGAACGGCGCGCCGTATCGGGCAGGTCGTATTTCGCCTTCTCGGCCGCCAGTTCTTCCGGCGTCATTTCCTCGGCCGCATTGTCGCCGTCCAGCAGCGACAGGTCGGCCGATGTGCCGGTGTCCAGCGGCTGCACCATCGGAACGGCCGGCGCGGCAGGCGAGGATGGCGACGATTGGGCCGGGCGGGAGGGCTGCGGCGCTGGCGTTTCGGGCGCATCGCCAAAGCCGGGGGGCAGCAGCGATTCGGGCGCCTGCTGCGCGACGACGGGCAGCGCCAGCGCGAGCGCGAAGCTGCCCACCGCCCATCTGGCGTTCCCCCGCGGCCAGCGCATCGGCCTTATTGCCCCAGCTTGTCTGCGGGAATGACCTTCTCGACGCGTTGCTGCGGCTGTTCGCCGCCGCGCGACCAGAAGAAGGCGAGCAGGGCGACGACCAGCAGGACGAGGACGATGGGAATGACAGGCAACCGGGTGCCGCGGCGGCGCGCACTGCTATCGAAACTGCCGAAGTTGCGATTATTCTTCATAAATCCTTGGCTTAAGCTGACGAGCCTGCAAGGCCCGACGTCCGGGGGAAAGATGCGATTTGCCTCTGCGACGGCTGGCTGTATAGCCCCGCAAGCCATGCAGCGAAACAGCAAAATCCCCGACAGTCAGGCCGGCCGTGGCCCTATCGTCCTGGTGGGCATGATGGGCGTGGGCAAATCCACGGTCGGGCGCAGGCTGGCGGCGCGCCTGGGCCTCAGCTTCGTCGACGCGGACGAGGAGATAGAGAAAGCCGCCGGCATGAGCGTGGCGGAGATTTTCGAACGCTATGGCGAGGCGCATTTCCGCGACGGCGAGCGGCGGGTGATCGCCCGGCTGATGGATGGCGCGCCCAAGGTGATCGCGACCGGCGGCGGCGCCTTCATGCAGGAAGAGACCCGCCGCCTGATCCTGGACAGCGCGACCGCCATCTGGCTGGACGCCGACATCGACATATTGGTGGATCGCGTGGCGCGGCGCGACAGCCGCCCGCTGCTGAAGGGCAAGGATCCCCGCGCCGTGCTGACCGAACTGGCGGCTACGCGGAACCCGATCTATGCGCTCGCGCCGATCCACGTGAAGAGCATCGCCGCCCCGCACGAGGTCGCGGTGGAGCGCATCATGGAGCAACTGACGGCATGGCATTAGTCCGCGTGGCGCTGGACGCGCGCAGTTACGACATAGTGATCGAACAGGGGGCGCTCGACCGCGCCGGCGATCTTCTGTCCCGCCATGCGCGCAAGGGGCGGCTGGTGGTGGTCACCGACACGCATGTCGCCGCCGCGCAATTGCCGCGCCTCGACGCGGCCCTGCGCGCAAGCGACGTGACGGTCGAACCCATCATCCTGCCGGCGGGCGAACAGACCAAGAGCTGGCGCCATCTGGAACAGTTGCTCGACGCGCTGCTGGCGCTGGAGATCGAGCGGGGCGACCATGTCGTCGCGCTGGGCGGCGGGGTCATCGGCGATCTGGTGGGCTTTGCCGCGTCCATCCTGAAGCGCGGCTGTCACTTCATCCAGCTTCCAACAACCCTGCTGGCCCAGGTCGATTCGTCGGTCGGCGGCAAGACCGCGATCAACACGCGCGCGGGCAAGAATCTGGTCGGCAGCTTCTACCAGCCCGCTTTGGTGCTGATCGATCCTTCGACCCTCGACAGCCTGCCCCCGCGCGAAACCCGCGCCGGCTATGCCGAAGTCGTCAAATATGGGCTGATCGACGATCCCGATTTCTTCGCCTGGTGCGAAAGCGACGGCCATCGCCTGCTCGCCGGCGACGCGCAAGCGCGCGTCCATGCCATCGAACGAAGCGTTCGCGCCAAGGCCGCCATCGTCGCCGACGACGAACGCGAGACATCGGGCCGCCGCGCGCTGCTCAACCTCGGCCACACCTTCGGCCATGCGCTGGAGGCGGACACGGGCTTTTCCGACACGCTGCTGCACGGCGAAGGCGTCGCGGCGGGCATGGCGCTCGCCTTCCGCTATTCCGCGCGGCTTGGCCTCTGCCCGCAGGAGGATGCTGACCGCGTGACCGCTCATTTGAAGGCCGTGGGCCTGCCCTACGACCTCGCCACCGCTCATGTCACCGCTAACGGCCCGGCGCTGGTCGCGCACATGCTCCACGACAAGAAGATGGCAGCGGGCACCCTCCCCTTCCTCCTCGCCCGCGGCATCGGCCAGACCTTCCTGTCGAAGGACGTCGCGCTGGACGACGTGGCGGCGTTCCTGGACGAGGATCGGGCGAAAGCTCAGCGAGGCGCGACCCTGTAGCCGCTATCGGCTGCGATCCAGATCACAGGCTTGCCCGGCAGGTTCACGTCGACACGTTCCACCTGACCATATTTCATCAGCCTGCCGCCCTCCATCCTCAGGCCATCACATGTCTTTTTGCCGACAAGCGGCTTGAGCTTGGCAATCAGACTTTTCAGCGCCATCGCGTGACGGTCTGGTGGCAACAGCGCGCCACCAACCCTCACCTTCGCACCTTCAAGGGCGGCGTCAGTCAGCTGACCGCAGATGGAGCCGCCGTCGATTGTCACGGGAATCGACGTTTGAAGTGTAATCGGCTGGTCTGGGGCAAGCAGAACCTCCCCCGTTTCCACGAACGAGCCGTCTTCAGCGGCGGTGTAGGAGGCAATTGTCGAACATGTTTTGGTGGCGACGTCGGGGTTGGAACAGAGTTTCATGCCAGCCTTGCTGTTCGCGACCACGTCTATGTCCGATACGCCCGCGACAGCACCGGCAAGCAGCAACAATGAAATCATCTGATCGGTCCCTCCCCCTCGGCGGATCGCCTCCGCCAACCTGCAATGACGATGTCCACCACAATGGCAGGTCCAATCACAAGCAAAAAAGGGCGCCCCGTCCCCGGAGCGCCCCCTTCATCTCAAACCCGCTAAGGCCGATTACTTCTTCAGCGTCAGGCCGCCGAAACGCTTGTTGAAGCGCGCCACCTGGCCGCCGGTGTCGAGCTGGCGGTTGCCGCCCGTCCAGGCCGGGTGCGACTTGGGATCGATGTCGAGCGCCAGCGTGTCGCCTTCCTTGCCCCAGGTCGAGCGGGTCTGGAAGGTGGTGCCGTCGGTCATCTGGACGGTGATCATGTGGTAATCGGGGTGGGTATCGGCCTTCATGGCGGTGATGCTCCTATAGTGGCCGGTTTCCGACCGGCCGGATGCGAAAAAATGCGAAGGCGCGCCGTTAGCGGTTCGCGGGGCAATTGGCAAGGGATAAGCCTGCCCCCCAATCGTCATCCCAGCGAAAGCCGGGGTCTCATTGTGGCGCGCACTGGCAGGAAGATGCCAGCCTGCGCCGGCATGACGAGCAAGTTCCGCGTCAGTCCTTGGGCGGATCGGCGATCATCGCGACGAACTGCGCCTCGGCGGCCAGCTTGCCGTCGACCATCGCCTTGCCGCGGAACTTGCAGACCGCGCCGCGGAACTGCGTCGCGTCCACATGCAAGTCGAGCAGGCAGCCCGGCTCTACCGGAGAGCGGAACTTCGCGCCGTCGATGCTCATGAAATAGACGAGCTTGCCCGAATCGGCGAGGTTCATCGAATCGACCGCCAGCACGCCCGCCGCCTGCGCCATCGCCTCCACGATCAGGACGCCGGGCATGATCGGCCGCCCCGGGAAATGCCCCTGGAAGAACGGCTCGTTCATCGACACGGCCTTCACCGCATGGATCGACTGGTTGGGCACCAGCGACACCACGCGGTCGACAAGCAGCATCGGATAGCGGTGCGGCAGTGCAGCCATGACCCGACGGACATCCATCGGGCCACGCGCGGTCGATTCAACCTCCCCCGTCATCTTTTTATATCAGCGCGACTTGGGAGCCTGCGCCGGGGTCGCCGGAGCGGCGGCCGCAGGCGCGGGTGCCGCACCCTGCGCCTGACCCGGCTGCCAGCCGGCCGGCGGGGTGATGCCGACGCTGGGCACCAGCGCGTTGAGTTCGGTGATGACGGCGGGGGTGATGTCCGCGCCGGCGCCGAAGCTTTCGGTCGCGCCCTTCTTGAACACGATTTCCGACTTGGTCTTCGCGGTCGCGGCCTTCAGCGCATCATCCAGCTTGGCGACGATCTGCTGCTCGACATAGGCGCGGGCGAGCTGCACCGGCTGGCTCAGCCGCTGCAATTCGGCCTGGCCGTTCTGCTGGGCCTGCTGCAACTGCTGATACTGGGTCTCGATCGCCGGGGTCGGCTTGTTGCCGGCGGCCTTGTACGCAGCCTGCAGCGCGTCATTCTTCGCCTTGAGATCGGTCTCGATCGCGGTGCGGCGCGTGTTGATCTGGTCGATCTGCGGCTTGTAGGTGGTCTGCATCTGCGTCATCGCCGTGGTGAAGGCGGCGCTGCGGGCGACGGCTTCCTCCAGATCGACGACCGCGATGCCCGACTTGGTCTGGGCGGCGGCCGGCACGGCGGCCAAAGAAATCGCAGTCGCCGCGATGGCAGTCATGGGCGCCAGCGTCAGCGCCGCGGCCTTGATAATCGTCTTCATCAGAATTGAGTCCCTACGTTGAAGGTGATGAGCTTGGTGTCGTCCCCTGGTTCCTTGAGCAGGGCCTTGGCGATATCGATGCGGAACGGGCCGAAGGGCGAGTTCCAGTTGACGCCAAAGCCCACGGACACACGCGGCTTGAGCGTGTCGCCGAGATATTCTTCCTCGAAATTGCCGCCCGCGAAGCTGAAGTTCGTGCCGCATACCGGCGCGCGGGCGCTGCCGGTCGCGCGCACCCTGGTCGATCCGGTGGGCGCGGCCGTGGTGGGATCGCAATAGCCGGCAAAGCTGCCGGTGCCGTTGACGAGGACCGGGTCCTTGATGCCCGCGACGGCGCCGGCGTCCACATAGATGGACGGACGCAGCCCCATCTCGCGCGCGCCCGATCCCAGCGGGATTTCGAGTTCAGCGCGCGACATATAATAAATCCGGCCGCCCAGCGCGTCGTCCGACACATTCTGGTTGCCGTTGACCCGCTCATAGCCGGTGGTCGCGCCGTTGCTGTCGGTGGTCGCCTGGAGGAAATAGCGCTTCACGCGCGGACCGACGCCGCGGATGTTGAAGCCGCGGATCTGCGGTTCGCCCAGGAAGAAGCGGTCGACCAGGCGGATGCGCTCGGTCGGGAAGCCGTCCGGATCGGTCCGCTGCCCTTCGAGCGAATGGATATAGCCGCCCTCGCCAGTGACCGAGAAGATGAAGCCGCTGCCCAGCGCCCAATATTTGCCGGCATTCACGCGGGTACGGACATAGCGGACGCTGCCGCCCAGGCCCGCGAAATCCTGGCTCAGCACGACATTGTTGCCGCGGGTCGGACGGATGCGATTGTCGCGCGTGTCGTAGATCAGCGAATAGCCGATCGAGGAGGTCGTACGCTTGCCGATGGCGTCGCACAGATAGCGGCCGGCGAGCAGCGGGTCGCACCGTTCGGCCAACGGACCCGCGCCGTCGGGATCGGAATAATAGGTGGCGCGGTCGAGCGTCACATTGTCGAAGTTCAGGCTGTAGCGCAGCGCCAGCGAGATATATTCGGTGACAGAGAGACCCGCGCGCAGCTGGAAACCGGTCGTGGTCTGCTCATAGGTGGTGTCGCGGTCGTTGGTGCTGTTGCCCAGGAACCGGAAGCTGTTGAGGTCGCGGCGGTAGATGTCGCCACCGATGGCGATATTCTTGTCCATGAAATAGGGTTCGGTGAAGCCCACTTCCACCGACTTGGAATAGGCCGAATAATTGACCGAGGTCCGCAGTTCCTGGCCCTTGCCGCGGAAATTGCGCTGGGTGATCGACGCCGACACGATGAAGCGTTCCAGCGAGGAATAGCCGGCCGACAGCGACAGCTCGCCGGTCGATTTTTCCTGCACGTTCGTTTCCAGCACGATGCGGTCGGGCGCGGAGCCGGGCTTCTGCTCGATGTCCAGCTTCTCCTGGAAGAAGCCCAGCGAGTTGATCCGGTCCTTCGACCGCTTGACCAGGAAGCTGTTGAAGGCGTCGCCTTCGGCCAGGCGGAACTCGCGGCGCACGACCTTGTCCTGCGTCAGCGTGTTGCCGTTGATGTCGACGCGTTCCACATAGACCCGCGGCGCGTTGCCGATGCGGAAATTGATCCCCATCGTCAGGTCTTCCTTGGACCGGTTGAAGTCCGGCGACACGTCCGCGAAGGCATAGCCGAACAGGCCCGCCGTCTCGCTGAGCGTGTCGACCGTGTCCTCGACCTGCTTGGCGTTGTACCAGTCGCCCTTCTTCATCGGCAGCGTCTTCGTCAGCGCCTCGCCGGACAGGTCCCGAATGTCCGATTCGACCTTCACGTCGCCGAATTTGTAGCGGTCCCCTTCTTCCACCACATAGGTGATGATGAAGTCCTGCTTGTCCGGCGTCAGTTCCGCCACGGCGGAAATCACGCGGAAGTCGGCATAGCCTTCGGTCAGGTAGAATTGGCGCAGCTTCTGCTGGTCATAGGCCAGGCGATCGGGATCGTAGCTGGTGCCCGACGAAAAGATGCGGAACCAGCGCGACTGCTTCGTGACCATCTGGCTGCGCAGTTCGCCGTCCTTGAACTTCTCGTTCCCGATGATGTTGATCTGGCGGACCTTGGACTTGGGCCCCTCGCTGATCTCGAACACGATGTCGACGCGGTTCTGGTCCAGCTGGACCATCTTGGGCTCGATCGTCGCGGCGAAACGGCCCTGCCGGCGGTACAGCTCGATGATGCGGGCGACATCCGCGCGGACCTTCGATCGGGTATAGATCTGGCGCGGAGCCAGTTTTATTTCAGGACGTATCTTGTCTTCCTTGAGGCGCTTATTACCTTCAAGGACGATGCGGTTGATGACCGGGTTTTCCTTCACCTGGACCGTCAGCGCGCCATTGTCGTTGCGGATCTGGACGTCGGCGAACAGTTCCGTCTCGTAAAGGTCGCGCAGCGCCTGATCCAGGCTCTCCTGGCTGAAGGGCTGGCCCTGGCGCAGCTTGGTGTAGGAAAGGACCGTGTCCGGCTCCAGCCGCTGCGTGCCGGTGACGGTGATCGACCCGATCGTGCCCAGCGGCGCACCCGCCGGCGTCACGGCGGGCGCGGTCGAAGCGGCGGCCGGCGCGGACGCGGGCGCGGATTGGGCCATGGCCGCGATGGGCAGGCCCGCGATCATCGTCGTCGCCAACAGGGCGGCCACGACCGGGCGCTGCCTCATGCTGCTGTTCATCGCTGTCACCCGCTCCACCTCAAAACTCAAAACCCGAATGTTTCCGCCGACCCAAATGATGCCGGAGGGCGCTTCCCTGCCCGATGCGCGTCAGCCGATCAAGCCGGACAGGCTTTTCCACAGGCCGAAAGACGACAAATCGTTGAAAGTCACCAGCAGCATCATCGCCATCAACAGCGCCAGCCCCGACCGATAGGCCCATTCCTGCGCGGCCGGACTGACCGGCCGCCGCTGGACCGCCTCGATTCCGTAGAAAAGCAGGTGCCCGCCATCCAGCATCGGAATTGGCAACAGGTTGATGAACCCCAAGTTAATCGAGATGAGCGCGGCGAAGAAGATGAAGCTTTCCAGGCCCAGCGTCGCCGCCTGCCCCGAAACCTGCGCGATCTTGAGCGGCCCGCCCAGTTCCTTCACCGACCGGCCGCCGCCCAGGATCTGGCCCAGCGTCTCGACCATGGTGCGCACGATCTGCCCGGTGCGCTCGATGGCGACGATCGGCGCGCGCCACAGCGGCACCGGCTCGATCACCGGTTCGCCGGGCGCGATGCCGAGCCGCCCGACGGCGAATTTGTTGCCCAGCCCGTCATCCTCAGTCACGCTGCCGATCCGGCCCTGCTTGACGATCCGGCGACCATCGCGCTCGATCACCAGCTCGACCGGCTGGTTGGGGCGGATCTGCGCATAGAGGCGGATGTCGTCGAACGTGTCCATCGACCGGCCGCCCAGCGAAACGATGCGGTCCCCCGCGACGATGCCGGCCGCCGCCGCGGCGCTGCCCGGCTGGACCTGCCCCGCCACGGCCGGCGTGCGGCTTTCCCCATGCAGGAAGGCGAAGGTCGCCAGGATCAGGATGGCGAAGAGGAAGTTGATCGCCGGTCCCGCCGCCACGATCATGGCGCGCTGCCACAACGGCTTGGCGGGGAAGCTTTCCGCCCGGTCCTTCGCCGGCATCTCCAGCCAGGCGGGATCGGTCATGCTCGCCGCGTTCATGTCGCCCTTGAACCGGACATAGCCGCCAAGCGGCAGCGCCGCGATCCGCCAGCGCGTCCCGCGCCGGTCGACCCAGGCGAACAGCTCAGGGCCAAAGCCGATGGAAAAGGCCTCCGCCTTCACGCCGCACCAGCGCCCGACCAGATAATGGCCGAGTTCGTGCACGAAGACGAGCGGCCCGATGACCGCCACGAAGGCCAGCACGGTCAGGATGAAACCGGGATTCTGGATCAAGCCGTCAATCTTTCCATCACTTGCCCCGCCTGCGCGCGGGCCTGCGCGTCCGCAGCCAGCACATCGTCGATCGACGAGGGCGGCGGCGCGCTGTATCGCTGCAACACATCCTCCACAATCATGGCAATATCAAGGAAGCCGATGCGCCCGGCCAGGAATGCGGCGACCGCGACTTCGTTGGCGGCGTTGAGGATGGCGGGAGCGGCGCCGCTTTCCGCCGCCGCGTCGCGGGCAAGGCGAAGCGCGGGAAAACGTTGTTCGTCAGGGGCTTCGAAGTCGAGCCTGCCAATCTTTACCAGGTCCAGCGGCTGGCATGGCGTGGCGATCCTTTCGGGCCAGGCGAGCGCATGGGCGATGGGAATCCGCATGTCCGGCGAACCCAGCTGCGCCAAAGTGGAACGGTCGCGATATTCGACCATCGAATGGATGACCGATTGCGGGTGCACCAATATCTCGATCCGGTCGAGTCCCACGGGAAAGAGATAGGCGGCCTCGATCAGTTCCAGCCCCTTGTTCATCATCGTCGCGCTGTCGACGCTGATCTTCGCGCCCATCGACCAGTTGGGATGGGCGACCGCCTGCGCGGGCGTGATGTCGGCCATCTCGGCCCGGCTGCGGGTGCGGAACGGGCCGCCGCTCGCCGTCAGGATGATCCGTGCGACATCCTCCAGGCCATAGCTGGCAAGGCACTGGAATATCGCGTTATGCTCGCTATCCACCGGCAGCAGCGTCGCCGACGACGCAGTCGCCGCCTGCATCATCAGCCCGCCGGCCGACACCAGCGACTCCTTGTTGGCCAGCGCCACCGCGCCGCCGCGCTTCAGCGCCGCCATGGTGGGCTTGAGCCCCGCGCAGCCCACGATCGCGGCCATGGTCCAGTCCGCGTCCAGGCCGGCCGCCTCGACCAGCGCCTGTTCCCCCGCCGCCGCCTCGATCCCGGACCCGGCAAGCGCATCCCTGAGCGCGCCATACAACCGATCCTGCGCGATCACGGCGACCTGCGCGCCTGTTTCCCGCGCCTGCGCGGCGAGGCTGTCCACATCGCTGTTCGCGGTCAGCGCGACGACGCGGTAGGATTGCGGATCGCGCCGGACCAGGTCGAGCGTCGACAGACCGACCGATCCGGTCGCGCCGAAGATCGAGACGCGCTTCATGCGCCCTGCACCAGGATGAGGTAGCATAGGGCGGCAAGCGGCGCTGCGGCCACCACCCCGTCCAGCCGGTCCATCACGCCGCCATGGCCGGGGAGCAGCGTGCCGCTGTCCTTCACGCCCGCCCGGCGCTTCATCCAGCTTTCCACAAGATCGCCCAGTTGCGCCGCGACCGCCAGCAGCCCGCTCGCCGCCGCCAGCTGGATCGGCAGCCCGGCCAGGCGATGCAGCAGGAAGCCCAGCAGCAGCGCGGCGAGCACCCCACCGGCCAGGCCCGACCAGGTCTTGGACGGGCTGACGCGCGGCGCGAGCTTCGGCCCGCCGATGGATCGGCCGGCGAAATAGGCGCCGATGTCGGTCGCCCACACCAGCGCCAGCGCCCACAGGGCGAGCAGCAGGCCGAAGCCATAGGGCTGTTCCCCGCGCAGAAACTGCAACGCCACGATGGGCACGCAGACATAGGGGATGCCGAGCGCCAGACCCGGCTTCCGGCTGGTGAACAGGACGAAGAAGAAAGCCGCCGCGCCCGCCACCAGCACCGGCCAGTCGATGCCCGCCGCCAGCGGGCATAGCAGCGCCAGCGGGATGGACACGGCGAACATGGCGGTCTTGCGCTGCTGCGGGTCGGCGCCGGTCAGGTCGCCCCATTCCCCCTGCATCAGCACGCCGGCGACCACCAGCAGCATCCAGAAGATGAGGCCTCCGGCCAGCAGCGCGCCCATCGCCAGCGCGATCAGCGCGACGCCCACAGTGGCGCGGGTGCGCAATTCGCTCGTCATGCGCTCACAAGCCGCCGAACCGGCGGTCCCTCAAACGAAAGGCGTCCAGCGCCTGCGCCAGCGCCTGCCCGTCGAAATCGGGCCACAGCATGTCGGTGAAATAGAGTTCGGCATAGGCTGCCTGCCACAGCAGGAAATTGCTGAGCCGCTGCTCGCCCGACGTACGGATCATGAGATCGAGCGGCGGCAGGTCGGCGGTATAGAGTTCCGCGTCGATCATCTCGACGCCGATATCCTGCGTCGCCAGCATGCCTTGCGCGGCGCGTTCCGCGATCGCCCGGACCGCGCGCACCATCTCGTCCTGCGCGCCGTAATTGAGCGCGATCGCGATGATTGGCCCGCTATTTCCCGCCGTGCGCGCCATTGCGCCTTCGATCAGGTCGACCAGCGACGGGTCGAGCGCCCGATAGTCGCCGATGATGCGCAGCCGCACGCCGTTGGCGTGGAATTCGTCCAGGTCCGACTGGATGAAATGGCGCAACAGGCCCATGAGGTCGGACACCTCGCTCGCCGGCCGCTTCCAGTTTTCCGAGGAGAAGGCGTAGAGCGTCAGGCATTCCAGCCCCATCTCCCGCGCCGCGCGCGCGACGCGGCGCACCGCCTCCACCCCCGCCCGATGGCCGGCGATGCGGGGCAGCAGCCGCTTCTTCGCCCAGCGGCCATTGCCATCCATGATGATGGCGACATGCCGCACGCCCGGCGTTCCGGGCGGAACGCCCCGGTTGCGCGCGCCATCCATGGGCGCGCCCTCGCTCAGGTCGGGCTTGGCTTGACTGGCCATCAGAAGGACATGCGGGTTTTGGCCACGAAAGAAAAGCCCCGGCTTATTGACCGAGGATTTCCTTTTCCTTCGCGGACGCGGCGGCGTCGATATCGGCGATGGTGCTGTCGGTCAGCTTCTGCACTTCCGTTTCCAGCCGCTTGCGCTCGTCCTCGCTGATCTCGCCCTTCTTCTCGTCGGCCTTCAGGCTGTCCATGCCGTCGCGGCGGACATTGCGCACCGCGACGCGCGCGCCTTCGGCATATTTGCTGGCGAGCTTGGCCAGTTCCTTGCGCCGCTCCTCGGTCAGGTCGGGGATCGGCAGGCGCAGCGTCTGCCCGTCGACGATGGGGTTGAGGCCCAGCCCCGCCGAACGGATCGCCTTGTCGCACGGGCCGACATTGGTCTTGTCCCACACCTGCACCGACAGCATGCGCGGTTCGGGCGCGGAAACGGTCGCTACCTGGTTGAGCGGCATGTTCGCGCCATAGACGGTGACCATGACGGGATCGAGCAGCTGCACATTGGCGCGGCCGGTGCGCAGACCAGTCAGGTCCCCCTTCAGGGCTTCGATCGCGCCGGCCATGCGGCGTTCCAGATCGGCTTTGTTATATTGCGGCATGGGATTTCAACGCTCCTGATTTTGCACGATCGTCGCGACGCCATGCCCGGCAAGCACGGTGGCGAGATTGCCGGTCTCGCGGATGTTGAACACGACGATGGGGATATTATTCTCTCGGCACAGCGCGATCGCGCTGGCGTCCATGACCTTCAGATTGTCGTTCAGCACCTGGTCGAAGCTGATCGCATCATATCGCGCGGCATCCGGCACCTTCTTGGGATCGGCATTATAGATGCCGTCCACGCTGGTGCCCTTGAACAGCGCGTCGCAATTCATTTCGGCGGCGCGCAGGGCGGCCGTGGTGTCGGTCGTGAAGAAGGGGCTGCCCGTGCCCGCTGCGAAGATGACGATGCGGCCCTTTTCCATATGCCGCTCCGCCTTGCGCCGGATATAGGGTTCGCACACGCTCGCCATCGGAATGGCGGACTGGACGCGCGTGTCGTAACCGCGCTTTTCCAGTGCGTTCTGCACCGCCAGCGCGTTCATCACGGTGGCGAGCATGCCCATATAGTCGGCGCTCGCCCGGTCGAACCCGGCCGCCGCGCCGGCCAGCCCGCGGAAGATGTTGCCGCCGCCCACGACCACGCAGATCTCGAAGCCCGCGTCCTTGGCCGCTGCGATCTCTCCTGCCACGCGACTGACGGTCGCCGGCTCGATGCCGAACTGCCCCTGCCCCATCAGCACTTCGCCGGACAATTTCAGAAGGATGCGCTTGAAGGCTGGCCGGGTCATGCGGGGCTAGAATCCTTGGTCGTTGGCAGGGGAAGCGGGCGGGACATTAGAGGGGCGAAACCGCGATGCCAAGGGGCGTTTGTTGCCGGTCGCGGCCTCTTCATACTGAAATATCGAGCAACGCCGCCAGCTTGGGATGCGCAACGCCCGTCAGCGGGTTGATGACGGTCAGTCCACGCGTGACGAAGCCATGCTGCATATCCTCTGACAACAGCATCGCACAGCCTGCCTCGGCTGCGGCGGTAAGGATCAGCGCATCCCAATATTGCAGCCTGTGATCGACGACCAGATCGGC
Source organism: Sphingobium sp. CCH11-B1 (assembly GCF_001556865.1). GTDB lineage: Bacteria > Pseudomonadota > Alphaproteobacteria > Sphingomonadales > Sphingomonadaceae > Sphingobium. Next base: position 31,755 of record NZ_LSJY01000003.1, on the reverse strand, counting down.
GGCGGCAAGCGTGGTCGTCGCCAGCGACGGCGCCACGCCAAAGGCGTCCGAAAATTCCAGCAGGATCGTGCGCGCCTCATCGGCTGGCGTACCCGTCCGACGCAGAAGCACGAACAATTCACCCAATGCCTGGGTGGGCGCGATCAGACTGGTCACCTCTGCAAGACGCCCAACCATATCCCGAACGACACCGATCTTGGCCTCATCCTGCGCGCCGTGGCTCACCCCCGCCAGATAAGCGAGAATAGTGGTGTCGAGCGCTACCCGCATCATCCGTAGAGATCATCCCGCGACCAATCCCCCGCATGGCGCACGGGCAGGCTCGCGACGAAGGCCAGCAAGCGCCGCAGCGAACGCACTTCGGACGCGCGATCGACCGGCGTCACCCGTGCAACCGGACGGCCGCGCGATGTGACGGTGAAACTTTCTCCCTCGGCGACATCCCGAAGCATTTCAGAAAAATGCTGATTGGCGTCGCTCGCGCTGATTTGCCGGTCCATGCAAAGAAGTTAGTGGATAATACTAAATTCCGCAATGGTCAGGCGATGGGCGCTGCGCTCACCTTCATCCTCCCTTGCCCGGTGAGGATTTTTATGGCTCGCTTCCGTTACCCACGGCAAACGCCATGATCGCCACATGAAAAAGGGCGCCCCGCAGGACGCCCCTTCCCTTTAGCCTTAATCGCTTACGCGCGTTCAATCAGGCGCCGGCAGCCGCCGCGACTTCCGCCGCGAAGTCGCTGACTTCCTTCTCGATGCCTTCGCCCAGCTGGAAGCGGATATAGCTCTTGAGCGTGATCGACGCGCCCGCGTCCTTCGCCGCCTTGGCGACGACGTCGGCGACCGGGGTCTTGTTGTCCATCACGAACAGCTGGCTCAGCAGCGCCTGTTCCTTGGCGAACTTGGCGACCGCGCCGTCCACCATCTTGGCGACGATCTCGGCGGGCTTGCCGCTCTCGGCAGCCTTCTCGGCGGCGATGGCGCGTTCACGCTCCAGCAGCGCCGGGTCGATGTCGGCAGCCGACAGCGCCAGCGGGAAGGCGGCGGCGATGTGCATGGCAAGCTGCTTGCCCAGCGGCTCCAGAACGTCGGCGGGGGCATCGCCCTCCAGCGCGACGAGCACGCCGATCTTGCCCAGGCCCGGCGCGGCGGCGTTGTGGACATAGGGGACGACAACGCCCTGGCTCACTTCGACCTGGCCGACGCGACGGACATTCTGGTTCTCGCCGATGGTGGCGATGTTGGCGACCAGCTTTTCCGCGACGGTGCCGCCCGACGGATAGGCCGCGCCGGTCAGCGCCTCGGCATCGGCCGCGCCGGTCTCCAGCGCGATCTGCGCGACGGTGCGGACGAAATCCTGGAACTGGTCGTTCTTGGCGACGAAGTCGGTTTCGCTGTTCACTTCGACGGCGACGCCCTTGGTGCCGGCGACGGCGACGCCGACCAGGCCTTCAGCGGCGGTGCGGCTCGACTTCTTCTGCGCGGCGGCCAGGCCCTTGGCGCGCAGCCAGTCGGTCGCGGCTTCGATGTCGCCATTGGCTTCGGTGAGCGCCTTCTTGCAATCCATCATGCCCGCGCCCGAACGGTCGCGCAGTTCCTTGACGGCGGCAGCGGTAATCTCGGCCATGTTTCGGCTCCTAAATGTTTCGGATGGTTCAAATATGCGGGAGGGCGCGTCTCCGAAGAGCGCGCCCTACCCTGCCAATCTTGCAGTATCGCGACGCCCGATCAGGCTTCGGCGACGACCTCTTCGGCTTCCGGCTCGTCCAGAGCGCCGAGGTCGACGCCCGAAGCCTGCTGCGCACCACGGTTGCCCTTGGTGGCGGCGGCGGCGATGGCGTCGCAATAGAGGCGGATCGCGCGGCTGGCGTCGTCATTTGCGGGAACCGGGAAGGCGATGCCGTCGGGCGACACGTTCGAATCGAGGATCGCGACGACCGGGATGCCCAGCGTGTTGGCTTCCTTGATCGCCAGTTCTTCCTTGTTGGCGTCGATCACGAACATGACGTCGGGGATGCCGTTCATGTCGCGGATGCCGCCCAGCGACAGTTCCAGCTTCTCGCGCTCGCGCGTCATCTGAAGCACTTCCTTCTTGGTGAAGCCGTGGGTGTCGCCCGACAGCTTTTCCTCAAGGGTCTTCAGGCGCTTGATCGAACCCGAAATGGTCTTCCAGTTGGTGAGCATGCCGCCCAGCCAGCGATGGTTGACGAAATGCTGGCCCGACTTGCGGGCGGCTTCGGCGATGGGGTCCTGCGCCTGGCGCTTGGTGCCGACGAACAGCACCTTGCCGCCGGCGGCGACGGTCGCCGACACGAAGTCGAGTGCGCGGCCGAACAGTGGCACGGTCTGCGACAGGTCAAGGATATGGATGCCGTTGCGCTCGCCGAAGATGTACGGCTTCATGCGCGGGTTCCAGCGGTGGGTCTGGTGGCCGAAATGGGCGCCAGCCTCGATCAATTGGTGCATGGTGACGACAGGTGCCGCCATGGTCTTTCTCCTTCCGGTTGCTACCTCTGGGAATCAGGAACCGAAGAAGCGCGCCTCAAAGGCGGCGTCGGCACCGGATATGGCGATTCCCATGTGGAATGGTCGCGCCCATAGACGCGAAAAAAAGCGATGGCAAGGGTTGACCGCGGTTCCGAACTGGAACATAAAGGGAACAGGCGGAACAAATACGGTTAACGCCAGTTTACACCGTCATACTGAGACATGCCGTGCAAATGGCAAGATGGAAAGTGATCTTACATGTTCACTCTTGTTGCAGCGACCCTGTTTTCCGCCGCCTTCCTGATGGCGGCCAGCACCATCGCCTGGATGTTCGCGGCCTATCGCGACAAGATGGTCGCCGCCTTGCTGTTCGAACCGATACCCCAGGAACCGGCCGTCTATCATATCCGCGTCCGCCGGCCGCGCGTGGCGCCCCCTGCGCCCCGCGCCGCCCTGCCCGCCAGCGCGCTGGCTGCCTGACGATTATCCTGCCGCCGGAGGAGACGCCACGACTTCGCGTTGGCGCTTCACCTTAGCGTAAGACATCACGCCGAAGGGGATCAGCGCGACATAGCCCCCGCAGATGATGAGCAGCGTCAGCCAGGGGTCCGTCACCAGCAGCGCCGCCAACAATCCCGCCACCGCGATCGCTTCCAGCCGGATCCGCTTGCGCAGCCGCAGCGCCGACCAGCTGTAGGTGGCGATGCTGGAAATCATCAGGAAAGCGGTGAAAGCGGTCCAGGGCGCGACCACATACCAGGCGCGGAATATCTCTTCCCCGGTCACCAGCCACAGATAGAGCGGGACGAAGGCAAGGCCAGCGCCTGCCGGCGCGGGAACGCCGGTCAGGAAGCCGGCGGATTTGTGCGGCTGCTCGTCGGCGTCGATATTGGCGTTGAACCGCGCCAGCCGCAGCGCGCAGGACAGCGCATGCGCCAGCGCGAAGATCCAGCCGAATTTCGGCATCGCATGCAGCGACCAGAGGTAAAGGATCAGCGACGGCGCGACGCCGAAGGCGATCGAATCGGACAGCGAATCCAGTTCCGCGCCGAACCGGCTCTCCCCGCGCAACAGCCGCGCGATCCGGCCGTCCAGCCCATCCAGGACACCGGCGAACAGGATGGAAAGCACCGCCCTCTCCCATTCGCCCGATATGCCGTACCGCACGCCGGTCAGGCCAAAGCACAGCGCCATCGCCGTAACGGCGTTCGGCGCGACCATGCGCAACGTGATCCCCCGGCGCAGCCCGCGGGGCACGGTGCGGCGGTAGCGACTCATGCGCAAAGACCCCTGCTCGCCCCGTCCGTTCGTCCTGCCGCCGTCGAAGGACGTTGCGCGCGCGCTTCGACAGGCTCGGCAGGAACGGCGGGACCGCGGATATGGCCCTGCATCATTGCTGGATGCCCGGCACCACGCGCCGGTCGCCGATCTGGCCCAGGATCGTCTCGCCCGCGATGGTGCGCTGGCCCAGGATCACGCGCGGCGCGGTGCCGGCCGGCAGATAGACGTCGACCCGGCTGCCGAAGCGGATGAGGCCGATCCGCTGCCCCGCCGCGACCATGTCGCCAGGTTTCACGAAGGGAACGATGCGGCGCGCGACCAGCCCGGCGATCTGCGTGAAGCCGATGCGCACGCCGTCATGCCGTTCCACTAGGATATGCTGCCGCTCATTATCCTCGCTTGCCTTGTCGAGGTCGGCGTTCAGGAACTTGCCGGAAATATAAACGACCGACTTGATCGTGCCGCCGATCGGCGTCCGGTTGATGTGCACGTCGAACACGCTCATGAAGATCGACACGCGGATCAGCGGTTCGTCGCCCAGGCCATTGGCACCCGCCATCTCGCGCGGCGGCGGCACCCGCTGGATCAGGGTGACCAGCCCGTCGGCGGGCGCGATGATGGCCCCTTCGTCCTGCGGCACCGCGCGGACGGGATCGCGGAAGAAGGCGAAGACCCAGATGGTCACGATCAGCATCAGCCAGCCGACCACGTCCCATCCCAGCAGGAACAGGACTGCCGTGATCGCCACCGCGATCAGGCCGAACTTCATGCCTTCGGGATGGACCGAGGGCCAGCGCCATTTGACATTGCCGCCGGCGGCGATCGTGATTTCGTCATTTTCCATGGGCACCGTCTTTAGGGAGAGGTTCGCCCCCTGACAACGACCGATCCCGCCCATGGCTCCCGGCCAGGCAGATAGAGCGCGCTCAGCGGTTGAACATTGTCGCCGCTTTCCCTAGGGCGGGCGCATAAAAACCACCCGAGACAGGAAAGCGAACTGGCGCATGGCGAAGATCAAGGTGAAGAATCCCGTCGTCGAGATTGACGGCGACGAAATGACGCGCATCATCTGGGAATGGATCCGCGAGCGCCTGATCCTCCCCTATCTCGACATCGACCTCAAATATTACGACCTTTCCGTCGAGAAGCGCGACGAGACGGGCGACCAGATCACGATCGATTCCGCCAATGCGATCAAGCAATATGGCGTGGGCGTGAAGTGCGCGACCATCACCCCGGACGAAGCGCGCGTCGAGGAATTCAACCTCAAGCAGATGTGGAAGTCGCCCAACGGCACCATCCGCAACATCCTGGGCGGCGTCGTCTTCCGCGAACCCATCGTCATTTCCAACGTGCCGCGCCTGATCCCCGGCTGGACCAAGCCGATCGTCGTTGGCCGTCATGCCTTTGGCGATCAGTATCGCGCCACTGACTTCAGGGTGCCCGGCGCCGGCAAGCTGCGCCTCGTCTTCGAAGGCGAAAATGGCGAGACCATCGACCGCGAAGTGTTCGACTTCCCCGGATCGGGCGTCGCGATGGCGATGTACAATCTGGATGATTCGATCCGCGATTTCGCGCGCGCCTCGTTCAACTATGGCCTGAACCTCAAATGGCCGGTCTACCTCTCGACCAAGAACACCATCCTCAAGGCCTATGACGGCCGCTTCAAGGATCTGTTCCAGCAAGTGTTCGAGACCGAAGGCTTCGACGCGAAGTTCAAGGATGCCGGCATCGTTTACGAACATCGCCTGATCGACGACATGGTCGCCTCCGCGCTCAAGTGGAGCGGCGAGTTCGTCTGGGCCTGCAAGAATTACGACGGCGACGTCCAGTCGGACCAGGTGGCGCAGGGCTTCGGCAGCCTCGGCCTCATGACCTCGGTCCTCTTGTCGCCCGATGGCAAGACGGTCGAGGCCGAAGCCGCGCACGGCACCGTCACCCGCCATTATCGCCAGCATCAGCAGGGCAAGGCGACCTCCACCAACCCGATCGCGTCGATCTTCGCCTGGACCGGCGGCCTCAAGTTCCGCGGCAAGTTCGACGAGACGCCCGATGTCGTGCGCTTCGCCGAAACGCTGGAGAAGGTCTGCATCCAGACCGTCGAAAGCGGCGCGATGACCAAGGATCTGGCGCTGCTGATCGGCCCGGAACAGGCATGGATGACCACCGAGCAGTTCTTCGAGGCGATCCGCGCGAACCTCGAAACCGAAATGGGCAAGTGGAACTGAACCGGCGGAACTGATCGCGGCCCACGCGGGTTCAATACGCTAACGGAACGAGGCGGCGCCGGATCATCCGACGCCGCCTTTTTCCATGGACATCATTCCCCGGCGCAGGCCCGGGACATCATGCGGCGGGACAAGAATCATGACCACGACGGCCAAGAAGCGCCTGGAAACCCGCGCCGCTGTGCCGGGCGACGCGCGCGGCATCCAGCGGCTGATCGCCCGCGCCTATCCGGGCATGCCCAATTATTCGCTGGCAACGATCCGGGGCCAGATCAACAATTTCCCGGGCGGCTGCTTCGTCGCGCTCTATGACGGCCGCGTCGTCGGCTATTGCGCGACGATGCGGGTCAGCAAGGGCATGGCCTTTTCCTTCCATGACTGGGAGGAAATCACCGCGAACGGCTTTGGCACGCGCCATAGCGCGGCGGGCGAGTGGCTTTACGGCTATGAAATGGCGGTCGATCCCAAGCTGCGGGGCCTGCGCATCGGCCAGCGCCTTTATGACGAGCGCAAGGAACTGGCCGAGGAGCTGGACCTGCACGGCATCGTCATCGCCGGCCGCATGCCCGGTTACGCCCGCGCCAAGCGCCGCGCCGGCAGCCCCGCCGACTATCTGGAGAAGGTGATCCAGGGCAAGTTGCGCGATCAGGTCATCAGCTTCCAGCTCAAGAACCAGTTCGAGCCGCTGGGCGTGCTCGAAAATTATCTGCCCGAAGACAAGCAGTCGGACGGCCATGCCGCCCACCTCGTCTGGCGCAACCCCTATGTCGATCCCGACGAAGCGCCCGAAATGCGCGTGCCGCGGGGGGTGGAAAGCGTCCGCCTCGCCACCTGCCAGCTTCAGGCGCGCGCGGTGCAGGATTTCGACGAATTCATCCGCAACATCGAATATTTCGTCGATGTTGCGGCGGACTATCGCTCCGACTTCATCGTCTTTCCCGAGCTTTTCACCCTCCCCCTGCTTTCCTACGAGCAGAAGAAGCTCTCGCCGGTCGAGGCCATCGACAAGCTCACCGGCTACACCCCGCGCCTCACGAAAGAACTGGGGCGGATGGCGCTGGAATATAATATCAACATCATCGGCGGCTCCCACCCGACGCGCGCCGACGATGGCGACATCCAGAATATCGCCTATGTCGCCCTGCGCGACGGGTCGATCCACACCCAGGAAAAGATCCACCCGACGCCCAACGAAGCCTTCTGGTGGAATATCAAGGGCGGCGACGCGCTGGACGTGATCCAGACCGACTGCGGGCCGATCGGCGTGCTCATCTGCTATGACAGCGAATTTCCCGAACTGGCGCGGCGGCTGGTGGATCAGGGCGCGCGCATCATCTTCGTCCCCTTCTGCACCGACTCGCGCCTCGGCTACATGCGGGTGCGCTATTGCGCGCAGGCCCGCGCGATCGAAAACCAATGCTATGTCGTCATGTCCGGCAATGTCGGCAACCTGCCGAACGTCGACAATATGGACATCCAATATGCCCAGAGCGCCATCCTGACGCCCTGCGACCTCCCCTTCGCGCGCGACGGCATCGCGGCGGAATCGACCGAGAATGTCGAAACGCTCACCATGGCGGACGTGAACCTCGCGGACCTGAGCTGGGCGCGCGCCGAAGGCACCGTCCGCAACCTGCGCGACCGCCGCTTCGACCTGTATCACATCGACTGGGACAGCAACCCCGACCACGGCCATGCGCCGAGCGGCGGCCCGGTGCCGGCGGGCGGGCACAACTCACCGGGCGGCGGGTGAAATATGGGTGGGAAGCGGACCGTTATTTTCGAGTATGCCCTATAAAGGACATCCCGATGATGTTGAATTGTAACGGGGAGAGGCGGAATGAAAAGGTCTTGGTAGACTTAGTCGGTTTCGCGTCGCTGGTACCTATTGCCATGCTTTACAACTGGGTTGAGCGAGAATGGGGCGGGCTATATGCTATGTTGGCGGCTGCGGTGCTGCTCATTCCCGTCAGCGTGGTCTGGCGCTATTATTACTTGCTGATCCGGCGGAACGACCGACAATACGCTGCCTGCGTAAAATGAACCCTGTCCGCAAATGGTCGATCCTCGCCATTCCTTCGCCACGCCGGGCCTGACCCGGCATCCCGCTTTCCTTGCCTCCGCGACGCCAGCCCACGCTGCCTTTCCTATCCGCCGCCGCCATGATCCACCGGAAGCATGTCCTGCTTCCCGACACTCCCGCCCCGCGCGCCATCCTCCAGCCCGCCCAGACAGGAGGGGCGTCGCGAGCGCTTAGGGGACGCGTCAGCGAGGCGTTGGGGAAGCCTCGCGAGCGCGTCGCGGGAGAATCGACGCTTTTGCGTGGCACAACGGTGTGAACTTCGTAAGGACCGGCCGCGTCGTCCCCCTATTCCACCGTCACCGATTTCGCGAGGTTCCTCGGCTGGTCCACGTCCGTGCCCTTGAGCACCGCGACATGATAGGCGAGCAGCTGCACCGGCACCGCATAGACCATCGGCGCAATCAGCGGGTGGACCTTGGGCATGGTGATGGTGGCCATGCACCCCTCGCCCGCCGCCTGCACCCCGTCATAGTCGGAAATCAGCACCACCCTGCCGCCGCGCGCCTGCACTTCCTGCATGTTGCTGACGGTTTTTTCGAACAACGGCCCGCTGGGCGCGATCACGATCACCGGCACCAGTTCGTCGATCAGGGCAATGGGGCCGTGCTTCATCTCGCCCGCGGCATAGCCTTCGGCATGGATATAGCTGATTTCCTTGAGCTTCAATGCCCCTTCCAGCGCCAGCGGATAGTCGGTGCCGCGCCCCAGATAGAGCACGTCGCGCGCCGGCACGATATGGTGCGCCATCGCCTCGATCGCTTCGTCATAGGCGAGCGCGCCGTTGATCGCGGCGGGCGCTTCGGCCAGGTGCCGAACCAGTTCCTTCTCCGCCTTCGCGTCCAGCCGCCCCTTGGCGCGCGCCAGGTTCGCGGCGAAGGCGGCGAGCACGGCCAGCTGGCAGGTGAAGGCCTTTGTCGACGCGACGCCGATCTCCGGCCCCGCATTGGTGGGCAGCAGCAGGTCCGCCTCCCGCGCCATGGTGCTGGTCGGCACGTTGACGACGGCGGCGATCTTCTGCCCTTCCTCGCGCGCATGGCGCAGCGCGGCGAGCGTGTCGGCGGTCTCGCCCGACTGGCTGATGACGATCATCAGCCCGCCATCCTCCATCACCGGCGCGCGGTAGCGGAACTCGCTCGCCACATCGATGTCCACGGGCACCCGGGCGAACTGCTCGAACCAGTATTTGGCCACCATCCCGGCATAATAGCTGGTGCCGCAGGCGACGATGGTGACGCGGCGGATGGCCGACAGGTCGAAGTCCGGGATCGGCAGCGACACGCGGTCGTCCATCCGTTGCAGATAGGCTTTCAGCGTCTGGGCGACGACGACCGGCTGCTCGTAAATCTCCTTCTGCATGAAATGGCGATGATTGCCCTTGTCGATCATCGCGCCGGACACGCCGCTGATCGTCACCGGCCGTTCGACGGGCGCATTGTTCTTGTCGAAAATCTCCGCGCCCTCGGCCGTGATGACGACCCAGTCGCCCTCTTCCAGATAGGCGATGCGCTGGGTGAGCGGCGCGAGCGCCAGCGCGTCCGAGCCCAGGAACGTCTCCCCCTCGCCATAGCCCACCACCAGCGGCGACCCCAGTCGCGCGCCGATCAGCAGGTCGGGATGGCTGCGGAAGGCGATGGCGAGCGCGAAGGCCCCGTGCAGGCGCGGCAGCACGTCGCGCACCGCTTCCATGGGCGACGCGCCCTGCTCGATCCTTTCGCTGACCAGATGGGCGACGACCTCCGTGTCGGTCTGGCTGTCGAAGGTGCGGCCGCGCGCGATCAGTTCCTCGCGCAGCGGCTTGAAATTCTCGATGATGCCATTGTGGACCAGCGCCACTTCGCCGGTCGCGTGGGGATGCGCGTTGCTGGTCGTCGGCGCGCCATGGGTGGCCCAGCGGGTATGGGCGATGCCGGTCGTGCCGGGCAGCGGCGCCTCGCTCAGTTCGCGGACCAGATTGCCGAGCTTTCCTTCCGCACGGCGGCGGTCGATCGTCCCGTCATGCACCGTGGCCACGCCCGCGCTGTCATATCCGCGATATTCGAGGCGCTTGAGCCCGTCCACCAGCCGTCCTGCGACGTCGTCCTTGCCGATGATACCGATGATGCCGCACATGCCGGAATGCCCCGTGGAAGCCGATGGATAGGGATGCGCCCATATAGGGCGGCTTTATCGCCATGCCATTAACGGCCCGCACGCGACAGCGCCATGGCGTGCGCATGAAAAGAATTTCATGCTGGGCGGATGGTGACGATCCAGATATCGGGCGGCGCGAACATGCGGAAAGGCAGCCCGCTGGTGCCCACGCCCGCCGACACGATCATGTGCCTTTGCCCGTCGCGATACTGGCCGCAGGCATAGCGAAGCCCGTAACGGGACGGGATGTAGGTCGCTCCCACGATCGGGAAGGCGATCTGCCCGCAATGGGTATGGCCCACCAACATCAGCGCGGCCATGTCGGGCAGCATCGGGAACAGGTCCGGGCTGTGCGACAACAGGATGGGCACGCCGCCCAGCCGGCGCATCGTCGCCAGCGTTCCGGGCATGTCGGGCTTGCGGGTGTAGATGTCCTTGACGCCCCCGATCACGAGCGGCCCCCGCCGGATCGCGCGGTTCTGCAACAGCACGACGCCGACGCGCGCAAAGGCCTGCTGCCATTCCGACGCCTTGAGCGCCGGCTGGTTCTTGCGGCTGTGCGCGTCGTGATTGCCCAGGACCGCGATGACGCCCAGCGGCGCGCGCAGCCCGGCAAAGGCCGCGATGCTTGCCTGTGCGTCGTACACCGCGGCGCCCTTGTCATCGCCGATATAATCGCCGCCCAGCAGGATGAGGTCGGGCCTGAGCGCATCGATTTGCGCGACGATCCGCGCCATTCGCTCCGGGCTGTTGTCAGGCCCCGAAAGATGCGTGTCCGTCATCAGCGCTATGCGTATCGGACGGCGCGGGGCGTCGGCGGGAAAGGGAAGCGAAATCTCCGCCTGCCGCACCACCGGCATGGCTCGCGCATTGGCCAGCATCCATCCGGCGAAAATCAGGACGGCCAGCATCAGGCCCAGCAAAGCCGTCAGCCATGGGCGTCGACGCGCGAAGCTCATCCCTTTGCGGCGGCCTTCTTCGCTTTCATCCGCTCGCGGAACCGCGCCGCCCAGCCGGGCTTGGTCACCTGCTCGGGCCGCACCAGGCACAATGCGTCCGCTTCGACCGGGCGGGTCACCACGCTGCCCGCCGCCACGATGGCGCCCGCGCCGATGCTGATGGGCGCGACCAGCGCGCTGTTCGACCCGACGAATGCGCCCGCGCCGATTTCGGTGCGATATTTGAGGAAACCGTCATAGTTGCAGGTGATCGTACCCGCCCCGATGTTCGCGCCCGCGCCCACGCTGGCGTCCCCGATATAGGACAGGTGATTGGCCTTCGCCCCCTCCTCCAGCCGTGCTTTCTTGATCTCGACGAAGTTGCCGACCTTGGCCTTCGGGCCGATCTCCGCGCCGGGACGCAGCCGTGCATAGGGGCCGATCTCGGCGCCGCTCTCCACCCGCGCGCCCTCCAGGTGAGAGAAGGCATGGATGGTGACATTGTCCGCCACGCTGACGCCTGGGCCGAACACGACATTGGGCTCCACCGTCACGTCGCGACCCAGCACCGTGTCATGGGCGAAGAAGACCGTATCCGGCGCGATCAGCGTCACGCCCTCGCGCATCGCCTCGGCCCGTCGCCGCGCCTGCCATACCGCCTCGACGCCCGCCAGTTCGATCCGGCTGTTGACGCCCGCGACTTCCCACGCCTCCGTCTCGATCACCGCGCTTTGCCCGCCCGGCAGCATGACGATGTCGGGCAGATAATATTCGCCCGCGGCATTGTCGTTGCCGATCCGGTCGAGCAGGACGAACAGGTCGGTCGACCGCACCGCCATCAGGCCGCTGTTGCACAGCGTCACGGCGCGCTCGGCCTCGCTCGCATCCTTATATTCCACCATCTTCTCGATGATGCCCTGCCCGTCGGCGACGATGCGGCCATAGGCGGCGGGGTCCGCGGGCCGGAAACCCAGCACCACGGCGCGCGGCTCGTCGCCCCGGTTCAGCCGGTCGATCATCGCGCGCATGGTTTCGGGGCGCACCAGCGGCACGTCGCCATACAGGATCAGCACGTCGCCCGCGAAGCCCGCCAGCGCGTCATGCGCCTGTGCGACGGCATGGCCGGTGCCCAGTTGCTGCGCCTGCACCGCCACTGCGACGCCGGCGCCCGCCACCGCCTGCTCCACCTGTTCCCGTCCGGCGCCCACGACCACGACCTGCCGTTCCGGCTGCAACTCGCTCGCGCTCGCCAGCAGGTGCAACAGCATGGGCCGCCCGGCGACGGGGTGCAGCACCTTGTGCAGCGACGATTTCATCCGCGTGCCCTGCCCCGCGGCAAGGATGATGACGGCGATCGGGCGGGATAGGGTCACGGGCGATGGGTCCTCATGCGACGCAGGTCTCTGTCGCGCGCTCTCTGCCATGTTTGCCTTGCCTTTGCCACCATGCACGCGGCATTGCGGGCGCATGAGCAACATCCCCTTCGACATCGTCGGCTTCGACCTCGACGGCACCCTGATCGACACCAGCGGCGATCTTGCCGCGGCGGTGAATTATGCCATCGGCACCATCGGCCGTCCCCCTTTCCCGGTTGCGTCGATCCACCCTTTCGTCGGCAAGGGCGCGAAAGTGATGCTGCAACGGGCGCTCGACGCATCGGGCGGCCATGATGCGGCGTTGCTGGAGGATCTGCTGCCGATCCTGCTCGACTATTATGAGCAGAATCTCGCCATCCACTCCGTCCCCTATCCGGGGCTGATCGACGCCATGGACGCGCTCACCGCGCACGGCGTGAAGCTTGCCATCTGCACCAACAAGGCGGAGCGGTTCACCATCCCGCTGATGCGTCAGCTTGGCCTGTCGGATCGGTTCGCCAGCATCGTGGGCGGCGACACGGTGGGCGTCGCCAAGCCCGACCCCGCGCCCATTCGCGCCATGATCGATCGGGCAGGCGGCGGACGGACGATCTTCATCGGCGATACGATCAACGACATTGCGGGCGCGCGCAACGCCGGCATCGCCAACGTCGCGGTCAGCTTCGGCTTCCTCGACGGCCCGGTCGAAAATCTGGAGGCGGACGCCGTGATCCACCATTTCGACCAATTGGTGCCGACGCTGGAAAACTGGGGCTGAACCGCCCGGCGATCAGCGGATGCCGACGGCAGCGTCGGCCCAGATCAGCGCGATGACCACGACCACCGCCGCGCCCGCCATCATACGCCAGACCGGCCGCGCGGCCATCCGGCTCGCCAGCTCCATGCCGCCGCCCGCCATCGCCAGCAGCAGCGCGGCGACCACGAAATCCTCCAGACCCCAATTGACCTCTGCGGTGAATGGCATGGCCACTGCTGGCAACAGGAGCAGCCCGACCAGGCCGGTCCACATCCATCGACGCCAGGCGGCATTCGCCCCTTGAACAACTGAAGATTGCATCGCGCCGAACCTCCCCGTCCTTCGACTGTGCCATGGATGCGGGAGCGGCTCAATCTCCTCCACCCACATAAAAAGGCCCCCGCATCGCGGAGGCCTCTTGGTTTCACGCTTGGCTGGCGAATGGATCACATATGGATCGGCTTGCCCGTCACGGCCATGGCCGCTTCCTTGATCGCCTCACTATGGGTCGGGTGCGCATGACAGGTGTAGGCGATGTCCTCGCTCGATGCGCCGAACTCCATGGCCTGCGCCGCCTGCGCGATCATCGTGCCGGCGACGGTGGCGATGATCCACACGCCCAGCACCTTGTCGGTTTCGGCGTCCGCGATGATCTTCACGAAACCATCGGGCTCATGATTGGTCTTGGCGCGGCTGTTCGCCAGCATCGGGAATTTGCCGACCTTTATCGCGCCCTTTTCCTTGGCCGCTTCCTCGGTCAGGCCCACGCCAGCGATTTCAGGCTTGGTGTACACCACGCTCGGGATCACGTCATGGTTCACGATCCCGGTCAGGCCCGCGATATTCTCCGCAACCGCAATGCCTTCATCCTCCGCCTTGTGCGCCAGCATCGGGCCGGGCACGACGTCGCCGATCGCCCAGACGCCCGGAACCTTGGTCGCGAAGTCATGATCGATCTCGATCTGACCGCGCTGGTTCACCGCCAGCCCGATCTTGTCGAGGCCGAGGCCTTCGGTGTTCGGACGGCGCCCGATCGACACCAGCACGACATCGGCCTCGATCGTCTCCGCCTCGCCGCCGGCAGCCGGTTCGACGGTCAGCTTGACGCCTTCGCCGACGACTTCCGCGCTCGTGACCTTGGTGCCGAGCTTATATTCGAAGCCCTGCTTCTTGAAGATCTTGTTGGCTTCCTTGCGGACTTCGCCGTCCATGCCGGGCAGGATCTGGTCGAGATATTCGATCACGGTGACCTTCGCGCCCAGACGCTTCCAGACGCTGCCCAGCTCAAGCCCGATCACGCCGCCGCCCACGACGACGAGATGGCCCGGCACCTTGTCCAGCTCCAGCGCGCCGGTCGAATCGACGATCTTGCCGCCTGCATTGTCGACCGCGACGCCCGGCAATGGCGTGACCGACGACCCGGTGGCTATGACGATGTTCTTCGCCGTCACCTTCTCACCGCCGACTTCGACCGTGTTCGCGCCGGTGAAGCTGGCGAGGCCCTTCAGCCAAGTCACCTTGTTCTTCTTGAACAGGAATTCGATGCCACCGGTCAGGCCCTTCACCGCGTCGATGCGCTGGCCTTGCATGGTGTCGAGGTCGAGGCTCATCGCATCGATCTTGACGCCCAGCTTGGCGAGCGCGCCATTGGCGGCCTCGTCATACAGCTCCGACGCGTGCAGCATCGCCTTCGACGGGATGCAGCCCACATTGAGGCAGGTGCCGCCCAGCGTCTCGCGGCTTTCGGCGCAGGCCGTCTTCAAGCCCAGCTGCGCCGCACGGATCGCCGCGACATAACCACCAGGGCCGGCGCCGATCACAAGGACGTCATAGTCGAAGTCTGCCATACCAATCTCCGTTCGCCCTTGAAGCGAGCCGCGTGTCTCGCTTCAACCTGTCGTAGGGCATTACTTCTTCTTTCGTCCTTCTAGAACAGAAAGAACGGGGCTTCGACAGGCTCAGCCCGAACGGATATATATGTTGACGACGCTCTTTACAGGTCGATCAGCAGCCGCGTCGGATCCTCGATCGCGTTCTTGACCGCAACCAGGAAGGTCACCGCCTCGCGGCCGTCGATCAGGCGATGGTCGTAGCTGAGCGCCAGATACATCATCGGGCGCACCACGACCTGTCCGTCGCGCACGACCGGGCGATCCTCGATGCGGTGAAGGCCCAGCACAGCCGACTGCGGCGGGTTGATGATCGGGGTGGACATCAGCGATCCGAACACGCCGCCGTTGGAGATGGTGAAGGTGCCGCCCTTCATGTCCTCCATCGTCAGCTTGCCTTCCTTGGCCTTCTTGCCGAAGTCGCCGATCGTCTTCTCGATGGTGGCGACGCTCATGCTTTCGGCATTGCGGATGACCGGAACGACCAGGCCGGTCGGAGCCGACACGGCAACCGAGATGTCGGCAAAGTCGTTATAGACGATCTCGTCGCCCTCGATCTGCGCGTTGACGCCCGGAATGTCCTTGAGCGCCATGCACACGGCCTTGGTGAAGAAGCCCATGAAGCCCAGGCGAACGCCATGCTTCTTCTCGAACAGGTCCTTATACTTTGCCCGAGCCTCGATGACGGCGGTCATGTCGACATCGTTGAAGGTCGTCAGGAGCGCGGCGTTGTTCTGCGCTTCCTTCAGGCGCTTGGCGACCGTCTGGCGCAGGCGCGTCATCTTGACGCGCTCCTGCTTGCGCGACGGGCCAGCGGCGGGTGCATCGGCGGCAGGCGCGGCGGCGGGAGCCGAAGCGGCGGCGGCCCTGGCGGTGCCGGCGGCGGCGGCGGCCATGACGTCATCCTTGGTCAGGCGGCCATCCTTGCCCGTACCCTTGATCTTGCTCGGATCAAGGCCATGCTCCAGCACCAGGCGGCGGACCGCCGGCGACAAGGTCAGGCTGCCGCCATCCGGAGCAACGGCGGGGGCTGCGGCCGGAGCCGGCGAGGCCCCTGCGGACGCACCTTCGTTGACATAGCCGAGCAGCGCGCCGACCTCGACGGTGTCGCCTTCCTTGGCAATGATGTCGCCCATCGTACCGGCGGCGGGCGCGGGCACGTCGACCGCGACCTTGTCGGTTTCAAGGCTGACGATCGGCTCATCGGCCTTCACGGCCTCGCCCGGCTTCTTCAGCCACTGGCCGACGGTCGCTTCGGTAACGGATTCGCCCAGCGTGGGGACTTTGACTTCGGTGGCCATGAGCTGTCTCAGCCTTTCTTCTGGCGACGGATTTCGGTGCGGACGCTGTGACCCAGCGCATCGGCGACGAGCGCGCCCTGTTCGGACACATGACGCGAAGCCAGGCCCGTGGCGGGCGAAGCGGACGCCTTGCGGCCGGCATAGCGGGCGCGCATCGGGGCCTTGCCGGCCTTGGCCAGCGCTTCCTCGATATAAGGTTCCACGAAGAACCAGGCGCCATTGTTGCGCGGCTCCTCCTGGCACCACACGACCTCCTCCAGGGCGGTCATGCGGGCGAGGCGCGTGGCGAGCGCTTCGGTGGCGAAGGGATAGATCTGCTCGACGCGGACGATCTGGACATTCGTGTCACCCGCCGCGTCGCGTGCGTCGGACAGGTCGTAGAAGACCTTGCCTGAACAGAGCACCAGCCGCTTCGTCTCCGCGTCCGCCGCACCGTTGGGGTCGGACAGGAGGCGCTTGAATTGCGTTTCGCCCAGGAAATCCTCGGCCTTGCTGACCGCGCCCTTGTGCCGCAGCAGCGACTTGGGGGCCATGATGATCAGCGGCTTGCGGAACGGGCGCAGCATCTGCCGGCGCAATGCGTGGAAGTAATTGGCCGGGGTCGTGATGTTCGCGACCTGGATATTCCCTTCCGCGCAAAGCTGGAGGTACCGCTCCAGCCGCGCGGAGCTATGCTCGGGCCCCTGCCCTTCATAGCCGTGCGGCAGCAGACAGACGAGGCCGTTGGAACGGAGCCACTTCGTCTCCGAAGACGCGATATATTGGTCGAAGATGATCTGTGCGCCGTTGGCGAAGTCGCCGAACTGCGCTTCCCAGATGACCAGGCTCTTCGGGTCTGCCAGCGCAAAGCCATATTCGAAGCCCAGCACGCCATATTCGGACAAGGGCGAATCCAGCACCTCGAACCGACCATGCGGCACGGTGGCCAGGGGGATATATTTGTTTTCCGTGTCCTGATCGGTCCAGACCGCGTGACGCTGGCTGAACGTGCCGCGCCCCGAATCCTGGCCAGACAGGCGTACGCCATAGCCTTCCGACAGCAGCGATCCGAAGGCCAGGGCCTCGCCGGTCGCCCAGTCGAAATTCTCGCCGGTCTTGAACATCTCCGCCTTGGCGTCGAGCACGCGCTTCAACGTCTTGTGGACGTTGAGGCCTTCCGGCACCGTCGTCAGCGTCTTGCCCAGGCTGTCGAACAGCTTGTTGCTGATCGCGGATTCGACGCTCTGCCGCGCGGTTTCGGCGTCGGCAGGCTTGTGCAGCCCCGACCAGCGGCCGGCGAACCAGTCAGCCTTGTTGGCCTTGTAGCTCTTGGCCGCCTCGAACTCTTCTTCCAGATGCGCGACAAAACCGTCGGTCTGCTGGCCAACGAACGCATCGTCGATGACGCCTTCAGCTTTCAGGCGCGCGGCATAGACGTCGCTCACCGGCGGATGCTGCCGGATTTCCTTGTACATCAGCGGCTGGGTGAAGCCCGGCTCGTCGCCTTCATTATGACCGAAGCGGCGATAGCACCACATGTCGATCACCACGTCGCGATGGAAGGTCTGGCGATATTCCATCGCCAGCTTGCACGCGAAAGTCACCGCTTCGGGATCGTCGCCATTGACGTGCAGGATCGGCGCCTGCACACCCTTCGCCACGTCGCTGGGATAAGGCGATCCGCGCGAGAATTGCGGGCTGGTGGTAAAGCCGATCTGGTTGTTGACGATGAAGTGGACGCAGCCGCCGGTATTGTAGCCGGGGACGCCGGAAAAGCCGAAGCATTCCCACACGATGCCCTGGCCCGCGAACGCCGCGTCGCCGTGGATCAGCACCGGGAGCACCTGTTCATGCTTGCCCAGGTCGTCGCGGAAGGTTTGCTGCGCGCGCACCTTGCCCAACACGACCGGGTCGACGGTTTCGAGGTGGGAAGGGTTGGGAACCAGCGACATGTGGACCTTGACCCCGTCGAACTCGCGGTCGGTCGATGTGCCGAGGTGATATTTGACGTCACCCGATCCGCCCACATCTTCCGGGTTGGCGGTGCCGCCCGAAAATTCGTGGAAGATCACGCGGAAGCCCTTGGCCATCACGTTCGCCAGCACGTTGAGGCGGCCGCGATGCGCCATGCCGAACACGATCTCGCGCACGCCCGACTGGCCGCCATATTTGATGACCGCTTCGAGCGCGGGGATCATGGATTCGCCGCCGTCGAGACCAAAGCGCTTGGTGCCGACATATTTGCGGCCCAGGAACTTTTCATACTGCTCGGCCTGGATGACCTTGGCCATGATCGCCTTCTTGCCCTCGGGCGTGAAGATGATCTCCTTGTCCTTGCCTTCCAGCCGGTCCTGGAGGAAGCGGCGCTCCTCCACGTCGGCAATATGCATATATTCCAGGCCGACATTGCCGCAATAATTGGCGCGCAGGATCGAAACGATCTCCGCCACGGTCGCATATTGCAGGCCAAGCGTGCCGCCGAGATAGATCTTCTTCGCCGGGTCGGTGAGGCCATGATATTCCGGCGTCAGGTCGGCGGGAAGCTCCCGCTTGGTCAGGCCCAGCGGGTCGAGATTGGCGGCGAGGTGCCCGCGCACCCGATAGGTCCGGATCAACATCTGCGCGCGGATCGCGTCATCGGCGGCGGCGACCGCATCGGCGTCGGACACGGCCTTGCCCGCGCTCTTGGCGGCGGTCTTCACCGCGACCTGCATCTGCGTGGGATCAAGCGCGCCGGTCAGATCGTCCGTGTCGTTGAGCGGCCAATTGTCGCGCGCCCAGCTGGGGCCGCGCTCGATCTCGAATTCCTGGTTCTCGTAACCCATTGTCTGTCCCATCCCAGCCGCGTGCAGTCGCGGAAGCGGGAGAATAGCGGCCGGGGTGCAGCCCGGCCGCTCTATATGTAGGAGTTATCTTACCCCTTCAAGACCTCGACCAGGGTCGAACCCAGTTCGGACGGGCTGGCGGCGACCTTGATGCCGGCGGCTTCCATCGCCGCGATCTTGCTTTCGGCGTCGCCCTTGCCGCCCGACACGATCGCGCCGGCATGGCCCATGCGACGGCCCGGAGGGGCAGTACGGCCCGCGATAAAGCCGGCCATCGGCTTCTTGCGGCCCTTCTTCGCCTCGTCGATAAGGAACTGCGCCGCCTGCTCTTCCGCGTCGCCGCCGATCTCGCCGATCATGATGATCGATTCGGTCGCGTCGTCGGCCAGGAACAATTCCAGCACGTCGATGAAGTTGGTGCCGTTCACCGGATCGCCGCCGATGCCGACGGCCGTGGTCTGGCCAAGGCCCGCGTTGCTGGTCTGGAACACCGCTTCATAGGTCAGCGTGCCCGAGCGCGACACGACGCCGACCGATCCCTTGGAGAAGATCGAACCGGGCATGATGCCGATCTTGCATTCATTGGGGGTCAGGACGCCGGGGCAGTTCGGACCGATCAGGCGCGACTTCGAACCCGACAGCGCGCGCTTCACCCGCACCATGTCCAGCACCGGAATGCCTTCGGTGATGCAGACGATCAGCGGGATTTCCGCGTCGATCGCTTCCAGGATCGAATCGGCCGCGAACGGCGGCGGCACATAGATGACCGATGCGTCGGCGCCGGTCTTGCTCTTGGCCTCGGCCACCGTGTCGAACATGGGCAGGCCGATATGGGTCGTGCCGCCCTTGCCGGGCGTCACGCCGCCGACCATCTGGGTGCCGTATGCCAGCGCCTGTTCGGTGTGGAAGGTGCCGGTCGCGCCGGTCATACCCTGGGTAATGACCTTAGTGTTCTTGTTCACCAGAATGGACATGCAGTGTCCCTTTGCTTCTGTGGAAGTGGCACTTGCTCGAAAGGCGCCACGCCTCAGGCTGCGCACTTACCTGACGCGTAACGGTGCAGGATGGAAAATCAGGCGAGCGAGCTGTCGATGCCCTTGCACGCCACCAGCAATTCCTTGACCGCGTCGACGGAGACCTGAAGGTTGGCCTTCGCCTCGTCGTCCAGCTTGATCTCGACGATCTGTTCCACGCCGTCCTTGCCGATGATGACCGGCACGCCGACATAGAGACCATCAAGGCCATATTTGCCCTCGACGAACGCCGCGCAGGGCAGCAGGCGCTTCTGGTCGTAGAGATAGGCTTCCGCCATGGCGATGCCGCTGGTGGCGGGGGCGTAATAGGCCGATCCGGTTTTCAGCAGGCCGACGATCTCGCCGCCGCCCGAACGGGTGCGCGCCACGATGGCGTCGATGCGCTCCTTGGTGGAGCGGCCCTGTTCGATCAGGTCGGGGACAGGGATGCCCGAGACGGTCGAATATTGCACCACCGGCACCATCGTATCGCCATGACCGCCCAGCACGAACGTGTTCACGTCCTTCACCGACACGTCGAATTCTTCGGCGATGAAGTGGCTGAAGCGCGCCGAGTCCAGCACGCCGGCCATGCCGACCACCTTGTTGTGCGGCAGGCCCGAAAATTCACGCAGCGCCCACACCATCGCGTCCAGCGGGTTGGTGATGCAGATGACGAAGGCGTCGGGCGCGTTCGCCTTGATGCCCTCGCCCACGGCCTTCATGACCTTGAGGTTGATGCCCAGCAGGTCGTCGCGGCTCATGCCCGGCTTGCGGGCGACGCCGGCGGTGACGATGATGACGTCCGCGCCCGCGATGTCGGCATAGTCGTTGGAGCCGGTGATCTTCGCGTCGAAACCTTCGACCGGACCGCACTGGCTGAGGTCGAGCGCCTTGCCCTGCGGCACGCCCTCCACCACGTCGAACAGGACGATGTCGCCCAAGCCCTTGAGCGCCGCCAGGTGCGCCAATGTGCCGCCGATGTTGCCAGCGCCGATCAGCGCGATCTTCTTACGGGCCATATGCGTGTCATCCTCCAAGCCATGACTATTGGATGGAGGCTCGCCTACGCCCATCGGGCGGGGGTTTCAACCTTGGAAATCCGCCATATGCAAATTATCTTTGCAATTAGTTCGCAATTGCATTAAAGCTCTGGCACAGCCTGTCGCTCGCCGGCTCCTACCCTGGCCGCGAGCCTTCCCTACAGAGCTACCCTGCCGGGCGCGCAGCTCCTCGGGCGCGCCCGGCCCCTTTTGCGGGCGGAACATTTCACTGAAATGAATGGATCGGCGGGTCGCGCCGGTCAGACCAAGACGGTCGGTCAGCCGCTATTTCGGGCCGTGACCCAGAGCCAGATAGTCGTCCGACTGCATTTCCATCAGGCGCGACACGGTGCGCTCGAACTCGAACGATCCGTCGCCGGTCGGATATAGCTGCGCGGGCGATGCGTCGGCGGCGGCGAGCAGTTTCACCTTATATTCGTAGAGCGAGTCGATCAGCGTCACGAACCGCGCCGCCTCGTTGCGCTTCTCCGGCCCCAGCACGGGTATGCCGACGATGATGACCGTGTGATATTTGCGCGCGACCGCCAGATAGTCCGGCGCGCCGCGCGCTTCTTCGCACAGGCGCTTGAAGGAGAAGACGGCCACGCCTTTCAGGCTCTTGGGCACGTGCAGCGTGCGCCCGCCCTGCACCGGGATGTCCTCGGCCGGCACTTTCGCCCGGTCCTCGACCGAAAAGTCTGTAAGGCGGAAGAAGGAGTCCGACAGCGCCTTGGTCGCCTCCGCCCCGTTGGGACAGTGCCACAGCTGCGCGTCGCCCAGCCGGTCGCGCCGATAATCTGTCGGGCCGTTGAGGCTGAGCACGTCCAGCTTCGCCTTGATGAGGTCGATGAACGGCAGGAAGAGCTGGCGGTTGAGCCCGTCCTTGTAGAGATCATCGGGTACGCGGTTGGACGTGGTGACGATCGTCACCCGTTTTTCCAACAGGCCGGTGAACAGCCGCGACATGATCGCCGCGTCGGCCATATTGTTCACCACCATCTCGTCGAAGCAGAGCAGCCGCGCCTCTTCGGCCAGCGACTCCACGACGGGCGGGATGGGATCGCCGCTCTCGCTCTTGCGCGCCTGCGCGAGCCGGGCGTGGACGTCGAGCATGAACTCATGGAAATGCGCGCGCGTCTTGCGCTTCACTTGAACGCAGTCGAAGAACAGGTCCATCAGCATGGATTTGCCGCGTCCGACCCCGCCCCACATATAGAGGCCGCGCGGCGGCTCGGGCGCCTTGCGGAGCAGCTTCCACAGCGTCGATCCGCGCGCCGGCGTCGCTTCCAGTTCCTGCTGTAGCCGGTGCAGCCGCTCGGCTGCCTTCCGCTGGTCCGGATCGGGCCGCAATTCGCCGCCCTCCACCAGCGCATCGTAGCGAGACAGAAGGCCGGTCACCTTGCCGTCGACGCCTTCCGCAGCGTAGCGGTCGAAGCCGCTACCGGTTCACCATCCTGGGTCATCAGCATGCGCAGGAACATCAGCCGCCCGGTTTCGCGCAACAACTCGACCTCCGCGACCAGGTCCGGGCCGACCGTGCCCACGCCCAGATACTGCATGGAAAGGTCCAGCGTCACGCCGTTGACCTGCGCCTTATGCCCCATGATCCAGACGCCGCCGAAATAGGCATGGTCGGCAAAACCGGCCAGGAACCCGCCATGAAGCATGTCCAGCCGGTTGCGGTGGCTGGGGCGGGTCTCCACCGCGACCAGCGCCTTGCCCGGCCCGATCGCGCGCATGTAGCCGCAACCGATGGCCTGCAGAAATGTGTCGGGATGCGGGTCGGACCATGCGGCCCAGCCCGCCCATTTCCCTTCGCTCAGCAGCTTGCCGCCGGCAACACCATCACGCGCCAACTTACAGCTGCCGCTCGACCATCATCTTCTTGGTCTCGGCGATCGCCTTGGCGGGGCTGAGACCCTTGGGGCACACATTCGCGCAGTTCATGATGGTGTGGCAGCGATAGAGACGGAAGGGATCCTCCAGCTCGTCGAGCCGCTCGCCGGTATATTCGTCGCGGCTGTCCGCCAGCCAGCGATAGGCCTGAAGCAGGATCGCCGGTCCCAGGAACTTGTCGCTGTTCCACCAATAGCTTGGGCAGCTGGTGGAGCAGCAAGCGCACAGGATGCACTCGTAAAGGCCATCCAGCTTCTCGCGGTCGGCCGGCGACTGGAGCCGTTCCTTGCCGCTGGGCGCGGGGCTGACGGTTTGCAGCCACGGCTTGATCGAGTTGTATTGCGCATAAAAATGCGTGAAGTCGGGCACCAGATCCTTGATCACGTCCATGTGCGGCAATGGGGTGATCTGCACCTGCTTGCCGCCGCATTCGTCGATCGCGGTGGTGCAGGCCAGGCCGTTCTTGCCATTCATGTTCATCGAGCAGGAGCCGCAAATGCCCTCCCGGCAGGACCGGCGGAAGGTCAGCGTCGGATCATATTCGTTCTTGATCTTCAGCAACGCATCCAGAACCATCGGGCCGCAATTGTCGAGGTCGACCTCGAACGTGTCGTAGCGCGGATTCTCGCCCGAGTCGGGATCGTAGCGATAGACCTTGAAGCTGCGGACATTCGTCGCGCCTTCCGGTGCCTTGTGAGTCACCCCTTTGCCTGAGATCTTGCTGTTCTTCGGCAACGCGAATTCGGCCATGACACTTCCTTTCGCGGCGGGCGATAGCCAATTGCGAGGCTCAGCAAAAGGCCAAATTGTCATGATCGCCCAAAGCTTGCCCGCTTGAATGAGAAAAGCCCTTATCATAGGGGGCGCACATGGCTCGAATCGCTCTTGTCACCTACGAACTGAACCAGGGGGGTACCAATCGCGTGCTGTGCCACCTGGCAAACGGATTTGCCGAACAGGGGCACCGAGTCGATGTGTTGTACTGCACCACGGCACGCTCGCAATTCGACCTGGACGCCACGCTGCGGAAAGACGTCAATCGGCTGGCCTTCGGCGATATGGACGCCAAGAGCCGGGCCTTTGCGCAGCTCATGATGTTCGGGTCCTATTGCCGATGGCTTCGGCGCGAACAGCCCGACATCGTGCTGGCGACGGGCAACAATATCAGCTGGTTCACAGCGCTGGGCGTTCTCACCACGCGCGCGGCCAAGCGCTACTATATCAAGACCACCAATCCCATCATCCGTGAACGGGACAACCCGTTCATCACCTGGATACGGCGGCGCGTCTATACCTATATATTCCGCCGGGCGGCAGGCGTGCTGACCCTGAGCGAGGCCGAAACGCGCCTGCTGCAAAGCCAATTTCCGCTGGCGGCGGAGAAATTCGGCATGGTCTACAATGCCTATCTGACCAGCCAGTTCGAAACGCGCGAGGCGCCTCCGCGCCAGAAGGCGGATCGGCCGATTACGATCCTGGGCGTAGGACGGCTGGTGGAGCAGAAGCGTTTCGACCGGCTGTTGCGGGCCTTCGCAGCGATGCGGTCGACCAACGCGCGGCTCCGTATCGCGGGCGAGGGCAAAGATCGCGAGACCCTGACCGCGCTCGCCACCGAGCTGGGTATAGCGGACCGGGTGGAGTTGATGGGTTACACGCCCGATGTCCCCGCCGTCATGGCGGATGCTGACTTGCTGGTTCTGTCCTCTGACTATGAAGGCCTGCCCGCGGTGGTGGTGGAGGCACTGGCGTCCAATCTGCCGGTCATCAGCACGGACTGCTTCGCCAACGCGCGCGATCTGCTGGAGGGGCTGCCCGGATGCGCGGTGGTGGACAAGACCGACGACGCGCTGGCCAAGGCCCTCGACGAGTGGATGGCCGCGCCGCCCTGGGGCGCGGAGTTGAAGCCCCACGCCATGCTCTATTCCACTCTCTCCGCCACCCGCAGCCACTTGGCGGCGATGGCCTGAAAGCGTTTCCATGTCGACCATAGCCCTGCGCCTGATTGGCGAGAATGATACGCCGATCTGGGGCATGTCCAACGCCGAACGCAACCGGCGCATGGCAGAAAGCGCGGGGAAGAATGGCAGCACGCCCGCGCCGGGGCACGAACTGGTCTTCAACCTGGCCTATGCCTTCGACCCGCTGCTGCTGCGCCTAGCGCTGGAAACGCCCGGCACGCTCTTCGCCTGGGCCGGCGAACCCGTAGTCGGCCAAGTGGCGCAGGGCAGCGATCCGCTCAGCGCGCCGCATGTCGTCGACCTGTCGGACGGCCGCAAGCTCTACAACCGGCAGCTTCGCAAGCTGGAGCAGCCCATGGTGCGCGAACTGACCCCCGGCACCCGGCGGGAGATCGAACGGCGCAGCTATTTCGGCGCTTACAAGGGCGTCACCGACCTGCTCACCAAATATCTCTGGCCCGAACTGGCGCTGATCCTGACACGCATCGCCGCGCAGTTGCGGATGACGCCCAACATGGTGTCGGTGATCGGGGTGACATTGTGCGTGCTGGCGACCTTCCTGTTCGCCAAGGGCATGTACTGGACCGGCTTCCTGTCGGGCTTCATCTTCATGGTGCTCGACACGGTGGACGGAAAGCTCGCCCGCTGCACCATCACCTCGTCCAAATGGGGGAATGTGATCGACCATGGCGTCGATCTCGTCCACCCGCCCTTCTGGTGGTATTTCTGGGGGACGGGGCTGGCCTATTGGGGCCTGCAACTGTCCGACAGCACCTTCACCTTCATCATGGCGGCGGTGATTGCGGGCTATATTCTCCAGCGCCTGATCGAAGGAATGTTCCTCAAGGACTTCGGCATGGACATCCATGTCTGGCGGCCCTTCGACAGCTGGTTCCGCCTCATCACCGCGCGGCGCAATCCCAATATGGTGATCCTGTTCGTCGCGCTCCTGTTCGGACGGCCGGATATCGGCCTTGTCGTCCTTGCCTGGTGGACCATCTTTTCGCTTGTCGTCCACGCCGTGCGGCTGGCCCAGGCCTATGCGGCGCAGCGGTCGGGCCGACCCATCGTCAGCTGGATGGACGAAGCGGAAGGAGCGACCGCATGAACGCCACGATCGAGAAATTCGGCTATCCAGCGACGCTGGTGGCGACGTTCGATCATTGGCTGGTGCTGCTGCGCCCGGCCCAGCCGACGCTCGGATCGCTGGTCCTTGCCGCCAGAAGTGACGCAACCGCCTTCAGCGCGCTTCCTGCGGAAGCCCATGCCGAACTGAAGGAGGTGAGTGCCGCCATCGAAAGCGCCCTTTCCCGCGCGGTCGATTATGCCAAGATCAATTATCTGATGCTGATGATGGTCGACCCGCACGTTCATTTCCACGTCATCCCCCGTTATGAGGGTGAGCGAAGCGCGGTCGGCCTTTCCGTCGCCGACGCAGGATGGCCGGGTCAGCCCGACCTTGCGCGGGCGGTCAAGCTGGACAGCGATGTGGACAGCCTGCGCGAATGGCTCAAGCCCTTCTTCGCACAGCCGCCCTGCTGAAGGACTGCGCTGTCCCACAGGACCACGCACCGCTATGATGGCGTCCGCGGTCCTCCCGCTTATGGGCGGCAGCGCGCAAGTTTATGTCGCGAATAGGAAAGAAAACGCGAATTCCTGCGGGAAATATGCGAAGTTAAGGCCGGATTTTCCTATTTGGCGTAGCGGCCTTCTTCCACCCATTTCGCGGTCAGCGCCATGGCGGCGTCGACGTCCTGCGGAAAATCGACCTCCTGCCATTCCAGCCCCTCGATCGACGCCGTCCCGACCCGGTTGCCTTTGGCGATGATGTCGATGGCGCGCAGATACCATCGCTCCACGCCCTCGGGCGTACGCATCATCTGGTCGATCTGGTTGCGGAAAATCGCCGGCCCTTCCCCGGTGAAGGCCAGCATGCCGATCGATTCTGCATTGGTGTCGGGCGGCAGCAGCCGCTTGCCGATGGCGCGCAGCCGCCCGTCGGCGTCCCTGCTGACCTTCATGTCGTCGTCGTCATAATCGCCATTGGGCTTCACATCGACGGTCACGGTAATGGCGTCCTGCGCGCCCGCGATCAGCGTCGCGACGATCTCGTCCGAAACGATCGTGTCGCCGTTCAGGATGATGAAGTCCCGGTCCATTTCCTCCCGCACGATCCAGCAGGTGCCAAGATTGTCGGCCACCTGGAAGAAGGGGTTGAAGACGGTGCGGATGCGCGCGCCGGTGTCGCGATAGAGTTGCAGCGCATGGTCCTCCACCCGTTCGGTGCGGAAACCGGTGACCACGACGATGTCGGTGACGCCGTTCGCCACCAGCGCCGCGACCTGCCAGCTCACAAGGCTGCGGCCGTTGAAATCGATCATGCATTTGGGCACGTCGCGCGTCAGCGGCAACAGGCGCGAACCCTGTCCCGCCGACAGGATAATGGCTTTGGTGATGCTCATGGCCCGGGCCTTAGCGCGGGATTGAGCCGAAAAAAAGGCGGCTTCAAGTCGGCCCCCGCAATCGCTAGAGAGGGTCACGCCGGGCATCCGGCCGCCACAGGAAAGGCCATCCGTCATCACCATGTTCAAGCAAGGAACGGGCGCGACTGGCGATGGGTTCGCGCGCATCCTGGCCAATACCGGCTGGCTGCTGGGGGGCAAGGGCGTGGGCGGGGTGCTGAGCCTCGTCTATCTCGCCATCGTCACCCGGACGCTCGGCGTCGCCGATTTCGGCCGCTTCGCGCTGGTGCTGAGCGCCGCCACGGTCATCAAGACGCTGGTGTCCTTCGACAGCTGGCAGATCGTCGTGCGCTACGGCCAGCGGCACTTGTCGGTGGGCGACGGCGACGCGCTCAACCGCGTGCTGCGCTTCTGCGTGCTTGTCGATCTCGCCTCGGCGGCGGCCGGCGGCCTGATCGCAGGGATCATCCTGTTCTTCTTCGACGATCTGCTGGGCCTCGGTCCCGGCATGGGCTGGCAGGTCTGGCTGTTCTGCATGGTGATGCTGGTCACCATCCGGTCCAGCCCGACAGGCGTGTTGCGATTGTTCGACCGCTTCGATTCGGCGGCGCTCGCTGAAACCATGATCCCGGTAGGCCGCATGATCGGCGCGGTCCCGGCCTGGCTGCTGATGCCCAATATCACTGGCTATCTGATTGCCTGGGGCATGGCGGAAGTGCTGTGCGCCGCGGCCTACTGGTATCTGGCGATCAAGGTCGGACAGGACCGGATCGGCCGCTGGGGCGCGGGCCGGGCGCTCGACGCGAAGCGCGAGAACCCCGGCATCATCGGCTTCCTCACCGCCACCAACCTCCAGACCAGCCTGACCTCGGTCGGCCAGCAGGTCGCGGTGCTGATCGTCGGCGGCTTCGTCGGTCCGGCGGGCGCGGGCCTCTATCGGCTCGCCAACCAGCTCGCCAATTCCCTGACCAAGATATCCAGCCTGCTGTCGCGCAGCATCTTCGTGGAACTGGCGCGCACCAGCGATCAGGGTAAGGAAGCTCTGGGCGACCTGTTCCACCGTACCAACCGGCTGGCGCTCGTGGCGGGCGTCGTCATCATCGGCCTTATCGTGACGATAGGCAGGCCGCTCCTGGGGCTGATCGCCGGGCCGGAATTCGTGCCCGCCTATCCGCTGCTCCTGATGCTGGGGGTGGCCGCCTGCATCGAGCTGATCGGGGTCAGCTACCGCCCGCTGCTGATGGCGACGGATCGCGCCGGCCTGTCGTTGCGCATCACCTTCGTCGCAACGCTCCTCTTGCTGGGGCTTCAGGCGCTCCTGCTGCCGCTTTACGGCACCAATGGCGCGGCGATGGCGAACATCGTCTCCTCGCTTGCCAGCTTTGCGATGATGGGCCTTGCCAGCCGCCGGGCGTTCAGGGACTGACGCGCGATCGGCGGAAGCGGGCTGGCGCGTAGCGCTGGGGATCGACGCCGCACAGCGTGTCCGGCATGGCATCGCCCCGGATGAGTGCCGCGCCCAGCAGCGCCGCGGCCGGCGCGGTCTGAATGCCGAACCCGCCCTGTCCCGCGAACCAGAAGAAGCCGGGCATGTCCGCGTCGAAGCCATAGACAGGCGCGCGGTCCGGCGCGAAACTGCGCAGCCCCGCCCATTTGCGCTCCACCGCCGCAACGCGCCAATCGACCGCCTCCTCGAACCGGGCGATGGCCCGCGCGACGTCCAGTTCCTCGGGTGCGGCATCGCAGGGCGGCGAAGGCACCTCGTCATGGGGGGTCAGCCACACGCGGCCCGGCCCTTCCGGCTTGAAGTAGAAGCCCGATCCCAGGTCCATGAGGAGCGGCAGGTCAGGCGAGGGCATATCCGGCACGCGCAGTTGCACGACCGTCCGGCGCAGGGGCGTAATGCCAACGGGATCAACGCCGCACGCACCCGCCACCGCGTCCGCCCACGCGCCCGCCGCATTGACCAGCAACCGGCAGGATAACGGGCCCTGGCGCGTCTCGCCCCGCCAGCCATCCCCGACCCGCTCTGCCGCAAGGACTGGACAGTCGAGTCGCAACGTCCCGCCCAGGCGACGGAATTTCCGCAGATAGGCCTGATGCAGCGCGGCGACGTCAATGTCGCGGCAGCTCGCCTCCAGCACTCCCAGCGTCCATTCCGGGCGCAATCCGGGCACCAGCGACGCCGGATCGACCCGCGCCAGTTCAACCTTCCCGGCGAAGTCGGACAGCAGCGCGTCCCGCAACGCCTCGTCCCCCGCCCGGCCAATATGCAGCGTGCCGCGCGGCGACAGGAAAGGGCGATCGTGGAAATCCGGATCGGGCCTCGCAAGCCACGGTCCCGACGCGGTGGTCAGCGGCTGCACCGCCGGACCGCCGTAGCTTTCCTCCCAAAAGGCGACGGAGCGGCCGGTCGCGTGATAGCCGGCCTGATCCTCCATCTCCAGGATGACGACTTCCGCATGGCCCGCCAGTTCCGCGCCCAGGCTGGCGCCCGCGATGCCGCCGCCCACGATCACGATGTCAGTCTGAATCAACGCGCCGTCTCGTCCAGAAAAGCGTCGATCCTGCCCAGCGCGTCCAGCCGGACCGGATCGGATTCGCGCAGGATCTCATGCGCTGCTTCCCGCCCATAGACATGCAGCCGTGCGCCCGCAATGCGCCCGGCCGCCCGCCGGATCGCGGGCGTCGACACCAGCCTGTCCTCCCGCGCGGCCAGGATCAGCAACGGTGTGGCGATCCGCGCGATCGCATCTCCTTCCACAAGACTGCGGGTCGAACGCAGCGCCTCCAGCACCCAGGTCCAGCTGGGCGATCCCAGGGCGATGTCGCGGCTGTGATCGCGCCACCATATCTCGTCGGCGTAGCGATCGGGATCGTGGGTCAACCGCTTTTGCCGGATGCGGTTCAGCCGGTCCGTCCCTTCCTTCTGCGTCCAGGCCTGTCGCTTCCCAAGGCCAAGGCGCACCATGGTCCAGGCGATCGCGACCGCCAGCCAGCGCGGCAGCCGCGCGCTGTGCACCCCCAGCATCGGCGCGACGGCGACAGCGGCATCGGGCGACGCCATCCCCTCCGCCAGAGCGCGCAGCAGCATGTGACCGCCCATGCTGTGCCCCAGCATGACAAGCGGCCCTTCCCCTTCCGCGCGCCAGTCGGCCGCCAGTGCCATGAGATCACCAATCCACACGGCGAAATCGTCGATATGCCCGCACAGGGGATCATCGGTCAGCCGGCCCGACCCGCCCTGCCCGCGCCAGTCGAAGCTGGTCACTGCCCAGCCCCGGCTCGCCCAATGGTGGATGACCTCAAGATATTTTTCGATCATGTCGCCGCGGCCAGCCGTCAGGCGCTGACCAGTAATCCAGCCGACCGCCGGCCGGCCAGGCCCGCCGGTCGATCGGCACGGAAGGGACATCGAACGAATCCATCGATCATGGTTACGGTTTGGTAAAAAATAGCAACGAATTTCTGCCGAAAAGCGAGCCTGTTTGAAAGGGTTTGAATGACCTCACTCTGTTCTCTCCCATTTCAGCATGGCGGATTTGCCGAGCTTCTTTTGCGATCTCTTGCGCGCATAATACTCGACCATCTGGAGGGACTGCCCGCTGATCGCCGCCGTTTCCGCAACGCTGCACTCCGCCTCCAGCAAGGCATTGACCGCGTTCTTGCGGAGGCCATGGGGCACAACCTTGAACCCATGCGCCGAGCAGACAGCCTGAATTGCGAGGCGCATCTTGTTCGTCTTTCCCTCGCCGGGCCTGCCTGGGATGATGGTCGCGAGGCTACGCGGATGCTTGGCCAGTTCCTTCGCTAGTTCGGCATGTATCGGTATCTCCAGCAGCTTGCCGGTCTTTTGCTGCGTGACGTGGATCGTGTCTCCATGAATATCGCGCCACTGCATCGCCGCCACGTCCCCTATGCGTTGGGCCGTATAGTAGAGCAGGTGCACGGTCAGCCGGGCATAATCGTCCGCCGCCTCAAGTCCCAGCTTGAGTGCCGAATCTGGCCACGGTTCATGCTCGCCGGTTTGCATTTCATCAATCTCGAAGAACGGGTCGTTGGTAACATGCCCCCGCTGTCCCCCGTCAGCACCAATGGCACAGATTTGAGGTTGTGATTTAAGGAGGGTTG
>NZ_LSJY01000029.1 GCF_001556865.1 Sphingobium sp. CCH11-B1 | reverse complement strand
CTTTTTGCACGCCGATCACCCCACGAAGGGGGTGCCTATTGCACGCTGATCCTCAGCTGCCATTCCTACGCTAAGCTTTTCGACGAGCTGCAGCGTCTTTCGTACAACTGACTCCCGGATGACCAAGCGCTGTCCTTCACGGTAGGTCGGGTCTCCGCTCCGTGAAATATAGTCTGCATCAACAATGCCTTCGCGGTGCGCCAAGAGATGCCGCTGCTGAAAGAGGCGTGTCAGTTCGGTGAGTTCCGAGGTGCTCAGGTGATCGTCAAAGCCCTTTCCGAAGGCCGTTCGCCATAACTGGCTTCCTTCAGAGAGATTCTGGAACGCGTTTCGTCGGACTCTGATTGGATCTGGCTGATGCTGGTAAAGTGCTTCTGCAAAACGCTGGAAAGCCATGACGACGTTTTGAAGGCCTGCTTCGGTGAGCAGGCGAATGGTATTCTCTGACGCATCGGCATCAGAGATCCCGCTCCGGATTGCCGGGATCGCGTCAAGCGAAGCGCGGATTGTTTCGAGCGACTGCCGAAATACTCGTTCGGCGCTGTTGTGTCCGCACGAGGGGCAAAAGAACGCAGAACCGATCACCGCGAAGCGGCAGGAGCATTCCTCGCAAGTCAGCTTGAGTCGCATCGGCTCCGCTGCAGACGCGGGTAGGACAACTTCACGAAAGCCACGATCGACCTTCATTTTCATGGTGATGAAGCTGCCTTTGCGCTGGCGCCGATTGAAGGCGTCAGCATCACGGCGCATCGCCTGGTTGATTGTGCCTTTGACCTGCGCGAGGGCCTGCTCCTGAATTTTCTCGATTTGCTCGGTTGTCCACCATTTCTGAGCGTCGGCCGCGTGTCCGCAAAAAGGGCAGAACACCTCTTCATCGCGCACGATTTCTCGCCAGTCTTGATCATGGACCTTGAATTCGAACATGCAGTCGTCGTGAGGACACTCGCGGTCGATGTATCCGTCTTCGTCGACTGCGATATCCGGCGTGACGGTAATCTCCTGCCCGTCCAACTGACGAAGGATACGGGATAGCTCATCGAACATGCGGCCCTCCGCAGAATGCAGGGGACGACTATCGCGTTTTTGTTTTGTTCGCCAGCGTGAGGAACTCGAAATCCACCAGAATGTCGCTTGCCGGTTTTGGAACGGAGCTCCGTCGAACTGAGCTTATCCCTTGGCGAACGCCACATTTATGACCTTACCGCCCTCCCGGATCGTATCGAGGTAGTCGCTCCACCACTGCGCCATGCGGACACGTTCATCCCAGTGCTTGCCACGGTGATAGACGCCGCGAACGGCGTTGCTGTCACCATGAGCCAATCCTCGTTCGATCGCGTCCGGATTCCAGAGGCCGCTCTCGTTCAGCATGGTAGAAGCGGTTGCCCGCAGACCATGAGCGGTGACCTCGTCCTTTGTGAAGCCCATTCGGCGGAAGGCGGCATTCAAGGTGTTCTCACTCATCGGGCGAACAGAAGCACGGGCGGAGGGGAACACATAGCCCTCGGTACCGACCATCTCGGCAAGTTCCTTGAGATACCCGACCACCTGCGTGGACAACGGCACGGCATGAGGACGGCGCGCCTTCATCTTGCCCTCTGGGATCCGCCAGACACCGTCTTCCAGGTCGATCTCCTTCCAATCGGCATGCCGCAGCTCGCCAGGGCGTACAAAGACATGGGGTGCGATGAGCAGGGCGTACCGGGTGATGAAGTTGCCAGTATAGTCCTGGATTGCGCGCAGCAGCCCGCCAAGGTCCTTCGGCTCAAGGATCGCGGCATAGTGTTTTGCCTTGGGCGTGATCAGCGCCCCGCGGAGCATGGTCGTAGGGTCGCCCTTGCAGCGCGTCGTGGCAACCCCATAGCGAAACACGCGGCTCGCAAAGGATCGGGTCTTTTTAGCAGTCTCGTGCTTGCCCTTCGCTTCGAGGCGCTTGAGGGGAGCCAGCACCTCGAACGGCTCGATCTCGTCAATCGGACGGCTGCCGATGGCATCTGTCAGCTGGTCGAGGAAGAAGTTGGCCTTGATGATGGTCGCATCCGCCCGACCGTTCTGCACCATCATCTCATCAATGTACTCGCGTGCCACCGCCTCGAATGTCTGGGCCGACAGGAATTCCGAACGGATCTTCTGCTTGCGCTTCTCCATCGCCGGGTCACCGCCCGACGCGACTTTGACGCGAGCCTCGTAGGCAGCTTGGCGCGCGTCCTTGAGATTGATTTCGGGATAGGAGCCGATCGAGAGCTTCTTCTCAACGGTGCCGATTCGATAGCGAAATCGCCAGAGTCTGCCGCCCGATGGAGAGACCTCGATGTACAATCCACGATCATCGGCGACCTTGTACGGTTTGTCCTTTGGCTTGAGCGCGCGAAGCCGAGTTTCGGTCAGAGGCATGTGCGGGCCTTTTCCCAATGTGGTTTTTGCAAAGGCCCGCAAAAGGCCCGCAAAAATGTGCGGAACCCCCGAGAAAAGGCGGGACGATCCGGCACGATCCAAGGGCCAATTCCCTTGGATTTCTGCGGGTTTAATACACTTTTTGGGATGTTCCGAGAAGAACAAATGGTGCCCAGAAGAGGACTCGAACCTCCACGACCTTGCGATCGCCAGCACCTGAAGCTGGTGCGTCTACCAATTCCGCCATCTGGGCACGGGGTAGGAGCGCGCCTCTAACCGGTGCCTCCTACCCTGTCAACGCGCCTGCGGCATTTTTTTCCCGGCCTTGCAAAAAGCTGCGGTCCGGCCGATCCGGTCATCGCAGATCAGAAGGATATGCCATGGCGAACGACGCAGCCTCACTCCGCCCCGCCCTCTTCGCCCGCCCGGATGGGCTGCGGCTGGCCTATCGCCATCGCGGGGGGACGCCACCGACGCTGGTGTTTCTGCCGGGCTACATGTCCGACATGGAGGGCGGGAAGGCGGCCGCGCTGGACGCCTGGGCTGCGGCGAAGGGCCGGGCGATGCTGCGCCTCGACTATGCGGGATGCGGCGCGAGCGAGGGTCGGTTCATCGATGGAACGCTGGCGAGTTGGCGGGACGATATTTTGCTGCTGATCGACGCCCTTGTGCAAGGACCGATCATCCTGGTGGGATCTTCCATGGGCGGCTGGCTGGCCTTGCTCGTGGCGCTTGCGCGGCCGGATCGGGTCGCCGCAATCATAGGGATCGCTGCCGCGCCCGATTTCACCGAATGGGGCTTCACCGATGCGGACAAGGCGCTGCTGCACACTGCCGGCCGGATCGAGGAACCGTCCGCTTACAGTGACGATCCCTATGTGACGACGCTGGACTTCTGGAAGTCCGGCCAGAGCCTCAGATTGTTGGATGGCGAGATCGCCATCGACTGCCCGGTCCGGCTGCTCCACGGGCAGCAGGATGACGACGTGCCATGGGAGATCGCGCTGCAGACGGCAGCGCGGCTGCGTTCATCCGATGTGCAGACGCTGCTGGTTAAGGATGGCGACCACCGCCTGTCGCGCGAGAGCGACATCGCCCTGCTGATCCGCACGATCGACACCTTGTCGGGAAATCCTTGATGCCCTTTCTCCTGCCCCTGCTGCTTCAGGCCTATGATCCGGAGATCGAGGCGGTGATGAACCGCAGCCGCAAGCAGAAACAGGAGGCGCAGGCCGCTGCGGCGTCGGCGGCTGCAGCCTCCGCACCTTCGGCCACAACGCGAGACGATGGCAGGATTCCGGTGCCGGAAAAGTTCGCTGTGCCTTTCCAGCAATGTCTGGACGCAGCGATCGACTCGCCGCAATCGGGCATCAGCTTTGCCGAGAAATGGCGCATCGAGGGTGGCGGCTTCTACGCGCGCCATTGCATGGGCTTCGCCTATGCGCGCGCGGAGCGCTGGGCGCCGGCAATCGTCGCCTTCGAGCAGGCGGCCGAAGAAGCCGAACGGGGCGGCGAAATCGCGCAGGGTGCCCGCCTCTGGGCTCAGGCAGGCAATGCCGCGCTGGCCAGCGGCGACGCGGCCAAGGCACGCAGCGATTTCGACGCTGCACTGGCGCGCGGGCTGCCGGATGGGTTGGAAAAGGGCGAAATCCACCTGGACCGCGCACGTGCGCTGGTGGCGCAGGGAGACCTGGCGGCAGCGCGCGAGTCCATCGACGTGGCGCTGGTGCAGGCGGCAAAGGATCCGCTTGCCTGGCTGCTGTCGGCAACGCTCGCCCGCCGCGCCGGTGAAATGAGCCTGGCGCAGGCCCATATCGCCCGCGCCGTGCAGCTTGCGCCCGATGACGCCAGCGTGGCGCTGGAAGAAGGCAATATCGCCATGCTTACCGGGCAGGAGGATATCGCCCGGTCCGCCTGGGATCGGGCCGTGCGGTTGGCGGCCGACAGCCCGGCCGGCAAGGCGGCGGCGGACAATCTGTCACGCCTTCCGCCACAGGGCGCGGCCCGTCGCTAGGAGCCGCAAGCTATCGCAGGTAGAAATCGACCGTGGTGACGACGCGTACCTTCTTGTAAGGCGTGTCGCTGCCGCCTTCTCCGCCTTCTCCGTCGCGGGCGTCGATCGAGAAATAGCCCTGCGTGGCGCTCTTGATCCCACCGACCCCTGCACCTGAATCCTTCGCGAACTGTTCGGCGGCGGCGCGCGCATCGCGGGTGGCAGCGGCGACCATCTGCGGTTTGATGTCGTTCAGTTTCGTGAAGCTGTAGCGCATACCTGACCCTTCCTGCAGTGTGACGCCACGCCGCACGAGGTCGAACTGCTGCGCGACGGCTTTCTGTGCGCGGGCAATGTCGGTCGTGCGCAACAGCATGCGTTGCGTGACCGTAATAGTGCTGACCCCATTGTTGAGCCATTGATTGACGCCCGCACCCGTAGGCTTCAACTCTTCGGGCTTGAAGCCGAGACCTTCGAAATAGGCGCGCAGTTCACGG
Source organism: Sphingobium sp. CCH11-B1 (assembly GCF_001556865.1). Lineage (GTDB taxonomy): Bacteria > Pseudomonadota > Alphaproteobacteria > Sphingomonadales > Sphingomonadaceae > Sphingobium. Next base: position 61,978 of record NZ_LSJY01000029.1, on the reverse strand, counting down.
GAGTTCGCGTCGATTTCGGACCGCACGGTAGGCAGGTCGAAACCTGTGGCGGAATAGCTGATCGACCATGTGGCAAGATCGGCCGTCACATCCTTTTCGGCAAGGCCGCGGACGGTGACGGATCGATCGGCCGCTTTCGCCCGCTTCAATCCATCGCCCAGCAGATAGCCGCCCGCGACGGTGCCGAGCGCGATCAACGCCGCGCTGGCCAGAACAGCTTTCTCGCCCAGATTCCACTGCATATCCGCCTCCCTCTTTCGCCCGGCCACACGCCATCTTATTTGTAGAACGCAACTGCCATGGCCGAGATGAACCGTCGCTGCACGGCGACGAACGGAGAAGAGACTTGCCCAAATATCTGCATACCATGATCCGCGTGACCGACATCGACCGGACCATCGCCTTCTTCGACCTTCTTGGCCTCAAGGAGGTTAAACGGTTCGACAATGCGCAGGGACGCTTCACCCTGGTCTTCCTCGCAGCGCCCGGTGACGAGGATGCACAGATCGAATTGACCTACAACTGGCCCTCGGAGGATGGCAGCCCGGCCGAAATCTACGGCGAAGGCCGCAATTTCGGCCACCTCGCCTACCGGGTCGAGAATATCTACGCCACCTGTCAGAAGCTGATGGACGCGGGCGTCACCATCAACCGACCCCCGCGCGACGGGCATATGGCCTTCGTGCGCACGCCTGACAATATTTCCGTGGAGTTGCTGCAGGACGGACATCTGGAACCCGCCGAGCCCTGGGCGTCCATGCCGAACACGGGAAAATGGTGACGCGATGCTGGAGATCGTCCGCCTTCCCGTCCTGACCGACAATTATGTCTGGCTGATGCATGATGATGTCAGCGGCGAGACGGTGGTCGTCGATCCCGCGGTTGCCGAACCTGTACTGGTGGCAGCGAAGGCGCGCGACTGGACCATCGGCCAGATCTGGAACACCCATTGGCATCCGGACCATGTCGGCGGCAACGCGGCGATCAAGGCGGCGACGGGATGCATCGTTACCGGCCCGGCGGCCGAAGCGGGCAAGATAGAGACGCTCGACCGCCATGTGGATGAAGGCGACAAGGTCCGCATCGGCGCACATGAAGGCACGGTGATGGCGGTGCCCGGCCACACTGCCGGTCATATCGCCTATCATATGCCGCAGGACCGCATCCTTTTCGTCGGCGACACCCTGTTCGCCATGGGCTGTGGCCGGCTGTTCGAAGGGACGGCGGCGCAGATGTTCGACAATATGCGGCGGCTCGATGCGTTGCCTGACGATACGTCGGTCTATTGCGCGCACGAATACACGCTCTCCAACGGCCGTTTCGCGTTGGGTGTGGAGCCCGACAACGCGGAGCTGGTCGCGCGGGTCGCCCGAGTTGAGGATCTGCGCGCGCGGGGCGAAGCCACCGTGCCGACGAGCATCGGCGCGGAGCGGGCCACCAACATCTTCCTTCGGGCACGGGATGTCGCCGAGCTTGCGGCCCGGCGGGCGGCAAAGGATGCGGCTTGACGGATCGAGCCCATGGAGTCCGTCCTCACAAGGCGGGCAAGCAGTAGGAGAGAAACGATGCGTTCGATCATGATGGCAGCGATGCTGGTTGTGCTGGGAGGCTGTGCCGGGGCCTACACCCCGACCCCGCTGACGGCCCGGCAGACAGCCGATCTGGACAAGGCGCTGGCCGGCAAAGTGGCTGACAAACCGCAGACGTGCATCAACCGGGAGCCTCAGACCAGTCTGGTCGCGATCAGCAACAATGTGGTGCTCTATCGGGTCAGCCGGAAGCTGGTCTACAAGAATGACCTGATCGGCAGTTGCAGCGGGCTGGCATCGGGCGATACGCTGATCGTGCGCAGCTACAGCGCGCAGATGTGTCGCGGCGACTTCGCGACCACCGCCAATCTGCAGACCGGCATCCAGACCGGGGCCTGCGCGCTGGGCGACTTCACGCCCTATCGCGTGCCCAAGCGCTGAGCCCAGTTCAGCCCAGCGCCGCGGCGAGCCGATCCCGTATTGCCTGAAGCTGCTTCAGCAGGGCGGCGTCGTCCAGGACCGGCGACGATTGCGGTCGGGCGGAGGGTGCCGCAGCATCGGCCAGCGCTTTCTGCGCGCCCTTGACAGTGAATCCCTCGACATTGAGCAGCTGGTGGATACGCCGCGCAAGATGGACGTCCGCCGGGCGGTAATAGCGGCGATTGCCCGAGCGCTGCAACGGACGCAGCTGGGGAAAGCGCGTTTCCCAGTAGCGCAGGATATGCTGGGGAAGACCTAGCTCGCCGGCAAGCTCGCTGATGGTCAGAAATGCACCCTCTTCCTTGTCCATGGGCGCGATGTTGCACCCATAGCTGGCAGAAGGTCAACTATTGTGACAGCAGCAAAGCGCCCATCGGCGTCAGACGGAAGAAACCCGGTCGCGCATCGTCTGGCTGGCGCGAAACGTCAGCACCCGGCGCGGCTCGATCGGCACTTCGACGCCCGTCTTCGGGTTGCGGCCCATCCGCTGGGTCTTGTCGCGCAGGACGAACGTGCCGAAGCTGGATATCTTCACATTCTCACCGCGCTCCAGCGCGCAGGACATATGTTCAAGGATGGATTCGACCAGGGTCGCGGCTTCCGCTCGCGACAGCCCCACATGACGGTTGACGCTTTCCGCCAGATCCGCGCGCGTCAGCGTGCCATTCCCGCTCATCCCGTTCCCCATTTCCTTGGTCAGCGACCGCCCCCCGCGGCCGCAAGAAATGTGATTGATTTGCCTCGCTTTGGCAAGAGCTTGCTGCAGGTTAAACCCGCAGAACACACGCGCCCCAGGTGAAGCCCCCACCCATCGCTTCCAGCACCACCAGATCGCCCGGCTTAATCCGCCCGTCCCGCACGGCAACGTCCAGCGCCAACGGTACCGACGCAGCCGACGTGTTGGCGTGGCGATCGACCGTCACCACCACCCGCTCGGCCGGCAGCTTGAGCTTGCGGGCCGTGGCGTCGAGAATACGCGCATTGGCCTGGTGCGGCACCAGCCAGTCGATGTCGGCCGCCGTCATCCCTGCAAGTTCCATCACCTCGTTCAGCACGGAGGCAAGGTTCACCACGGCATGGCGGAACACTTCCTGCCCCTTCATCCGCAGCTTGCCGACCGTTTGCGTAGTGGACGGGCCGCCGTCGACGTACAGAAGCTGGTTGTGGCGGCCATCCGCATGCAGCTTCGCCGCAAGGATGCCGCGTTCCCCTGCCGCGCTTTCCTCCGCTCCCAGCACGATCGCGCCCGCGCCGTCGCCAAAAAGAACGCAGGTGGTTCGATCCTCCCAGTCCAGGATGCGACTGAAGGTTTCCGATCCGATCACCAGCGCACGGGTGGCCGCGCCGGACTGGATCATGCTGTCGGCCACGGTCACGGCATAGAGGAAGCCCGAGCAGACGGCGGCCACGTCGAAGGCGACGCAATCGTCGATGCCCAGCATCGCCTGAACCTTGGTCGCGGCGGCCGGGAAGGTCTGGTCCGGGGTGGCGGTTGCCAGGATGATGAGGTCGATATCCTGCGCGTTCATACCCGAAGCGTCGAGCGCCTGCCGGGCAGCATCGGCGGCAAGAGTCGCGGTGGTTTCCCCGTCGGCGGCGATATACCGGTTGCGGATGCCCGTGCGCTCCACGATCCATTCGTCGCTGGTGTCCACCGTCTGCGCCAGTTCGGCGTTGCTCACGGCGCGGGCCGGCAGGGCGGAGCCGGTGCCAAGCAGGATGGAGCGGCGGATCACTTGGCAGGCTGCTCCAGTCGGGATGCCGCGGCCGACAGCGACTGGATGTCGGCAATGTCGGCGGCGATGCGGCGGGTGATGTCTTCTTCCAGCAGGCGCGCGGCGACATGGACGGCGTTGGCGACGCCCTTTTCGTCGGCGCTGCCATGGCTTTTCACCACGACGCCGTTCAGGCCCAGGAAAACCGCGCCATTATGATTGTTGGGATCAAGATGATGCTTGAGCAGGTGCATCGCCGGCTTCGAGATCAGGAAGCCGATCTTGGAGCGGAGCGAACTGGTAAAGGCCTTGCGCAGCACATCCGTGACGAAGCGCGCAGTGCCCTCGGCGGTCTTGAGCGCGACATTGCCCGAAAAGCCGTCGCACACGATGACGTCGGTGTCGCCCTTGCCGATCTTGTCGCCCTCGGTGAAACCGTCGAAGCGGAGGGACAGGCTCTCGGCGGCGCGCAACACGGCGGCGGCGTCTCGAATCTCGTCCGTGCCCTTCAACTCCTCGGTACCGATATTGAGCAGGCGAACACGGGGCCGGTCCAGATCGAAAGCGACGCGCGCATAGGCCGCGCCCATGACGGCGAACTGCACCAGGTTGCGGGCGTCGCATTCCGTGTTCGCGCCCAGGTCCAGCATGATGACGTCATTGTCGCCGAGCGTCGGCAGCATCGCCGCAAGGGCCGGACGATCCACGCCCTTCATGGTGCGAAGCGCCACCTTGGCCATGGCCATCAGCGCGCCGGTATTACCGGCCGAGACCGCGGCCCCCGCCTCGCCCGACTTCACGGCGGCAATCGCCATGCTCATGGAGCTGGACTTCTTGCGGATCGCGACGCTCGGCTTTTCCGACCCGTCGACCACCGTCTCGGCGTGGACGATGTCCGACGCAGCGCGCAGATTGGGATGATTGTCGAGCGCCGCCTTGATCTGCGCGTCATCGCCGAACAGGGTGAAGCGCAGGCCGTCGTGACGGCGGCGGGCCAGGGCCGCTCCCGCCATCATCACGCGCACGCCTTCGTCCCCGCCCATCGCGTCTATGGCGATTCGCGGCTGGCTGGACACTCTAGATCACCCCTTTGCGGAGTAGAGGAAGGGCTTACGCCCCGACGGCGACGATTTCGCGGCCGTTATAGTGACCGCAGGCGTCGCACACATGGTGCGGACGCTTGAGTTCACCGCAGTTCGAGCATTCGTTGAACGCTTCCACGCGCAGCGCGTCGTGGCTGCGGCGCATGCCGCGACGGGAAGGAGAAGTCTTGCGCTTGGGGACAGCCATGTCGGCACCTTGTTCCGTATATCAATCTGGTTGTGCGACTGGCCGGTGTCCATGGGATGCCGACGCCAACGGCGCCGCAGACCATGCGGCCCGGGTGATCGCGAAGCCCTGCGCCTATAGCGGTTTTTGGCCGACGCGCAAGTGCTTCCTTGCCCTTCTCGCCGGCGGGCCTAAGCTGCCGCGACCACAATCAGGGGACCAACCTGTCATGCTGTTGCCGATCACGCTGACCTTCGCCGCCGCCTGCGCCCTGCTCAATATCTGGCTGGCGATTCGCTGCGCCCGGTTCCGCATTCGGGACAAGGTGATGCATGGCGACGCCGGTCACGCACTGCTGGCCCGGCGGATGCGGGCGCATGCCAATTTCATCGAATATACGCCGATCGTGCTGATCCTCACGGGCCTTGTCGAGCTGGCCGCCGGCGCGTCGCTATGGCTGTGGATCATGGCGCTGGTCTATATTGTCGCGCGGGTCGCCCACGCGTTCGGGATGGACGCCGACCAGCCGACATTATGGCGTGGCGGCGGCGCGCTGCTGACATGGGGGATCACCGCTGCCCTGGCGATCGCGGCGCTCGCCATCGCCTATGGCGCGACCCGGGAAATGCCTGCGCCGCCGGCCATGGCCGCCAACAACTGATTCAGGGCGCCAGCACCGAATCGGCGACGAAGGGGTTGCTGCGCCGCTCATGGGCGAAATTGCTCATCGGTCCGTGGCCGGGGACAAAGGCCGTGTCGCCGCCCAATGGCCAGAGCTTGCCGGTGATGGCGTCGATCAACTGCTGGTGATTGCCGCGGGGAAAATCGGTGCGGCCGATCGATCCCTGGAACAGCACATCACCCACTATCGCCAGCTTGCTGGGGGCGTGGTGGAAGACGACGTGGCCGGGCGTGTGACCGGGGCAGTGATAGACGTCGAGCGTCAGATCGCCGACCGTCACCTGATCGCCATCGACCAGCCAGCGGTCAGGCTCGAAACTCTTGCCATCGATGCCATATTTCGGGCCTTCGCTGCCCAGCTTGTCGATCCAGAAGCGATCCTCCTCCTGCGGTCCCTCGATCGGGACGCCGAGATCCTGGGCCAGGATGCCCGCCTGCCCGCAATGATCGATATGGCCGTGGGTGATCAGGATCTTCTCGATCGTGACGCCATGTTGCTGCGCCGCGCGCTTGAGGACCGGCAGATCGCCGCCCGGATCGACGAACGCCCCCCGCATGCTGTTCGTGCACCAGAAGAGGGTACAGTTCTGCTGCAGCGGCGTGACGGGGACGATGGCGGCTTTGAGCGGCGGCTGGGTCATGGCCGTCATGTGGCGGAGGGGACGGAGGAGCGCAAGTCCTCACCCGTTCCGCCCCGCTGGCGCTATTCCTCCGCGCCGATTGGGATCGGTTCGGCGAGGCTGATGCCGTCGAGCACACGGGCGGTTTCGTCGCGGACGCGCAGCATCACCCGATGCAGCCGGCATTCAGACTCGGGCAGACAGTTTGTGCAGCTTTCATGCGCGAAACGGCTGGCGCAGGGGGTGAGGGCCAGCGAACCGCGCGTCAGCCGGACGATATCGCCATAGCTGATATCGACAGGCGCGAGCGCCAGCCAATAGCCGCCGTCCCTGCCCCGCTGCGTCGCCACCAGCCCTTCGCGCGACAGTTCGGACAGGATCACGGTCAGGAACTTCGCCGGGATATTCTGCCGCGTCGCGATCTCGTTCAGAGGCACTGGTCCCTGGCGGTAGCGATCGGCGAGATGTTGCAGGGCACGGATCGCGTAACGGGTCTTCTGGGACAACATGAAACGGTTATTCGCTGGCCGGAACGCTTTGGCAAGCGGTTACGGCGCGGGGTTGAGCGCCGCCTTCGCCTGGCCCGGAAAATCGCTGAAGATGCCGTCCACGCCCGTCGCGGCGATGGCGCGCACCCAGGAAGCAAAGTCGCCCCTGCCCTGCGGATCGTCGGCGCGCCGATATTGCGGCGGGAGGAAGGGATTTTCCATCCGCAGCGTCCAGACATGGACCTGCAATCCCGCATCGTGCGCGCGGCCCACCAGCGCGGTCGGCCCTTCCGGCGATATCAGCATCGCGGCGGACGGACCGACGCCGTCGGCATAGGCGGCAATGGCGCCAAGGCCCTGCACGGTCAGCATGTCGGCATAGCTGGTGCCGGGCATATCGGCGGGGCCGCCCTGGGCATCGACCAGCTGGATGAGGCGCAGGCGGGTAGCAGCGCGCAGCGCCTTCAAATTGCCGACCTCGAAAGACTGGATGAAGACCGGATCGGCCGCCGTCTGATAGCCGTAGCGGGCAAGCATGTCGAGCATCGCCGCCTGGTGCGGCAGGCCGATCCTGGCGAAATAGGTCGGATGCTTGGTTTCGGGGTAGATGCCGATGCGGCGATGGACCTCCGCCTCTTTCGCACGGACCAGCTTCAATATCTCCTCGAACGTCGGGATCAGATAAAGATCGTTGAAGCGGACATTGGCGGGGCGCAGGTCAGGCAGCCGTTCGCGCGCCCGCAGCGTGCGCAGTTCAGCGAGCGTGAAGTCTTCTGTGAACCAGCCGGTCAGTTCCACGCCGTCGATCGTCTTGCTGGTCTTGCGGTCCGCGAATTCGGGATGATCGGCGACGTCGGTGGTGCCGCTAATCTCATTTTCATGCCGGGCGACCAGCACGCCGTCCTTTGTCAATACAAGGTCCGGCTCGACATAGTCCGCGCCTTCGTCGATCGCCCGTTCATAGGCGGCGAGCGTATGTTCCGGCCGTTCGCCGCTGTCGCCGCGATGCGCGATCAGGATCGGTTCGGCCCGCGCCGCCGACACAGGGAGCAGCCAGGGCAGGAGCAGGCAGGGCAGCAGCCCGAGGCCGATGCGCGCCCGCCCCGCCGGCATCACGCCTTCACGCCCTGCAACGCGGTTTCGTAGGTCGTCGCCTTGAACCCGACGACCGTGCCCTTGCCCGTGTCCAGGATCGGCCGTTTGATCATCGACGGGTTGGCCATCATGAGGGCGATCGCCTTGTCCGCGTCGATATGCGCCTTGTCGCCCGCGTCGAGCGCCTTGAAGGTGGTGCCGGAACGGTTGAGGATGGTTTCCCAGCCATGCTCCATCACCCATTCTTCCAGGCGTTCCTTGTCGACGCCCGAGACCTTGTAGTCGTGGAATCCATAGGCGACGCGTTCATTGTCCAGCCAGTTGCGGGCTTTCTTGATCGTGTCGCAATTCTTGATGCCGTACATGGTGATCATGTTGCTCGATCCCTGTTACCCTTTGAAGGCGGTGACTTCGATTTCGATCTTCATTTCCGGCTTGACGAGGCCGGCGACGACGCAGCTGGCCGCCGGGCGAATGTCGCCGAACACGGGTCCGGCAATATCGCCCATCACGTCCCAATAGGCAGCGTCGGTGATATAGTAAGTGACGCGCACCACGTCCGCGAAGGAAAAGCCCGCATCCGCCAACGCCCGGCCGATGGTCGCGAGCGCGTTGCGCCCCTGTTCGACGACATCGTCGGGCATCGTCTTCGTTGCAGGATCGGTGCCGGTGGTCCCGGCGACGAAGCACCAGTCGCCCTGGACGACGGCGCGCGAATAGCCGACCTGCGCCTCGAAGGGCGAGCCGGAGGAAATGAGCTGGCGGGGCATGGAGGATTCCTGCTGCGGTGCGAAAGGATCGGTAGCGCCTTTGCCCCCTGCACCCGCCCCTGTCCAGCGCTTTGTCCCGGAACAGCCGGCGGGGCGGACCGTTGAGGCATCACGCAACCCACAGCGTCAAGGAGACATGCCATGGATCGTCCCGTTCCCGACCGCGAACTGGAAGAAAATAGCGAGCAGGACGACAGCGGCGCGCAGGCGCAGGACGTCGCCGACGACGCCGTCACCCGCTCGATCGACCTTAGCGAAGACAGCGAGCGCGGCGGCCGGCCCAACCCGGCGCAGATCATCCCCGACGATACCGAGGATCTGGTGGAGAGGATGGAGGCGATGAACCGGTCCGGCCGGATCGATATGGACGCCTACGCCGGCGAGGCGCAGATGGACGATGAGGAGGAGATTTTCGGCAATAGCGAGGACGCAGATGAGGACGACCTGCCCTGACGCGGGGCGTCAGGCGGCGGCGCTGTCGTTCAGGCCGAAATTGATCATGCCGCGCGCCATATGCCCCAGCGCTTCGGCCATGGCGTCGCCCAGCAGGGGGTCGATATCATCGTCCCCGGCGATGGCGCGGGTCATCGCCATGGCCCATTGATCCGCCAGCGCGGGCGTGATCGGGAAAGCCCGGTGCAGCGACATGATGCATGACCCGCGATCGAACCAGTCGCGCGGCCCGCCCAGCCAGCCGCACAGGAAACGCGCAAGACCATGCCGCACCGGCCCCAGGTCGGCGGCGTGGATGGCACGAAGCGGCGCGTAGGCGGGGTCGCTTTCGACCAGATCATAGAAGCGATCGACAATGCCGCGCACGATCGGCTCGCCACCGATGCGGACATAGGGGGTGGGCGGCGCGGCGGCGTTCATCTTCGGCTCCATTTCGGACAGGATGCCCCAGCATGGCAGCGCGCGCCGGCGCGGCATTGATCGGCGTCAAATCGGAACGTCGCCATAGCGGGTGAAAACCGGACCATCTTTAACGCTCGCTTGAGGCGACGCGCGCTAGGCTCGCCTGATGGCGAGACGAACAACAGGGCGGCGCGGGCCGGCGCGGCGCGACAGGGTGCAACAGACATGGGCGGCGGAGGCGCGTCGCGGCGGTAATGCGCTGCGCTTGCGCCCTGCCCCCGCGCGGCGCGGGCTGAGCGGACCGGCGATCGCCTACATGCTCTGCCTGGCGCTGCTGCTTGGCTGGTTCGGCCCGGACTGGATCGCCCGCCATGCGCCAGGCGCGCCGCTGACGACCGGCGCGCCGGTGGACACGCTCTCGGCACGGTTCGGCCTCTGTCATAGCGGGGGCGGGACGAACTGCGTCGTCGATGGCGACACATTCTGGTTCCGGGGCGAGAAATATCGCATCGCCGACATCGACACGCCCGAAACCCACGGCCCTCGCTGCGTTGCGGAGGGCGAACTCGGCGCGCGGGCGACGCAGCGGCTTCAGGCGCTGATGAACGCCGGCCCCTTCTCGCTGGAACGGGGCGACCGGGATGCCGATCGCTACGGGCGCTCGCTTGGGGTCGTCACGCGCGGAGGCGAGTCGATCGGGACCATGCTGGTCACCGAAGGACTCGCCCGCTCATGGGATGGCAGCCGCCATCCCTGGTGCGCGGCTTAGCGGCAGCTCACGCCGCCACGATCGATCTCCCGCCCCAGCAGCGCGCCCGCGCCGCCGCCGATCAGCGTGCCGAGCAGGTTGGACTGGCCCTGCGCGATCTGGTTGCCGAGCAGGCCGCCCAGCGCCGCGCCCACGATCAGGCCGGTCGTCCCGTCGGAGCGGCGGCAATAATAGCGGTTGTCATAGCCGCGATAGATGCGCGTGCGGCGATCGACGCGGATCGGCGCGCCGGCTGTATAGTAGCGGTCCGGACGATAGCTCCGGCCGTAGCGCGGATCGGGCCGGTTCCAGTCATAGTTGCGCCAGGCGCGGCGATCTTCCCTGCGGTCGTCGCGCGCGTCGCGACGGTAATCCTTGCGCGCGTCGCGGACATCGCGGCGATAGTCCTGACGCGCGTCGCGCACGTCGCGGCGATATTCACGGTCGGCGCGGTTCGGCTGGGCGAAAGACGGCGTGGCGGCGACGCCGGTCAGCGTCATCGCCCCGATCGACAGGCCGATAAGGGCGCGCTTGATCGAAAAAGTCATGAGAATGGTTCCTTGCTCCTGATGTGAGACAAGAACCCGCACGGATGATCTATGTTGCATGAACGGAACAAAACCGGCCGTTCAGCCTCCTGTCAGGCCGCGGCACGACCGGGCCAAAAATAGGATTTCGCCCGCTTAACTTCGCATATTTCCCGCAGGATCGTGGCTTTTCTTTCCTATCAGCGCATCATTATTGCGCGGGCCGGGGCGCTGGCCCGGCCTTCTTCCAACCGGATATCTGCCATGGAAGGGGCGGAATAGGACAGCGGAGGGATGCGTCAGGACCGCGTCCTTGCGCGGGCTTCAGAGCGCATTGGCGATGGCGGCGCGCTGGTCGTTGGTGAGGCCGTCGGCGGCGGTGGCGTTAGCGGCGTCGGCGGGCCTATCATCGTTCGCACCCACGAAGTTGATCGCCGTCAGGATCACCAGCACCGCCCACAGCAGCGCGAACCAGCGGCTGGTGAAGAGGGTGCGAAGGCGGGGCGTGGGGAGCATGGGGATGAGCGCCGATGTTCAGGCCGCCGCCCTATGCAGCGCGCCCATCTCTTTCAGCTTTTTATGGAGCGCGGATGGTGACAGTTCCAGGCCGTTGGGCCATGCCAGCGCTCCCGCTTCAATAAAGGCGCGACTGAAATAGGTGGGGTCCGCCAGTGGTGCGGTCAATTCGGTATTGCGGGCGATGAGCGTATCCGCCGACCATTGCGCCACGCTGCCGTCGCTGAACGTCAGATCCAGCCGGGCCGGGCCAGAAGGGCGGATATGAGTGATCTTAATCATCAAGGTCGGCTCCGGGGATCATCTCCATCGGCAGCAGAGCTTCGCTGCGGCCCCAGTTTGCCATGAGTTCATCCCTATGGTCCAGCGCCCATTGCCGCACGATCCGCGCCGCCTTCTTGGGGAGGCTGCCGGCGATGATTTCGCCGGTGGTGATCGCGACGAACGCCTCGAAGCCCTGATAGCTGGCGTGAAAATGCGGCGGCGGATGATCGTCATGATACATGCGGATGACGATGCCGAAGAAGAGGGAAATGATGGGCATCGTTCGATACATTCTCACCGGTGGTGCGAACAAGCGCTTGCGTGCTCATCCGCACCGATCGGTTCAGTTGAGGGGGAGATGATTTTTGATCAAATGCGTTGCATCTCGCAAATCTTCCCATGCCTGCTGTTCGGCAGCAAAGGCACGATCAGAACGAAGATACACATCCTCATCATCAAAAACTTCCCAAACCCAATAACCACTCCGATCTTGGATTACACTGAGGTTCAGCATAAAAAGATCCTTGCAGTTTTACCCCTCTAATCGATCTTAGTTCTCGCTGCATATGTAGGCTTAAGAAATCTGGTGGTCTGGTTGATCTCTCTTCCGCCATTCTTAAGGATCTAAAAAAACCGGCGAGGCGTGTCTTTCGAGGGTGGTTGGCGATTTAATATTTCTCAACCTAGGTCATATTTTCCTCCTATTTCCATTTAATAATCCTACTCCGCCGCGATCCCCGCGGCTTTGAACATGTCCGGGCCTTCCTCGTCGGCGTTCGCCGCTTCTCCGCCCTTGATCTTCTGGCGGCGGTCGAAGGCGTCCCAGACGTCGTTCCACTGGCCCCGCGTCGCGGCCTTCGAATATTCGGTCGCGCGGGTTTCGAAGAAATTGGCATGCTCCACGCCGTTCAGCAGCGGGGTGAGCCAGGGGAGCGGGTGCTCGTCGATCATGTAGATGGGCTTGAGGCCGAGCTGGCCCAGCCGCCAGTCGGCGATGTAGCGGACATATTTCTTGATGTCCTTGGGCGTCATGCCCGGCACCGGCCCCATTTCGAAGACGAGGTCGATGAAGGCGTCCTCGATCCGGACGGTCTTCTGGCACATGTCCATGATGTCGTCCTTGACCGCCGGAGTCAGGCAGTCGCGTTCCTTGACGAAGGCGTGGAACAGACGGATGATGCCTTCGCAATGGAGCGTTTCGTCGCGGACGGACCAGCTGACGATCTGGCCCATGCCCTTCATCTTGTTGAAGCGCGGAAAGTTCATCAGCATCGCGAACGACGCGAAGAGTTGCAGCCCTTCGGTAAAGCCGCCGAACATGGCGAGCGTCTTGGCGATATCCTCGTCCGTGTCGACGCCGAACTGGGCCAGATAGTCGTGTTTGTCCTTCATCTCCTTATACTGCATGAAGGCGCTATATTCGGTTTCGGGCATGCCGATCGTGTCGAGCAGATGGCTGTAGGCGGCGATGTGCACCGTTTCCATGTTGCTGAACGCGGTCAGCATCATCTTGACCTCGGTCGGCTTGAACACGCGGCCATATTTTTCGTGGTAGCAATCCTGCACCTCCACGTCCGCCTGGGTGAAGAAGCGGAAGATCTGCGTCAGCAGGTTGCGCTCATGGTCGGAGAGCTTCTGCGCCCAGTCGCGGCAATCCTCGCCCAGGGGCACTTCCTCGGGCAGCCAGTGGAGCTGCTGCTGGCGCTTCCAATATTCATAGGCCCAGGGATATTCGAAGGGCTTGTAGACCTTGGAGGCTTGGAGAAGGGGCATGGGGGTTACTCCGGGGCGAAATCGTTACGAAAGAAGAGCGGTGGAAACCGAGGCGGAAGCGGGGCGTTCAAGCGACGCCATTTCCGGCACGGGAGAAACATCATGGTCGATCTGACCCAAATCAAGGAACATGCCGAAGTCATCGGCGCCGACGGCGTCCATGTGGGCACCGTCGACCATGTCGAGGGTGATCGCATCAAGCTGACCAAGAAGGACAGCGGAGCGCAAATCGAGGGCGCTACCGGGAGCCATGAAGGGCATCATCACTATATCAGCCAGGGCCTTATCGCGGAGGTCGAGAGCGACGGCACCGTGCGCCTGAGCGCCAATGCCGACGTTGCGGTGACGTTCGAAGAGGAAGAATGAGGCGGAGGGTGCGGCGGATCGCTCCGCCGCGCCGCTCACCGCTTGGCGCTTACTGGCAGGCGAGACATTCATCATAGTCGGTGGTCTCGCCGATTTCGAACTTGGGGGCGTCGATCGTGTTGTCCGCTTCCACCCCGCCGGCGAAGCCCGCGCGCTGCACCGACTTGGACCGCAGATAGTAGAGCGACTTGATGCCCAGTTCCCAGGCGCGGAAGTGGAGCATGAGCAGATCCCATTTCTCCACGTCCGCCGGGATGAACAGATTGAGCGACTGCGCCTGGTCGATATAGGGCGTGCGGTCGGCCGCGAGTTCGAGCAGCCAGCGCTGGTCGATTTCGAAGCTGGTCTTGAACACGTCCTTTTCTTCGGGCGTCAGGAAGTCGAGATGCTGGACCGATCCGCCCTTTTCCAGGATCGAGTTCCACACGGCGCTGCTGTCCTTCGCCTTGGCGACCAGCAGCTTTTCGAGATAGGGGTTCTTGACCGCGAAGCTGCCCGACAGCGTCTTGTGCGTGTAGATGTTGGCCGGGATCGGCTCGATACAGGCCGATGTGCCGCCGCAGATGATCGAGATGGACGCGGTAGGCGCGATCGCCATCTTGCAGCTGAACCGCTCCATCACGCCCTGATCGGCGGCGTCCGGGCACGGGCCGCGCTCATGCGCGAGCAGCATCGACGCCTCGTTCACCTTGGCGTTGATATGCTTGAAAATGCGCAGGTTCCACGACTTGGCCATCGCGCCTTCGAACGGGATGTTGCGCGCCTGAAGAAAGCTGTGGAAGCCCATGACGCCCAGGCCCACGGACCGTTCGCGGCTGGCGCTGTACTTGGCGCGCGCCATTTCGGGCGGGGCGCGGTCGATATAATCCTGAAGCACATTGTCGAGGAAGCGCATGATGTCTTCCGCGAAGGTCGGATGATCCTTCCACTCGTCCCAGGTTTCGAGGTTCATCGACGACAGGCAGCAGACCGCCGTGCGATCCTGACCCAGATGGTCGCGACCCGTCGGCAGGGTGATTTCCGAACACAGGTTCGACGTGGATACCTTGAGGCCAAGGTCGCGATGATGCTTGGGCATCATCCGGTTCACGGTGTCGTTGAAGACGATATAGGGCTCGCCGGTGGCGAGGCGCACCTCGACCAGCTTCTGAAACAGGGCTCGGGCGTTGACCGTGCCCCGAACCGACTGGTCCTTGGGGCTGCGCAGATTGAATTCCGCGCCATCGCGCACCGCCTCCATGAACTCGTCGGTCAGCAGCACGCCATGGTGGAGGTTCAGCGCCTTGCGGTTGAAATCGCCGCTGGTCTTGCGGATTTCCAGGAACTCCTCGATCTCCGGGTGCGAGATGTCGAGATAGCAGGCGGCCGATCCGCGGCGCAGGCTGCCCTGGCTGATCGCGAGGGTCAGCGAATCCATGACCCGCACGAAGGGGATGATGCCGCTGGTCTTGCCATTGAGGCCCACCGGCTCGCCGATGCCGCGCACATTGCCCCAATAGGTGCCGATGCCGCCGCCGCGCGAAGCGAGCCAGACATTCTCGTTCCAGGTGTTGACGATGCCTTCCAGGCTGTCGTCGACGCTGTTCAAATAGCAGCTGATCGGCAGGCCGCGCCCGGTGCCGCCGTTCGACAGGACCGGCGTCGCCGGCATGAACCACAGCTTCGAGATATAGTCATAGACGCGCTGGGCATGATCGGCGTCGTCGGCATAGGCCGCCGCCACGCGGGCGAACAGGTCCTGATAGCTTTCGCCGGGCAGCAGGTAGCGGTCGTTCAGCGTGTCCTTGCCAAATTCGGTCAGCAGCGCGTCGCGCGAGGCGTCCGTGTCCACATGGAAACGACGCGCCTGGATCGCCGAGGAAGAGAGGTCCGCCGCCTTATCACCGGGTTTCGCCGACGCGGCCGGCGCATCGCTCTTTGCCGTTTCCGCCAGGGCCGTTTCCAGCAGGTCATCCATCACAGTCGCCACGTCGCCACCTTGTCCACTATCTCGAAAATCCATCGCAGCCCCCGAATGTTCCTGTTCCGTTCGATTCGGTCAAGCGGGTCGCGGAATGAGCCGCGCATCCTATCATGAACCGCACCGCCCCGGGGACGGAAAAAGGCCCAACCGAAAGAATCACGAGGACGAAAAGGCCCATCGCCGGACATCGGTCCGGCGTCGCGATCACAATCTATTGGGTAACCCCCGTTAACCCGATACAAGGGATAGTGCCATAGCGGGTCGCAGGCGCAAGAGGGTAAATGACAGGCGCGTGACTCGGTTCATCGACGTTCCGAGTCATTTCACCGCTGGGCCGAACAGCGACGCATGGACTTGCCCCGCCCCCCGAAAAGGCAAGAGGGATGATGCGGCTGTAAAAATAAATTTCGCTTGGCTCGGAAAATTACGACAGACCGTCAAAAGCCTGTCAGCATCGCTGCGCTGTCCGCCACACCGGCGCGGCGACCGCGCGGCGGGTCCGACCGCAAGAGAGGAGCAGCCGATGATTCTCTACTATCACCCCCTCTCTTCCTATTGCTGGAAGGTGCTGATCGCGCTTTACGAAAGCGGCGTGCCCTTCGCGCGCCGGATGCTGGCGGAGGAAGGGGTCGCGGCCGAATGGCAGGCGCTCTGGCCGATCGGCAAATTCCCCATCCTGCACGATCCGGTGCGCGGCGCGACCGTGGCGGAAGCGAGCATCATCATCGAATATCTGGCGCTGCACGACCCCGGCGCTTTCCGCCCGATCCCCGCCGATTCCGATGCGGCGCTGGAGACGCGGCTGATGGACCGGCTGTTCGACAATTATGTGATGACGCCGATGCAGGCGCTGGTGGCGGACCGGCTGCGACCGGAGGACCAGCGCGATCCCCCTGGCGTGGAGCAGGCTTGCGCCCTGCTGGGCAAGGCCTATGCGCTGATCGAGGGGCGCATCGCCGGGCGGAGCTGGGCGGCGGGCGAAGGCTTTACGCTGGCGGATTGCGCTGCCGCGCCCGCGCTCTTCTACGCCGACCGCATCCTGCCGCTGGGCGAGCGCCACCCCGTGCTCGCCGCATACCTCGCCCGGTTGGAAGCCCGGGCGAGCTTTGCGCAGGTGCTGGACGAGAAAAAACCCTATTGGTCGATGTTCCCCTTCGCCGACGGGCCTCTGGCGGCGCATTGACGCTATCGGCCAAAACCCTATAGCCGCGCCTTGCGAAGACCCGTCGTGCAGGGCGGGCGGCAAGCTATAGGGAATGGGTACGATGACCGTCATCAAGACCGCCGACCTCATTGAGAGCGTCGCTGACGCGCTCCAGTTCATCAGCTATTATCACCCGATGGATTATATCCGCGCGCTCGGCAAAGCCTATGAGGCGGAGGCCAATCCGGCGGCGAAGGACGCCATCGCCCAGATCCTGACCAACAGCCGCATGTGCGCGGAGGGGCATCGCCCGATCTGCCAGGACACCGGCATCGTCAATGTGTTCGTCAAATGGGGCATGGAGTGCCGCCTGGACGACAATAGCCGGTCGATGCAGGAGGTCGTCGATGAAGGCGTGCGCCGCGCCTATCTGAACCCGGAGAACCGACTGCGCGCCTCCATTCTGCGCGATCCGGCCTTTTCGCGCCAGAACACCAAGGACAACACCCCCTGCGTCCTCAACGTGGAGATGGTGCCGGGCAGCAAGGTGATCGTCGATGTCGCGGCCAAGGGCGGCGGCAGCGAGAACAAGACCAAGTTCAAGATGATGAACCCGAGCGATTCGATCGTCGACTGGGTGCTGGAGATGGTGCCGCAGATGGGCGCGGGCTGGTGCCCGCCGGGGATGCTGGGCATCGGCATCGGCGGCACGGCGGAAAAGGCGGTGGCGCTGGCCAAGGAAAGCCTGATGGACCCGATCGACATGGGCGAGTTGAAGGCGCGCGGCCCACAGAACAAGATCGAGGAGCTGCGGATCGAGATTTTCGACAAGGTCAACGCGCTCGGCATCGGCGCGCAGGGGCTTGGCGGCCTTGCGACGGTGCTCGACGTCAAGATCCACGATTATCCCTGCCACGCCGCAGGCAAGCCGGTGGCGATGATCCCCAATTGCGCCGCCACCCGCCACGCGCATTTTACCCTCGACGGCTCCGGCCCGGCCTATCTGGAAGCACCCAAGCTTTCCGAATGGCCGCAGGTCGACTGGAAGCCCAGCAAGGAAGCGATCCGCGTCGACCTCGACACGTTGACGCCGGACGTGGTCCAGAGCTGGAAGCATGGCGACCGGCTGCTCCTGAACGGCAAGATGCTGACCGGGCGCGACGCCGCGCACAAGCGGATCGCCGACATGCTCGCAGCGGGCGAGAGCCTGCCCGTCGATTTCAGGGGCCGGGTCATCTATTATGTCGGCCCGGTCGATCCGGTCCGCGACGAAGTGGTCGGCCCCGCCGGTCCCACCACCGCGACGCGCATGGACAAGTTCATGGACATGATGCTGGAACAGGGCCTCGCCGCCTGCGTCGGCAAGGCCGAGCGCGGCCCGGCGGCGACGGATTCGATCGCGAAGCACAAGAGCGCTTACCTGATGGCGGTCGGCGGCGCGGCCTACCTGGTCGCTCGCGCGATCAAGGAAGCGAAGGTCGTGGGCTTTGAAGACCTGGGCATGGAGGCGATCTACGAATTCACGGTCGAAGACATGCCGGTCACCGTCGCGGTCGACAGCGAAGGCCAGAATGTCCACCGCCTCGCCCCGCTGGTGTGGCAGGAGAAGATCAAGCGCGAGGGGTTGCTGGCGCAGGCCTGATCGCACCGGCGCGCTCCATAGCCGGAGCGCGTCGCCAGGAACTGCCTAACCTCGATCAGCCCCGCCTGATTCGGCGGAACGAGGGCTGATGTTCCGCATTGTCTCCGGCACCCTCTTGCCGGAGCAGTGCCCATGTCTTTCACCCAGCTCGATCCTCCCCTGCCCGTCGACATAGAGGGCAAGGGACAGGGCTTTGCCTTCGCCGTCATCGATTATGGCCAGGAACATAATCTGATCTGGGTAACGGGCCTGTCGAACAGCGGCGAAATCTGGTGCGCCCCCAACCCCAAGGTGCGCCTGCAGACCAATTGGACGATGGGTCGAACCCCGGCTGCGCCGGGTTGGGAGAGCGTGACGCTCGCGCCGATCAAGCCGAGCTGACGCATGAAAAAGCGCGCCGTCCGGGCCGGACGGCGCGCTTCCCGTTACAGGGCTGGTCGCGTCAGAGCCTGCCGCTCAGCGACACACCGATGATTCGCGGTTCGTTGAACACGGCCGCCATGTAGTTTTCGATCACACCCTTGAGGTTCTTCTCGTTGGTGATGTTCCGGGCGAAGGCGGCAATCTCATATTTGCCGTCCGGCGCGGTGTAGCCGAGCTTCAGCCCGCCCTCGAAATCGCCCTTCGAATAGAACTCCTTCGTCCGGTAAAGGACGAAATTGGTGTAGCCCTGGATGTTCCAGTCGGTCGATGCAAACAGCTTGCCGCCGTTGCCGAGCGGGATGTCGTAGCGCGCCGCGACATTGGCGGTATATTTGGGCGCGTTGGGCAGCGGATTGCCGTCGATCTGCGCGAAGGTGTTGGCGCCCACCCGGATCGTCGGATCCTCGACCGTGCAGACCACCACGCCGTTCAGGATGCATACCTGCGCATAGACATTCTTGTCCTTGATCTTCGTATGGAGCAGGCTGAGGCCCGCCGACAGCGTCAGATTTTCGACCGGGCGCGCCTCCAGATCGGCTTCCATGCCATAGGCGTCGGCCTTGTCAGCATTGAACAGCACGCCGTTGCCGTTCACGTCATTGCCGTTCAGCTGGATGTCCTTCACCCGCCAGGCGAAGCCGGTCAGGTTGAAGCGCAGGCGGTTGTCGAACAGGCTGGTCTTCACGCCGCCTTCATAGGACATGATGGTTTCCGAATCGGCAGTGGTGAAGTCGCTGTTGAACACGGCGGAGCGGCCCTGGATGGTGGGGCCACGGAAGCCCCGCGCCACGCGGGCGTAGAGGCTGACTTCCGGGCTCACTTCATAGAGGGCGCTGATGTCCCAGCTCGGTTCCTTCGTGTCCTTGGTGTAGCGGCCGCCGGCGGTGATGGTGAAGCCCGGTGCCAGCGCATAGCTTGCCTGGCCGAAGACGGCCCAGCTGTCATTCTTGTTGCGCAGGCGTACCCAGTTGTTCGGGTTGTTCGCCGCGCCGGTCAGGAAATAGGCGCGCTGGTAAAAGTCCGTGGTGTCGCGGCTGTCGAAATACATGCCGCCCAGCTGCCATTTGAACGCCGCGTTGCCGTTGCTGGCGAGACGGACTTCCTGGGTCAGCTGGTCGAGATCGCGCACCCGGCCCTGGCTCTGGCCAAAGCCGTTGGCGACGCCGTTCACCGGGAAGTTCGCCGCCGCGCCACCGTCCGTGTCACCCCGGCTGTAGCCCGAGGTGGTTTCATAGGCGGTGATCGAGGTCAGCGTGACCGGCCCCATGTCGATCGCGATATGCTCCGACGCGCCATAGGTCTTGTAGGCCTGCGGATTGTTGTCCGCCTCGTCATAGGCGACGACGCCGCGCGGTTCGGCCGACACGTCGTTCGACCCCTTCTTCAATGCAGCGCGGTGGAACAGCGTCGACGTGCCGGCATAGTCGCGAGCGTGGACGCTGGTCAGCATCGACAGCGTTTCGTTGGGCTGGAGCAGCAGCTGGAGCCGCGCATCCTTTTCCTCGAAGCCGCCCATCACATCCTTGCCCGGCTTGGTGCCGTCGGCGCTGGGGCCGGAATAGACGTTGTCGACCCAGTCGTCGCGGCGCTGGTAGAGCCCCGACACGCGGAAGGCGAGCTTGTCGGCGACGATCGGACCGCCCACGCCGCCGTCAAAGGTGACGGTATTGTAGCTGCCATAGCTGGCCTGGGCGCGGCCCTGCCAGTCCATCGACGGGCGGATCGTGTCGAACTTGATGATGCCGGCCGTGGTGTTGCGGCCGAACAGCGAGCCTTGCGGGCCGCGCAGCACTTCGACCTGGTTGACGTCGAACACGGGGTTGGACTTCAGCACCACATGCTCGAGTACGACATCGTCCTGGATGATCGACACCGGCTGCGACGCGCCGAGATAGAAGTCGATGTTGCCAAGGCCGCGAATGTAGAAGCGCGGGAAGATGCGGCCGGTCGTCGTTTCGGCATAGAGACCGGGCACGCGCGCGGCGAGTTCGAGGATGTCGCCGCCGCCGGCAGTGAAATTGCGCAGCTGGTCCCCCTGCACGACGCCGACCGACACCGGCACCTTCTGGAGGTTTTCCGAACGGCGCTCGGCGGTGACGACGATCTCACCCAATTGGTCGTCCGCCGCCGGGGCCGACGCGCTGTCCTGCGCGCGGGCGGCCAGAGGAAGGGACAGGGCGCAAAGCGCGGTGGACAACAGCAGCACGCGGCCGGTCTTCGAAAAGGTCACGAGGTCAATCCTTGCATGAGACATGTGTCCGATCCGGACCGCCTTGTGCGTCGCGCCTCTCTCATGACGCTGGCAGCCTTCGGATCGATGGCGCGCGGCTAGGCAGGATTTGTGGCGGGACCGTGACGATCCGGATGGGCACGTCCGGCTTCATGTCGAAATATTGCCAGCCGTGATATTCCAGCAACACGATGCCCCCTCCACGTCCGCATGACGGGCTGGAAAGCGCCCTGCTGGGCTGGTAATCCCGTGACATGACTGGGGGAATCGAAGCGGCGGGAGACGCCGTCACCGGAGCGATGCTGGCGCGGGCGGTCGAGCCCGGCCATGGCGAGGCCGCGTCCGCACACGCAGAGCATGGCGCCTGCCTAAACTGCGGCGCGCAAGTCCATGGCGCTTATTGCAGCCAGTGCGGACAGGCGGCCCATCTGCACCGAAGCTTCGCCGCCATCGGCCATGACCTCGCCCACGGCGTGCTGCATTTCGAGGGCAAGATCTGGAAGACTTTGCCGGAGCTTGCGCTGCGGCCCGGCATGCTGACGCGCCGCTACATCCACGGGGAGCGGGCGAAGTTCGTCTCGCCCTTCGCCCTGTTCCTCTTCTCCGCCTTCCTGATGTACGCGATCTTCTCGCTCACCAGCCATCACGGCCCCGCCAAGCCCCAAGGGCCGATGATGGATAGGGGCGCGACGGCGGAACTGCGCAAGGAAGAGGCGAAGGCAGATGCGCGGATCAGGAAGATCGAGACGGAACTGGCACAAGGCGGCCTTTCCGACCGGCGGCGCGAGACGCTGACCGAAAGGCTGGAAGACGCGCGCGAGGACCGCAAGGGCATCACCCTGGCCGGCGACATCAGCCGTTCGCTGGAGGCCGAGGGGCTGAACGGCGGCGTCGCCAAGACGGTGGGCCGGGTGGTGAATGCAGCGGCGGAAAATCCCGAATTCGCCTATTATAAGCTGAAGGCGAACGCCTATAAATTCTCCTGGGCGCTCATCCTCATATCGCTGCCTTTCCTCTGGCTGCTCTTTCCCTTCAGCCGCCGGTTCAAGATGTACGACCATGCGATCTATGTGACCTATTCGATCGCCTTCATGTCGCTGCTCTTTTCGCTGTCGATGCTGCTTTCCGCCCTGCATGTGGACGCCGGGCTGGTGACTGCCGCGCTGATCCTGTTCGCGGCCTGGCACATGTACCGCCAACTCAAGGATGCCTATGCCCTGTCCCGCACCGGCGCGCTGATACGGCTGCCCCTGCTCTATGGCTTCGCCTGCGTGTCGCTGTCCCTGTTCTTCACGCTTCTGGTCATGATGGGATAGTGGCGACAGCGCTAACCCTTATTTTACCATGGTCCGATAGCAATCGGATCCGTGGGTAACGAAGCACAATCGCACGCCGTGCAAAAGGCGGTCATGAAGGTCGCCAAACTGTCTGGCGATCTTGGCATCCGTACGCTCGATCTGCAGGCGGACATCAGCGAACTGGCCGAACGCGTGACGCAGCAGGCGCGCACGATCGAGGCGATCAGCGGCGCCGCGACGCAGTTGTCGCGCGACGGCGACAGCGTGTCGCTGGCGGGGGAGGACG
Source organism: Sphingobium sp. CCH11-B1 (assembly GCF_001556865.1). Taxonomy (GTDB): domain Bacteria; phylum Pseudomonadota; class Alphaproteobacteria; order Sphingomonadales; family Sphingomonadaceae; genus Sphingobium. Next base: position 39,296 of record NZ_LSJY01000029.1, on the reverse strand, counting down.
CGCGGCACAAAGCCGTCGCCGCCCGCGCGATCATCGACGATTCGGGTCGCCAGCTTTCCGCCGCCAACCATAATTTCGTCGACCTGATCGAACAGGTGAACCGCGTCCACAGCCGGCTCGACGGCTTTGGCGAAGCGCTCAAGACGGTCGCGCATGTGACGAGCGTCATCAGCGGCATCGCCAGGCAGACCAATCTGCTCGCGCTCAACGCCACGATCGAGGCGGCGCGCGCGGGCGATGCCGGGCGCGGTTTTGCCGTGGTCGCGGCCGAGGTGAAGAAGCTGGCGCAGGAAACAGCCACCGCCACCCATACGATCGAACAGTCGATCGCGGCGCTGACCGGCGAGGCGGGGGGCATATTGGACAGCATCACCCATGGCGCGCAGACCGCACGCACCGCGCTCAACGACACCAAGAATATCGAGACGCTGGTCGACCGGCTCGGTACGCTGATGCAGGGTCTTTCCGACAACAGCGAAGCGGTGGCGCAGCGGATCGGGTCCATGGTCGGATCGGCCGGGGAAATCCGGTCGGGGCTGAGCGCGCTTGCCAGCACGTCGAACGACAATGCCGATGGCCTGCAGCGTTTGTCCGTCCGGGTCGTGACGGCAAGCGAGGACACCAACAAGCTGCTGCAATATCTGGCGGAAAGCGGCGTCGACATCCCGGATTCGCCCTATATCCGCTTCTGCCTGGACAGCGCTGCCGTGGTGGCAAGCGCGATCGAGACGGCGATCGACGCAGGCGTCGTCAGCCTGGAAGATGTGCTGCGCACCCATTATGAACCCATCGTCGGGAGCAATCCGCCGCTCTTTTCTCATCCGGTACAGGCGGTGATGCTGCCCGCAGCGCGCGTGCGGCAGGAAATGGCGCGCGAATATCCCGGCCTGTTCGGCATGACCTTCACCGACCGCAACGCCTTCGGCGCCATCGCCATGCCCGAACGCGCCCAGCCCCAGCGGCCCGGCGACATCAAGTGGAACCTCGAATATTCGCGGCAGGGTTCGATTTTCGAGGGCGAGGATACGCGGGTGGAATGCACCACGGTCAAGCCCTTCCGCATCAAGGCCTATCGCCGCCTGACCGCCGATGGCGACGTTATCCTGCTGAAGCAGGTCATCGCGTCCATCCATGTGAAGGGGCATCATTGGGGCATCCTGCAAATGGCCTATCGCGACCAGGGCTGATCGAAAGGCCTGACCTGGCCGCCCCCCCTTGCCCGCAGGGCTGGCGGCGTTATGTCGAAACGCGTGACCCGCCCCGCATCCTCATCATCCCTTCCGAAACGCATTGCGCGCGGAGCAGGCGTAGCGCTGCTCTTCCTGATCGTCGCGCTGTGCCTGGCGGTGACGATCGTGCCGCCCTTCCTCGACCGCGTCTATTATCAGGGTCCGGTCAGCCGCCATTATGACGGCGCGCATTTCTTCAATCCCGATGGCGACATCGACACGCCCGCGCCGCCCGGAACCAGCCGGCAGGGCTTCATCCTGCGCTGGCTGCTGGGCGACGACGACCGGCCACAATGGCCCGAGGCGATCGCGGTCAAGCCCGCACGCCCCGCGCCGTTCGCCGCGCCGCGCGGCATGAGCGCGACCTGGGTCGGTCATGCGACCGTTCTGGTACAGGCGGCGGGACTTAACATCCTCACCGATCCGATCTGGTCCGATTATGCCAGCCCCTTCCCGCCGCTGGGCCCCCGGCGCGTGGCCCAGCCCGGCATCCGTTTCGACGATTTGCCCCGGATCGACCTGATCGTCATCAGCCACAATCATTACGACCATATGGACCTGCTCACCCTGAAACGGCTGTGGGAACGGGACCAGCCCAAGATCGTCACCAGCCTGGGCAATGACAGCATCCTGAAGGCGAACGGCATCCCCGCGACGGCGCTCGATTGGCGCCAGTCGGTCAGCGGCGCGGCATTGAACGGCCTTGCCCCGCAAGCCGTGGTCCAGTGCGGCAATTACGAACATTGTCCCGACTATCGCGTGCATGTCACCCGCAACCATCATTGGGGCAGCCGGTGGGGCACGGATCGCAATCGCGCGCTGTGGTCCAGTTTCGTCATCGAAACGCGGGCGGGTAACATCTTTTTCGCGGGTGATACCGGAGCGGGCGACATGGGCTGGCCCTATGAAGCGCGCCGCTATGGCCCGATCCGGCTGGCCCTTATCCCCGTCGGCGCCTTCCGCTTCTGGAAGGGGCAGATGCAGTCCGACGCGCATATCGGCCCGATCCAGGCCGTCGAGATATTCAAGCGGCTGGGCGCGTCGACCGCAATCCCCATCCACTGGGGCACGTTTCGCCTGTCCTACGAGCAATGGGACACGCCGCCGCGCATGCTGGAACTGGCGCTGCGCTGCGAGGGGATAGAGCGCAAGCGCTTCGCCCCGCTGCGCATCGGCCAGACAATCGCCATACCGACGACAAGCCCGGTCGAACGCGGGCCGCGCCGTTGCGACGAGCGGGCGATCCGCGCGCTAGAATAGCGGCGGGTTCTCTAGGCCTTCGGGCAATCGCCCGTGCGCTGCCCGGTCAGGTCGTGGGTGGTGCGCAGCACCGGCTGGCCACCCTCCGTCTTCGTCATGGTCGTGCCCAGCGTCAGCGTGTCGGCAGTATAATTGCCCTCCACCGCGATCTCCGCCGTGCCGGCGCCCGCCTTGCAGGACAGGGTGGCGATCAGCCGCCCCTTGCGCAGCATCTTGTCCTTGTAGCTGCATTCGGTGCCTTCCGCGCCTGCGAGCGCGTTGGGGTCCGGCACGCCGTCCTTGTCGACGGCAAGGCACAGCTTCTCCTCGCCAATCTGCTTCAAGGCCTGCTGATATTCGGCGGGTGTGACAGTGGGCGTGTTGTAACCGGTGGTCCTGCGCGTCAGTTCCCACTGGCCGCCCTGCATCACGATCGGCTTTTCCTCGGGCTGTGGTGCCGGTGCGGGATCGCTCCCGCAGGCCGCCAGTCCCATCGTCAGCATCAGCGGCATCGCCGCTCCACGCATGTATCGCATATCCTCTCCCCTGTTCTCGTCGCGGAACATGGACGAAGGCTCTACCCGCCGACGCAAAAGCGCAAGCGAAAATCAGCGTCGCCGCCGCGTCGGCGCATGAAAGTCCGGCGGCTTGTCGGCGATCCAGGCCAGGAATCGGGCGATGTCCGGATGCGCGCGCAAGGCGGCGGCATCCGCATAGCGGCGCGCAAGCTCTGCATTGCCCAAAGTGGCGTGAATGCTGCGATGGCAGATCGGATGCACCGGCGTGGTCGTCCGCCCGCCCCTGCTTTTGGGCAGGGGATGATGCCATTCCACCCGCGACCCAAGCGGGCGTCCGCACAGCCAGCAGGCTGTCGGCGCGTCAGCCATCTACTCGTCCGACTTGCACTCCGCGCCGATCCACTTGCCCTTCGATCGCGCGGTCATCGCCATGCTATGCGGGCCGCCATCCATCTTCATGTCCATGTCGATGGCATAGCGGTCGGGCGCATAGCTGCCGGACATGGCGGCGTTCATCGTGCCGCCGTCGCCCTTGCAAGACACCTGCCCCGTCACCTTGCCGCCAACGGCCGAAAAATTGCCATAGGTGCAATTCTTGTTCTCCTGACCCGAGAACATCTCCGCGCCCGGATTGGCGGCCTGCTGCGGCGTCACGCAATAGCGGAGCGCCGTCTGGCTCATGACGCTCTTCATCTGTTCCTTCATGCCGGCAGGAGCCTGCGGCATGTCGATATCCTGAACGGTGAAGCGTCCTTCCCACTGGCCGGGCTTCAACTGCACCTTGGCGACCTCCGCCTTCACCTCCGCCTTGCTCATCGAATCGGTCGCGGCGATCTCCCCCGCCTTGTCGCCGGGCTTGTCCGAACAGGCGGTGAGCAGGGTCGTCGCCATCAACACCGTCACTATCCTCGCGCGCATGACCATCCTCCCTGTTTCCACCACCAAGCGAGCATAACAGGCACGGGCGCGGGTTCAACGGAGATCGGCCGAATCCTATCGTTCTTGATTTGTTCTGATCGTTATGGTAATCGCTCGTTCAACTTTGGGGGAAGTTTGGATGCAGCGATCGACCTTTAGCGAGCGAGCGGCCTTCTCGCTCTATCTTCGTACCGGCCACAGACTGACCGCAGCCGAGATCGAAGTGAAGTTCAACCCATGGCATGATGAAGAGAATGGCCGCTTCACCTTCGCAGGGCAGGGACGCTATTTTGGCGCAAGCGGGACGGGCAAACCGGAAATCCGAACATTCCCCAACGAGCCCAAAGGAAGATCGCATGGCGGACGATAAATTGGACAAGCTCGGGCCCATCTTGAACGAGATCGGCCTAGCATTGCGCGATATCGTGGGCGGCGATCCTGAAGGTGTCTTCCTCTATAAATCGGCGACATGTGGGTGAGTCCGAATATTTTCAGAGATGAAGGCCAAGTGGCGCGTTGGTATGACACCAAGGACACAACTTTGTCAGACTTGCTCTTCGACGCCTGGTATCTGGAACCGGAGGGCCCAAACATGCGCTGGTCGGTGCTGGAATACAGCATCGAGGGAGGGAAATTCGATGTCAGCATGAAATATCCCGAAGAGGTGAATGTCGATGTCCCGGATGTCGAGCGCCGCGAGGCCGCCTTGCGCGCCCGTTTCGGTGACAAGCCCGTCGTCTATCCGCCCATGCCCAAGACCGCTTTCGAGCTGAAGCCCTGATCCTCCGACACCGATTGCGTCGCAGCCCCAAGCCCCCATATTGCCGCCATGGCCATCCAGATCCGCACCGACCTGTCCGAACCGGAAACCGGGCAGAGCTTCGTCCCGCACCGCCCCGCGCGCCCCGAAAAGAGTGAAGGCGGGCGGGCGTTCAAGCTGGTGAGCGACTATGAGCCTTCTGGCGACCAGCCGACCGCGATCGCGGAACTGGTCGCGGCAGCAAAGGCGGGCGAGCGGGACCAGGTGCTGCTGGGCGTCACGGGTTCCGGCAAGACCTTCACCATGGCGAAGACGATCGAGGCGATGCAGCGTCCGGCGCTGATCCTCGCCCCCAACAAGATTCTCGCCGCACAGCTCTACGGCGAGTTCAAGAGCTTCTTTCCCGAAAACGCCGTCGAATATTTCGTCAGCTATTACGACTATTACCAGCCCGAAGCCTATGTGCCGCGTTCCGACACCTATATCGAAAAGGAATCGAGCGTGAACGAGAGCATCGACCGGATGCGCCATTCGGCCACCCGCGCGCTGCTGGAGCGGGACGACGTCATCATCGTCGCGTCCGTTTCCTGCCTCTACGGCATCGGCTCGGTCGAAACCTATTCTGCCATGACCTTCTCCATGAAGAAGGGCGGGATCGAGGACCAGCGGGAGATCATCCGCAAGCTGGTGGCGCTCCAGTACAAGCGCAACGACGCGGGTTTCGCGCGCGGCAATTTCCGCGTGAAGGGCGACAATCTGGAGATTTTCCCCAGCCATTATGAAGACACGGCCTGGCGCGTCAGCTTTTTCGGCAACGAGATCGAGGAGATTGTCGAGTTCGATCCGCTGACCGGCAAGAAGATTGCATCGCTCGATTACGTCAAGGTCTTCCCCAACAGCCACCACGTCACCCCCGGCCCGACGCTCAAGCAGGCGATGGAGGCGATCCGTTTCGAGCTGGCCGAGCGGCTCAAGGAACTGGTGGCGGAGGGCAAGCTGCTGGAGGCGCAGCGGCTGGAGCAGCGGACCAATTTCGACCTGGAGATGATCGCCGCGACCGGCAGTTGCGCGGGGATCGAAAATTACAGCCGCTTCCTTACCGGCCGCCTGCCCGGCGAACCGCCGCCGACGCTGTTCGAATATCTGCCGGAAAACGCGCTGCTGTTCGTCGACGAAAGCCACCAGACCGTGCCGCAGATCGGCGCGATGGCGCGCGGCGACCACCGGCGCAAGATCACGCTCGCCGAATATGGATTCCGGCTGCCCAGTTGCATCGACAACCGCCCGCTCCGCTTCAACGAATGGGACGCGATGCGGCCGCAGACGGTCAGCGTCTCCGCCACCCCTGGCCCTTGGGAGATGGAGCAGACCGGCGGCGTGTTTTCCGAACAGGTGATCCGCCCCACCGGCCTCATCGACCCGCCGGTCGAGATCAAGCCGGTCGAGGATCAGGTCGACGACCTTATCAACGAATGCCGCAAGGTCGCCGCGCAGGGCTATCGCACGCTCGTCACCACGCTGACCAAGCGGATGGCGGAAGACCTGACCGAATTCATGCACGAGGCGGGGATCAAGGTCCGCTACATGCACAGCGACGTCGAGACGCTGGAGCGCATCGAGCTGATCCGCGATCTTCGTTTAGGGGTTTACGACGTACTGATCGGCATCAACCTGCTGCGCGAGGGGCTGGATATTCCCGAATGCGGGCTGGTTGCGATCCTCGATGCGGACAAGGAAGGCTTCCTGCGTTCGGAAACCTCGCTTATCCAGACGATCGGCCGCGCGGCCCGCAACGTGGAGGGGCGCGTCATCCTCTATGCCGACCGGATCACCGGCAGCATGGAGCGCGCGCTCAACGAAACGTCACGCCGGCGCGAGAAGCAGCAGGCCTATAATCTGGAGCACGGCATCACCCCGACCACGATCAAGCGCAACATCGGCGACATCATCGCCCATGTCGCGAGCAAGGATCAGGTGACAGTCGACACCGGCCTCGACGACCGCCCGCACATGGTGGGCCACAACCTGCGCGCCTATATCGAGGATCTGGAAAAGAAAATGCGCGCGGCCGCGGCGGACCTGGAGTTCGAGGAAGCCGGGCGAATCCGCGACGAAATCCGCAAGCTGGAGGCGGAAGAGCTTGGATTGCCGGCGGAGCAGCAGGTGGCGGCGCCGAGAGGGCGCGCGACGGAGGGCAAGCCCGGCACACGCAAACTGCGGTACGGGAAGGTGCAGAAGAAGTTTGGGCGGTAGATCCCATAAATACAAACGAGCTTGCTTTCCGCCGACGGATACCAACGACAAGCCCCTGATCCCTTACAGCGTTTAGCGGATCGCATGGAGGAAACTGAGTTGGTCAAACCCGCCAAACTTCTTGAACGCCTGCTGCAAGGCCAGCGTTCACTCTCCTTCCGCGATCTCGAGCGCCTGCTCCGCTCGCTTGGTTTCAAGCTGGATCGCACCACCGGCAGCCATCGCCAATATGTGCATCCCAAAGTTCCACGCTCCTTCCCTGTGCAACCCGATGGAAAGGACGCCAAGCGCTATCAAATCCGGGAACTCCTTGAACTGGTGGAAGCCTACGGACTATATATCGAGGAATGAACGAGCCGCATTACCACATCAATCTCTTCTGGTCGGCGGAGGACCAGTGCTGGATCGCGGACGTGCCCGATCTTAAACCCTGTTCGGCTCATGGTGACACGCGGGCAGAAGCAATTGCCAATATCAACGATGCGATTGAAGGCTGGCTCGCCGTGGCACAAGATAGGGGCTTCCCCATCCCAGAAGCCCGCTACCGCCCCGCCATCTACGCCGCCTGATCCCTCACCCTTTGTACAGCGCGTCCAGCCTTTCCGCATAAACCTTGCGGATCACGTGCCGCCTGATCTTCATTGATGGCGTCATCTGCTCATTCTCGATGGTGAAGGGTTCGTCCGCCAGAATGAAGCGGCGGACGCGTTCGATCACCGACAGGTCGTCATTCACCCGGTCCACAGCCGCGCGCAGCGCCGCCATATAGGCGGGGTTCGACGCGGCGCTTTCCACCGTGGTGCCCTGCGCCTCCGCCCATTCCCGCGTCCATTCGGCGTCGGGGACGATGAGGCCCACCAGATGCGGCCGCCGGTCGCCATGGACCATCGCCTGCCCGATTTCGGGCTGGAGCGTCAGCATCCCCTCGACCTTCTGCGGCGAGACATTGTCGCCCTTGTCGTTGACGATCAGGTCCTTCTTGCGGTCGGTGATGCGGATGCGGCCCTTGGCGTCGAATTCGCCGATGTCGCCGGTGTGCAGCCAGCCGTCCTTGAGCGCCTTCTCGGTTTCGGCCGGGTTGCGCCAGTATCCGTGCATGACCAACTCGCCGCGCACGAGGATCTCGCCGTCATCGGCGATCCGTACTTCCACGCCGTCGAGCGGGGGACCGACCGTTTCCATGGCGATGCCCGCCTTGGGCCGGTTGCAACTGATGACCGGCCCCGCCTCGGTCTGGCCATAGCCCTGGAGCAAAGTCAGCCCCATCGCGTCGAAGAACAGCCCGACATCGGGGTTGAGCGGCGCGCCGCCTGACACCAGCGCCTTCATCCGCCCGCCGAAGCGCGCCCGGATCTTGGGGATGAGCGTGCGCGAAAGCAGCAGCTTCATCGGCGCGTCGAGGATGCTGCTCTTGCCGGCCTGTTCCTTCGCCGCGATGCGCAGCGCCTGTTGCAGCAGGTAGGCAGGGAATTTGCCCTGCTTCTCGATCGACTTGATGATGCGCGTGCGCAGCACCTCGAACAGGCGGGGGACGACGACCATGATGGTCGGGCGCGCCTCCTCGATATTGCTGGCGAGCTTTTCCAGCCCTTCCGCATAATAGATCTGCGCCGATAACATGATTGGCATGAACTGGCCGCCGCTATGTTCATAGGCGTGGGACAGCGGCAGGAAGGACAGGAAGGCTTCCTCGCCCCAGCCGAAATCCTCCGACAGCAGCTTGGCCGCGCCTTCGATATTGCACAGGATCGCGCCATGATGCTGCATCACGCCCCGCGGGCTCCCGCCGGTGCCGCTGGTGTAGATGATGCAGGCAAGGTCGCTGCGCCGCGCCGTCTGGGCGGCAGCACAAGCCTCCACATCGGCTGGATGCGCGGCGAGGAGGTCGCTCCACAGATGACAGGTGCAGGTGCCCTGCGCCCCGCGTAGCGGTTCCATGCCGATGACGAAGCTTGCCTGGCTGCGGACGACAGCGGGCATCAGCGCCTGCGCCAGCTTGGCCGTCGACACGATCACCGCGCGTGCACCGCTGTCGGTCAGGATATGCTGGTGATCGCGCGTTGTGTTGGTGGTGTATGTCGGCACGGACACGCAGCCCGCCGCCATGATGGCCAGATCGGCGATGCAGAATTCGGGCCGGTTCTCGCTTACCAGCATGACCGGATCGCCGGGGCGCAACCCTTGCGCCTTCAGCGCCGCCGCCAGCGACGCCACCTGCCGCGCAACCTCGTTCCAGCTGAGCGGTTGCCATTGCCCCCCTGTCTTGCGCCAGAGGAAAGGGGCCTCACCCCGCTCCCGCGCGCGGGTGAAGAACATGGTCACAAGGTTGGGGAATGTCTCGATCGCCCTCAAGGCTCGACTCCTGCACTTTTTCCGGCACGTCTGATGCGCGCCCTCATCCTGGCCACGGCTATAACCATGCCTTGCCGTAACGGCCATGGGGTTTGACGGGTTTTCCGCCTAATCGAACAGGCCGGTCTGCACGTCCTGCGGCGGATTGAGGCCCAGATGCTTCCATCCCGGACCGTTGAGGCAGCGACCCCGCGCGGTGCGAGCGATGAGGCCAAGCTGGATCAGATAAGGCTCGATCACTTCCTCGATCGTGTCGCGGGCTTCCGAAAGGCCCGCCGCCAGCGTCTCCACCCCCACCGGACCGCCGCGATAGATGTCGGCGATCATCATCAGGTAACGCCGGTCCATCAAGTCGAGGCCCAACTGGTCGACCTCAAGCCGTTGCAGCGCCGCGTCCGCGACCGCGCGGTCGACGGCGGGCGCGCCCGCGACATTGGCGAAGTCGCGCACCCGCCGCAGCAACCGCCCGGCGATGCGCGGGGTGCCGCGCGACCGGCGCGCAATCTCTATCGCGCCGTCGGAAGTGATGGGGAGGTCGAGCAGCCGCGCCGCGCGGCGCACGACCTTCTCCAGTTCCTCAACGGTGTAGAATTGCAGGCGGACGGGGATGCCGAACCGGTCGCGCAGCGGCGTCGTCAACAGCCCCTGCCGCGTCGTCGCGCCCACCAGCGTGAAGCGCGGCAGGTCGATCCGCACGGACCGGGCGGACGGCCCCTCGCCGATCATCAGGTCGAGCGCGCGATCCTCCATCGCGGGGTAGAGCACTTCCTCGACGGCAGGGTTGAGCCGGTGGATCTCGTCCACGAACAGCACGTCGCCCTCGTCCAGATTGGTGAGCAGGGCGGCAAGATCGCCCGACTTGGCGATGACGGGGCCGGACGTGGCGCGGAATCCCACGCCCATTTCCTTGGCGACGATCTGCGCCAGCGTGGTCTTGCCAAGGCCGGGCGGGCCGAAGAACAGCACATGGTCGAGCGCATCCCCGCGCGATCTCGCCGCCTGGATGAAGATGCGCAGATTCTCCCGCGCAGCCTGCTGCCCGACGAATTCGTCGAGCGACTTGGGACGCAGGGCGGCGTCGACATCCTCGGGGCGGCGGGATGGGGTGAGCAGGCGGTCGTCGTCGCTCACTTCGCCGCCTTCCGCAGCGCTAGCCGCACCAGCGCGTCGAGGCTGGCGCCGTCGCCCAGTTCCTCTTCGGCGGCGGCGACCGCGCTGCTGGCTTCGGCGGGCCTGAAGCCCAGATTCTGCAAGGCGGAGAGCGCGTCGGCGCTCATGCTGCCGACCGGGATCGCCACGGCGCCGCCCACGCCCATAGGCCCGCCCGCAGGCGTCGCGCCGATCTTGTCTTTCAATTCATTGACGATGCGCTGCGCCAGCTTGGGTCCCACGCCGTTCGCCCGCGCTATCATCGCCTTGTCGCCCATCGCCACGGCGCGGTGCAACTCCAACGGCTCCAGCGCCGAAAGGATGGCAAGCGCGACGCGCGATCCCACCCCCTGCACATGGGTCAGCAGCCGGTACCAGTCGCGTTCCTCGGCGCGGGCGAATCCCACCAGCCGGATCGAATCCTCCGCCACCAGCATTTCGGTGTGGATCGTCACAGCTTCGCCCACCGGCCCGAGTGCCGCGAGCGTGCGCGAGGAGGCGCCCACCAGATAGCCGACGCCGCCGACATCGATGATGGCGTGGTCGATGCCGGTGCTGTCCAGCCGCCCTTTGAGCTTCGCAATCATATGGTGCGCCCCATGGTCATGATCTGTTCTTTACAGCCTCTTTGGAATCGCGCCAGTCGGAAAGCGCGGCACCTTTTGCGGCCCCATGCGTAGTGCAGCCCGACTTTCGCCCTTCAGAAGGATTTACGCATGTTAATGACGAGCGCGCCGCTACTTGGTCCCAAGGATTTCGAATTTCCCGCGATCACCCTGTCGGGCGTCGTGGATCACGGCATGTATCTGCACTTTCGCAATTGCCTGACCAGCGCGCCGCAGCAGGGGCTGGTCGTGGTGGAAATTTCCACGCTGGGCGGCGACCCGGAAATCGCCCGCATGATGGGCGAAGACATCCGGTTCCATTCCGATCTCTATCCCGATCGGCGGCTGGTGTTCCTAGGGAAGACAGCGGTCTATTCGGCCGGCGCGACCTTCATGAGCTTCTTCGCCGCGGAGAACCGCTATCTGACGCGCGGCACGCGCATCATGATCCACGAGCGGCTCATCACCAAGACGATCAACCTTTCGGGGCCGCTTTCCACCTGCATCGCGACGCTCAAGGCCAATTTGCACGAGATCGAATCGTCGATCGCGATCCAGAATGAGGGGTTCGAGAACCTGATCCTGGGGTCGGATGTGACCATGGACGAACTGCTGCAGAAGGCCCCGGAAAACTGGTATATGGAAGCGAATGAGGCGCAGGCGCGCGGATTGATCGCGGCGGTGCTGTAAGGGCCCCCTTGCCAACCGGCGCGCCTGGCCCTTTGATGGGGACATGAGCGCGTCGAAGATCTTTCCCTGGCGTTACGGCATGTTCCTTGCCCTGCTGGCAGTCATGGCCCCGCTGGCGCTGTGGCTGCCGTGGCATGAAGCGGTGATGGCGGGGTTCGACATCGCCGCCCTCGCCTTCATCCTGTCCACTGGCGGGCTGGTCGACGCCGCGCCTGCCGCCATGCGGCGCAAGGCGGCCGCCAACGACGCCAACCGCGAACTGATGCTGCTGATGACCGGGATCGTATGCCTGGTCATCCTGGTCGCGGTCGGCGTCGCCATCAGCCAGCATGGCGGCCCGAACGCTGCTTCGATCGCGATGCTGCTGGCGACCTTGCTGATCGCCTGGCTCTTTTCGAACCTCGTCTATGCCATGCACTATGCGCATGCCTATTATCTGCAGGACACGCACGGGAAGGACGGCGGCGGCCTCGATTTCCCCGAAACGCCGGAACCGCGTTACTGGGACTTTTTCTATTTCGCCTTCACGCTGGGCATGACGTTCCAGACGTCGGACGTCGCCATGACCAACGGCGCGATGCGGCGAATCGCGCTGTTCCATTGTTTCGCGGCCTTCCTCTTCAACCTCGGCATCCTCGCCTTCACGATCAACGTGCTGGGCGGAAGCTGACGTCGATCAGCCATGTTCCCAGCCCAGCCGATCGGGAAGGGGCATGACTGTTCCATCGATTTTCAGCGTCAGGCCCGATCCGCGCTCCAACCGCCCGACCGGAATGGCGCGCACCGGCGGCTTGATGCGGGGCGGCAACGTGAAGAGCAGCTCATAATCATCCCCGGCGCGCGCGGCGGCGATCTGGACCGCGGTGCTCGCCCCCAGCGCCTTTTCCAGCGCGCGCGACAGCGGCACATGGTCGATCGTGACGGCCAGCCCGCTCGCCTCCGCCAGTCGGGCGGCGTCGATCAGCAGACCGTCGGACACATCCATCATCGCGCTGACATGAGGTGCCAGCAGCGCGCCTTCGGCCAGGCGAGGCCGGGGACGGCGACAGGCATCGACCAACGGTCCGGACGCCGCCGGATCGGCGCGCAGCAGGTCCAGTCCCGCGCCCGCGTCCCCCACCGGCCCTGTCACATACAGGCGGTCCCCGGCCCTTGCCCCACCCCGAACCGGCACGGGCCCGGTCGCCTCTCCGATGGCGGACAGGCTGTAGCTGCGCGCCGATCCTGCCGGCATCTTCACCGTGTCGCCGCCCAGCAGCGGCATGGCATGGCGCTCCAGCGCCTGATGAAGCCCATCCAGGAAGGCGGCGTCCCAATCCCCATCTCCCGACAGGCTGTAATTGAGCAGGCAGCCGAGCGGCCTGGCCCCCTTCGCCGCCAGGTCGGACAGGTTCACCGCCGCCAGCTTCCAGCCGATGTCTGCCGGCGGATCGGCGGGCAAATAATGTACGCCCTCGATCACGGTGTCGGTGGTGAGGATCAGCCCCGTCCCGCCCACCGACAACAATGCCACATCATCCAGCAGCCCGCGCGCGGCCTCATGCGTTGCGCGGGCTCGCAGCAGGTTCAGGAATTCGTATTCATCCGACATCGCCCGCCGCTTTAGGGCATGAGACGGCCCAAGACCATGACGGAGGGGCACTGGAATGCGCTGGATCGGGATTTTGGGGCTCTTGTTCGCGATGGTGGCGAGCCATGGGACGATGGCGCAGCCACCCCTGGCCGGGCGCCTGGTGAAGATAGCGGCGATGCCATCCGCCTTCGTCGTGCCGCGCCCCGTCACCATCTGGCTGCCGCCGGGTTATGACAGAAGCCATGATCGCTATCCCGTGATCTACATGCATGATGGGCAGAATCTGTTCGACGCGAAGAAAGCGAATTTCGGCGTTGAATGGGGCATGGACGAGGCGATGGAGCGGCTCGCCGCGCTTGGCATCGGGCAACCCGCGATCATCGTAGGCATCCATAGCACGGCGTTGCGCTACCGCGAATATATGCCGCAGGGCGTCTATGACGCATTGCCGCCCGCTTATGCAAAACTGGTGCGCGACAGCCATGGCGGGCAACCTGTGTCCGATGCCTATCTGCGCTTCATCGTGAAAGAATTGAAGCCGCATATCGACCGCACCTATCGCACGCGGCCGGGCCGCAGCGACACGGCGGTGATGGGCTCATCGATGGGCGGGCTCATCTCGATCTACGCCATGGGTCGCTATCCGGGCATATTCGGGCAGGCGGCAGCGCTCTCTGTGCACTGGCCATTGGTGGGCGCGCAGGCGGTGGACAATATACCGGCCGATGCCCCCGCCATCGTCGCGCAAGCTTTCGCCGCATGGTTCGGCGACAGCCGCGTCGATCCGCACGTCAATCGGCTCTATATCGATCATGGCACGGCAACGCTCGACGCCCATTATCCGCCTTTCGCGCGGGCGATAGAAGCAAAACTGGCCGCGCGAGGATGGCAGTCAGCCGGCATCTTCCAGAGCCGGACCTTCACCGGCACCGCGCATGACGAGCGCGCCTGGGCCGAGCGGGTGGACATCCCCCTCGCGTTCCTGCTGGCGCGCCCTTGAACCGGCCTTAGGCCCGCACGTCCTTTGCCACGCCGTCCAGCAGGCCGTTGACGAAGCCTGTCTCGCGCTTGTCGTAAAAGGCGTGGGCGACATCGACATATTCGCTGATGACGGTGCCGGTGCCGACATCCTTGCGGGCCAGCAGTTCATAGGTGCCGGCGCGCAAGATCTGGCGCATCGGCTTGTCTAGCCGATCAAGGCTCCAGCCAGTCGACAGGCGTGCGGCGATCAGGGCGTCGATCTCTACGCGGCGCTTGTCCACGCCGGTCACGATATCGTCGAAGAAAGGTTCCTCGGCCTGCGCATAGGTCACGTCCTCGATGGTCGCGCCCAGCCGGTGCTGATGGAATTCGTGCAGCAGCACGGCGATCGGCGTGCCTTCCATCTCGATCTGGTAGAGCGCCTGCACCGCGGCGAGGCGCGCGGCGGAGCGGGATTTGGATCGGTCGTTCATGGATTTTCCCTACTCCGTTCGGTTCGATCTTGTCGAGAACCGAACGGGATGTTCATTGGAGGCGCAGCGCCACCGAAGCGGCATGTGCCGGAAGCCCCTCCGCCTCCGCCAGAGCGACGGCGGCCGGACCGATCGCGCCGATGGCCTGCGGCGTGAGGCTGAGGAAGCTGGTGCGTTTCATGAAATCGAGCACGGACAGGCCGGACGAGAAGCGCGCCCGCCGCCCGGTCGGCAGCACATGGTTCGGCCCCGCGACATAGTCGCCCACCGCCTCAGGCGTCATGCGGCCAAGGAAGACCGATCCGGCATGGCGCACCCGCGCGAACAGCGGTTCGGGGTCGTCCACCGCCAGTTCCAGATGCTCGGGCGCCAGCCGGTCGACCAGCGGCATCGCCTCATCAAGGTCACGGACCAGGATGATCGCGCCATTGGCGTCCCAGCTGGTCCGCGCGACCATGCTGGTGGAAAGCGCCGGGATCTGCCGCTCCACCGCCGCCGCGACGGCATCGGCAAAGACGGCGTCATCGGTGAACAGGATGGACTGGCTGGTCGGATCATGTTCCGACTGGCTCAACAGGTCGGCGGCGGTCCATTCGGGATCGTTCCGGCCGTCCGCGACCACCACGATCTCCGAAGGCCCCGCCACCATGTCGATGCCGACCACGCCGTAGAGCTGGCGCTTGGCTTCGGCCACCCAGGCATTGCCGGGGCCGGTGATGACGTCCACGGGACTGATCCGGTCCGTGCCATAGGCAAGCGCGGCGACCGCCTGCGCGCCTCCGACGCGCCAGATTTCCTCGATCCCCGCGATCTGCGCGGCGGCCAGGACCAGCGGGTTGATTTCGCCATCGGGGGTCGGCGTCACCATGGCGATGCGGCGCACCCCCGCCACCTTCGCGGGAATGACGTTCATCAGCAGCGAACTGGGATAGGCGGCGCGGCCGCCCGGCACGTAGAGGCCCGCCGCATCCACCGCGCTCCACCGCGCGCCGAGGCGGACGCCGGCGCTGTCGATGCCGTCGCTGTCCTGGGGCTTCTGCTTTTCATGATAGGCGGTGATGCGCGCGGCGGCGAGTTCCAGCGCGTCGCGTAGGGGCGTGGAGATGCCCTCCAGCGCCGCCCGCGTTTCCGCCGCCGTCACCGCCCAGCCGCTGACGTCGAGGTCATGCCGGTCGAACCGCCGCGTATAGTCGGCGAGCGCGGCGTCCCCTTCCATGCGGACGCGCCGGATGATCGCGGCGACATCGCGCGAAACATCTTCGTCCGCTTCACGGCGCGCATCCACCAGCGCGGTGAAGGCGGAGGGGAAGCCCCCGTCGCGACTGTCGAGCCTAAGCGGCATCCTTCACCCCCACGGCGGCGCGGAAGGCTTCCACCAGCGGCGACAGTTCGGCCGACCGCATCTTGTAGGCGGCGCGATTGACGATCAGGCGCGCCGAAACCTGCATTATGACATTGGTTTCCACCAGCCCGTTGGCCTTGAGCGTCGCGCCCGAGGAAACGAGATCGACGATGCGGCGGGACAGGCCCAGCGACGGCGCCAGTTCCATCGCGCCGTTCAATTTCACGCATTCTGCCTGAAGCCCGCGCGCCTCATAATAGCGGCGGGTGAGGTGCGGATATTTGGTCGCGACCCGCACATGGCTCATCGCCGCCTCGTCCTCGTCGGCGGACCCGGCCGGTTCCGCCACCGACAGGCGGCAATGGCCGATGTCGAGGTCCACGGGCGCGTAGAGTTCGGAATAGTTGAATTCCTCCACCACGTCCGATCCGACGATACCGATCTGCGCCGCGCCATGCGCGACGAAGGTCGCAACGTCGAAGGCGCGGACACGGATGATCGACACGTCCGGCCGGTTGGTGGCGAAGCGCAGCGCCCGGCTCTTCTTGTCATGGAATTCCGCCTCCGGCTCGATGCCGGCTTTGGCGAGCAGGGGCAGCGCCTCGTCGAGGATGCGGCCCTTGGGAATGGCGAAGGTGAGCGGGCGAGTCATGACCGCCGCGCCTTACGCGCGGGTGCGGAAAAGGGCAAGGTTCGGGGACTTGTTATACCCATAGCGGCGCGCCAACGCCATGACCGCCACAATGCCGCCGAAAGAAAAGCGGAATGCCGGATCGAGTCCGGCACGCTGAACGAGGGCTACGCCGCCTCCGCCATTGCGGCTTGCGTGCTCGCGATCCAGCCGCCGCCCAGCACGCGGTCGCCGGCATAGAGGACTGCCGCCTGCCCCGGCGCGACGCCATATTCGGCGGCGTTAAAGATCAGCCGGTCGCCCTCCAGCCTGGCGGGAACAGGCTTCGCCATCGATCGCACCTTGGCGGTCAGCGGCCCGGAAAAGTCGCCGCCCAGCCAGTTGATGTCCGTGAGCCGCGCGCCCGACACGGCCAGCGCCGCCTTCGGTCCCACGACCACGCGGCGCGCTTCGGCGTCCAGCCGCACGACATAGAGCGGCTCGGCCTGACCGCCGATCTCCAGCCCCTTGCGCTGGCCCACCGTATAATGGATCAGCCCCTTGTGCCGGCCGAGCAGGCGGCCATCGACATGGACGATGTCGCCGCCTTCGTCCGCGTCGGGGCGCAGCTTGCGCACCACCTTCGCATAGTCGCCGTCGGGCACGAAGCAGATGTCCTGGCTGTCGGGCTTGAGCGCCACTGACAGGCCCAGTTCGCCCGCAATTTCCCGCACCTGCGGCTTTGGCATGCCGCCCAGCGGGAACCGCAGATAGTCGAGCTGCGCCTGCGTGGTGGCGAACAGGAAATAGCTCTGGTCGCGCGCCGGATCGGCGGCACGGTGCAACTCGGCGCCCTCCGGTCCCATCACGCGCTGAACATAATGGCCGGTCGCCAGACAATCCGCGCCCAGATCGCGCGCGATCTGGAACAGGTCTGTGAATTTGACGCCCATATTGCATTTCACGCAAGGGATGGGCGTGCGGCCGGCCATATATTCGTCGGCGAAATCGGCGATCACCGAATCGCGGAACGCGCTTTCATAATCGAACACATAATGGGCAATGCCGATGCGGTCCGCCACGGCCCGCGCATCGCGGATATCCTGCCCGGCGCAGCAGCTGCCGGTGCGGCCCACCGCCACCCCATGATCGTAGAGCTGGAGCGTGACGCCGATCACCTCCGCGCCGGTCCGCGCGGCCAGCGCGGCGACCACGCTGGAATCCACCCCCCCCGACATGGCGACGACGATGCGCCGCCTGGCGAGCGGCTCTTCAAGATCAAATCGGGCGGATGGAAAGGGGGCCTGCATGCGCGCGCATATAGTGCGGCCGCCCTTCCGGCGCAAAAGTTAACGAAAAAGCGCACGGAATTAACCCCTGAGGGACATAACGGCCGATCGACCCGTCGAACCGGCGCTGAAAAAGGGGGCGAGTTTACGGAGCCTTATCCATTCTTCGCTAGAAGCAGGGTCATGGATTTGAGCTTCCTTCGGGGTGGCGGGCTGAAACCCGCCGCCACCCTTCCGCTGGGCCGGGTGCGCGCACCGGTCTGGCCGTTCCTGCGGGCTGCCACGGCAGCGGCGCAGGCGGCCAGCCCGACTGCGCAGGCGGTGGCGGGCGTCCTGCGGGGGCAGGATGGAGAGAGCGACTGGATCCAGGAACTGGCGCATGTCTTCGCGCCGGATTCCAGCGGCAGGATCGAAGCCGTGCGATTGGCGGGCAGTTTCAACCCGTTGATCGCCAACCTTTTAATCGGGGGCAAGGAAAATGAAGGCGGTGTTTACCGTGGCGCTTTAGCTGATGTTCAGGGCTGAATGCACATAACGGTTTGCACTGCTGAAGTTGGCTACGCCAGCGCCGCAAATTGAGGGTAAGAATGATCCAGAACCAGAAAATCAGGCCCGCCCAGGTCGTGGGGCCCCTCGGAGAGCCGCTGACGCTCGACAGCCTGCCGCCGGCAGACACCACCCGCTGGGTCGTGCGCCGCAAGGCCGAAGTGGTGGCCGCGGTCAATGGCGGGCTGCTGAGCGTCGACGAAGCCTGCGCGCGCTACAATCTGACGCTCGAGGAATTTGCCGGCTGGCAGCGCGCGGTCGATCGGTCGGGCATGCACGGCCTGCGGGTGACGCGCATCCAATATTACAAGTCGCTCTACGAACGGCAGCAGAAATACTGATCCGCGGCGCAGGTCGCACCGGGCACAATTGAAAGGGCCGCCGGACATGTTCCGGCGGCCCTTTGCGCAGGATCGGTCCTGCGGCAGGCAAGCCAGCAAAAACGGCGCGAAGCCAAGATGGTTTCCGGACCGGAATCATTTTTGCCGCGATGGAACAGGACGCCGCCTTCGCCGTTGAACGATGCACCCAACCCGCTGGGGGCGTGGTCAAGGAGAGTAACATGGGCATCATTCTGTGGCTTGTTGTAGGCGGCGTCATTGGCTGGCTCGCCAGCATGGTCATGCGCACCGACGCGCAGCAGGGCATCCTGCTCAACATCGTGGTCGGCATTGTCGGCGCCTTCATCGGCGGCCTGATCTTCAGCGGCGGTTCGATCAACGACGGGCTGACGCTGTACAGCTTCCTGGTCTCGCTGGTCGGCGCGATCATCCTGCTGGCGATCGTCAATCTGGTCCGCCGCGGTTCGGTACGCTAAAAGAGCGGCATCGCGGATTCTTCAAAAGGGCCGTGCCGGCATAACGGCGCGGCCCTTTTTCGTGCCCGTCATCGCCGCCCAGCGAACAGGCGATAGAGGGCCAGGATCGCGATCGCACCCACCACGGCTGCGACGAAGCCGGCCCGTTCGCCCTGCGCATAGAAACCCATCAGCCGCCCCACGAACCCCGCGAGCAACGCCCCCGCGATCCCGAGCAGGATGGTGACGATGCAGCCGCCCGGATCCCGGCCCGGCATCACCAGCTTCGCAAGCGCGCCGGCCAGCAGGCCGATGATTATCCATGCAAGCAGGTCCATGCCGCGTTCCTCACCCTTCGCGTCGCAGCCCGAAAACCGATGCGATACCGTTATGAACGAAACAGGCTGCGCCTCCCACACCCTTTGAGCTATATTCCTCGTCTGCCGCTCCGTTACGGGCCATGACGAAATGGGGCTTGAGGCTGGTGATATATTCATATAACACAGTTGGGAGATCGGGCAAACCGCCGGAGAGATGGGGACGGCATGAATTACGAGACGCAGCTGCTGGGAGATACGGCGGTCATCATCGATGAAGACGCTGCACGCGCGCGGCGCAGGCGGCTGTTGCTGGCGGGCGGCGGCGTTGCGGTGCTGCTGGTCGTGGCCGCGGCATGGATCTCGACCCGCAGCGGCGAATCGGCACCCGCGCCGCAATCGGCACCCGCGCCCGTCGTCACCGTGGTCAGCCCCGGCCAGTCCACAGTCGCCCGCACGATCAGCGCCACCGGATCGCTCGCCGCGCGAGTCGACATGCCCGTCGGCGTGGTGGGCGAAGGCGGCATGGTCACGCAGGTGCTGGTCCAGCCGGGCGACTGGGTGCGCGCGGGACAGACGCTCGCCACCGTCGAACGCTCCGTACAGACCGAGCAGGGCCGGTCGCTGGCCGCGCAGGTGGAGGTTGCCCGCGCCGACGCCAAGCTGGCGCAGGCACAGCTTGACCGCGCCAAGGCGCTGGTCGGCCGTGGCTTCATCAGCGCCGCCGACATCGACCAGCGCACCGCGACGCGCGATGCGGCACAGGCGCGCGTCAACGTTGCCATAGCGCAGCTCAACGAACAGCGCGCCCGCACCGGCCGGCTCGACATCCGCGCGCCGGCCGCTGGTCTCGTCCTCACGCGCGGCGTGGAGCCCGGACAGATCGTGCAGTCGGGCAGCGCGGTGCTGTTCCGCCTCGCCAAGGGCGGCGAGATGGAGATGCGCGCGCAGGTCGCGGAAAGCGATCTTGCCACGCTGCGGCCCGGCAACGGCGCCACCGTGACGCCGATCGGATCCAGCCAGAGCTTCGCCGGCCGCGTGTGGCAGATGTCGCCGGTGGTCGATCCGCAGACGCGCCAGGGCATCGCCCGCATCGCCATTCCCTTCAACCCGGCGATCCGTCCGGGCGGCTTCGCATCCGCGACCATCACCAGTGGATCGGGCAGCGCGCCCCTGCTGCCCGAATCGGCGGTGCAGAGCGACGACAAGGGCAGCTACGTCTACATCGTCAACGGCAAGAACCAGGTCGAACGGCGCAACGTGACGGTGGGTCAGGTGTCCGACGCCGGCGTGGCCGTGACTGGCGGCATCACCGGCAGCGAGAAGATCGTGACCTCTGCCGGCGCCTTCCTGACGCCGGGGCAGAAGGTGAAGCCGGAACTGGCCAAGGGGCTCTAAGAAGGCCGCAGGTCCCGGCGAGAGGCGCGGGGACATGCGGCATGCAAGGATTGCGGACCGCCAGCGAGCGGCCGGTGAAGGAAGCGCGTCATGAATTTTCGCAATATTTCCGCATGGGCGATCCGCAATCCGGTGACGCCGCTGGTGCTGTTCGCCGCCCTCGTGATGGCCGGCATCGTCAGCTTCCTGCGGATGGACGTCAACAACAATCCCGACGTCAGCTTCCCCATGGTCAGCGTGACCGTGGTCCAGCCGGGCGCCGCGCCGACCGAGCTGGAAACGCAGGTCACGCAGCGGGTCGAGGCGGCGGTGCGCGGCATCAGCGGTGTGGAGGACATCACCTCCTTCGCATCCGAAGGCCAGTCGCTGACCAACGTCCAGTTCCAGATCGGCACGCCGGTGGATCGTGCGGTCAACGACGTGAAGAACGCCGTCGACCAGATCCGCAGCGACCTGCCGCAGGGCATCCTGGAACCGCAGGTGCAGCGCATCGACGTGGACGGCGGCCCGATCGCCTATTTCAGCGCCGAAGCGACGGACATGACGTTGGAACAGCTGTCCTGGTATGTCGACAACACGGTCGCCAAGCGGCTGCTGGCGGTCAGCGGCATGGCGGCGGTCAAGCGCAGCGGCGGCGTCAGCCGCGAGATCCGCGTCATCCTCGATCCCGCCAAGCTGCAGGCCTATGGCATCACCGCCGCGCAGGTGAACGGCCAGTTGCAGCAGGTGAACATCAACGCCGCTGGCGGCCGGACCGAGATCGCGGGCGCGGAGCAATCGATCCGGGTGCTGGGCAATGCCCGCAACGCCCATTCGCTCGGCGAAACGCAGATCGCCATTTCCGGCGGCCGCACCGTCAAGCTGTCCGACCTCGCCACCGTGCGCGACATGTATGCCGAACAGCGCAGCCTTTCGTTGATGAACGGGCGGCAGGTCACCAGCTTCAGCATGGAAAAGTCGAAGGGATCGTCGGACGTCACCGTCTATGACGAAGCGTTGAAGGTGCTGGACAAGCTGAAGAAGGAAAATCCCAAGGTCCAGTTCAAGCAGCTCTACACGAGCGTCGAATATACCCGCGGCCAGTATCACAGCGCCATGTCGGCGATGATCGAAGGCGCGGTGCTGGCGGTCGTCATCGTCTTCCTGTTCCTGCGCGACTGGCGCGCGACGATGATCTCGGCGCTTGCTATTCCCTTGTCCGCGATCCCGTCCTTCTGGTTCATGGACATGATGGGCTTCACGCTGAACGGCATCTCCCTGCTGGCATTGAGCCTGGTGGCGGGCGTGCTGGTCGACGATGCGATCGTGGAGATCGAAAATATCGTGCGCCACATGCGCATGGGCAAAAGCGCCTATCAGGCGTCCATCGATGCGGCCGACGAGATCGGCCTCGCCGTGCTCGCCACCACCATGGCGATCGTCGCGGTGTTCCTGCCGGTCGCGCTGATGCCGGGCCTAGCCGGCCAGTTCTTCATCCAGTTTGGCATGACCGTGGTCGTCTCGGTGCTCATGAGCCTGGCCGTCGCGCGTCTCATCACGCCGATGATCGCCGCCTATTTCCTGAAAGCCCATGGCGAGGAAACCCATGGCGAAGGCTGGCTGATGGATCGCTACATGGCGGTGTTGCGCTGGTCGCTGGAGGATGTGCGGGCAAAGGAACGGCGCGCGCGCGGCGGCTTTCGCAACAGGATTGCCGGCTTCTTCACCGACCATCGCGTCTGGACGCTGGGCGGGGGTGTGCTGGCCTTCGTGGCGACGATCATCGCCTTCGCGACGCTGCCCATGACGTTCCAGCCGACCACCAACACCGATTTCAGTCAGGTGAAGATCGAAACGGTGCCGGGCAGCACGCTGGCGCAAACCACCGCCGTCACGCGCAAGGTGGCCGATCTCCTGGCTGCCGACACTGACACGGTGGACGCCGCCTTCGCCGACATCGAACCCACCAGCGCCAACATCTTCCTGACGCTGAAGAAGGACCGTCCACTGTCTTCGGTAGAATGGGAACGCAAGGTCGCGCCCAAATTCCAGACGATCGCCGACGCCCGCGTCAATTTCCAGTCGCAGTCGGGCGGTGGTTTCGGCCGCGACGTCATCATGATGTTCGGGTCGGACGATCCGGCGCTGCTGGAACGGACCGCCAACCAGCTCGTCAAGGAAATGGCCGGACTGCGAGAGCTGCGCGACCCGCGCGTACAGGGCGACATGCAGCGGCCGGAAATCATCATCAAGCCCCGGCTGGACCTTGCCGCCAGCATGGGCGTGACCACGTCCGCGCTCAGCCAGTCGATCCGCATCGCGACCATCGGCGACATCGACCAGAATGTCGCCAAATTCTCGCTGTCCGATCGCCAGATCCCGATCCGCGTAGCGTTGTCGGAAGACAGCCGCCGCGATATCGGCACCATCCAGAATATGCCCGTGCCGACAGTGTCGGGCGGCACCGTGCCACTGCGCGTGGTCGCCGACATCAGCTTCGGCGCCGGGCCGACGCAAATCCGCCGTTACAATCAGATCCGCCGCGTCGTGGTAGGCGCCGATCTTGCCCCCGGCCTCGTCACCAGCCAGGCCACGACCAAGATCAACGCCCTGCCGACGATGAAGGCCATCAATGAGGGTCGCATTCAGGGCGTGCAGAAGATCAACGCCGGCGACGCCAAATGGCAGATGGAGATGCTGCAGAATTTCGTCATCGCGGTCTTTTCCGGCGTGCTGCTCGTGCTCGCGGTGCTGGTGCTGCTCTACAAGCGGGTCATGCCGCCCTTCGTTAACCTGGGGTCGTTGCTGCTCGCGCCGCTGGGCGGGGCGATCGCGCTGCATATCGCCGGCCAGCCGCTCTCGATGCCCGTGTTCATCGGCCTGCTCATGCTGCTCGGCATCGTCGCCAAGAACTCGATCCTCGTCATCGACTTCGCGCTGGAGGAAATGGAGAAGGGCGTGCCCAAGAAGGCGGCGATCATCGATGCCGGGCACAAGCGCGCCCAGCCGATCGTCATGACCACCGTCGCGATGGTCGCCGGCATGGTGCCCACTGCCCTCTCGCTGTCGGGCGACGCCGCCTGGCGCGCGCCGATGGGCATCACGGTGATCGGCGGCCTTATCCTGTCCACGCTGCTGACGCTGGTGATCGTGCCGGCGGTGTTCAGCCTGGCCATCGGCCTGGAAAGCTGGATCGGTCCGAAGCTGGGCCGTGGCCTTTTGACCTACAAGCCCGAGCATAAGAATGGTGGCACGGTCCAGCCGGCGGAGTGACCGCCGACGGACCTGCCCAAAGATCGGACTTGCCTGAACGAAACGGCCGCGTAACCGTTTCACGGTCATGACGCTGCTCCGCCTGCCCCGTTCCGCTTCCGTCGCCCCGCCTCACCCGGCGCGTCGGATGCGGATGGTGGCGACCGGCATGCTGATCGCCATGGCGGCGCTGTTCGCGGGCGCGCGAGCTGCCGCCCATCTCCACCCGGCCATCGGCTTCGTCCAGGCCTTTGCCGAAGCGGCGATGGTCGGCGGCCTTGCGGACTGGTTCGCCGTCACGGCGCTGTTCCGCCATCCGATGGGCCTGCCAATCCCCCACACTGCCATCATTCCGCGCAACAAGGACCGGATTGGCGACACGCTGGCGATCTTCCTGCGCGACAATTTCCTGACCCCCGCCGTGGTCGCCCGGCGGATGCGGCACATGGATGTCGCCGCCGCTGCCGGCCGCTTCCTTGCCAGCCCATCGGGCGGCGACGGACGGCTGCGGGAAGGCGCGTCGCGCCTGGCCGCCGATATCTTGGAAGCGTTGGACCAGGAACGGCTGGGCGGCATGGTGAAGGGCGCGATCGGCCAGCGGCTACGCGCCATCGACATGGCGCCACTGATCGGCCAGGCGATCGAGGCGGCGATGCGCGACGGCCGCCACGCGCCGGTAATGGATGCGGTCATCGGCTGGGCCGATCGTGCGTTGGAGGCGAACGAACATCTGATCCGCCAGATGGTGCATGAGCGCGCGGGCAAGGTGCTGCGCTGGACGGGGCTGGACGAAAATCTCGCCAACGCGATCCTTTCCGGCCTGCGCAAGATGCTGGCGGACATGGCCACCGACCCGGAGCATGGCCTGCGGCTGAAGGCGGAAGAAGGGATGGCGAAGCTTGCCTTCGACCTGCAGTTCGATCCCGACATGAAGGCGAAGGTCGCAAAGGTCCGCGACGAAATTCTCGATAATCCGGCGATGCAGCGCTGGATCGAGGGGATGTGGGAACAGGCGCGCGCCGGATTGCTGCGCGCCGTCCGCGATCCGGGCAAGGCGATGGCGGGACGTTTCGGTGAAGCGTTGCGGGCGCTGGGCGGCACACTGCAACAGGAAGCGCGGCTGCGTATCGTCATCAACCGTTTCGTGCGCCGGGCGGCGGTGGGCGCGACGGCCAGCTACGGCGACGCCATCGTCCGCCTCGTCAGCGATACGGTGCGCGGCTGGGATGCAGGAACGGTGACGACACGGCTGGAACAGGCTGTCGGTCGCGACCTTCAATATATCCGTATCAACGGCACGCTGGTCGGCGGGCTGGTAGGGCTCGCGATCCACGCGATCGACACGCTGCTTTAGGCACAGCTATCGAGACAGCGACCTGGACAGCCGATCGCCGCCGCCAGGCGCGGAGCGGCCTTATGCCGACGGTCCTCTTAAAGCCCGATGTTCGCATAAAATTGACGTTGCAACATATCATATAATAATGTTGTATCATTTCATCGCCGCATCCGACCGCCTGGTCGGCGGCGGGCGAGAAGGAGAGGATGCCAATACAAACGGAGGAGCCGGACGATGCGACTCATGAGGCTGCAAACGACAGGAACAGACGGACAATCGCGCTATGGCGCGGGGCGCAGGTCGCCGCTGGGGCTGGGCGGCACGATCGCCGTCCATGCGTTGCTGGTGGGCGGTTTCCTGCTGCTGCCCAAGGAAGTGCTCGACATCGTCCGCCCCACCCCGCCGATCGAAACCTATCCTGTTCCCGCAGACCCGCCACCGCCGGAGATCACGCCCGATCAGCCGGTCGACACGAAGGTGCCGCAGCCTTCGCTTCCCAAGCCGCAACAGCCGACCGCGACCGATCCCGTGGTCACGCTGCCCTCCGACCCCTTCTTGCCGGGCACGACCGATCCGGGCGACTCGCTCAAGCCGGTCGATCCCTACGTCCCCCCGCCTCCCATTCAGGATCCGGTACTGACCGAGGCGCAGATCGATCCGCGCGCGCTGCCCGGCTTCCAGCCCGACTATCCCGGTACGATGATCCGGCAAGGCATGGAGGGCAAGGTCACGGTGCGGGTCAGCATCAGCGCGCAGGGGCGCGTCACCGCCATCGAGAAGATCAGCGCCACCGACGAAAGCTTCTGGCTGGCGACGCAGCGGCATGCTCTGCGCCAATGGCGCTTCCGTCCCGCGACTCGTGACGGCGTGCCGGTCGCGTCGACGAAGCAGCTGACGGTGCGCTTTACCCTGACCGACCGATAGGCACCGCGGGCCGCGCCCATGCGCGCGGCCCCCTCAGGGCAGGAGCCGCCTCGCATGCCCCCTTTTGCATCCGTGGCCGCCATCGCTTATATGGGCCGCATGGCGATTTTCCCCCGTCCCGTCTCCCCCAAAAGCGCGCTCGGCGATTTCTGGGGCTATTTCCGGCAGCAGCGGCAGCATAAATGGCCGCTCCTTGGGCTGTCGGTCGCGCTGACCTGGGTCATCGTGTGGACCTTCGTGATCGACGCGAATACCAACACGATGCCGACCCGCAACAAGATCATCTATGTCGAAAGCTGGGACGCCAACCGCTCGGACGCGGCGATTATCCTCCAGCAGAAGATCGATTTCGCCAAGCGCGAGGCAGCGCTGATCAAGCAACAGAAGAAGATGCAGGGCTATGCCGACGCGTTCGGCATCGAATGGCGCGATGAGGAAAAGCGCAACACCGCCAAGCGCAAGGAAGCCGTCAAGGCGATCGACGCGATGCTGGACGATCGGCTGGCCAAGGCCGAATCGGCGCAGAAGGACGCCAAGCCCGGCGTGGCTCAGCCCTGAGCCATACGCCGCCGATTTTCGCCACGCCCACCGATGACCGGCGCTGCATGGCCGCCGCCATCGCCCTGTCGGGCCGCGGGCGCGGCCTTTCCACTCCCAATCCCAATGTCGGCTGCCTGATCGTCCGCGACGGCCGAGTCGTCGGGCGCGGCTGGACGCAGAGGGGCGGCCGCCCCCATGCCGAAGCGCAGGCGCTGGATCAGGCGATGGACCAGGCACGGGGCAGCACAGCCTATGTGACGCTGGAACCCTGTTTCCATCTGTCGCCGCGCGGCCCGCGCTGTGCCGACCTGCTGGCGCGCGCCGGTGTCTCCCGCGTCGTCATCGCCCTGCGCGATCCCGATCCCCGCACCGACGGACAAGGCGCAGCCTGGCTGCGCGACCGGGGCATCGTGGTCGAGATGGGCCTGATGGCGCAAGAGGCGGCGCGGGCGATGGGCGGCTTCGTGCTGCGTCAGACGCTCGGCCGGCCGCATGTGACGCTGAAGCTCGGCCTGTCGCTCGACGGCCGTATCGCGCTGGGCGACGGTTCCAGCCGCTGGATCACCGGGCCGGACGCGCGCGCGCATGCCCATATGGAGCGGGCACGGCACGACGCCATCCTGGTGGGCGGCGGCACGTTGCGTGCCGATGCGCCGCGCCTCGACGTACGGTTGCCGGGGCTGGAGGATCGCTCGCCGCGGCGCATGCTGCTGACCCACAGCGACGCGCCCGCCGGCTGGGGGCGCATCGCAGCGCCGGAGGAGATCGCGATGCTGGACCGCGTCGATCATCTGCTGGTGGAGGGGGGGGCGGCGACGGCGGCGGCCTTCCTGCGCGCCGACCTGATCGACCGGCTGCTGCTGTATCGCGCGCCGATCATCGTGGGCGACGGGCTGGCCGGGATTGGCGACATCGGCCTTGCCGATCTGGCGGCTGCGCACGACCGCTGGCGCATGATCGACACGCGCGCGCTGGGCCAAGACCGGCTGGAGGTTTACGAGCGGGTGCGGAGCGCCTAGATCACGCGCCACCTTCACCATACAGGACCGATCCATGTTCACCGGCATCATCACCGACATCGGCACGATCCGCGCCCATGAACAGCGGGGTGACCTGCGCCTCGTCATCGGCTGCGGTTACGAGATGGATGGCGTGGCGATCGGCGCGTCCATCGCCTGTTCGGGCGCCTGCCTGACGGTCGTGGAGAAGGGCGAGGATTGGTTTGCGGTCGACCTGTCGTCCGAAACGGTTGCGCGCACCGCGCCCGGCCTCTGGGCGGAGGGCGGCCGGCTGAACCTCGAACGCGCGCTCAAGGTGGGCGATGAGCTGGGCGGCCATATTGTCACCGGCCATGTCGATGGTCTGGGCACCGTGGTCGGTGTCTGTCCAGAAGGCGGATCGCACCGCGTTGGTTTCGCCGTGGATGCAACGCTCGCGCCGCTGGTCGCGCCCAAGGGCAGCATCACCGTCGATGGCGTGTCGCTGACCGTGAACGAGGTGCGCGATGTGGAAGGCGGCGCGCATTTTTCCGTCAACCTCATCCCGCACACCTGGGACGTGACGACGCTGGGACGACTGGCGGAGGGGATGAAAGTCAATCTGGAGATCGATGTGCTGGCTCGCTATCTGGACCGAATGCAAGGCGTTCGCGTCCGCACAATGTGATTGTATCTTGATTTAATCACATCGCAGTGTGATATGCGCACCGTTCCCATCAAAGGGAAGGAGCTCCTGCCATGTCATCCGCGCTTCTCGATACCGTCCGCAGCCTTGTCACGGAAGGCGGCATGTCCCGATCCGGCCTGGCCCGCGCCGCTGGCCTTCACGCCAATTCGCTGCGCAAGCTGGGCGAATCGGACTGGAACCCAACCGCCGATACGCTCGGCAAGCTGGAAGCTTACCTGCTGAGGCGGGAGAGCGGCACCGCGCTCGCCAGCCCCGAAGAGATCATCAACGAAGCACGCAACGGCCGCATGTTCATTCTGGTCGATGACGAGGATCGGGAAAATGAGGGCGACCTGGTCATCCCTGCGCAGATGGCGACGCCCGATGCGATCAACTTCATGGCCACGCATGGGCGCGGTCTGATCTGCCTGGCGCTGACGAAGGACCGGGTCGATCATCTCGGACTGGAACTGATGAGCCGCAACAACGGCACGCGGCACGAAACCGCCTTCACCGTGTCGATCGAGGCGCGCGAGGGGGTGACCACCGGCATTTCCGCCGCCGACCGCGCCCGCACCATCTCCGTCGCGATCGACGGGTCGAAGGGCCGCGCCGACATCGTGACCCCCGGCCATGTCTTCCCGCTGGTCGCGAAGGACGGGGGCGTCCTCGTCCGTACCGGCCATACCGAGGCGGCGGTGGATGTGGCACGGCTCGCCGGCCTCAATCCGTCAGGCGTCATCTGCGAAGTGATGAAGGACGACGGCACCATGGCCCGTCTCGACGATCTCATCCCCTTCGCGCAGAAGCACAAGATGAAGATCGGCACGATCCGCGACCTTATCGCCTATCGCCGCCGGCACGACCATATGGTCGAACGGCGTGCGGAAACGTCCTTTACCAGCAAATGGGGCGGCGAGTGGAAGGCGATCAGCTTCTACAACAAGGCGACGCAGAGCGAACAACTCGTGCTGCAAAAGGGGCATGTCGTGCCCGACCAGCCCACCCTGGTGCGAATGCATCAATTTTCGCTGTTCGATGACATCTATGGGGCAACCGGCCCGCGCGGCGAACTGCTGGCCCGATCGATGAAGATCATCGGAGAGGCGGGCGCTGGCCTGATCGTGCTGCTGGCCGTGTCAGACGGCGGCGATTTCCTGTCACGTTCGATCAAGCGCGCGGCCGCGAAGGATATGGCCCTCGGCGATATGGACGAATTGCGGGACTATGGCGTCGGCGCGCAACTTCTCGCGGAACTGGGTGTCCACGACATGATCCTGTTGACCAACAGCAACCACAGCCTGATCGCCCTGGACGGCTATGACCTTGCCGTGGTCGGGCACCGGCCGATCGAACTCTGATAAAAGGACACCCAGATGGCAAAATTCCTGATCGTCGAGGCGCGCTTCTACGACCATCTGAACGATCTGCTGATCGAAGGCGCGAAGGCGGCGCTGGACGAAGGCGGCCACCGCTATGAGGTGGTGACGGTGCCCGGCGCGCTGGAGATACCGGGCGCGGTGGCGCTGGCGGCGGAAACCGGCCGCTATGACGGCTTCGTCGCGATCGGCGTGGTGATCCGCGGCGAAACCTATCATTTCGAAGTGGTGTCCAACGAGAGCGCGCGCGGGCTTATGGCGCTCAGCATGGACGGCATCGCCATCGGCAACGGCATCCTGACGGTGGAGAATGAGGAACAGGCGCTGGTGCGCGCCCGTCCCGACCAGAAGGACAAGGGCGGCGAAGCGGCGAAGGCCGCCGTCGCCATGCTCGCCCTGCGCGAGAAATTCGGCGCGTGATGCGAAAGGGGCTCCCTCCGGAGCCCCGTTCCTCGTTACGCCACCGGTTCGAGCGCCGGATAGTCGGTATAGCCTTCCGCCCCCTGGGTGTAGAATGTGCTGGCATCCCACGCATTGAGGGGCGCGCCGGTGCGCAGACGTTCGACCAGGTCGGGATTGGCGATGAACGGCCGGCCAAAGGCAATGCCGTCCGCGATCCCGCTGTCGAGATCTGCCTGCGCGCTTTCCCCCGTATAATCGCTGTTGAGGATGAGCGGCCCGCGATAGTGTTGGCGGATGATCGGCGACAGCCGGGGCACCTCGCTGGCGCCATAGGTGCCATGCGGCTTGAGTTCGCGCAGCTCCAGGAAGGCGATGCCGAGCGCGTCGAGCGCCTGCGCCGCCACCGGGAACAGGCTCGCCGGATCGCTGTCGTCCGTTCCCTGCGTATTGCCATTGGGCGACAGCCGCACGCCGGTACGGTCCGCGCCGATCGCGCTGGTCAGCGTGCCGACCACTTCCCGCAACAGGCGGACGCGGTTTTCGGGGCTACCGCCATAGTCATCGTCGCGCGCGTTGACGCCGTTGCGCAGGAATTCGTCGATCAGATAGCCGTTGGCGGCGTGGAGCTGCACCCCGTCGAAGCCGGCGGCGATCGCGTTGCGCGCGGCGGTCGCATAGGTGTCCAGCAGCTGCGGGATTTCGGAAGCCTCCAGCGCGCGCGGCGTCTCATAATCCTTGTTGCCCGCATAGGTGTGGGCGTGGCCAGGCGCCGCGACGGGGCTGGGAGCAACGGGCTGCTCGCCGGTCACGCTTGAATGGACGAGCCGGCCCATATGCCAGAGCTGCGCGACGATCCGTCCGCCCGCGTCATGCACCGCGTCGGTCACGCGCCGCCAGCCGTCGACCTGATCCTGGTTCCACAGCCCTGTGGCATAGGGCCAGCCCAAGCCCTGCCCCGAAATGCCGATCGCCTCGCTGATGATGAGGCCCGCGTCGGCGCGTTGCGCATAATAGTCGGCCATGATCGGGGTCGGCACATGATCGCGGGTGCCGCGCGCGCGGGTCAGCGGCGCCATGAGGATGCGGTTGGGCGCGTCGATCGCGCCGAGCTGGATGGGATCGAAGAGAGTCGTCAAGAACATTCCCCTGTTCAACAGTTGCTATTTGCAACGGGACTTGGCACGGAAAGCCAGCTAGGGAGCCGCGATGCAGACTTCAACCCCCGCGGCCAATATGGCAACCCCCCGTTTCGCATTCCCGGCGCTGCTGCTCGCCAACCTCATCCTGCCGATCGGCGCGGTGCTGGTGCGCCTCGCCGACGTGGGGCCGGTTGCCGCTGCCTTCTGGCGGGTGACGATAGCCCTGCCCTTCCTGTGCCTGCTGGCGCTGCAAAGCTGGCGGCGCACGCCGCCGACGGGGCGCGAATGGAGCGCGCTTGTCCTGTCAGGGATCGTCTTCGCGGCGGACCTTGCCGCCTGGCACATCGGCATCCTTTATACCAAGGTCGCCAATGCCACCGTGTTTGGCAATATGAGCGGGCTGTTCCTGCCCGCCTGGGCGCTGCTGGTTCTGCGCCAGCGACCCGACCGGAACCAGGGCTTAGCGATCGCGCTCGCGACCGGGGGCATGATGGTGATGATGGCCGGCAGCTACGAACTGTCGCTCAGCAATCTCCATGGCGACCTGCTCTGCATCCTCGCGGGCCTGTTCTACACCGGCTATCTGCTGATCGTGCAGGGCGCGCGCGGGCGGCTGGACAGCTGGTCGGTGCTGGCGGGATCGAGCCTGGCGAGCGCGCCGGCATTGCTGCTCTGCGCGCTGGCGCTGGGCGAGCGGGTGATGCCGGGCAACTGGACGCCGCTGATCCTCCTTGCCCTGTCGAGCCAGCTCGTAGGTCAGGGACTGCTCACTTATGCGGTCGGCTGGTTCTCACCGCTGGTGCTGGGGCTGAGCCTCCTGCTCCAGCCGGCCGTGTCGGCAATACTGGGCTGGCTGCTGTTCGGCGAATGGCTGAGTGCGGGCGACATGCTGGGGCTGGTCGCGGTCGCCGGCGCGCTGGTGCTTGTGCGCCTGCCCGCCCGGTCCTAGATTATCGGGCATGAGCGACATGCAAGACCTGACGCTGGACGAAGTCCGCGCCCTGCTGGCCCCCATTCTCCCGCGCCACGCCGCGTTCGACGGCTGGCGGCCCCAAGCCGTCGCGATGGCGGCGCAGGAAAAGGGCGTCGACCCCGACATCGCCGCGCTCGCCTTCGGCAAGAACGCTGTGGACATGATCGACGCCTGGTTCGCCAATATCGACACCGCGATGCTGGCGGCGCTGGCGCCCGAAACGCTCGCAAGCCTGTCGGTCCGCCGCAGGATCATCGCGCTGGTCGAAGCACGGCTCGACCTGCTCGCGTCCGACCGGGATGCGCTGCGGCGGGCGCTCGCGATCCTCGCCCTTCCCGTCAACGCGCCCCGTGCCGCGAAGCTCGCATGGCGCGCGGCCGACACGATGTGGCGCGCGGCCGGTGATGTCGCGACCGACCTCAACCATTATAGCAAGCGCGCGACGCTGACCACGGTCTATGCCTCCTGCCTGCTCGTCTTCCTGGACGATGAAAGCGAAGGCCATGCCGACAGCCGCGCCTTCCTCGCCCGGCGGGTCGAGGAT
The DNA here is from genome assembly GCF_001556865.1 of Sphingobium sp. CCH11-B1. Taxonomy (GTDB): domain Bacteria; phylum Pseudomonadota; class Alphaproteobacteria; order Sphingomonadales; family Sphingomonadaceae; genus Sphingobium. The sequence goes on along the minus strand of NZ_LSJY01000029.1, from coordinate 6,125 downwards.
GTGATGCGCTTTGAAAAGGCGAAGGCGCAATTCACCGGCGCGGCCGGCGGCGAACGGCTCAGCCTGTCCCGCTTCATCGGCCGCCTGCGCTATCCCGCGATCTGACCTGCCCTTCGACGATTCCCGCTGGCCTTCCGCAAAGGATATTGATACTCGCTCGCAGAAACTGCCAGCGAGTAACGCGTCCTTGCGCCTGACCGACCTGCCCCTGCGCCAGCCTGCCTATGTCGACCTGATCGACTGGTCCGCCTTGTCAGCGACCGAAGGGCAGCGGCTGCGCGAATTCGGCCTGTGCGAGGGCGCGAGCGTGGAAACGCTGCACCACGGCGGCCTGTTCCTGAAAGGCCCGATTGCGTGCCGCATCGGTCGCATGACCATCGCCATGCGGCGCAGCCACGCTGCCGCTGTCACCGTGCGGATCGGTCCCGACGATGCCGGTGGGACGCCGGCGGGATGAGCGCCCTTCCTCTCGTCGCCCTCGTCGGCAATCCCAATGCAGGCAAAAGTGCGCTGTTCAACGCGCTCACCGGCGCCCGGCAAAAGCTGGGCAATTATCCCGGCGTCACGGTTGAGCGCAAGGCGGGGCGGCTGACGCTGTCCGACGGGCGACCGATCGAGCTGGTCGACCTGCCCGGCACCTACAGCCTCGACCCGACCAGCCCCGACGAACAGGTGACGCGCGACGTGGTGATGGGCCGCCAGGCGGGGGAGCGCCGGCCCGACGCGCTGGTCGTCGTCGTCGACGCCGCGAATCTCGACAATCATCTGCGTTTCGCGCTCGAACTCGTGGCGCTGGGCCTGCCGACCATCGTCGCGCTCAACATGGTCGACCTCGCCACCCGGGACGGGCTGGAACTCGACGCGGCCGTGCTGGCGCGGGAACTGGGCGTCCCGGTGGTATCCACTGTCGCCGTCCGCAAGCGCGGCCTGGACCATCTCCGCCAGGAAATGGAGGCGATGCTGGGCACCATGCGGGGCGATGCGCAAGCCGCCGCCCCGGCGCAGCCCGCCAGGGATTTCGACGCAACCCGCAAGGAAGCGCGTCGCATCGCCCGCGCCACGGTCGTGCGGGAAACGCCTTCGCGCCGGTTGACCGCGGCGGTGGACCGGGTGCTGCTGCATCCGGTGGCCGGGTTCCTGATCCTGCTGGCGCTGCTGTTTGTGATGTTCCAGTCGGTGTTCAGCTGGGCCACGGCGCCCGCCGACATGCTGGAGGGCTGGATCACGGCGCTGGGCGAGGCGGTGACGGCGACGCTGCCGCCGGGACTAATCCACGACTTCCTGTTGCAGGGCGTGGTCGGTGGCGTGGGCGCGGTGATCGTGTTCCTGCCGCAGATCCTGATCCTGTTCTTTTTCATCCTGATGCTGGAGGCGACCGGCTATATGGCGCGCGCCGCCTTCCTGATGGACGCGCTGATGGCGAAGGTGGGCCTATCGGGCCGGGCGTTCATCCCGCTGCTCTCCTCCTTCGCCTGCGCGGTGCCGGGGATCATGGCGACGCGGACCATCGCCGACCCGAAGGACCGGCTGACCACGATCCTGATCGCGCCGCTGATGACCTGTTCCGCAAGGCTGCCAGTTTATGGCCTGATCATCGCCGCCTTCATCCCAGCCAGGACGGTGGGATGGGGCATCGGGTTGCAGGGGCTGGTGCTCTTCACCCTCTATGTCAGCGGCATCGTGGGCGCGATGCTGGCAGCCTGGGCGCTGCGCCTGACTGTCACCAAGGGTCAGAGCGGCGGGTTCCTGATGGAAATGCCGAAATATCAGTGGCCCCGGCCGCAGGACATCCTGATCGGCCTGTGGCAACGGGCCGCGATCTTCCTGAAGCGCGCGGGGACCATCATCCTAGCCACCAACATCGTGCTGTGGGTGCTCGCCAGCTTCCCGCAGGCGCCCGAGGGGCGCAGTCAGGTGGAATACAGCATCGCAGGCCGGATCGCGTCCGGCATCCATGTGCTGGTGGCGCCGATCGGCTTCAACCGCGACATCTCGCTGGCGCTGCTGCCGACCATGGCCGCGCGCGAGGTCGCCGTATCCGCGATCGCCACTGTCTATGCGATCGACGCCGGCGATGACGAGGCCGCGCTGGAACAAAGCCTGGGCGATCGGCTGAAGCGACAATGGCCGCTGCCGACCGCTCTCGCCTTCCTCGCCTGGTTCATCTTCGCGCCGCAGTGCATCTCGACCATTGCGGTGACGCGGCGGGAAACGAACGGGTGGAAATGGCCGCTCTTCATGGTCGGCTATCTCTTCGTCCTCGCCTATATTGCCGCGGGCCTGACCTACTGGACCGCGACGGCAGCGGGACTATAAGGGCCGATCAACGTATCGGAGGAATCATGGCAGGCTCGGTCAACAAGGTCATTCTGGTCGGCAATCTGGGCGCCGACCCGGAGGTCAAGAGCTTCCAGAATGGCGGCAAGGTGTGCAACCTGCGCATCGCCACGTCCGAAAGCTGGAAGGACCGCATGTCGGGCGAGCGCAAGGAGCGCACCGAATGGCACACCGTCGCCATCTTCTCCGAAGGACTGGCCGGAGTCGCCGAGCGCTTCCTGCGCAAGGGCTCCAAAGTCTATCTGGAAGGCCAGCTGCGCACCCGCAAATGGCAGGACAATAACGGCAACGACCGTTATTCGACCGAGGTCGTGCTGCAGGGGCCGAGCGCCGTGTTGACCATGCTGGACGGCGCGCCGGGCGGTGGCGGCCAGGGCGGGGGCTATGGCGGCGGTGGCGGCGGACGCTCGCAGGGCGGCGGCGGCCGCGCCGGCGGTCCCAATTTCGACAATGACTTGGACGACGAAGTGCCGTTCTGAGGGCTAGTCGGAATTAATTTCCCCCGCGCAAGGGGAGGGGTTGAAGGGTTTGAACAGGTTCAGATTGCCCCCGGCAATCTGAACCTGTTCAATATTATCGAGAGAGCGATACCCTTCCGTCTGGCCTGCGGCCAGCCACCGCCCCTTTCAGGGGCCGGTGCTTCATTCCGCGAGCCTCAGCGCGCCAGTTCTTCCTGTGCGAAGGCGCGAATATGTGCGCTCAGATCGTCGCGCTCCAGCGCCAGCGCCAGATTCGCCTCGATATAACCGGCCTTCGATCCGCAGTCGAAGCGGCGTCCCTCGAAGGTGACGCCGTGGAAAGGCTGTTTGCCGATCATCGACGCCATCGCATCGGTCAGCTGGATTTCCCCGCCCGCGCCCTTTTCCTGCGTTTCGAGGATCTTCATGACCTCTGGCTGGAGGATGTAGCGCCCAGGCAGGATGAGGTTGGACGGCGCGGTACCGAGCTTGGGCTTTTCGACCAGCCCCTTCACTTCGGTCAGCGCGCCGTCGCGGGCGCCCGGATCGATGACGCCATAGCTTGGCGTCTGATCCATCGGGATTTCCAGCGCGCAGACGAGGTTGCCGCCGACCTTTTCGTAGGCATCGACCATCTGCTTCATGCAGCCCTGCCCCGGCGCGCCCTTCATGAACTCGTCCGGCAGCAGGATGGCGAAGGGTTCGTCGCCGATGATGTCGCGCGCCACCCAGATGGCGTGGCCCAGGCCCAGCGGTTCCTGCTGGCGCAGGAACACCGCGTTGCCGGGCGCAAGCCGCGTCCCTTCCAGCGCCGACAGATCCTTGCCACGTTCCCGCTGGGTGACTTCGCATTCGAAAGCGATGTCGAAATAGTCCTCGATCGCGCCCTTGCCGCGTCCGGTGACGAAGATCATCTGCTCGATCCCCGCCTCGCGTGCTTCGTCTACGGCATATTGGATCAGCGGGCGGTCGACGACCGGCAGCAATTCCTTGGGCACGGATTTTGTGGCCGGCAGAAAGCGCGTGCCGAGGCCCGCGACCGGGAACACGGCCTTGCGAATTGGCTTGTTCAACATTTATCCCCCTGGATGAAGCGATCGCGCACTGGTTTGCCGCACTTGCGAAAAAGGTCAAGCATGGTGGCGTGGATCACACCGCCAGGAGGCGATTTGCGACCGTTTCCAGCGACGCGATCTCGCCTTCCAGCTGCTCCAGCCCCACATGCTGAAGGTTGTTGCGCGAATCGCGGCAGGTGAAACCGCCCGGCTCGGGCTGATGAAAGCCCTGGATGATGAGGGCGCGAAACCGGTCGATTCGCTGCATGTCCCGCTCGATATCGGCGATCTCCGTCAACGCGCTGGCGTTGCGGCGGTCGCGCATTGCCACCATGGTTCGCAATTCGGTCATCAGCTTCGCCATGCTTGGCCGGGTGCGTGCGCCGACCGTCCGTACGTCGCCCATCGCCTCCCGCAACTGCGATATCTTTGCTTCCAGACTCTGCTCCAGCATGGTCCAGGCACAGACCAGACGCCCGACCGCGCACAGAAGGGCCGCGTCCTCCGGCGCGTAATCCGATACAGTCTTCCTATTCATGTCAGAAACCAGATGCACGCTCACGCCCCATACTCCTCATGGGGCTGCCATTCCAAGCCAGGGCACGAAAGGCCAGAGCGGGCAGGGCTGCTCCCCGCATCATGGGCACGGGCCATCGGCAGCCGTGCCAAATCGGCGGTGAAGCGTGTACCTATGCCTCAGAAATCTATCGCAATTCCCTTCCGTTCCCAATCGCCGTAGCGCACCGGGCTCAGTTCCTCGTCATGGCGGGACGGCGCATCGATCGGGTCGGGTTGGGGGACCGGCGGGCTTTTCGACAGATGCCGGGGCGGCGTCACATGCGCAGGGCGCTTGCCATTATATTGTCCCATGATGCGCGGCCTCCTCCATTGCGGGGATCGATTGAGTCCGGGACCGATCCATCCCATATTCAGCATGCTTCCGCTATCTGGGCGGCAAAGGAGTGCATTGCAAGTGAACGGGATGAAGACGGCCATGCTGCTCGCGGCGCTGACTGCGCTGTTCATGGCGCTGGGCTATACGCTGGGCGGCAGCGGTGGCGCCATTATCGCGCTGCTGGTGGCGTCGGGCATGAACCTCTTCACCTTCTGGAACGCCGACCGGATCGTCCTGTCGATGCACGATGCGCGGGAGGTCGATGCGCAGAGCGCCCCCGAATTTCACGGCCTCGTCCGCGATCTGGCGCAGCGGGCGGGCCTGCCCATGCCGCGCGTCTATCTGATCGATCAGGACGCACCCAACGCCTTTGCCACCGGGCGCGACCCGGACCATGCCGCCGTCGCGGCGACGACGGGCCTGCTGTCGGTGCTGAGCCGCGAGGAAGTGGCCGGGGTGATGGCGCATGAACTCGCCCATGTGAAGAACAGGGATACGCTCGTCATGACGATGGTCGCGACCATCGCGGGCGCCATTTCCATGCTGGCCAATTTCGGCCTGTTCTTCCGTGGCGGGGAGCGGGAAGGCCATGGCAATATCGCCGCGACGCTGCTGGCGGTGATCGTCGCGCCCTTTGCAGCAATGATCGTGCAGATGGCGATCAGCCGCACCCGCGAATATGGCGCGGATCGCCTGGGGGCCCAGATCAGCGGCAATCCCAACGCGCTTGCCTCCGCCCTCGCGAAGATATCCGGCCAAGCGCAGGCGATCCCCAACCCTGTGGCGGAACGCAACCCAGCCGCCGCCCAGCTCTACATCGTGCCGACCCATGTCAGCGAACTCTTCTCCACCCACCCGGCCACGGAAAAGCGAATCGCCGCGCTCCAGGACATCGCCGTGGAGATGGGCGCGCCGATGCTGGCCGGCGCGCCACAGCGCGCCTCCGCCCTCTCCCCCGTCACAGCCCGGTCCGCCACGCCTCGCCGCCGCAGCGCGCTCGATCCCAACGGGCGCTGATGGTCGACGAGATCGGCGAGGTCGTGGTCGATGCGGCCGGTGCGGTGCTCCGGCATGCGGGCGGCTTCGTCGTTGACGTCACCGTCGATCACATCTTCTCGCGCCACACCGCCCGCTTCTTTCATGGCGTCGGGCGGCGCGCGATCCGGCTCGGCACATTGGGGCAGGTCCACATTCCGTCATCCTTGCGAGCCGTCCCAAGGGGAGAGGCGGTGCGGCCGAAGGCGTCCGATTGGGTTGCGCTGTGGACCGGAGTCCTTCTCTGGATCGCCCTGTTCCTGGCCATCGGCCTTGGCGGCACCCATTTTCTTTGACGATGAAAGCGCGTAGGGGCCGGCGATGCCCCGCCGCCCTGCCCCCGCC
>NZ_LSJY01000028.1 GCF_001556865.1 Sphingobium sp. CCH11-B1 | reverse complement strand
GACCATGCAGCCCGGTGACCACACCCCAAATTACACCTCATTGACGGACGTGACCCGGCCAGGTCATCCAGTTGATCTGCAAGCGCTTCGCTCCGGCTATCCATAATGTCATCAGGTGGCGGGCCTTCCTCCCACATTGATTCAGACAAGCCAAGGGCGGAGAGCGCGGATGACGCGTCATGCCCCCTCCCCCGCCGCCGGGCGTTATGGGCACCGCCTTTTGGCCCGGTCCGCGATCGTCCCGGTCGCTGCCGCGGGTTGGTTGGGCACAGACTTGGCTTGACCGCGCCTTGGCTCCGCCGCCAAAGAAGCGGATGACCAGAGACCAGATGATCGACCTGCTGTTAGCCCGCCTGCTGCGCGAGCATGGCCGGAGCAAACATCATTGGCGCAAGGCCATCGGTGCCATCCGGCTATATGACCGGGAAACCCACCCTCATTGTAACTGGTCGGTGACGCCCACGGGCAGCGTGCGCGACGTGGCGCTGATCGAAAGCCTGCTCGACGATATGCGGATTGCCCATCCGTTGCTGAGCTGAAATTGGTGAAAGGTGGGGAGCCAGATCGCCATGGCCATGTCTGGGCGCTTGAAACCCATTCCTACTGAAGAACCTGCCGACCATCGGTCGGTCATTCTGATTCAAGAGATTCTGATTCAGGAGCCCCGAATCGTGGGTATGACATGAGTCGGAGAGGGCTATCCTGACCTGCCGGGGGATGTAAGCTGACTGGATGGGGGCTCTTCCCTGACCGCCAGGGGGCCTTGTCCTGACCTGTCGGGGCCTCGGCGCGGATCGCCTTGTTAGGGGCTTTTGCATCCTCGTCCATCCCGCGCAGGCAGGGGGCGTCCTGACCGGATGGGGGCTCTGCCGCTTCCCTGACCTGACTTGACCACTAAGGTCAGGTCAGGCATCTTCGCGCCCCATCATGGCAGACGATTCGGCAGATGTGAACGGCCAGACGCCCAATCGCGCCATGCGCGTCGCCGCAGCGCTCGCGCATCGGGATAATGATGATTTCGCCAAGCCCGGCAAGCTGGTTGAGGTTCGCTTCATCAAGGGGCAGTCGCTCAGCCTGACGGCCTCTCGATTGCTGGCGCTGATGATCCTGACCGCGGGGGGGGACGCCTGGCGCGACATTCCGCACAGGATGCGCAAGGCGGACATTCGCCGCGGGCATAAGGGCAATGAACGCATCGCCGATATGTTGGAGGAACTTCACCGCACGCTGTTCGCGGAAGACGATACGTCCTGGCGCGGGCGCAAGGCGACCCGGCGTTTCCCCCTGATCCAGATGTCCAAGGAAGAGGTGGAGGAGGAGGGCCATGAAGGAGGGTGGATAGAATGGGAATTCACCCCCGATGCGCGGCGACTGATCCAGGAATCCGAAACCTATGCCGTGCTCAATCGGCAGGCAGTGTTGGGCTTTCGGTCGACCTACGCGCTCCGGCTGTACGAGATGGGGGCGCTTCGCATCCATAGGCGGCAATCGACCTGGAAGGGGGACGTGACGGCTCTGCGCGCCGCGCTGGGAATCGATCCTGACGTGTACAAGGATTTTGCCCAGCTGCGCCGGAAGGTTCTGACTACGGCCAAGGCGGAGATTGATCAGCTCGCTCACTTCACGGTGGAGTGGAAGGAGGTGCGCCGGGGGCGGGCCGTCGCGGAGATCGAGATACGTTTTCAGGCGAAGGATGCGCCGCAACAGATTTCGACGGTCGACGAACTGGAACGGCATTCCGCAGGCCGGCGGTCCCGGCGAGACGGCGAGACGGAAAACATCGTCGGCCCGGCGGCTGATCCAGGGGCACGCCCCCTCCCCGCCCGGTCTCGCTCGCAGGATGGTGAGGCGGACGGGGCGACGACATTCCCGCCCGGCAGTCTCCATTATGCTCCGACGCCCTTGTTCAGGGATATCGCGCGGGTGCAGGGTGGAGGATGGGACATTGACCTCATCGCTGCCGCCTATCGGGAACATATGGGCGCAAGGCTGCAGAACCTGTCCGGGAACAAGCTCAAGCAATCATGGACGGGTTTTTGTGAGAGCTATGCTTCGCGGCGGGGCCGGCCCTGATGCCATTTTGCACCGGTGCAAAATGGTGATCTCGCCCCCGGTTGGTCAGGGCTGCCGGGCTCGCACGTCTGGTGGATCAGCGCCTCGATAGAAGGCGCCCCCATTTGGTCAGGATTCGCCCGGACCCCGAGGGATATGACCGGCGCATTCGCCCGGCCCCGGGCCTTCTCAGCCGCCGCGATCGCGCACGAACCTGCGTCCATTTCACACAAGCGGCACCCGCCTTTCCACTTTTGAAAAACGCCTCATCATTGACAAAAAATCGCAAGTGCGACCATAATATGCCCAGTTTCAAAAATGGGGATGTAAATGGCAAGCGTGCCTGCCGATCAAATCGACGCGAGTTTTGCCGCGGTTTCCGATCTTGCCGCGCGGTCCAATGCGGTTTTGGAACGGCTGCGCGACAATGCGCAGGCTGCCCGCGCCAATGAGCGGCGGGAGCCGACCTTTCCGATCGGGAAAGCAGCCGAGCTGATCGGAAGGACGACGCAGGCGATCCGCGAAGCCGAGCGCGACGGTCGCCTTCCCGAGCCTCCGCGCACCGAAACCGGACGGCGGGTGGGCTATACGCTGGCGCAGCTCAACGACATGCGCGGCCTTTTCGGCACCCGCCCCTGGCGCGCGCCCGACGATCCCTGCACGGTCGTCGCGGTTCAGAATTTCAAGGGCGGCGTGGGTAAATCCACCGTCTCGGTTCACCTGGCCCAATATCTCGCGATCCAGGGCTATCGCGTCGCCCTCATCGATTGCGACAGTCAGGGGTCGGCAACGACGCTGTTCGGATATGTGCCGGATCTCGACCTGACAGAGGATGACACGCTCTATCCATTCCTTCGCCATGACGACATCGGTTCGCTCGACTATGCCTTGCGCAAGACGCATTTTGACCAGCTTGAGCTGATCCCGGCCAATTTGCGCTTGTTCCAGTCGGAATATGAACTTGCGGGGCGCATGGCGCGGGGCCAGTCCACGCTTCTGAACCGGCTCGCCGAGGGGATACAGTCCATCGCTGACCGCTTCGACGTGATCGTCATCGATCCGCCGCCAGCCCTGGGTGCGATTTCACTGTCCGTCCTTCGCGCGGCGAATGCGCTCGTCGTGCCGGTCCCTCCTACCGTGATGGACTTCTCATCGACGGCCGCTTTCCTCAGCATGCTGGAGGAGACGATGGCGCAACTGCATGAGATGGGCTTCCCGACCGGGCTCAGCTTCCTGCGATTTGTCGCCTCCAAGGTCGATGAGGGCAAGTCGATGCAGAAGGAAATGCTCAACCTCATGCGCTCGCTTTACGGACACAACATCGTCCGCACGCCGCTCAAGGATTCGGCGGAAATCGACAATGCGACCGCGCGCTTGATGAGCGTCTATGAACTGGACGGTCCCCTGACCAGCCGCTCGGTGCGGGAGCGTTGCCTGACTTATCTCGATGGCGTGAATGCCGAGGTGGAGATCGACATCCGCATGACCTGGCCCAGCCATGCGGCGCGATTGCGTCAGGAAGGACATGCCTGATTTTGCACCGGTGCAAAATTGGCGGCGGCGCCCGGACGCCCGCGAAGGAAAGGAATGAGAGATGAGCGGGAAGAACAAGAGTTTTGCTGAGGGGCTGGCGGCCGGACTCGTTCCCGGCGGAGGGGATGTGCCCCGCGCTCGGGGCCAGATGGGATCGATCCTTTCGGGGCGAGAGAACCGGATCGCGCAGCTGGCGTCAGGCGCCATCGTGCAACGGACGCACGAGCTGGTCGATCCTGCGCGCTGCCGGCTGTGGGCGGGGCATAACCGCGACTATGCTCTATTGAATGAGCAGCGATGCGCAGACCTCATCGAAAGTCTCAAATCGCAGGGTCGCCAGGAAGTCCCCGCCATCGTGCGTCGCGTGAGGGGCGATGCCGATCATGATTTCGAGATCATATGCGGCGCGCGGCGTCACTGGTCGGTGTCATGGCTGCGGGCCCATAATTATCCCGAATTTCGTTTCTTGGTCGAACCGCGCGAGCTGACCGACGAAGAGGCTTTCCGCCTCGCCGATCTGGAAAATCGCGCGCGGGAAGACATTACGGATATCGAACGGGCTCGAGACTATCTGAAGGCGCTCGAGGGCTATTATCAAGGCCATCAGGGGCGCATGGCGGAGCGGCTCAACGTGTCGCAAAGCTGGCTCAGCCGCTATCTCGATCTGGCCCGCTTGCCCGATGATCTCATGATCGCCTTTCCCGATCCCCACGCGTTGCGCATCAAGCATGTCACCATGCTGAAACCGCTGCTGAAGCCGGACGACCAGCGCAAACGGGTCACGTCGCGCGCGGCGGAACTGGCGCGGCAGTGGCAAGAGGGGGGAGGGGGGCTGCCCGTCGTTGACATCATCCGCGACCTTGCCGGCGCGGCGGCGGACGCCCCCAAGAAGACAGGTGTCCCCAGGAAGACAGGATCGGACAATATCCTGCGCAATCGCGAGGGCAATCCGATCCTCAAGATCGACAGGCAAACGCCCAGGCAAATGACATTGACCCTCCTCCCCAAGGGCGGCGGCACGCGAGAGGAGGCCGAAGCGGCTTTGCTGGCGCTGGTCCGCGACCTTTGGGCCTAGCCTGAATCCTCGGCGCTCGCGGCCAGCCCCGTCTCCGCCTCGAACGCCTCCATCTCGGCATCGAACCGACGCAAGGCTTCGTCCAGCGCGGGAGAAGGGGGCGAGGCAGCAGCAGGACGGCCCAGGGGCGCTGAGCGAAAGCCGAACCGGATCGCCAGGTCTCGGCTCATATATATCTGCCAATTATGCCGATCGCTGACTTCAACGATCAGGTCCAGCGCGGCGGCCCGCCTGAGCAGCTTGCCCGCGCCCGAAACGCCGATCTTCAGCAGGCGGGCCGTCCGGGTCGGGCTGGTGACGGGGGTTTGCATCAGCATCGCGCCAAGGCTGGTCAAATGTCCGGGGCGTGTGGTCGCGGCAATCCCTGCCGCGAAGCGCCGTCGATCAGCTTCCATCGCGTCCAGCACCGCCATGCCATCCTTCGCCCTGGCCGTCAGCGTTCGCAAATAACGGCTATGAATGCCCGTGGCGCTGAACCCCATCCTCAAGCGTTTGTCAGGCGCGACCAGACAGGGCAGGGCGGCCCGCGTCGCGCCCAACCGTTGCAGAAGAAGCGGAAGGTCCAGCCATGGCTGCCCGCCGGGGACTTGGCGAACCTGCCGGGCCTGCAACTCCAGCGCACGGAGCAATGCCAGCCGGTCCGCCCAGCCCGGTGGCGGATCAAAGGAAAAATGCAGCCCGTCAGTCCAGTGACGGTTGCGCCTGTCGTTCAGCCGGCGTTGCCAGTCGGGAAGAGAGGCCAAGGGATCGGCTGTGGTTGCCATGGTTGCACGGAAGGGCAGGGGAACGCCGCATTGCTGCCCAAAAATGTCGATTTCCTCGATTTCATTCCCTTCCGCTGCAATCGCCTCGGCATAGCCGATCCAACTGGCTCGCAAACGCCAGGATGAAGCCAACAAACTGGCTGAAATCCGTTCGTCCAGCCGTGCGATCTGGGCGCTCGCTTCAACCAGCGCCCTCACCAGATTGTCGGTCCATCGCGGGTCGGAAAGGTCCGGGCAAGACGCATTCATGCCTCTAACTATCCCGAAATGAAATTCCAGTCTATATGCAGATGGTGCATGCCGGTAGCGGACAGGACAGGGAGCAGCATTGTAAAAGCCAAGGATCGCAGATGGGCACCTGTGTGAAAGAACATGCCTTCCCGCCGCTCTATATGCCCTTCGGTACGGGGTCGGCACAAATCAGTGGCTTGCGCGTTGGCGCTGCAATGATTCAGATCAATTTGGGATGACTTGTGTTGCGAGGTTCGCGTCAGTATCGCCTCGGAGAAGTGCTGCCGTCGGCGTTGCTGGCCGGCCGCCGCTCTAGTCCTTGGAGAGCCCATGACCGCTGACGCCATTCCGGGCGAACTGAGGGATTATTTCGAACGGTCGACTGTCGCTCTTTCCCTGGGGGCGGCGGACGGGGATCATGCCCTGCGACTTACCAACCAACGCTTTCATGAATTGACGGGCTATGGCGCAGGCGAGATCATCGGCCGCAACTGCCGGTTCCTTCAGGGCGAAAGCCGCAATGAGGAAGCGCGGGGCCAGATTCGGGAATTTCTTGCCGACGATCGACGGCCCAATGTGCGCACGCCGATCGTCAATTTCCGCAAGGACGGACAGCCCTTCGTCAATCTGCTTTACATGACGAAGCTGCGTGCCCAGTCCGGCGCGCTTCTCTACATCTTCGCCTCGCAATTCGATGTCAGCCGGACCCAGCCAGGCCTGCTGGCCGAATATGACAAGAGCCTCGGGCAAACTCTCGTCGGCCTCAGTCCCGTGCTGGCCGACAGCGGGCTCATCATCGAAGGGTCGCTGATGACGATCGCGAACGCCGCGGCCACGATCGCGCAGGCCAAATTGACGCTGGGGCAACTTGATCGCGAGCACCTGCTTTGACCGACGGCCCTGCATCGTCCGCTCGACTTCCGGTCGTAGGCATAGGCGCGTCGGCCGGGGGGCTGGAGGCGTTGCGCGACATGCTCGCGCCGGCGCGAGGCGTCACGGGCATGGCCTTCGTCATCGTCCAGCATCTCGACCCCAATCATGAAAGCATGCTGGCGCAACTGCTCGATCGCCATACGGAGCTTGAAGTGCTCCAATGCGAAGGGGGCGAGCGCATAGAGGCGGACAAGGTCTATATCATCCCGCCGGGCCATGGCCTTGCCATCCGCCAGGGCAGGCTGGAATTGACCGATTTCGCCCAGCCGCGCGGCCTGCGTCGTCCCATCGACGATTTCTTCATTTCGCTCGCGGCTGATCAGCAGGCCGACGCGGCCTGCGTCATCCTTTCCGGCACGGGGGCTGACGGCACCACCGGGTTGCGCGCGGTCAAGGAACATGGCGGCGTCTGTCTGGTCCAGCAGCCCGAAAGCGCTCGCTATGACGGCATGCCGCTGTCAGCGGTGGGCACGGGCCTGGTCGATTATATCAAGCAGCCGGGCGAGATGCTCGATTGCCTGTTCGCCTATTTCAATCGCACGGTCAGCAGCGCCCCGGAGGTCGAGGCCACGCTGGTAGCCGACCATGTGGACGATCTGTGCAAGGCCCTGCGCATGGCTGTCGGGCACGACTTTTCCGGTTACAAGCGAACGACGTTCATCCGCCGGGTCGAACGGCGCATGCATGTGCTGGGGATCGATTCCGGGCGCGCTTATCTGGCACGGGTGAAGTCGGATGCGGAAGAGTGCGAGGCGCTCTTCCGCGACCTGCTCATCAACGTGACCCGATTCTTCCGCGATGCCGAGCTGTTCGATCTGTTGCGCGCGAAGGTGGTGGACCCGCTGGTCAGCGAAGCCGCAGGCGAGGATATTCGCGTCTGGGTGCCCGGCTGTTCGTCGGGTGAAGAAGCCTACAGCATCGCGATGCTGTTCGCGGACGCGGCCAGCGCGGCCGGGCTATCGCCGGCGACGGTCCAGATTTTCGCCACCGATATAGACGAGCGGATGCTCCAGATCGCGCGGGAAGGGGCCTATCCCTCAGCAGCGCTTGCGGACATTCCGCCTGCCTTGCGCGAGCGCTACGTCATTCCGCACGCGGAGCGTTTCGTGATCGCGCCGCAGATCCGCGACATGATCCGCTTTTCCAACCATAGCCTGGTCAAGGATCCGCCTTTTTCGCGCATTGATCTGGTGTCCTGCCGCAATTTGCTGATCTATTTCGATGACCGGCTGCAGCAGTCGGTGATGCCGCTGCTGCATTATGCGATCTTGCCCGACGGCTTCCTGTTCCTTGGCCCTTCGGAAAGCGTGGGCCGGTTCGAACATCTGTTTCCCGTCGTCGATCAACAGGCCCGCCTGTTCCGGCGCGCGCCCGGTCCGCCCAACTATCCGATCGATCTTCCGGGCAGCGGGAGGACCCGTCATGCGCGCGCCGACGCGCCGAGCTTCCGCAACAGCGCGCGGCGCGGCGCGGACGAAACCGTGGCTGCCCGCCGCATCGTGGATCGCTACGCGCCGCCCAGCCTGCTGCTGGATCAGGATGGCGGCATCATCGCCGCTTATGGTCGGCTGGGGCGCTATTTCGATTTTCCGGTCACGCGCACCGGCGGATCCAGCGCGATCAGCCTGGCGCGCAGCGGCCTGCGCAATGTCCTTGGCCCGCTGTTGCGCGAAGGGCGGGACAACCGCAAGCGCATCGTTGCCCGGGACGTGCGGGTTGTCTCCGAATATGGCGAGCAGCAGATCGACGTCATATGCGATCCGCTGCCTGACGGCACCCTGCTCTTCATATTCCGCGAAACCGCGCCTTTCCGCCCGGCGCTGGAGGGCGATGTCGACGAACTGGATTCGGGCGACGATCATCTCGACGCGCTGGAGGACGAACTGCGGGTCACGCGCCACCGCCTGCGCTCGACCGTCGAGGAACTGGAGACGGCGAACGAGGAGCTGAAAAGCTCCAACGAAGAAATGATGTCGATGAACGAGGAGCTCCAGTCCACCAACGAAGAGCTGTCGACGGTCAATGACGAACTGAAGTCGAAGGTCGATCAGCTGACGGTCGCTAATTCCGATCTGCGCAACTTCTTTGAATCCACGGATCTTGCCGTCATCGTGCTGGATGCGGACCTGCGTATCCGCAGCTTCACCGATGCGGCGACGTCGCTCTTCCCGCTGCAACCGGGCGACAGGGGGCGCCCGCTTGGCGACGTGTCGACCAGGCTGGAGGGCGGCGCCTATCTGGAGGACGCCCGCGCCGTCGCGGACGGCCACGCGCCCATCCAGCGCCGGGTGACGACACGCGACGGCCAGCGCACCCTGTCGCTCCGCACGCTCCCCTATCGGTCCCAATCGGGCACCACGGATGGCGCGACCCTCGTCCTCACCGACATCACAGAGGCGTTGTCGATGGAGCGGGATCTGGCGGCGGAGCGCGAGCGGCTGGACATGGCGATCAAGGCAGGAGGCATCGCCGTCTGGGAATATCTGGTCGATACGAAAGAGACGATCATTGACGATTATGCGCGCGCGATCCTGGGCATTGCGCCGGAAACCGGATCGACTGACGAGGAAGCCCGCCTGGCCCGCATGCACCCCGATGATCGGGCCGACTTCGATGCGGCCTGGGCCGAAGTCATGGAAAAGGGGGGCGAGTTCGAAGCGAGCTATCGCATTATGGATGGCGGCGAAACGCGCCGGCTCAAGAGCTTTGGCCGGATGGTCGAGGAGGATGGGGCCCGTCGCCTGGTCGGCATGTCGATCGACGTGACGGCCGAATATCGCGTGGCGGAAACTCGCGAACTGATGCTGCGCGAGATGAACCATCGCGTGAAGAATCTGTTCGCGATCGTGGGCGGCATGATCTCTGCCGGAGCGCGTTCGCATCAGGAGGTGCGGAGTTTCGCGTCGGACGTGCGGGAGAGAATTTCGGCGCTCGGCAGGGCGCATTCGCTGGCGTCTCCCAGCGGCGAATTGCAGGCGATCGACCTTGGCGAACTGATCCGGACGACCGTCGCACCCTATGTGGATCATGCCGAAATCATGATCGAGGGTCCGCTCTGTCGCATCGAACGATCCTGCCTCTCTCCACTGGCGCTGATGCTGCATGAATGGGCGACCAATTCGGTGAAATATGGCGCTTTGGGCCACGCGGGCGGGAAACTGGCGATAAGCTGGACGGTGGACGCGCAGGGCCTGGACATGCAGTGGCGCGAGACGGGGGATCAGCCCGTGACCCTGACCGACGGCGCCGGTTTCGGCACCATCCTGGTGGACACGTCGTCCCGGCAGCTGGGGGCGGCCGTGACGCGCACCGTCGAAGGCCATGATTTCATCATCGACATCCATCTGCCGCCCAAGGTGCTTTCCGATGACTAAGACCGTGATGCTCGTGGAAGACGAACTGCTCGTCGCCTTCGATGTTCAGGACATCATCGAGGCGGCGGGCTTTGCCGTCGATGGCCCCTATGTCTCGGTCGCCGAAGCCCTTGAGGCGGTCGACCGGCAGCTCCCCGCCTGCGCGGTGCTGGACGTGCAATTGCAGGATGGGGAAGTCTATCCGGCTGCCGACCGGCTGCAGGAGGCCGGCATTCCGCTGGTCTTTCATTCGGGCCACGCCGACGCGCATATCCTGCGCGCCCGCTATCCCAGCGCTGCCGTCTGCGGAAAGCCCTGCTCTCCCTCGAAGCTCAAGGCGACGATCGCGAACCTGCTCGAGGAATGATGCCGTGTTCGCCCCTGCGACAAGAGCGCTGGAGGTTCAACCTCGCCAACTGATCCCGACCCACAGGGTGCGGGGCGTGCCAAGATCGATCGATCCACCCGCATTGCGGGTGACGATCCGTTCATCGAACAGGTTTTCGCCCCGCGCGATCACGCTGACGCCCCGACCAACCGGCAGGCGGGCGACCGCGTCAACCGTCAACGCATCGGGCAGAACATCGCTTTGCAGGTCATCCTCATATTGCCGCCCGACATAGCGGACGGTGCCCGACAGGAAGGGGCCGTCCACCGGCGCATAAGCCAGCGTGGCGCTCGCCATATGCCGGGGCACCTGGGCGGGGCGCAACCCGTCCATCGCGGTGCCGGGCGCCCGGACGCTGCTGTCGCTATAGGCGTAGGAGGCCGAAAGGCTCACATCGCCCGCGCGGGCGGCCGCCGTCAGTTCGATCCCCTTGGCCACGATCCGCCGGACATTCCGTCGCTGGCGCGTGGTGGCGCTGAGCGTGACATTGGCGATGGCGTCGTCCAGCCGGTTGTAGAAGCCGGTTGCAGACAGCGTCACGCCGGGGGCCGGCGTCAGGTCGATCCCGGCCTCCGCGCCCTTCAGCTGTTCCGGGTTCAGCCGATCATTGGCCTGGGTGGTGATCGGGAAGACCACGAAGGGACGATAAAGTTCGTTGAGCGTGGGCAGGCGAAACCCGCTATAGGCGGAGGCCCGGAACGCGACGGCGTCATCCGCATGATAGAGCAGGCCCGCACGCCCGGAAAAGGCCCAGTCCGACCGGTCGGCAAAGCGGGTTCCCGTCGCCGCGCCGGTCGCGGCATTCACCTGATCGTAAAAGCCGCCGCGGATCGACCAACGGTCGGCGCGCGCCCCGCCGGTCAGCACCAGCCGGCCACCCAGCGCCTCAGGCGTCCAATCATCCTCGACGAAAATGCCGCGCGTCCATTGCTCGCCCCCGGCATGACGCAGGAAGGTGCGCGGGTTGGCCGCGACATTGGCGTTATAGGCATCCTCATACATGTCGCCGGTCGCATAGCGCGTGTCGACGCCCAGCCGCAGCAGATGCGCGTCGCCGACCGGCGGGCGCAGCTCGATCTTGCCGCCAATGCCGGTCGATGGCGTGTTGCGCTGGTCCAGCGACTTGCGGAACGGGGTGTTGGAGGAAATGACGATGTTCGAGAAGTTGCGCGCCTGAAGATAGGCAAGCGCATCGACCTGCCACGCCCCCCGATTGATGTAGCGGATACTGGCGTCCTGCCCCTGGCTCATGCTGTCCGCGCCGGCGAAGCGCAGCGTCCGCCGATCCTCGAACAGGGTGGCGCGGAACTGCAGTTCCGACGTGGCGGACAGCGGCGCGACCGCGCGCAGGTTGGTCGACCAGCTATCATAGGCGGCCGGCACGGTGGCGGCGACCCGCTGGTCCTTGGGCGTCGTCTGAAACCCGTCGCCCCGATCCCACCGGCCCGAAACCGACACATAGCCGCCGCCCAGATCCTGGGTCAGGCCGGCCGAAAGTTCGGTCGCGTCCCGGCTGCCGTAAAAGGCGCTCGCGGACAGGTCGGGCAACTGGTCGCGCGTGGCGCTCGCCAGTTCGATGGTGCCGGCGACGGCGCCCGCCCCGAACGCGCCGATGCCGCCGCCGCGGGTCACCCGCACCACGCTCAAGCGGTCGGGAACCAGCGCGCTGAAGGGAATATAGCCGAAGAAGGGATCGGCCACCGGCACGCCATCGAGCAGCACCAGCGTTCGGCTGGACGCGTTCCCTCCCAGCGCGCGCAGCGTCGCCCCTTGATTGGATGGGTTGGACGACCGGCTGTCCGACCGGCGGAACTGCTGAAATCCGGCGACGTCGCTCAATATATTCTCGATCCGTCCGGACGCGCTGTCCGTCAGCCGTTCGCGCGGGATGACGACCGATCCATAGGCCGGCGTGCCGGGGGGGAGGGGCAGGCCGGCACCCGTCACCACGATCATCGCCGTTTCCGGGGTGCTGTCGGGCGTCTGGGCGACCGCAGCGGCGGGCGCGGCCAACATCATGGCGGGAAAGAACAGATTTTTCACGGCAACCCCTCTTCTGTGGCCTCCCCATCGGAATTTTGCATCGGGATTGCAAATGAAAAGCCGGTTTCATGGCCGCCGTGGGAGGCATATTGACGCAAGTTATCCGCGACTTGCGCTCAGGACTTGGCGGCGAGCGCGCTCAATTCCTCCAGGTCCAGGTCGCGCTCCAACTCGTGCAGCGTATCCTCATCGATGTCGCCGGTGCGGTGCAGGCGCAGCAATTCCCTGCGCCCGGCCGCGACAGCCTTCAGGATCAGGTCGAAATGCGCATGCAGCTGATCGGCGAATTGCGCTTCCTGCCCGGCATAGGATGTCGCGATGGAGGCCTGGCGCTGATAGCGGTCCAGCAGGCGGGGGTGGATGACCGTGCCTGCTGCGTCGCGGGCATGCACTTCCACGACCTTCAGCTGCGCGCGGGCCATCGCCGCTTCCGCCTCGCTCATCGTCATGCGGGGCCGGTCCGCTTCGGGTTCCTCCAGTCGCATCAGCCGGATCACCGCGCCCAGCGACATCCCCTGGATCAGCACCGTGCCGATGATGACGGCGAAGGCGGTGACCAGGATGAAGTCGCGGCCGGGGAAATCCTCCGGCACGCTGAGCGCCACCGCCAGCGTCACCACGCCCCGCATGCCCGCCCATGCCAGCACGGTCGCGCCGCGCGGCCCGATCGGGTGGTATCGCTTGAGGCCCATCGCCCGCAGCAGCATGATCAGCGCGTCGGACCCGAATACCCAGAGGAAGCGCGCGGCGATCAGCGCACCCAGGATCGCCAGCACCGGCCCCGTCATCTCCTGCAGCACCAGGTCGAAGCCGCCGACGCGATCGATCACGCCGCGCAGCGAGGATCCGATCAGCAGGAAGACGAATGCTTCCATCAGGAATATCATCACCGCCCAGAAAGCGGTGCCGTTCATCCGCACCGTCGCTGTAAAGACGACATGCTGATACCAGCCGCAGATAAGGCCGGTGGTGACGGTCGCGATCACGCCCGACAGATGGCCGCTTTCCGCCAGCAGGTAGGACGCCCAGGGGGCAAGCAGCGATGAGGCGATCATCAGATATTTGTCGTCCAGCCTGGGCGCGAGCAGCACCCAGGCCGCGCCGACCGCCGCCCCTACCACCGCGCCGCCGATCGCCAGCAGCGCGAAGCTCTCCATCGCTTCGACCATGCTGAACGCGCCGGTGACGCCTGCCGCCACGGCGAACCGGAAGAGGACAAGGCCGCTTGCGTCATTGAACAGGCTTTCGCCCTCCAGCAGGATCGCCAGCCGCCTGGGCAACTTCACCCGCTGCAACACGGCACGCGCGGATATGGCGTCAGGGGGCGAGACGATGGCTCCCAGCGCGGCGCAGGCCGCCCAGGGAAGGGCGGGGATCAGCCAATGCGCCACGAGCGCGACCACCGCCGTTGTGAAAATCACCGCCCCGACCGCCAGCCCCACGATGCCCAGCATATGCCGTTGCAGGTGGCGCAGGGCGATGAACCAGGCCCCGTCCATCAACAGTGGCGGCAGGAATATGACCAGCACCAGTTCGGGGTCGAGCGACAGGACCGGCAGACCAGGCAGGAAGGCGAAGAGCGCGCCCCCCGTCAGCAGCGCGACGGCCGGCGGCAGTCCCAGCTTGTGCGCGATGAAGTGCAGCAGAATGATCGCCAGCAACATGCCGATCACCAGTTCGAACATCTGCAGCGCGTTCATGCGGCAATCCCCCTTGCTCCAGACCCTTAGCGTTCCCGTTGCCCACGATCCATCCCTGGCCGCCGAACGTCGGGGATCAGGTCCTTTCGATCAGCCGCCGTTCCATTTCCAGCATGAAGGGGGCAGGGGCATGCAGCATCGGTTCCGCGCCTTGCGTCGCCGCCCAGCCCAGGGTGCGGACGAGGTCGAACCCCGCCAGCGCCGGGCGCGTCATCCCGTCCGCACGGAAGCTGAGCGGCATGACGGTGATGCCAAGGCCCGCGCTCACCATCTGCATCACCTGATCGTCATTGGTGGACCGCAGCGCGAAATGCGGCCGCACGCCCCGTTCCGTGAAGAAGCGGCTGGTCTCGGACAGCGCCTCGCAATGGCGCCGCACGATCATCACTTCTCCG
This sequence comes from Sphingobium sp. CCH11-B1, assembly GCF_001556865.1. Classification (GTDB taxonomy): domain Bacteria; phylum Pseudomonadota; class Alphaproteobacteria; order Sphingomonadales; family Sphingomonadaceae; genus Sphingobium. The sequence goes on along the minus strand of NZ_LSJY01000028.1, from coordinate 62,962 downwards.
CCCAGCCGGTCCGCGCTGATCGACGCGCGGCCGGCCAGCGGATGACGGGCGGACATGGCGAGCGCATAGCCTTCGCTACGCACTGGCTTTTCCAGGAAGCGGTCGCCGCCGCGGCCCACCAGCGTCAGCGCCACGTCGATGCGCCCCTTGGCCAGGTGCCCGGTCAATTCCCGTTCGCTGCCGAAGATCAGCTCGAACCGGCTGTCCCGACCCGGCCGGGTCGCTGCCACTGTCTCGGCAACGAGGATGCCGGGGACGCTGGACAATATCCCCACGCGAAAGGACGGCAGCCCGTCGCCAACGCCCATGCCCTGCATCGCCGCATTGAACGCCCGCTCTATCCGGCGCGCATGGGTGAGGAATCGGGTGCCCGCCTCGGTCAGTTCGACGCGCTGGTTGGATCGGATGAACAAGGGGGCGCCCACCGTCCTTTCCAGTTTCGCGATGCCGACGGACAGGGTGGGTTGGGACACGTTGCAATGGCTCGCCGCGCGCGAGAAATTGCCTTGGTCGACGACGGCCAGGAAATAGCGGAGCAGATAGCGGTCCAGCATCGGCCACAGGCCCTACATGCAGAGGCAGTGAATAGATAGCATCTATATAGTCCTTGCCCGAACTTCAATTTTTCCTTCCTCGTCGGATCGGCTACACAGGACGGATTAGGAGAGACGCCATGACCGATTTCGATTTCGCGCTCGGTGAAACCGCCGATATGATCCGGGAAAGCACGGCGCGCTTCGCCGCCGATCGGATCGCGCCGCTGGCTGCCGAGATCGACGCGAAGGACTGGTTCCCGCGCGACCAGCTCTGGCCTGCCATGGGCGCGCTTGGCCTGCATGGCATCACTGTGGAGGAACAATGGGGCGGGCTTGGCCTCGGCTATCTGGAGCATGTCGTGGCGCAGGAGGAAGTGGCGCGCGCATCCGCCTCCATCGGCCTTTCCTACGGCGCGCATTCCAATTTGTGCGTCAACCAGATCCGCCGCTGGGGCAATGAGGCGCAGAAGGCCAAATATCTGCCCAAGCTGATTTCCGGCGCGCATGTCGGCTCCCTCGCCATGTCGGAAGCGGGGGCAGGATCGGACGTGATATCCATGAAGCTGCGCGCCGAAAAGCGCGGGGACCGCTATATCCTCAACGGCACGAAGTTCTGGATCACCAACGCGCCATATGCCGATACTCTGGTCGTCTATGCCAAGACAGGGGAGGGGTCCAAGGGCGTCACCACCTTCCTCGTCGAAAAGGAGATGAAGGGCTTCTCCATCGGGCAGAAGATCGACAAGGTCGGGATGCGCGGTTCGCCTACCGCTGAACTGGTGTTCGACGATTGCGAGGTGCCGGAGGAGAATATCATGGGCCCGCTGAACGGAGGCGCGGGGGTGCTGATGAGCGGCCTCGACTATGAGCGCACCGTCCTGGCCGGTATCCAGCTCGGGATCATGCAGGCGTGTCTCGACGTCGTGCTGCCCTATGTCCGCGAACGCCGCCAATTCGGCAAGCCCATCGGCGCGTTCCAGCTGATGCAGGCCAAGGTCGCCGACATGTATGTCGCGCTCAACAGCGCGCGCGCCTATGTCTATGCGGTGGCGAAGGCGTGCGATGCGGGAAGGACCACCCGGTTCGACGCGGCGGGCGCGATCCTGCTGGCGAGCGAGAATGCGATGAAGGTCGCGCTCGAAGCGGTGCAGGCGCTCGGCGGCGCGGGCTATACGAAGGACTGGCCGGTGGAACGCTATATGCGCGATGCCAAGCTGCTCGACATCGGCGCGGGCACGAACGAGATCAGGCGGATGCTGATCGGGCGGGAGCTGATCGGCGCATGAGCGGGCCGGCCCTCGACACGAAAGTCTCGCCCGACAGCGAGACGTTCCGCGCCAACGCCGCGCACAATCGCGCTCTGGCCGACGAATTGCGCGCCAGGGTCGCCGCCGCCGCGCGCGGCGGGTCGGACAGCGCGCGGGACAAGCATGTCGCGCGCGGCAAGCTGCTCCCGCGCGACAGGGTGGAACGGTTGCTCGATCCCGGCTCGCCTTTCCTGGAGGTCGGCCAGCTCGCCGCCAACGGCCTCTATGGCGACGACGTGCCCGGCGCGGGCATCGTCGCCGGCATCGGCCGCGTCTCCGGCCGGCAGGTGATGATCGCCTGCAACGACGCCACGGTGAAGGGCGGCACCTATTTCCCGCTGACCGTCAAGAAACATCTGCGCGCTCAGGAAATCGCGCTCGAAAACCGGCTGCCCTGTGTCTATCTCGTTGATTCAGGCGGCGCGAATCTGCCCAACCAGGCGGAGGTCTTCCCCGACCGCGATCATTTCGGCCGCATCTTCTACAATCAGGCACAAATGAGCGCGCAGGGCATCCCGCAGATCGCCTGCGTCATGGGCAGTTGCACGGCGGGCGGGGCCTATGTGCCCGCGATGTGCGACGAAAGCGTCATCGTCCGCAACCAGGGCACCATCTTCCTCGCCGGCCCGCCGCTGGTGCAGGCGGCGACGGGCGAAGTCATCAGCGCGGAGGATCTGGGCGGCGGCGACCTTCATGGCCGCAAGTCCGGCGTGGTCGATCATGTCGCGGAAAATGACGATCATGCGCTCACCATCGTGCGCGACATCGTCTCCACCCTCCAGCCGGACCTGACTCCCAACGTCAACCTGCGCGATCCCCGCCCGCCGCTCTACGACGCGAGCGACCTCTACGGCATCGTGCCGCAGGATGTGCGCGCCCCCTATGACGTGCGCGAGGTGATCGCCCGCATCGTCGACGGCAGCGAATTTCACGAGTTCAAGGCGCTCTATGGCACCACGCTCGTCTGCGGCTTCGCCCATATCTGGGGGATGCCGGTCGCGATCCTGGCGAACAACGGCGTCCTCTTCAGCGAAAGCGCGGTCAAGGGCGCGCATTTCATCGAACTCGCCTGCCAGCGGCGCGTGCCTTTGCTGTTTCTTCAGAACATCTCCGGTTTCATGGTCGGTGGCAAATATGAGGCGGAGGGCATCGCCAAGAATGGCGCGAAACTTGTGACCGCCGTCGCCACGGCACAAGTGCCCAAGATCACCGTGCTGATCGGTGGCAGCTTCGGCGCGGGCAATTACGGGATGTGCGGGCGTGCTTATGGTCCGCGATTCCTCTTCACCTGGCCCAACAGCCGGATATCGGTGATGGGTGGCGAACAGGCGGCAAGCGTGCTTGCGACCGTCAACCGCGACGCCGCGAGCTGGACGCCCGAACAGGCCGAAGCCTTCAAGGCCCCAATCCGCCAGCGTTTCGAGGACGAAGGCAACCCCTACTACGCCACCGCGCGCCTGTGGGACGACGGCGTCATCGACCCCGCCCAAACCCGCGACGTGCTGGGCCTCGCCTTTGCCGCAACGCTGAACGCGCCGATCGAGCAGCGCGCCCAGTTCGGCGTGTTCAGGATGTAATGGCTATGATCACTTCCCTCCTCATCGCCAATCGGGGCGAGATCGCCTGCCGCATCATCCGCACCGCGCGGGCGCTCGGCATCCGCACCGTTGCCGTCTATTCGGATGCCGACGCTAAGGCGCTTCATGTCCGCTCCGCCGACGAGGCGGTGCATATCGGCCCGTCCCCGGCGCGCGAATCCTATCTCGTTGGCGACAAGATCATCGCCGCCGCGAAGGCGACCAGCGCGCAGGCCATCCATCCCGGTTACGGCTTCCTCTCCGAAAATGCCGACTTCGCACAGGCGGTGATCGACGCCGGCCTGATCTGGGTCGGCCCGCGTCCCGACAGCATCCGCGCCATGGGTCTCAAGGACGCCGCCAAGAAACTGATGAAGCAAGCCGGCGTCCCCACGACCCCCGGCTATCTGGGCGAGGACCAGAGCGAGGCGCGGCTCAAGGCCGAAGCCGACGCCATCGGCTATCCCATCCTCATCAAGGCGGTCGCGGGCGGCGGCGGCAAGGGGATGCGCAAGGTCGATGCAGCGGAGGACTTCGCCGAGGCGCTCGCCTCCTGCCGGCGCGAGGCGGCGTCGAGCTTCGGCAACGAGGTCGTGCTGCTCGAAAAATACATCACCAACCCGCGCCATATCGAGGTGCAGGTGTTCGGCGACACCCATGGCAATATCGTCCACCTGTTCGAGCGCGACTGCTCGCTCCAGCGCCGCCATCAGAAGGTGATCGAGGAAGCGCCAGCGCCGGGCATGGACGAGGCGACCCGCGCCGCCGTCTGCACCGCTGCGGTCAATGCGGCGAAGGCGGTCGATTATGTCGGTGCGGGCACGATCGAGTTCATCGCCGACGGCTCCGAAGGGCTCCGCGCCGACCGCATCTGGTTCATGGAAATGAACACGCGGCTTCAGGTCGAACATCCGGTGACCGAGGAAATCACCGGCGTCGATCTCGTCGAATGGCAACTGCGCGTCGCATCGGGCGAGCCGCTGCCCAGGAAACAGTATGAACTGTCGATCAACGGCCACGCGATCGAAGCCCGCCTCTACGCCGAAGACCCGACCAAGGGCTTCCTGCCGAGCACCGGGCGGCTGGAGCATTTCACCATTCCGCGCGCGCTTGGTCCCTACCGATATATAGCGCCATCGACAGGCAGTCTGGAAACGCTCGACTATACCGGCCATCCGCGCATCGAAACCGGCGTAGAGCAGGGAAGCGAGATTTCAGCCTATTACGACCCCATGATCGCCAAACTGATCTGGCACGCGAACGATCGGCGAGAAGCGGCGCGTGGCCTGTCCAATCTGGTCCGGCGTGTCGAAGCGTGGCCGGTAACGACAAATGCGACTTTCCTTCATGCCTTGCTGGTTAATCCCAGCTTCACCTCAGGTGCGGTTCATACGGGGCTGATCGAGCAACTAGGCGAAGATGTCGTCTTTGATCTCAATCCGTCACAATCCCTGCTTGGCCTCGTAGCTGACGCACTTGTCGACGATCGCCTTCCCGGAGAGTTGACCGGTTTCCGCCTTAACGCGCCGGCACAGGGCATAGTTCGCCTGATGGACCGAAAGGCCGTCTATGAAGCAGCTTTGGGCGGCCCTCGCGACGCAGCGCAGACATTGCAACATGACGACTGGTTTTCACTCACCCCCAACGGGGACTCCATCTTCGCGGCGATGCAGGGTCAGACGTGGAAGTTCGAACTGGCGGCCCAACGCGGATCAGCCACCGGCGCGGCGTCCGACGGCGCGATTGTCTCGCCCATGCCGGGCCGCATCATCGCGGTGACGGTGGGGCAGGGGGATGCCGTCGCCAAGGGCCAGAAGCTCCTCACCCTCGAAGCGATGAAGATGGAGCACAGCCTCGTCGCGCCTTTTGACGGCGTGGTGGCGGAACTGAACGCGGCCGAAGGCGGGCAGGTCAGCGAAGGCGCGCTGCTGGCGAAGATCGAGAAGGTGGACTAGCCTGTCCTATCGAGCGGCGGCGGAAATATTATCACCGTGCCGGCCGCAGAGAGATAGGAACGAAAATGTCGCTTCCCCGACATGAAATGTCAAATTCTGCGGGAAATATGCGAAGTTAAGAGGACAGGACAGTGGCAGGCAGATATTTCGACCAGTGGCGGATCGGCGACACGATCGCCCACGACATCCGCCGCACCGTGACGGAGACGGACAATCTCCTCTTCTCGACCATGACCCACAATCCCCAGCCGCTGCACATCGACGCGGAAGCGGCGCGGGCGAGCGAGTTCGGGCAAATCCTCGTCAACGGCACTTTCACCTTCGCGTTGATGGTCGGCCTGTCGGTCGGTGACACCACCCTGGGCACGCTCGTCGCCAATCTCGGCTATGACAAACTGGTCATGCCGGCGCCCGTCTTCATCGGTGACACGCTCCGCTGCGAAACCGAAGTCACCGATCTCAAGCCCAGCAAGTCGCGGCCCACCGCCGGCATCGTCACCTTCATGCATCGGCTGCTCAACCAGCGTGACCAGATCGTCTGCCAATGCCTGCGCACCGCGCTGCTCAAGCGGTCCGACGCATGAGCCTGCGCTCGCTGCTTTTTGTCCCCGCCGACCGGCCCGACCGTTTCGCGAAGGCGGCGGCCAGCGGCGCGGACGCGCTGATCCTCGACCTGGAAGACAGCGTTGCGCCCGACCGCAAGGCAGAGGGTCGCGCGGCGATCGCCGACTGGCTGGCGCAGGAGCGCGCTGTCCCCGCCTTCGTCCGTGTCAATCCGCTCGACAGCGGCCTTGTCGAGGCCGATCTCGCCGCTATCCTGTCCGCCAGGCCCGACGGCCTCGTCCTTCCCAAGGCGCAAGGCGCGGCGAGCGTCCGCGCGCTCCTTGCCCTGTGCGGCGGCGACCCGCCACCCATCCTGCCCATCGCCACCGAAACCCCTGCCGCGATCTTCCAGCTTGGCAGCTATGGCGAAGTCGCCGCCCATCTCGCCGGCCTCACCTGGGGAGCGGAGGATTTGCCCGCCGCCATCGGCGCGACGGCATCGCGGGAACAGGACGGCCGCTACACCCCGCCCTATGAGATGGTGCGCAGCCTGACCCTCTTCGCGGCCCATGCGGCAAGTGCGCCTGCGATCGAAACCGTCTTCCCCGGCATCGACGACGCGCAAGCGCTCACGGCCTATGTCGCCCGCGCCCGCCGAGACGCCTTTACCGCGATGATGGCCATCCACCCGGCGCAGGTGGCGATCATCAATGCAGGCTTCACGCCCACCGACATCGAAGTCGCCCATGCCCGTGCCGTGATTGATGCCTTCGCCGCCCACCCCGAAGCCGGCGCGCTGAAGCTCGATGGCCGCATGATCGACCGCCCCCATCTGCTGCAGGCCCAGCGCGTCGTCGCGCAGGCGGCACGAAGCAGGTGATCTTGGCGCCATCCCTGTGCTACCGGCATGGGCGATGAGCAACGCCGCCAGACCGCAAGCCGATGACGGTTCCAGCCGCCGCCGTGAGATATTGGAGATCGCCGCCCGCCTGTTCGCGCGCAAGGGCTATGGCGGCACGTCGATGCGCGACATCGGTGAACAGGCGGGCGTGCTTGGCGGCTCGCTCTATCACCATATCAAGTCGAAGGACGCCTTGTTCGTGGAATTGCACGACGCGGCGCTCGACGCGGCGCAGGTGCGGATCGAAACGGCCGTCGCCGCGCACGCTGAGCCATGGGCACGCCTGGAAGCGGCCTGCGCCACCCTGCTCGACATTCAGCTTGCGCCGGATTCGCTGACCATGCCGATGATGAACGATTTCCGCGCGGTGTCGGACCCTGTGCGCGTGCAACTGATCGCCCGCCGCGACCGATTCGAGGATATGTTCCGCGCCCTGGTCGATGCATTGCCTCTGCCATCGCACATCGACCGGTCGATCTATCGCACGCTGCTCCTGTCCCAGCTTAATTCGGCGGTGGACTGGTATCGGCCCGGCCGGCTGTCCGTCCCGCAGATCGCCGCGCAGATCGTCTCTATCTTCCGCCACGGCTGAGGCTATCCCAGCACCTCCGCCGCCCGGGCGCGGAGCATGGCGGATACCGCGGCGATCCGCGCGAGCTTGATCAGGTCGCTGTGCGTCACCAGCCAGAAGCTCCGGCGGATTTCGACCTGTTCCGGCAGGATGCGCACCAGCTCATCGCCTCCGCCGGCAATGAAGTCGGGCAGCACGCCGATGCCGGCGCCCTCCGCCACCATCCGGCGCTGGATACCGATGCTGCTCGACCGGAGCGAGGCTTCCAGTCCGGCATGCACTTCGTCGAGATAGTCGAGTTCCGGGGAGAAGAGGAATTCGGGCACATAGCCGACCAGCGCGTGACGGCGGAGATTTTCCGCATCCGCGGGCGCGCCGCGCGCCTCCACATAGGCGTGGCTGGCATAAAGATGCAGCCGATAATCGGCGAGCTTCTGGACGTGCAGGTCGCCGCGCTGCGGACGCGCCAGCATGACGGCCATGTCCGCCTCGCGCTTGGAAGGGTTGAGGAAGCCGGAGGCCGTGATGAGATCCAGCCTTATGCCGGGATGGTCGGCATGGAAGCGGCCCAGGGCCGGCGCAAGAATCCAGGTTCCAAAGCCTTCCGCGACGGACAGCCGCACATGGCCGTTCAGGCTGTGCCTTTCTCCGCGCACTTCCGCCATCGCCGCCATCGCCGCCCCTTCGGCCTGTTCGGCATGTTCCATCAGCGCCAGGCCATGCTGGGTCAGGATGCGCTCGCCGCCGACCTGCTCGAACAACTGCGCGTCCAGCGCGTCGCTCAGCCGATTGAGCCGGCGCGCGATGGTGGTTGCGTCGATCCCCAGCGACCGCGCCGCGGGGGCCACTCTTCGTGTTCGCGCCACGGTGAGGAATATGCGCAGATCGTCCCAGTCGAACATCGCCATGGCCCTGCAGAATTGCATAGCGTTCATGCACAAATGAGCAGTTGAATGCAATTACGCGGTGGCTAAAGGTGGATGAAAGTATCGGAGAGGCCTCAATCTATGCGCGACATTTCTCACAAGCTCGCTTTCCCGTACGACGGATCGGCCTCCCGCCATGCCGATGTGTTCGATCCCAACAGCGGGGCGGTGCAGGCACGCGTGGCGCTGGGCGACGCCGCTCTTCTCGACCGCGCGGTGGACGCCGCGAAGAAGGCGCAGCCCGCCTGGGCCGCCGTCAATCCGCAGCGCCGCGCCCGCGTGATGTTCGCCTTCAAGGCGCTGGTCGAGAAGAATATGGACGAGCTGGCGCATTTGCTCAGCTCCGAACATGGCAAGGTGATCGCTGACGCGAAGGGCGACATCCAGCGGGGCCTTGAGGTCATCGAATTCTGCTGCGGCATCCCCCATGTGCTGAAGGGCGAATATACGCAGGGCGCCGGGCCGGGCATCGACGTCTATTCCTTCCGCCAGCCGATCGGCATTGGCGCGGGCATCACCCCCTTCAACTTCCCCGGCATGATCCCGCTGTGGATGTCGGGCGTGGCGATCGCGACCGGCAACGCCTTCATCATGAAGCCGTCGGAACGCGACCCCTCCGTCCCCGTCCGCCTGTGCGAACTGTTCCTGGAAGCCGGCCTGCCCGAAGGTATCCTGCAGGTGGTGCAGGGCGACAAGGAAATGGTCGACGCCATCCTCGACCATCCGGACATCGGCGCGATCAGCTTCGTCGGCTCCTCCGATATCGCCCATTATGTCTACAAGCGCGGCGTCGATAACGGCAAGCGCGTGCAGGCGATGGGCGGCGCGAAGAATCACGGCATCGTCATGCCCGATGCCGATCTCGACCAGGTGGTCAACGACCTGTCGGGCGCGGCCTTCGGCTCGGCGGGCGAGCGCTGCATGGCGTTGCCGGTCGTGACGCCGGTCGGTGAAAAGACCGCCGTCGCCCTGCGCGAAAAGCTCATCCCGGCGATCCAGGCCCTGCGCGTCGGCGTCTCCACCGATCCCGACGCCCATTATGGCCCGGTCGTCACCGCCGCGCATAAGGCCAAGATCGAAAACTATATCCAGATGGGCGTCGACGAGGGCGCGGAACTGGTGGTCGACGGCCGCGGCTTCACGCTCCAGGGGCATGAGGAAGGCTTCTTCGTGGGCCCGACGCTGTTCGACCATGTGAAGCCGAGCATGCGCACCTATCAGGAAGAGATATTCGGCCCCGTGCTCCAGATGGTGCGCGCGGACAGCTTTGAAGAAGCGCTCGCGCTGCCAAGCCAGCACCAATATGGCAATGGCGTCGCCATCTTCACCCGCAACGGTCACGCCGCCCGCGAATTCGCCGCCCGCGTCAATGTCGGCATGGTCGGCATCAACGTGCCGATCCCGGTGCCGGTCGCCTACCACACATTTGGCGGCTGGAAGCGTTCGGCTTTCGGCGACACCAACCAGCATGGCATGGAGGGCGTGAAGTTCTGGACGAAGGTCAAGACAATCACCCAGCGCTGGCCGGACGGCGGAGTGGGTGACGCGGCCAACGCCTTCGTCATTCCGACCATGGGCTAAGCGGCCAAATAGGCCTATTCGTGGTCGCCATGCCGGGCAGGGTCCGGCATGGCGACAACTCGTAAATGGACAAGCCATGACCCAGTTCGACCTGACCGAAGACCAGCGCGCCATTCAGGAGATGGCGCAGCGCTTCACCGCCGACGCCATCACGCCCTTCGCCGCCGAATGGGACGAAAAGCATATCTTCCCCCGCGACACGATCCGCGCGGCGGCCGAACTGGGTTTTGGCGGCATCTATGTGTCGGAGGCGTCCGGCGGCATTGGCCTGGGCCGGCTGGAAGCCGCGCTCATCATGGAAGCAATGGCCTATGGCTGCCCTTCCACCAGCGCCTTCATCTCCATTCACAACATGGCCGCCTGGATGATCGACCGTTTCGGTGATCAGGCGCTCAAGGACAAATATCTCCCTTCCATGATCTCGATGGAGCGGATCGGCAGCTATTGCCTGACCGAAGCCGGATCGGGCTCCGACGCGGCAGCGCTCAAGACGCGGGCGGTTCGCGATGGCGACCAGTATGTCGTCACCGGCTCCAAGCAATTCATCTCGGGCGGCGGCGAGAATGAAATCTATGTCGTGATGGTCCGCACCGGGGAAGACGGGCCCAAGGGCATCAGCTGCCTCGTCATTGAAAAGGACATGCCCGGCGTCAGCTTCGGCGCGCAGGAACGCAAGCTCGGCTGGCACAGCCAGCCTACCGCGCAGGTGAATTTCGATGCCGTGCGCGTCCCGGTCTCCAACCGGGTTGGCGGGGAAGGCGAAGGCTTCCGCATCGCCATGATGGGCCTTGATGGCGGCCGGCTCAATATTGGTGCCTGCTCGCTCGGCGGCGCCCAGCGCTGCATCGACGAAACGGTCGCATATACCAAGGACCGCAAACAGTTCGGTCAGGCCATCGCCGATTTCCAGAACACCCAGTTCATGCTCGCCGACATGCAGACCGAATTGGAGGCGGCGCGGATCCTGCTCTATGCCGCCGCGGTCAAGGTCACGGAAAACGCGCCCGACAAGACCCGCTTCGCCGCCATGGCCAAGCGTCTGGCCACCGACACCGGATCGTCGGTGGTGGACCGCGCGCTGCAACTGCATGGCGGCTACGGCTATCTGATGGATTATCCCATCGAACGTTTCTGGCGCGATCTGCGCGTCCATTCGATCCTGGAAGGAACCAATCAGGTCATGCGCATGATCATCGCACGGGACATGTTGCGCCAATGAGCGGGGATGTCCTTACATTCGTGGAGAACGGCGTCGGCCGCATCCGCCTCAACCGTCCCAAGGCGCTCCACGCGCTGACCTTGCCGATGTGCGAGGCGATCGTAGCTGCGCTGCTGGCCTGGGCCGATGACGACGCCGTCGTCGCGGTCATGATCGACCATGCGGAAGGAAGAGGTTTCTGCGCCGGCGGCGACATTGCCATGATTGCCGCCAGCGCGAAAACCGACTGCGTCGAGGCCGAAGCCTTCTTCCACGCCGAATATCGGATGAACCATCTTCTGTTCGTCTATGCAAAGCCGATCGTCGCGTTCATCGACGGCATCGTCATGGGGGGCGGCGTGGGCCTTTCCATGCCGGCGCGCTTCCGGGTTGCGACGGATCGGACGATCTTCGCCATGCCCGAAACCGGTATCGGCCTTTTCCCCGATGTCGGCGGTGGCTGGTTCCTGCCAAGGCTGCCCGGCCGGGTGGGTGCATGGCTGGCCGCCACCGGCGCGCGCATCGACGGCGCGGACTGCGTGGCGGCGGGCATCGCGACCCAATATCTTCCGTCCGAACGGCTGGATGCGGTAAAGGCCCGCATCCTTGCCGATCCGCTGGGCATCGGTGACATATTGGATGAAAATGCGGTGCCGCCCCCGGCCTCCAAATTGGCCGATCACCGCGACGACATCGACCGGCTGTTCGCCTCCGACCGGGCGGAGGAGATCGTCGCCGCCCTCGACGCGGATGCCGGCCCATGGGCGCGGCAGCAACTCGAAACGCTCGCCGCCAAATCCCCCCAGACCGTCAAGGTGTCCCTGCGGCAACTGGCTCTCGGTGCCGGCTTGACCAGCTTTGCCGACGATATGGCGATGGAATATGATCTGGCTCGCGCCGTCATCCGCCGTCCCGATTTCGTGGAAGGTGTCCGTGCCGTCATCATGGACAAGGATAATAGCCCGAAATGGCAGCCCGCGACGCTGGAGGCGGTGAGCGACGCGATGCTTGACGCCCTCTTCGCGCCGCGGCCGGATCGCTGGACGCCGCTGCCGGAATTGTCGGGCGCTGGCTGATCCTGTCCTATCGGGCGGGCGTTGACGATAATGGGCGCGCTGCTTTTCGATAAGATCAGCGGTGAGCAACAAAATGTCAAAATCTACGGGAAATATGCGAAGCTAAGCGGAAGAGGACCCCTGACATGTCATCCACCATCGGTTTCATCGGTCTCGGCAATATGGGAGGCGGGATGGCCGCCAACCTGCTCAAAAACGGGTATGCCGTCCGGGCCTTCGATCTGTCGGCCGATGCGCTGCGCCAGGCGGCGTCGGCGGGGGCGACCGCCTGCACCAGCGCTGCGGACGCGGTAGTCGGCGCCGATGCCGTCGTGACGATGTTGCCGGCCGGGACGCATGTCGAATCCGTCTATCGCGACGCCGTCTTCGGTGCGGCGGCGGCCGGCACGCTCTTCCTCGATTGCTCCACCATCGATGTCGCTACCGCCCGGCGCGTGATCGAGGCGGCCGAAGAGAAGGGCTTTGCCATGGTCGATGCGCCCGTCTCCGGCGGCATCGCGGCCGCCGCCGGCGGTACGCTCACCTTCATGGCCGGTGGGTCCGAGCAGGCGTTCGCGCGCGCCAGGCCGATCCTGTCCGCCATGGGCAAGGCGGTGATCCATGCCGGCGCGGCCGGCAACGGGCAGGCGGCGAAGATCTGCAACAACATGCTGCTCGGCGCGACCATGGTCGCCACCTGCGAAGCCTTTGCCATGGCGGATAAGCTTGGCCTCGATCCGCAGACCTTCTACGATATTTCCAGCGTCTCCTCGGGCCAGAGCTGGTCCATGACCAGTTACTGCCCGGTTCCGGGCGTCGGTCCGCAAAGCCCGTCCGACAATGACTATCAGGGCGGGTTCGCCGTCGCGTTGATGCTCAAGGACTTGAAACTCGCGACCCAGGCCGCCGCGCAGGCCGGCGCCAGCGTGCCCATGGGCAATGCCGCCGAGGCGCTCTACCAACTGCTTGCCAACCGGGGCGAAGGCGGACGCGACTTTTCCCTGATGATAAAGCTGCTTCAGGGGGCCTGATCCTCCCTTGCAAGGAACTTCCGCCCGCGCCGGACGCTGAACCGGGCGGAGGTTCCCATGGCTGCTCGCGCATATTGGCAAGGCCAGATCCGGCTGGCGCTCGTGTCCATCCCGGTCGAAATCTACCCCGCGACGCGGTCGGGGGCGGCGATTTCCTTTCATCAGATCCATGAACCCAGCGGTCAGCGCATCCGGTACGAAAAAGTCGCGCCTGGCGTCGGCCCGGTCGATCGCGACGACATCCTCAAGGGCTTTGAAATCTCCAAGGGCAATTATGTCCTGCTGGAGGATGAGGAGATCGAGGCCGTCAAGATCGAGAGCCGCAAGACGCTCGATCTCGTCCAGTTCGTCGAAGCGGACGCGATCGATGTCCTTTATTATGAGAAGCCCTACTTCGTGCTCCCGGCAGACGATCTGGCGGAGGAAGCCTATGCCGTGTTGCGCGACGCGTTGCGCGCCACGCGCAAGGTGGGCCTTGGCCAATTGTCGGTGCGCGGGCGAGAGCAACTGGTATCCTTAAAGCCCTGTGGGCGCGGCCTCATCCTCGAAGTATTGCGCTACGCCGATGAAGTCACGCGCGCGCAGAAATATTTCAGCACCATCCCCGACCAGAAGGCCGACCCCGACCTGCTCGACCTTGCCACCGCCATCATCGACAAGAAGACGGCGCCCTTTCATCCCGAGGAATTTCACGACCGCTATGTCGATGCGCTCCAGCGGCTTATCGAAAAGAAGAAGAAGGCGAAGGGCAAGCGCATCATCGAGGATGTCGAGGAACCCGCCGCCCGGGGCAGCAACGTCATCGACCTCATGGCGGCGCTGAAAAAGTCTGTGGGGGAGGGGAGCAAGTCCGCGCCGGCCAGGAAGCCCGCGCGCAAGGCAGCTGCAAAATCCCCAGCCAAGTCCTCCGCCAAGCCTCGCGCCGCGGCCAAGCGCAAGAGCGCCTGACCATGGCGCCCAACCCTGTATCGCTGGCGGGGGATCGGTGGCGCGTTCCCGGGGAGCGACCCTGATGCCCGCCAAAAGCCCGCTCGACGCCTATAACGCCAAGCGCGACTTCACCCGCACCCGCGAGCCGAAGGGGGAGGTCGCCGGAACGGGCGGCAACAGCTTCGTGGTCCAGAAACATGATGCGACGCGCCTGCACTGGGACTTCAGGCTCGAAGTGGACGGGGTGCTCAAAAGCTGGGCGGTGACCAAGGGACCAAGCATCGACCCTGGCGACAAGAGGCTGGCGGTCCAGACCGAAGACCATCCGCTCAGCTACGGCGATTTTGAAGGGATCATCCCGCAAGGCGAGTATGGCGGCGGCACGGTGATGCTGTGGGACCGGGGCACCTGGGCGCCGATCGAGGGCAAAAGCGCGGCGGACCTCAAGGATGGCCATCTTCACTTCACGCTCGACGGCGAGCGGATGAAGGGGGAGTGGCTGCTCGTCCGCATGAAGCGCCGTCCCGGCGAGAAACGCGACAACTGGCTGCTCCGCAAGATTGACGATGCACAGGCGGGAGAAGGGGACATATTGGTCGAACGCGCGCTTACCAGCGTGCTGACCGGCCGGTCCATGGCGGAGATCGCCGCCGACAAGACCGGGGCGCAATCGTTGAAGGGCGCCAAAGGCAAGGCCTTTGGCCAGAAGATGCAGGCCGCCCGCGACCATAATGCGAAGGTCGTCCGGAAGGCCCGCCGGTCCGCCGGAAAGCTGCCCGCTGTCTCCTTGCCCCAATTGGCGACGCTGGTGGATGCAGTGCCCGCCGGCAATGAGTGGCTGCACGAGATCAAGTTCGATGGTTATCGCGCGCTGATCGCGGTCGCTGGCGAGAAGGTGCGCGTGTCCACGCGCAACGGGCTCGACTGGACGGACAAGTTCGGCCCGCTCGTTCGTGCGATTGCCGCGCTCGACCTGCCGCCCGCGCTGATCGACGGGGAGATCGTGGCATTCGGCGCGGATGGCAACCCCAGCTTTTCGGCGTTGCAGGAGGTGCTGAAGCGAGGCCACGGCGCGCAAAGGGACGACACGCCCTTTCAGTTCTTCGCCTTCGATCTGCTGGCCCTGGACGGCACGGACATGAAGCCGCTCCCCCAGATCGAGCGCAAGGAGCGGCTGGAAGCTCTGCTCGGACGGGCGGAGCCGCCGATCCGCATCTCGGATCATATCATCGGCGCTGGGGAGAAGCTCTATCAGTCCCTCTGTGCGGCGGGGCAGGAGGGCATCATCGCCAAGCGCATCGATGCGCCCTATCGTGCCGGCCGGACAAAGAACTGGGTGAAGGTGAAATGCATCCGGCGGCAGGAATTCGTCGTGATCGGCCGCGTCGGCAGCACGGCGCGCGGACGCCCCTTCCGCTCCCTCCTCCTTGCCCAGTATGAAGGCAAGACCCTCATCTACAAGGGGAAGGTCGGGACGGGTTTCGACGCTGACATGATGGTGCAACTGGACCAGGCGATGCGACCACTCGCCACGACGAAGGCGCCCGCCGATGTCCCGCGCGCTGAAGCCCGCGGAGCGACCTGGCTCGAACCCGTGCTCGTCGCCGAAATTGCCTTCGCCGAATTTACCGCGGAGGGCCGCGTCCGCCATGCCAGCTTCCAGGGGCTGCGCCGCGACAAGAAAGCCGCCGAGGTCAAGCCCGAGCGGCCCGTCCCCACGCCTGAGCCGCGCAAGGTCGTGAAGATCAGCAATCGCGACCGCGTTATTTTCCCTGAAAGCGGCCAGACGAAGGGCGAACTTGCCGACTATTATGCTGCGGTCGCGCCACTGATGCTGCCCTTCGCCGCCCACCGGCCCGTCAGCCTGGTCCGCTGTCCGCAGGGGCGCGCCAAGAAATGCTTCTTTCAGAAGCATGACAGCGGCGCCTTCGGCAAGGCGGTGCATCAGGTGCCCATTCGGGAGAAGGATGGCGGCGCGGAGGATTATATTTATATCGACGATGTGGAAGGGCTGCTCGCCTGTGTTCAGATGGGCACGATAGAATTTCATGGCTGGGGCAGCCGTGCAGGCGCGGTAGAGAAGCCCGATCGCATGATTTTCGACCTTGATCCTGACGAGGGCATGGATTTCGGCCGGGTGAAGGACGCGGCGCAGGACATCCGCGCGCGCTTGTCCGATCTGGGACTGATTTCCTTTGCCATGCTCTCGGGCGGAAAAGGCGTTCATGTCGTGGTGCCTTTGACCCCTGGCCATGACTGGAACGTCCAAAAGGATTTCGCGTCCCGCTTCGCGCAAGCGCTCAGCACTGCGGAGCCGGACCGGTTCGTCGCGACCATGAGCAAAGCCAAGCGCAAGGACCGCATTTTCATCGACTGGCTGCGCAACCAGCGCGGCAGCACCGCAGTACTGCCCTACTCAGCCCGTGCCCGGCCGGGTGCGCCTGTCGCCATTCCCATTGACTGGGACGAACTGGACGGGATTGCGGATGCGCATCCCTACGCCATCAACGATGCAGCCACGCTGCTGGATCGGGCCGCGTCGCTCAAGGGGTGGGGATTTGCCGCGCAAACTCTGCCCGACCTCTAACAGCCTGGAAAAGGACTTTGCTTGAAGCGCCCGATGCCGATTCCATTGCCGTGACAAGGGGGAGTCAACCTGCCTGATGAGCGGCACATCCTTGACGCTGGTTTATTTGTACGACTTATACTATTTTATGATCTGCGTTGTAGATTAGAAAATATCCTATATGTTTCCTTCGTTACCATTTAAGCAGCCAGCATGTCAGAACTCAGGATTATAGCTCAGTCTCTCCCTGCCACGGAGGTTCCCGGCCGAACCGCGCCGACGTTGGTCGAGCGCGCGTACGAGCATCTCCTGTCCATGCTGATGACGGTGAAGATCGCGCCGGGGGAGCGGATTCCAATCGATACGGTCGCGCGTCAACTGGGCATCTCCCAAACCCCGATACGCGAGGCTTTGAGCCAGCTTGAAGCGGAAAAGCTGGTCTATAAGACGACCAATGTCGGCTATCGCGCCAGTCCGCAGATGACGCCGGAAGAGGTGCACGACCTCTACACCCTCCGCCTGTTGATCGAACCCTATGCCGCGGCGCGGGCAGCCGAGCATATGGACGAGGAAACCCTTTCGATTCTCCAAAACATCCAGGCAGACATGGATGCCGTGGTGGAGCGAAACGAGCAGGCTTACGCTCGCTTCGCCGAAGCGGATGCGCAATTACACAGACTAATAGCCAAGGGAAGCGGCAACCGGCTGATCGAGGAAACGATCGAACGGCTCCATGCTCATCTCCAGATTTTCCGATCCCTGTATCAGCATAGCGCCCAGCCCAACGCGCCCGAGATCGCGGCGCGCGAGCATCAGCTCATCATCGCCGCCTTGCTGGCGCACGATCCTGTGGCGGCCGAACATTCGGTTCGCGACCATCTCAGCTGTTCGCAACGGCGGATGGATCACGCGACTGGTACCCGCCGCGACTGAAGCGGCTGAACTGTCGCAAATCAAGATGAAGGCCCTTGACGCGCCTGCTGGCACCACTTACCACAATCTCGCCGGATCATATATGATATGAAACAGGTCTGGAGAGGACGGGTATGCGCGTTTCAGGGAAGACCGGATTTTCTTTAGGCTGCTTTGCGGCGGCGATGCTGGCAGGCCTGTCGGGTTCAGCGCTGGCCGAAACTTTCGTGTTGCGCGACTTCACGCTGATCGACGGCACCGGTCGCGCGCCCATGGCCAACCAGGCGCTTGTCATGACGGACGGCAAGATCAGTTGGGTCGGCCCGGTCGGCAAGCTGAAGGCACCAGCAGGGGCCAAGGTTGAAAAACTGGCGGGCAAGTATTTGATGCCCGGCCTGATCGACAGTCATGTCCATCTTGGTCTGGTCAACGGCATCACCCAGGATCTCAAATATCAAACCACGGCCAATATCGAGGACCAGCTCAAGACCTATGCCGCTTATGGTGTGACGACCGTCCAGGCGCTGGGCACCGAGCAGGATCTGATCTTCCCCATCCAGCAGCAGCGCAAGGGGCGGACATCCAATCCCCGCGTCTATACCGTGGGGCAGGGCGTCGTGTTCAAGGGCAGCTATGGAGGCGTGCCTGGGCTGGACCAGTCGGTGGCGACACCGGATGAAGCGCGCACGATGGTGGACGCTCAGGCATCCAAGGGCGCGGACCTCATCAAATTATGGGTCGATGACGAATTCGGCATGCTGGACGAGCGGATGCCGCCGTCGATCAGCACCGCCGTCATCGATCAGGCGCGCAAGGACGGCAAGAAGACGGTCGCGCACATCTTCTATTATGACAATGCTGCTGAATTGACGCGCGAAGGCGTGAATGGCTTTGCCCATTCGGTGCGCGATCGCGGAGTGGACGACGCCTTGATTGGCCAGATGAAGGCGAAGGGCGTGTGGCAGATGGCCGCGACGCTAAGCCGTGAGGCATCCTTCATCTATAAGACACTGCCCTTCCTCGACGATCCCTTCTTTTCGCGTGGCGTGACCCCGGCGGTGCTGGCCGAGCTCAAGAGCCCGGAGCGCGCGGCTAAGTTAGGCGCGGCGCCCAACTTCCCCAAATATGCGGCCGCGCTGAAACAGGCGTCGGACAATTTCGGGCGCGAGGTGAAGGCCGGCATCCGCTATGGCATGGGTACGGACAGTGGCCCGACCGCACGCTTCCCCGGCTATTTCGCGCATTGGGAACTGGAATTGATGGTGAAGGCCGGCATTACGCCGATGCAGGCGCTGACCGCGGCGACAAGCGCAAATGCCGAATTCATGGGCGCCAAGGACATTGGTACGGTCGCACCGGGGAAATGGGCCGACCTGCTGGTGCTGGACCGCGACCCGACCAGGGACATCCGCAACACACGGGCCATCAGTTCGGTCTATATCAGCGGGACAAAGGTTCCCACGATCTGGCAGACCTGCAAGGGCCGGGCGGCGTCCGCGTGTGAGGGGCGTCCGTGACCGGAGAGGCAACGGCACTGCCCGATCAGCAAGCCGCGTCAGTGACAGCGGCTATGCGCCCAACCCGGGCGCGCCACGTCGTTCTCTGGCTGACGGTGCTGGCCTATCTCATCACCTATATGGACCGCGTCGTCATCGCGACGGCCGCGCCGGTGATTGAGGAGGAATATGGCTTCTCGCCCGTGACCATGGGCTGGATATTCGCGTCCTTCTCCATCGCCTATGCCCTGTTCCAGATCCCCGGTGGCTGGCTGGGCGATCGCTTTGGCCCCCGCCGGGCGCTCACGGGGGTGGTGCTGTGGTGGTCGACCTTCACGGCGGCGACAGCGATGACGTGGTCGGCTGGATCGATGATGGTGTGCCGCTTCCTGTTCGGCATGGGCGAGGCCGGCGCTTTTCCCATCGCCACGCGTTCTCTGTCCCGCTGGATGCTGCCGTCGGAGCGTGGCTGGGCGCAAGGCGTCACCCATGCGGGCGCGCGCCTCGGGGGGGCGGTGACTCCGGTGTTCGTGGCACTTCTGATCGTGCAGTTCGGCTGGCGCATGCCCTTCATGGTGTTCGCGCTCGTCGGTGTCGCCTGGGCGGCGCTGTGGTTCTATTATTATCGCGACACGCCGCGCGAACACGCGTCGGTCAACCAAGCCGAACTGGAGATGATCGAAGGCGCTCTTGGCGCAGGGCGCGCCCGGACGAGCGTGCCGTGGCGCCATTTGCTAGGGAATTCCCAGCTTTGGGTGCTGTCGGCGATGTATTTTTGCTATGCCTATTGCATCAACATCTTCCTGACCTGGTTTCCCAAATATCTGCACGATGCCCGCGGGTTCGACATCGCGCTGATGGGACTGTTCGCCAGCATGCCGTTGATGGCCGGCGTGATCGGCGACCTGCTGGGTGGCTGGGCATCCGATCTTCTGGTGAAGCGCGGCGCGGGGTTGAAGATGGCGCGGCGCAGCGTCGCCATTGTCGGCTTCCTCACGGCCGCCGTCATGATCCCGCTGGCCGCCGCTATGGACGGGCATGTGGCCAGCATCATCTGTTTCTGCTTCGCGCTGTTCGGGCTTGAGCTGACCGTCGGCGTATCATGGGCGGTCACGCTCGACATCGGCGGCGAATATGCCGGCTCCGTTTCGGCCGTGATGAACACGCTGGGCAACAGCGGCGCGGCGGTCGCTGCGGCGGTCACCGGCTATATCGTCACGATGAGCGGCTGGTTCGCGGCGTTCGCGGTCCTATCCGTCCTGTGCCTGATCGCAGCGGGGCTGTTCCTGCGCATCGACGCCTCGCGCACGTTGCGGGACGGGCAGGAGCAGCGGACATGACGGAAAAGCCCGAAACCGATCGGCGCACCCTGCTGAAACTGGCAGGCTTTGGCGTCGGCATGGCCGCCGCGCCGTTCGCCGCCGCGGCTCAGGAAACGCATGCCGGGCACCAGATGGCCATGCCAGCGGCGAATGCGGCGCAGCCTGCCGATGGCGCGGTGTCGCCCGGCTATATCTTCCTCAATCCCGACGAGGCAGCCTTTGTCGAAGCCTTTGTCGATACGCTGATCCCGCAGGATGACTTGAGCGCGAAGGGGACGGACCTGGGCGTCGCCATCTTCATCGACCGCCAACTGGACAGCGGCTGGGGCAATGGCGATCGCATGTATCTGCAGGGGCCGTTCCAGGAGGGGACGCCCGAGCAGGGCTATCAGCTGAAATTGACCCCCAACCAGCTCGTGCGGGTCGGCATCGCCGATGTGAACGATCATCTGCGCGCCAGCAAGGGCGGGGCCAGCTTCGATACGCTTGAAGAGGCCGACCGCATCGCATTTGTGACGATGCTTGAGGCCGGCAAGATCGAGCTGCCGAGCGTGCCGACCCGCACCTTTTTCAACACGCTCTTCCAGCTGGCGATGGACGGCTTCTTCGCGGACCCGATCTATGGCGGCAACCGCGGAAAAGCGTCGTGGAAGATGCTGGGCTATCCGGGCGTGGGTGAAATGTACGCGGACAAGATCGCCGAATGGCGCAACCGTCCGTATCGCGTCGACGTACCCCTTTCGATCCAGGATCTTAGTTGATGGCGACGAAGCTCCCTCCTGTTGACGTCGTGATCGTCGGGTCGGGCTGGACCGGTGGCATCGTTGCCAAGGAACTGGCGCCCACCGGGCTCAAGGTGGTGATGTTCGAACGCGGCCGGCCGCAGGACACCGTCCCCGATTTCGCGGGCCCCCAGGCGCATGACGCGCTCAAATATAGTCGCCGGCTCCACATGGTGCAGGACCTGTCACAGGAAACCATCACCTTCAGGAACAGCATGGATCAGGTGGCCTTGCCGATCCGGCAACACGGTTTCTACTGGCCCGGCACCAATGTCGGCGGATCGGGCGCGCACTGGTCAGGGCTTACCTGGCGCTGGTCGGAATGGGAGCACAAGATGCGCTCCGGCACGATCGGCAAATATGGAAAGAACATTATTCCGCAGGACATGAACCTTCAGGACTGGCCCGTCTCCTATGACGAGCTTGAACCCTATTATGACCGGTTCGAGAAAGTGTGCGGCATATCGGGCAAGGCCGGTAACATAAAGGGGCGCCAGGTCGCCGGAGGCAATCCGTTCGAAGCGCCCCGCCAGAATGAATATCCCACGCCGCCTATGACGGCGTCGCATGTCATGACGCTGTTCGACAAGGCGACGGCCAATCTTGGCTATCATCCATTCCCGATCCCAACGGCCAATTGTTCGCAGGACTATGTCAATCCCGATGGGATCGCGCTTGGCCAGTGCCATTATTGCGGCCATTGCACGGCCTATGGCTGCGAAGCCAATGCCAAGGCCAGCCCGCATTTCCTGATGCTGCCGCTGGCGCGCAAGAACCCCAATTTCCAGCTTCGCACCAATGCCACGGTGGTGAAGATCAATCTGGATTCCGACGGCAAGCGCGCGACCGGCGTCACCTATGTCGATGCACGCGGCCGTGAGATCGAACAGCCCGCCGATCTTGTCATTCTGGGCGCTTTCGTCACCGGGAACGTCCACCTGATGCTCCATTCGGGCATCGGCCAGCCTTATGATCCCAAGACCAATACGGGCGTCATCGGCCGCAATTACGCCTTTCAGGGCGGTGGCGGCGCGCGGCTGTTGCTGGACAGCAATACGTTCACCAACCCCTTCATGGGATCGGGCGCACTTGGCAGCTGGATCGACGATTTCAACGGCGACAATTATGACTTCGCCAAGGCGGGCTATATCGGCGGCGGTGGCATCAGCATCGGCAGCAACAGCGGCGACCCGTTGACCTATCATCCCACGATGCCCGGCCAGCCCCGGTGGGGCAAGGGATGGAAGAAAGCGATGGTCGATGCCTATCATCATGTCGCCGGTGTCAGCCATCAGGGCGCGGTGATGAGCTATCGGCAGAATTATTTCGATCTCGACCCCACTTACCGGGACGCGTTCGGCCGGCCGATGCTGCGCCTGACCTTCGACTGGCAGCCCAATGAGCAGAAGCTGATGGCGGCCCACAGCGCTGTCTGCCAACGGATCGCCGAGGAGATCACTGGCCGCAAGGAAGGCGGAGCCGGGATGCCGCGCAGCTTCGGCCATTTCAACAGCGGTTTCTACCAGACCACGCACAATACCGGCGGTGTGGTGTTTGGTGACGATCCCAAGACCAGCGCTCTCAACAAATATTGCCAGTCCTGGGACGTGCCGAACCTGTTCGTGCTCGGCTCCTGCGTGTTCCCCCAGAATGCCGGGCGCAATCCCACGGGCCCGGTCGGAGCCCTCGCATTCTGGGCGGCGGACGCCATCACCAAGAAATATCTCAAGCGCCCCGGCGCCCTGGTTTGAACATCGTGCGCGCGACGCGCACCATAGGAGGTTTAGGTAAGTGAAGACTTGGATATTCGCCGCAGGGATTGGAGCGGTGGCTCTGGCCGGCACTGCGCTGGCTGCCGCGCCCAAGGGCAATCCCGCCAAGGGCCAGCAGATTTTCGCCCGGTGTGCCGCCTGTCACAAGGTGGGGCCTAATCCGGCGCGCTCGATCGGTCCGGCGCTGAACGGCGTGGTCGGTCGCGCCGCCGGTGCCGAGGCGGGCTACCGCTATTCGCCGGCGATGAAGGCGTCGGGCATCAAGTGGGACGAGGCCAGCATCGACAAGCTGCTGCAGGGGCCGGCCAAGCTCGTGCCCGGCACGAAAATGATTTTCCCCGGCATGGCATCGCCGCAGGATCGCGCCGATGTGATCGCCTATCTGAAGCAATATGGCGCGGACGGTAACAAGAAGTGAGCGACACCCCCTATGCTTTCGGCGCGCTTCGCCTGCCGCGATCGGTCCTGTTCGGGCGGGGTCAGCGTCATGCGCTGGGCGCGGTCGCCAGCAAACTGGGCAAGCGCGCGCTGATCTGCACGGATGAGCGGCAGGGCGCACAGCCCGAATTCCACGCCATGGTCGCGGACCTGAAAACCCATGGCATGGACGTCCATGTTTTCGACCGGACCATCCCTGACCTTCCGATCGGGCCGATCAAGGCCTGTGTCGAGGAAGTGCGAAGCTTCGTGCCCGATGTCGTCATCGGCATTGGCGGCGGCAGTTCCATGGACATGGCAAAGGTCGTCGCTGTCCTGCTGACTCATGGCGGCGATCTGCGCTCCTATTATGGCGAGTTTGCGGTCCCAGGACCGGTCACGCCCTTGATCGCGATGCCGACCACGGCAGGCACCGGGTCGGAAGTGACGCCCGTCGCCGTGGTGTCCGATGACGAACGCGGCGCGAAGATCGGCATCGCCAGCCCGCATCTCATACCGCTGGTCGCGATCTGCGATCCCGAATTGACCGTCACCTGTCCCCCGACCCTGACCGCCTGTTCGGGCGCCGACGCGCTGACGCATGCGGTGGAGGCCTATACGACGCTGGCGCGCCCCGCCGACCCCATGTTGACGCAGGACCATGTCTTTGTCGGCAAGAACCTCCTTTCGGACCATTTCGCTCGCCTGGCGATCGCCAATATCTTCCTCTATCTGGAACGGGCCTATCGCGACGGCAGCGACATCGAAGCGCGCGAGGGGCTGATGCTTGCGTCCCTTGCGGCTGGCTGCGCTTTCGGCACCGCGGGCACCGCGGCAGCGCATGCGATCCAATATCCGGTCGGTAACCTCACCCACACCGCCCACGGCGATGGCGTTGCCACGCTGCTGCCCTTCGTGATGCAGTATAACCAGCCCTTTTGCCGCGCCGCTTTCGCTGAACTCGCTCGGACGATCCAGTTGCCGGACAGCCCCGAAGCCGACCTGTCCCAGGCGTTCATCGACGCTGTTGCCGATCTCCTCGGCCGGGTTGCCATTCCCCGCTCGCTCGCGGCGCTGGGCCTCAAGGAGGACCAGCAGGACTTCGTCGCTGAAAATGCGCTGAACGCCGCCCGGCTGGTCAAGAACAACCCCCGCCCCCTCGATCTGATCGCGATGCAGGCCATCACCCGGGCCGCATTTTCCGGGGAGCGCGCCGCGCTCCGCGCCGTCTGATCCTCTGCCACAAGGTCCGCCATGACGAACAGCTTCACCTGCACAACCACTGAAGGCCATGCCGGCCCATTCGCCATTCCAACCGATCTTCTGATTGGCGGGCAATGGGTGGCGGCCGTCAGCGGCAAGCGCATCGACATCCTCGATCCCGCCACCGAAACGGTGCTGACGTCGGTAGCCGATGCAAGTCCGGCCGAGGGCATTGCCGCCGTGGATGCCGCATCCGCTGCGGCGCGAGCGTGGGCGGCAACGCCGCCGCGCAAGCGCGCCGATATCCTGCTCGCCTGCTTCCACGCCATGATGGCGGAGCAGGAATGGCTGGCCCAGCTCATCACGCTCGAAAACGGCAAGGCACTGGCCGATGCGCGCGGCGAGGTCGCCTATGCGGCCGAATTCTTCCGCTGGTATGCGGAGGAAGCGGTGCGCATCAATGGCGAACTGTCCGTGTCGCCGGGCGGCGCCAATCGCATCATGGTGCAATATCAGCCGATCGGTATCGCGCTGCTGATCACGCCGTGGAACTTCCCGGCTGCCATGGCGACCCGCAAGATCGCGCCCGCGCTCGCGGCAGGTTGCACCTGCATCCTGAAGCCTGCCGAGGAAACGCCGCTGACCGCGCTGGCCGTGGCCGAGATCATGCGTCGGGCGGGCGTGCCGGCCGGCGTCGTGAACGTCATCAACACAAGCGATCCGGGGCCGGTTTGCGGCGACATCCTGCACGACCCCAGGGTCCGCAAATTGTCCTTCACCGGATCGACCGAGGTGGGTCGCATCCTTTTGCGCCAGGCGGCCGACCAGGTCATAAGCTCGTCCATGGAGCTTGGCGGTAACGCGCCGTTCCTGGTGCTGGACGACGCGGACCTGGACGAGGCGATCGAAGGCGCTCTTGTCGCCAAGATGCGCAACGCGGGCGAGGCTTGCACGGCGGCGAACCGCTTCTATGTCCAGCGCGGCATCCACGACGCCTTTGTCGCCAAGCTGGTGGACCATATGAGCGCGATGAAGATGGGGCCGGGCCTGGAAGGCGCGACCCAATGCGGCGCGATGATCAACCGGGCGGCTATTGACAAGATCGAACATCTGGTCGCCGATGCGGTCAGTCGCGGGGCGGAAATAAAGCTGGGCGGGCGGGCACCGGCCGGTGCCGGTTTCTTCTATCCGCCCTCGGTTCTGGCCAATGTCCAGCCGGGGTCCGAGATATTGAGCACCGAAGTTTTCGGGCCGGTCGCGGCGGTGATCCCCTTCGACGACCCGCAAGAGGCTGTCTCGCTCGCCAACGCGACCGAATATGGTCTGGCTGCCTATGTGTATACCAACGACCTCAAGCGAGGGCTGCAAATGGCCGAGCAGATCGAGGCGGGAATGGTCGCCATCAATCGCGGCCTCGTTTCTGACGCGGCGGCGCCGTTCGGCGGCGTCAAGCAGAGCGGGCTGGGCCGCGAAGGGTCGCACCACGGGCTGCTGGAATATTGCGAGGCCAAATATATCGCCGTCAGCTGGTGATCCGCACCGGGGAATGAAGCGCAGCAAAGCTGGGGAGGGCCGGGAGCGCGATGACAAAAGTGAGCCGACGTGGGCTTTTAAGCGGAACCGTCGCCGCTGCCGCCGCCATCGGAACCCATCCGATCCGGCGTGCAGCGGCCCAGGAGTTGCCGGCTGGCCCGGACACGGAATGGCGCCATTATGCCGCCGACCAGGCGAATACCCGTTATTCTCCGCTCGACCAGATCAATGGCGAGAATTTCGGGGATTTGCAGGTCGCCTGGAGCTTCAAGACCGATATTCTGGGAGCGCGCAAGGAATATCAGTTCGAGCCGACGCCCCTGCTGGTCAAGGGGCGGCTGTTCCTGACGGCGGGATCGCGGCGGGACTGCGTGGCGGTCGATGCGGCAACGGGCGAATTGCTCTGGATGTACCGCAAGGATGAAGGGCAGCGCGCGCTCAATTCGCCGCGCCAGCTTTCAGGCCATGGCTGTTCCTACTGGACGGACGGCAAGCAGGAACGCATCCTGTTTGTGACAATCGGTTATCAGCTGGTGTCGCTCGACGCGGCCACAGGCTTGCCCGATCCCGCGTTCGGGGTGAATGGCGTGGTCGACCTCAAGCGGGATTTCGATCAGGACATCGATCCTGAAACGGCCGATGTCGGCTTGCATGCCACGCCGCTGGTCGCGCGTGACACGGTGGTCGTTGGCGCGGCGCATACCGCGGGTGACGTGCCCGCCGTGCGCAAGAATGTGAAGGGCTATGTGCGTGGCTTCGACATCCGCACCGGCAAGCGCAAATGGATTTTCCACACGATCCCCAAGAAAGGGGAATTCGGCTATGACAGCTGGCTGAACGGGGATGCCGACGAAGCCGGCAATGGCGGCGTATGGGCCGAAATGTCGGCGGATGAAGAACTCGGCCTTGTCTACCTGCCGGTCGAACTGGCGACCGGTGACGAGATGGGCATGTTCCGCAGGGGCGACGCCTTGTTCGGAGAGTCGCTCGTTGCGCTCGATATCGAGACAGGCGAGCGACGCTGGCATTACCAGCTCGTCCATCATGGCCTGTGGGATAGGGACATTCCCTGCGCGCCGATCCTCTGCGATATTCCCGTCGATGGCCGGACGGTAAAGGCGCTTGCCCAGCCGACCAAGCAATGCTTCCTCTATGTGCTGGACCGGACCAACGGCAAGCCCATCTGGCCCATCGTCGAACGACCGGTGGAGAAGGGCGACGTGCCGGGCGAATGGTATGCGAAGACGCAGCCATTCCCCACCAAGCCGCCGGCCTACGACGTGCAGGGCGTGACCGTCGACGACCTGATCGACTTCACGCCAGCGTTGCGCGCCAAGGCGGTGGAGCTGGTCAAGCAGTATAAGATCGGTCCGCTTTACACGCCGCCAGTCATCAGCAAGCCCGGCCGATGGGGCACGATCTCAGCGCCGGGTATCCAAGGTGGCACGAACTGGCCCGGCGGATGCTACGACCCGGAAAGCCACACCGTTTTCGTCTATTCCAAGACCCAGCCGTCGGTCATGGGCATCATCCCGAACAAAGACCCCAGCGTGTCGGAATTCCCGCACGTCCATGGCATTGCCGGAAGGGACGTCACGCCGCAGGCCGCGATGGGTGCCGAGCGGACCGATCAGTTCCGGCGGCCGCCGGCGCCGAAGCCCGGTTCCGGCCCGCCGCCCGGTTTCCTGATGGTCGACGGCCTGCCCTTGCTCAAGCCTCCCTATGGTCGCATCACGGCGATCGACCTTACAAAGGGGGACCTGAAATGGCAGATCGCCCATGGCGAAACCCCCGACAACGTCCGCAACCATCCAGCCCTCAAGGGCTTGAAGATTCCCCGGACCGGCCGGTCGGGCAATCTTGGGCCGCTTTGCACCAAGACATTGGTGATCTGCGGGGAGGCCGGTTTCTACACCAATGAATATGGCATCCGGGGGGCGATGCTGCGCGCCTATGACAAGGCGACCGGGGAGGAGAAAGGGGCCGTCTATATGCCCGCGCCCCAGAGCGGATCGCCGATGACCTATATGTTGAACGGACGGCAATATATCGTCGTGGCGATCGGCGGTGGCAACTATAGCGCGGAGCTTGTGGCATTCAGGCTGCCGGGAGTGGCATGATGAAAATGAAGAACCGCTACTGGGCCGTCGGTGCGGCGATGCTGCTGCTGGGAGGCGCCGTGATAGCACCCGCGCAGGCACCGGATCGTAATGTCTGGACCGGGGTCTATACGGCTGAGCAGGCGCAACGTGGCCAGATTGCCTATGCCGAAAACTGCGCTGCCTGCCACGGCGACACGCTCGCCGGCATTGACGTCGCGCCGGCGCTGGTTGGCCCGACCTTCCTCAACAACTGGAACAACACATCGGCCGGCGACCTGTTCAGCCGTATCCAGTCCACCATGCCGCTGAATGCGCCAGGCAGCCTTGGCGGCCGGAAGGTGGCCGATATCGAAGCCTATATGTTCGAAGCCAACGGTTTCCCCGCCGGGGAACTCGCGCTTCCTCCCAATGCCGCGCTGATGCCCAACGTGCGGATCGTGGCGCAAAAGCCGGAGAAATAGCTTCGGCTATTCTCCGGTCCAGTCTGGAACCGTCTTCGTACGCGCCAGGAAGTCAGCGACGCCGCGTCGAAAGTCGGCGCTGCCATAGACCTGCGCGATCAGATCCTCGACGTCAGGCAGATTGCCGAAGGTCATCCGGCGTATCATGTCCTTGGTCGCGCGCGTCGTGAGGGGCGCGTTCTCCGCCGCCCGAACAGCCAGGGCATCCGCTTCTGCGTCCAGCGCCTCACGCTCCACGATCCGCAGCAGGAAGCCGCTGGCGAGCAGTTCTTCCGCCGTCAGCATCTCGCCAAGCAGCACCATGCGCTTGGCGCGCTGCACGCCGACCGCGCTTCCGATGCGTGCGACGCTGGCGGCGGAAAGGCAGTTGCCGATGGTTCGCCCGATGGGCGAGCCGAATCGGGCGTCGCGCGTCGCAATGCGAAAATCGCATGCGGAAGAGATGTTTATGCCTCCCCCGACGGCCCAACCCTCAACGACGGCGATGGTGGTGCAGGGGATGGCGTCGACCGCGCCCATGCATTCGTCGATGTCGCGTTCATAGTCGACGCCTTGCTGGCCAGTCTGGTAATCGGCGAATTTGGAAATGTCGGTCCCGGATATGAAAGCCTTGCCGCCCACGCCGCGGAAGACTGCCACGCGGATGGAAGGGTCGGATGCAATGTCGCGGGCCGCGTCGCGCAGATCGTGCCACATCGCGCTGGTGAGCGCATTGTGGGCCGCGGGATTGTCGAACCGGATATGGGCCTGGTTCCCCCGCTTTTCGTAGATCAGGCGTGCATCGCTCATCGCGCCGCTTCCCTGTCTCCGGCCAGCAGGCCCTTCTCTACCAATTCCCGCCGGATTGCGTCGCTATGTTCGTTCAGAAGGGGAGGAGGCAGGCGGACTTCCTGAGGGGTGCCGCGCATCTTCACCGGGAAACCAAGCGCCTTGAACTCGCCTTCCACCGGATGCGGCACCTGCATGACCATGTCGCGCGCGACCGCCTGTTCGCTGACGACCGCTTCGCCATAATCGAGGATCGGGGCAGCGGGAACGCCTGCGTCAAGCAGGGCGTCAATCCATTCCTGCTTGGTGCGGGTAAGGAAGGTGGGAGCGAGATCCTCGATCAGCGCGATCCGGTTGACCACCCGCGCGGCGTTGGTCGAGTAACGCGGGTCATCCTGCAACTCCATGCGACCAAGAACGCGCAGGAACGTCAACCAAAGTCCCTGGTTCGCAGCTCCGATGACGAACCATCCGTCCGAAGCCTGCACGGCCTGATAAGGGGCGGACATGCGGTTGGCCGATCCGATCGGTGTGGGCGACTTGCCGGTTCCCCATAATTCGGTGGTTTCCCATATCGATAGGCCAAGCGCCGCTTCCAGCAGAGAGGCGTCGATATACTGGCCTTGGCCGCTCTTTTCCCGACCGATCACTGCGGAAAGGATCGCATAGGCGGAAAACAGGCCTGCTCCCAGGTCCGCGACCGCGATGCTGTTCTTGGCCGGTTCCATGCCGGGGAAGCCGTTGGAACTGAGGATGCCGGACATGGCCTGCGCGATAAGGTCGAAGCCGGGCCGCTGCGCCCAGGGACCTGTCTGCCCGAAGCCGGAGATGCTGGCATATACCAGCCGAGGATTGATCTTCGACAGCGTGTCGTAATCGATACCAAGACGCGCCGCGACGCCCGGCCGGGCGTTCTCGACCAGAACGTCCGCGCTCTTTACCAAGGCGTAAAGCACCTCCCGATCGGCATCGTCTTTCAGGTTTAGCGCTATGCTCCGCTTGTTCCGGTTGAGCGCAAGGAAACCGGGGCTATCGTCGCCCTTCAACCGGAAGCCCATGGAATGCCGGGTCGAATCGCCGGTTTTGGGCGGCTCGATCTTGATAACATCGGCGCCCATGTCGCCCAGCAGCATGCAACAGAACGGGCCTGCCATGACCTGCGAAATGTCGAGTACCCTGATACCGGCCAGAGGCAGCGTCGCCATAGTCCTTCTCCCTGAAGCGCCAACAGCCACGGCGCAAATTTTCAATCTCAGATCATATTGTATATGATTTGAGCGTCTGCTAGCATCCTGCTTACGAAAGAACAACCGGGCTTGTCGACATAAGGTCGGACCCCGCCTTCAGGAGAGGCATGTCGTTGAACTTCCCATCTGTTTTCCGTCAGTCCACGGCGCTGATATCCCTTTCTTCCCTGATCGCGACAGCCATCGCCGGTGCCGCCGCCGCCGCGCCCTCCAATGATGCGGACTGGGCCAGCTATGGTCGCGATCCCGGTGGCGCCCGTCACTCTCCGCTCAGGCAGATCACGACCGCCAATGTCGGCAATCTGCGTCAGGCATGGGTATATCATATGCGGCCGCAGGGCGTGACCGCCGATACAGGGCCAATGCCAGACGGGATGCGGGCGAAGTTCGCCACCGGTTTCTCCGCGTCCGAAGCGACGCCGCTGGTGGTGGACGGCGTGATGTATCTGTCCACGCCCTATAACCGCGTGGTCGCGCTCGATGCTGCAACCGGAAAGGAACGGTGGGTCTATACGCTCGCCAACAAGGATCAGCCCTCGACCCGGGGCGTTGCTTATTGGCCGGGCGAAAAGGGGAAGGGCGCCCGCATTTTCTTCGGCACCAGGTCTGGCAAGCTTATCGCGCTGGATGCGGCGACCGGCCAGTTGATTGGCGACTTCGGCGAGGCCGGCATGGTCAACATGAAGACGCCTGAGGTCATGAACGGCTTCAAGGGCGCGCCTCTGGGCATGAGCAGTCCGCCCGCCATCTACAAGAATCTGGTGATTACAGGCTCGCGCGTGCAGGAGATGCCCGTGAAGGGCGCTGCCGGCGACGTACGTGCCTGGGATGCGCGGACGGGCAAGTTGGTGTGGACTTTCCACAGCATCCCGCATGACGGGGAAGCCGGCGCGGAAACCTGGGCGCCCGGCAGCGCGAAGAACAGGTCCGGCACGAATGTTTGGACCTTCGTCCAGGTCGACGAGAAAAGAGGGATCGCCTATCTTCCGATCGGAGCGCCCACCTTCGATCGTTGGGGCGCCGATCGCAAGGGCGCCAACCTTTATTCCAATTCCGTGGTGGCGGTGGATGCCGCGACCGGCAAATATCTCTGGCATTTCCAGACCGTCCATCATGACATCTGGGATCTCGACCTGCCGACATTGACGCTGGTGGACATCAAGCGAGGCGGCCGCGTGACGCCGGCGCTGGTCGCGATGAACAAGACCGCGATCATGTTCATCCTCGATCGCGTGACCGGCAAGCCGTTGTTCGACGTTCGCGAGTTGCCGGTGCCGACGGAGACCGACGTGCCGGGCGAGCAGCCCTGGCCGACCCAGCCGATGCCGGTCGCGCCGCCGCCTCTCACGCGCCTCGCCTACAATGCGGACGACATTCTGGACGTCACGCCGGAGCTCAAGGCCCGATGCGAGGCGCTGGTCAAGAAGCTGAACATCACCCCCAGCAAGCCATTCCAGCCGCTGCGCGCCGATAGCGCGATCAACTTCTTTCCCGGAAGTCTGGGCGGCGTCGACTGGGGCGGGGGTGCGTTCGATCCCAGCCTCGGCCTTTATGTCATCAACCTGAATGAACTCGCCAGCCCGCAGCAGCTGGAACAGCAGCCGGACGGCTCCTGGGGGATGAAGGGTGGCTATGCCTATTTCGCCGACATGGAGACGGGCTTCCCGTGCCACAAGCCGCCATGGGGCGAACTGGTGGCCGTAGATGTGGTCAAGGGCACGGTCGCATGGCGGCGGCCGCTGGGCGATACGGGTCATCCGGCGCTCAAGGACGCCGGCATCACCAGCGCGGGCGGCCCGTTCACGACCGCAGGCGGCCTCACTTTCATCGGGGCCACCAAGGACCAGCGCTTCCGCGCGTTCGAGACGAAGACCGGCAAGTTGCTGTGGACCGGCGAGCTGCGCGGCTCGAGCTATGGCACGCCGATGACCTATGCCGCAGGGAAGCGGCAGATGGTGGCCATCGTCGCGACAGGGGGTTTCGCATTTTCACCGGCGACCAGCGACGAAGTGGTCGCTTATGCACTGCCCTGAGGATATCATATGCGTAAAGTTGGATTGGCGGTCATGGTGCTAGCCTTGTCCCTGATGGGGGCAGGTGCGCTGGCGCAGCAGGCACCCGCGGCCGGGGCGGCAACGCCGCCGCCGGGACCGGGGCTCGATCTCATCAACGAGCGTTGCGGCTTCTGCCATACCATTGGTCAGGTGTTCCAAAAGCGTCGCACCGAAGCGGATTGGGCAGCGACGGTTCAGGGCATGGCGGATCGCGGGGCCGAAGTGTCGCCCGAAGAGATAAAGACGATCACGGCCTATCTCGCTCACAACTACGCGCTGGCGCCTGCAGCCCCTGGGGCTGCGCCCGCACCTGCTGGCAAGTAGGACGAAAAGGGGCAGCGACGCCGCTGCCCCTCTTAGCGCCTCATTTTACATTGGTGTGGAGCGGCAACATGCCCTTCACCTTGCTGCGCAGGCGATAGATGCTTGTGCTGCCGGTGATGTAGACGGTGTGGCCGTCCCCCGCGAAGGCAAGGTTGGCGGCGGTTTCGGGCAGCTTGATCTGACCCAACAGCTTGCCTTGTGACGTGAAGATGCGGATGCCGCCGGGGCTGGTGAGCCAGATATTGCCGGCCGTATCCACTTTAAGGCCATCGACACCGCCCCGGCCGCTCAACTGGATCAGATTGCGCGGTGCCGAAAGGCTGCCTTCCGGCTTCACCGAATAGGCGCGGACATACATTTGGGGGCCGTAATTCCCGACATAGAGCGTCTTGAAGTCGGGTGAGAAGCCGATGCCGTTGGGCAAAGTCATGTCGGTAATGACCGGCGTCAACTTGCCCTTCGCGTATCGGAACACGGCATTATAGGGCAATTCCTTGGCGGGGTCCTTGTCCATGCCGTTGAACAGGCCGAAAGGCGGATCGGTGAACCAGAGCGCGCCGCTCTTGTCATAGACGAGATCGTTGGGACTGTTGAGCCGCTTGCCATCATAGTCAGACAGGAAGGGCCTGATGCTGTTATCCTTGCCGACCTTGACGATGCGCCTTGCCCCCATCTGAGCCATGAGGACGGTGCCATCGGGCGCTGGCACCATGGCGTTCGATCCGATGCTGGCACCAGCCGGCGGATTGGGAAGGCCGCCCGAATTGCTGATCAATTCTTCGACCTGTCCATCGGGCGTCACCGCGCGCATCTTGTCGCCGGACACGTCGGAGAACCAGAGACGCCCGTCGCGCCACATCGGCCCTTCCGTAAAACCGAAGCCGCTCGCGACTTTCTCGATCTGGGTGCCGGGTGCGATGATCGCGTCAAGGCTCGGGTCAATCCGCTCGATGGATGGCGCGGAAGGCGTCGGAGCCTGCGCCACAAGGGGCGCCGAACTGAAATGTCCCAAGGCGGCCGTCAGCAGGGCGGCACGTAATCGAGATCGCATGGATTTGGTTCCTCCGGTAAGATTGTGAATGATGAGCAAGGTCGGGCGACAGGGGCAGCAAGACTGTCGTCGTGCGACGTTCAGCGGCGTGGTTGCAGGCGTGCTTCCATTGCAGCGCGATATTTGGCCTTCGCGGCCAGATCGCGCGCGACGCCGATCACCATCAGCTCGAGCGGCCTGTCGCCCGTCTGCCGGATCGCCCGCGTCACGTTGAGGTCGACCGGGACCGCGTCACCTGTCGCAAGGGCGGCGGTTTGCGTTCCGACCGTCACCTCGCCGGCCCCTGCGATCACATAATAGACCTCGCTCATGTCGGGCTGCGTCCGGCTTGCCAGAGATGCGCCGGGCGGCAGTAGGACATGATCGACATAGGTCCAGGGCGTCGAGAAAATGGTTGGGCCAAGCGCGCGACGGTAGAGGACGGTTGCCGACGCATCAGGCAAGTTGCCCCCGGCCGGCTTCAGCAGACCAGGGTCCAGCCGCATCGAAATGAACTGGGGGACGGCATCGAGCGTAGCGTTGGTCCGGGCGTCCCCCAGGTCGAAATTGTCGTAGCTCTTCGTCATTCCGACGTTGATGTTCAGCCATTGCAACGGCTTGTCGGTGGGATTGTAGATGGCATGGGCGTGGCCCATCCTGTCTGGAACCCCTGCGGGCCCGGCAATGCGGGATGTTCGTCCGTCGATCGTGAATTCCGCCTCGCCATCCAGGATGACGAACATCTCCTCACAATCATTATGGAAATGCTGGCCTATCCCACTATGCGGGGCGATCTCGCCACGATGCAAAAAAATGAAGTTGCTGCTGAGGGCATCGGCACCCAGCAACGGACCGAACTTCATTGTCCCCGCGCCGCCATGCACGCTTGAAATGACGCGCATTGCTTCGGATTTCATATGCGCGACAGGGAGGGGCGTGGCGCTTTGGCCGTACGAAATAGCCGACCAGCCCAGCGCGGCCATCATAACCAGCGGTCGCAAAGCCATGTTGATCATCCCTATCCCCTCCAGTGCCTTGCACTTGCCTGCTTATGCGGACATACATGCGTCCCGTACCGAATCATATACTATATTGTCTGACGGACAAGTCAGACATGGGAGAGATGCTCATGGACGGAGCGGCAAGATCGCGGGTCAGGCTTGGCCTTATATTCCTTCTGTTCATCATCAGCGCGATCGCGTTTCTGGACCGGACCAATATTTCGGTGGCCGGCGTCGAAATGCGCAAGGAATATGCGATCGACCAGGTGGAACTGGGATGGGTCTTCAGCGCCTTCCTCATCGGTTATGCCCTGTTCCAGGTTCCCGCAGGCTGGCTTGCAGCCCGCTTTGGCCCTCGCATCGTCCTTACAGGGGCATTGGTCTGGTGGGGGTTATTTACCGCTGCTACCGCACTGATTCATCCGCAGGGAAGCGGCGCTCTCCTGCTGCTTGCACTGACCCGTTTTGCGCTGGGGATCGGCGAATCCGTGGTCTATCCCTGCGGCAATCAATTTCTGTCCCGCTGGATCCCCGCGCAAGAGCGCGGCAAGGCCAACGGGTGGATCTTTGCCGGCGTCGGCGCTGGGTCCGGGATCACCCCCCCGCTCATCACTGCGGTCATATTATGGGGCGGTTGGCGCGCATCCTTCTATGTCTGCGCGGTAGTGGGGCTCGCCGCCGCTGCCATCTGGTTCTGGCTTTCACGGGATCGCCCGCAGGAGCATCCGTCCGTCAACGCCGCCGAACTTGCCCATATTGAGGCCGGTCTCCCGCCTGCAAAGGCGCGGTCAGGCGATCCCATTCCATGGCGCACAATCCTGAGCAGCCGCAACGTATGGGGCCTGTTCGTCAGCTATTTCGCCTTTGGCTATGTCATCTGGATTTTCTTCAGCTGGTTCTTCATCTATCTGGCCGAAGCCAGACAGTTGGACGTCAAGTCCAGCGCGGTCTTCTCCATGCTGCCCTTCCTCTGCATGACCTTCGGCTGCCTTCTGGGCGGGGTGATCAACGACCGGGTTTCGGCGCGTTATGGCCTGTACTGGGGGCGTTCGGGCCTTGGGATCATATCCTTCATCCTTACAGGCCTGTTCTTGGCGAGCGGCTCCATGGTGGACAATGCGCCGCTGGCGGTGCTGATCCTGGCGGGCGGCGCTGGCGCCATCTATCTGTCGCAAAGCTCCTTCTGGTCGGTGACCGCCGACATTTCCGGCCAGCATAGCGGCGTGGTGTCGGGGTTCATGAACATGGGATGCCAGATCGGTGGCGCGCTCACCTCAACCCTGACGCCGATGATCGCCGCCCAATTTGGCTGGACCGCAGCGTTCATAGCGGGCGCCGCGATCGTCCTGACAGGGGTTCTGGCATGGGCTGTCGTCGATCCCAACCGGCTGCTTGAGCCGGTCGCGGATGACAATGGACCGGACGCCGTTACTGGCGTCGTGACAGTCTGACGGTAAAGGGTTTGCGGCCGTCGATATCGAAGAAGGTCGTGCCAAAGGGGGTGCGGTGCACATGGATGAGGTTGCCGACAATGGGTGGAGGCGCAACGGTGGTCGTGTCGTACGACGTGCCGTCGGCCAGTTCCAACCTGAAATAGCCATGGCGAAGCGGCACCACCGTCTTCAACCGGCTTTCAAATCGGTCCGGCTTTTCAGGGCCTGACGCTGATCGAGGTCAGCGTTTGACAGGGTGGGACTTGTCATGGGCGCTGTCGAAGACGGAACAGGGAACGGAGCGGGCGCTGCACCCGATTGCGCGGCGCGGCCCGATCGCACATCATAGCAAGCAAGCCTGGCGGACGGATCGTCGATGCTTGCGCATCCGTCTTCCTGCGCGAAAAGGATGACGGGCTGTCCTATTAGTAGGGCAGAGAACGCCCACTTCCAGTTAACCTTCACACACCGTCTCCTTCGCGGTCATTATTTGTTTGACTAAAGCTGAACTATCATATCCTATATGATAAATGGCAAGACGCAAAAGTCTGCTGAAGGGGAGGAATGATGACGATCTTCAAGGCTGCTTCCTGTCTGTGCGGGCCGGCTTTGCTCATGGCTGCTGCTGCCGCGCAGACCCCGTCAGCGCCTTCGGCCACCCCGCCCAGGCCGCTCGCGCGCCCTCCCATGGAAATCGGCTGGTCGCCAAAACGCACGCCTCCGCGGGCCTATGAGGCGCCCAACAAGCCGCATTGGAAACTCGCCGACATTCTGGCTGCGCATAGCGGGCAGGCGAACTGGCGCCAGCCAGTGGTCCGCAACCGCGATCTGGAGGCCGACTGGCGCCAGATGGCGGGGGGACAGCGGACGGAGTCCCTGATGTATGCCGACAATGCGACCGCCCTGATCGTCTGGGGCGGACAGCTGCGGGTGTCCATCAAGGGACAGGAGCCCTTCATCGCAGTCAAGGGTGGGGAGGTGCATATTCCATTCCGGCTGCCCTTCACGCTTGAAGCCGTCGGCAGCGAGCCGGCACTGTGGCTTGAAATCCATGGGGCTGGGGATGTTCCCCTTTATCCGGTCGCGACAAAGCCGGACAAGCCCAGGGACGTCAAAGGTTTCACGTACGTCAAGGCGTCCCTGATGGGCGGGGACGGTCGCTATGGCCCGAACGACCGGCCCTATCTCGATTATTATAAGGATGTTGTCGAAGGCGGGCAGCGCGCAGGGTCATTCATTGCGGGCGATCATCTCTTCGTAAACAATATCCGTGGTCCTGGCATCAAGACGCCACCGGCTACTGACCTTGGCCACTTCCATTTCGGCTATGATGAGTTCTGGTTCGTGATGGAAGGCAATATCGACTACCAGATAGAAGGCGTTCCCTTCTTTACGGCCTCGCCCGGCGACATCGTCACCGCGGCGCAAGGGCGGTGGCACCGTGCCAGCTTCGGCGGTCAGGTTGGCAAAATGGCTACTCGCGTCGCCATCAATCCTTATCCCCGCGGCTTGCACAACTTCCAGCCGCACTAGCGGTGCCGTCGATCTCGACGTCCGGATCGGTTGCGCAGGGCGAGAACGCCTATTCCTATTCATCACACGGCGGGCATTCTGGGCGGAGCATGGGGCTATAACGGCTTCGTGTCCAACCCGCTGGGCCGCACGTTCACGGTCGGCCTGCGCATGCGGATGTAATCCCCGCCGAAGGATATCATCGCAAGGCCCCCTGGACTTCCATCCAGGGGGCCTTCTGCGCTACGATATGTGACGAAGGATCAGGGTTGCAGCTCCCTGGCGACCATCGGCGCCAATCTGGCGGCGATAAGGTCGATGCCCTTGTCGTTGGGATGGATGCCGTCGGGGAGCAGCATGGTTCTGCGTCCGATTACGCCATCCAGCAGAAAGGGGTAGAGCGCAACGCCATATTGGCGAGCAAGGTCGGGATAGATGGCGTTGAAGGCCGTCGCATAGTCGCCGCCCATGTTGGGTGAAGCGAGCATACCTGTCAGCATGACCCTGATCCTGCGCTTCTTCGCTTCTTGGAGGATGGCGTCGAGATTGCCGCGCGTGGCCGACGGATCGAGGCCGCGCAGCATGTCGTTGCCGCCCAGGCCGACCAGCATCAAGTCCGGCTTGCGCGGCAGCCCGTCGAGCGTGAATGCGAGCCGCGCCAACCCGGCGGCGGACGTATCCCCGGACACGCCGGCGTTGACGACCCGCGCCTGCAGCCCACCGGCTGCAAGGCTCTTTTCGAGCACGGGGGCAAGCCCCTTGCCGGGGTCGAGATTATATCCGGCATAAAGACTGTCTCCGAAGGCGACGATCAGCTTCTGGTCCGCCCTTGGGGGCACCGGGGACGGGTTCGGGGCTGCCGCGGCCATATTGGCCGGGGCAGGAGGGGGAGGCGGATTGTCGGAACAGCTGGCCGTTAGATGGACAATCAGCGTCAGTAATCCATATTGGAGATATCGGCCTGCCACGGAGTGTTCCTTCTTCATGCTATCCACCGTTGATCCGGCCACTATCGCGATCCATGCGTCCAATGTCACCTTGCGGCTCGGATCGAGCGGCGCTGAACTGGAAATTCTGAAAGGCGTCGATCTTGTCATCCAAAAAGGAGAGACGGTTGCGATCCTGGGCGCGTCTGGATCGGGCAAAAGCTCCCTGATGGCGGTGCTGTCCGGTCTTGAACGCGCCAGCGGCGGCACGGTGGATGTGGGTGGCGTGGATTTCAGCCTTATGAGCGAGGACGATCTGTCCCGCGCACGGCGCGGCCGCATCGGCATCGTGCTGCAGGCCTTTCATCTTCTCCCCACGATGACGGCGACCGAGAATGTGGCGGTGCCGCTGGAATTGGCCGGCAACGCCCGCCCGTTCGATGTTGCGGTGGAAGAGCTTCGCGCGGTGGGCCTCGGCCATCGGCTGAACCATTATCCGACCCAACTGTCCGGCGGCGAACAGCAGCGTGTAGCGATCGCTCGTGCGCTTGCACCGCGGCCGGACCTGCTTTTTGCCGATGAACCGACCGGCAATCTCGATGCGATTACGGGAGCGGCCATCGTGGACTTGTTGTTCGACCGGCAACGCGCCACGGGAGCCACGCTTGTCATCATCACGCATGATCCGCGTCTGGCCCAGCGGTGCGGGCGGATCGTGGAAATGCAGGACGGGCGGATCGTCGCGGACCGCGCGGCATGAAGGCTCTGAGCTGGCGCGCAGCCTGGTCCATCGCACGCCGCGATCTTCATCCGGGATTTCGCGGGCTGCGTCTGCTCTTCATCTGCCTTTTCCTCGGTGTCGCGGCCCTTGCCGCCATCGGCAGCCTTACGAGCGCGATCACGCAGGAACTGAGTGATCGTGGCCGGGTCATACTTGGCGGCGATATCGAAATCGGCATGACGCAGCGTGAGGCCGGCTTCGGTGACAAGGAAGCTTTCCGTCAGCTGGGGACCGTCAGTGAAACGATTCGAACGCGGGCGATGGCGCAGCCTGTGGCGCAGGCGGGGCGCCCACGCGCCGTTCCGGTACTGACGGAACTGAAAGCGGTCGACAATCTTTACCCTCTCTATGGAACGTTGCGGCTAAGGGGATCGGCTTACCGTCCCCTCAGCCAAAGCCAGATACTCGTGAGTGAAGCGCTGGCCGAACGATTGAGCCTGCGTCCGGGCGATGGTCTTCATTATGGATCGGCAGATTTTACGATATCCGACATCATCGCCGATGAACCGGATCGGCTGGGCGAAGGGTTCACGCTGGGACCGGTCGCCATCCTCTCGCTTGAAGGCCTGAGACGAACGCAACTCATCCAGCCCGGCAGCCTCTACACATCGAAATATCGCATCCGACTGCTGCCCCGCTACGATCCCGCCACCGTGCGACGCGACTGGGAGCGCGCGCGCGCGACGGAAGGATGGGTGTTCAAGGATCGGGAGCGGGCCGCGCCAGGCGCCAATCGGTTCATCGACCAGATGGGCCAGTTCCTGTCCTTGATCGGTCTTGCCGCCCTGGTGATAGCCGGCATCGGTGTCAGTAATGGCGTCGCCTCCTATCTCGCCGGCAAGCGCAACAGCATCGCGACGCTGAAGGCTGTCGGTGCGACATCGTCGGACATAGGGCGCATATACCGGCTACAGATCGCCGCCGTCGCGCTCATAGGCATCGGTGCGGGATTGATCGTCGGCGCGATCCTGCCGCTGCTCATCATCTCCGTTGCGGGCGATGCGCTTCCGGTTCGGCCGGGTCTCGGCCTTCACCCGGTGCCCCTGGCCACAAGCGCCGCCTATGGTCTGCTCGTCGCGCTCATCTTCACTTTCCCGCCTCTGGCGCGGGCGCGCAGCGAACCGGCCGCAGCCATCTTCCGGGGTGTGGAGCGGCGTACCGGTCTTGACCGGCGTAGCTTGGCTGGCATGACGGGCGCGGCGTTGATGCTCATCCTGCTCGTGCTCGTCACTGCCGAACAACCGATCTTTTCTGCCGGAGTGATCGCTGGCGTCGTTTTGACCCTGTTGCTTCTCGTCGCGGTCGGCGCAGCCATTCGCGGAATCGCGCGGAGCCTTCCAAGGGCGCGGCGGCCGCTCTTGCGCATGGCGGTCGCCAATCTGCATCGACCGGGGGCATCGACCATATCTCTCGTGGTGGCGTTGGGACTCGCCTTGACCCTGTTCGTTACTCTTGCCGCGATCCAGACCAGCCTGGACGCAGAGTTGCGCAGCGTCGTGCCGGAAAAGGCACCCGCGCAGATCGTGCTGGACGTCCCCGCACGCAGCCAGGCAGCGTTCCGACGCATCGTGGCGGGACAAGCGGCGGATGCCCGGCTCAACATCGTTCCCGTCCTGCGCGGGACGATCACGGCCTATGCCGATCAACGGGTGGCGGAGCTGAAAGCCATTCCGGAGGGGGCATGGTTCCTTCGCGGGGAACGCGGCGTGACCTACAGCGACACATTGCCCGAAGGCAGCGATCTGGTGGAAGGGCGATGGTGGCCGGCCGACTACCGGGGGCCGCCGCTTGTCTCCCTGGATATCGAAG
The DNA here is from genome assembly GCF_001556865.1 of Sphingobium sp. CCH11-B1. Classification (GTDB taxonomy): domain Bacteria; phylum Pseudomonadota; class Alphaproteobacteria; order Sphingomonadales; family Sphingomonadaceae; genus Sphingobium. The sequence continues at coordinate 21,400 of NZ_LSJY01000028.1, read as the reverse complement.
CGGCGAAGTTGCTGGGCATTGGTATCGGCGACACGCTCACCGTGTCCGTGCTGGGCCGGGAGATCAAGGCGCGCATCGCATCCCTGCGCAAGGTGAACTGGGATACGATGGGCTTCAACTATATCCTGGTTTTCACGCCTGATACGCTTCGCTCCGCGCCGCATACGGTCGCAGCGACGATCACGATGGACCCGCGCCACGCCAACGCCGTGGCAAGGGCCGTTCTCGCGGCCTTCCCGGGCGCTTCGGTGATTGCCGTTTCGGATGTCATCGATCAGGTCGGGGCGATTCTCTCGCAAATGGCACGGGCCATCCTCGTCGCGGCATCGGTCGCCATATTGGCTGGCATTGCCGTGCTGGTAGGGGCCATCGCCGCGTCCCGGCAATCGCGGGTCTATGACAGCATTATCTTGAAGACGCTGGGCGCGACGCGGGCCCAATTGCTGGGAGGGCAAGCAGTCGAATATGCGTTGCTCGCCGCGATCCTGGCCATGTTGGCGCTGGCTCTGGGCAGCGCGGCGGCCTGGTTCGTCATCGTGCAGTTGTTCGAATTTTCCTGGGCACCTGATTGGGCGATCGTGTTGGCGACACTGGCGGCTGGCGCGATGCTGACGCTCGCCATCGGCATGATCGGCTCCGTCCCGCTCCTCTCCGTTCGGCCGGCCCGTGCCCTTCGGCAAGCTTGACCGGGCCAGATCGTCTGTCTGCGGACTGGGGAACCGGGAAGAAGTGGTCTCAAACAGGGCTTTATCGCCGCGATGCAATCTTGCTAGAGGCGGCCTGGGAAACGCACCGTCCGCTTATCTTGCTGGAGACAAATCATGAAGACCCGCGCCGCCGTGGCTTTCGAGGCCAAGAAGCCGCTCGAGATCGTGGAGCTGGACCTGGAAGGTCCAAAGCCGGGCGAGGTGCTGGTCGAGATTATGGCGACCGGCATCTGCCATACCGACGCCTACACGCTGGACGGGTTCGACAGCGAAGGCATCTTCCCTTCGGTGCTGGGTCATGAAGGGGCGGGCATCGTGCGCGAAGTCGGGCAGGGCGTGACCAGCGTCGTGCCGGGGGACCATGTCATTCCGCTCTACACGCCCGAATGCCGTCAGTGTAAAAGCTGCCTGTCGGGCAAGACCAACCTCTGCACGGCCATCCGCGCGACGCAGGGCAAGGGCCTGATGCCCGATGGCACGACCCGCTTTTCCTACAAGGGACAGCCGATCTACCATTATATGGGTTGCTCGACCTTCTCCAACTTCACCGTGCTGCCCGAAATCGCAGTGGCAAAAATTCGCGAGGACGCGCCCTTTCAGGCAAGCTGCTATGTCGGTTGCGGCGTCACCACCGGCGTCGGGGCCGTCGTCAACACCGCCAAGGTGCAGGTCGGCGAGAAAGTTGTCGTGTTCGGGCTGGGCGGCATCGGCCTCAATGTCATTCAGGGTGCCCGGATGGTCGGCGCGGACGTCATCGTGGGCGTCGACATCAATCCCGAACGCGAGGAATGGGGGCGCCGCTTTGGCATGACGCATTTCATCAACGGGAAGGGCAAGAGCCGCGAGGACGTGATTGCCGAGGTGCTGAAACTGACGGACGGCGGCGCCGACTACAGTTTCGATGCCACCGGCAATACGGATGTCATGCGGACTGCACTGGAATGCTGCCATCGGGGATGGGGCGAAAGCATCATCATCGGGGTGGCCGAAGCCGGCAAGGAGGTCAGCACCCGCCCGTTCCAGCTGGTGACCGGACGAGTGTGGAAGGGTACCGCTTTCGGCGGGGCGAAAGGCCGGACGGACGTGCCGAAGATCGTCGACTGGTATATGAACGGGAAGATAGAAATCGATCCCATGATCACCCATGTCCTCAGCCTTGAAGAGATAAACAAGGGGTTCGACCTGATGCACCAGGGCGAATCGATCCGCAGCGTCGTCCTTTACTGATGATGGACATCGTCGAGAGCCATGTCGCCTTTGGTGGGCGGCAGGATATTTGCCGACATGCGTCCTCCTCCACTGGTACGGACATGACCTTTTCGGTCTATGTCCCGCCCCATGAAGACGGCGTCAGGTTGCCGGTGGTCTGGTATCTGTCCGGCCTGACCTGCAGCCACGCGAACGTGACCGAAAAGGGGGAATATCGTCGCGCCTGTGCCGAGTTGGGGCTGATATTCGTGGCGCCCGACACCAGCCCGCGCGGCGATGATGTGCCCGACGATCCGCAGGGAAGCTACGATCTGGGTCTTGGCGCGGGCTTTTACGTCGACGCGACCCGGTCGCCTTATGCGACGCATTACCGGATGTGGTCCTACGTCACGGAGGAACTGCCGGCGTTGATCGAGCAGGAATATCCGGCCGATATGCAGCGACAGTCGATCATGGGTCATTCGATGGGCGGTCACGGTGCCTTGACCATGGCACTGGGCATGACGGGACGTTTTCGCGCGGTGTCCGCCTTCTCGCCGATCGTCGCCCCATCGCAGGTTCCATGGGGCCAAAAGGCGTTTGGGGCCTATATCGGGGAGGATAGGGGGCGCTGGCGGCATCATGACGCGGTCGCATTGGTGGAGGACGGCGCGCGGATGTCTGACATCCTGATCGATCAGGGGGACGCGGATCCGTTTCTTGAAGAACAGTTGAAGCCGGAGCTTTTCGCGGCAGCCTGCAAGCGCGCGGAGCAGCGCCTGACACTGCGATTGCAGCCCGGCTATGATCATAGCTATTATTTCGTGTCCACCTTCATGGCGGACCATTTGAACTGGCACGCTGATCGGCTGGGCGCCGACCCCTTCGGCACCGGGGCTGGACATGCTGGCTAGCCGCACTATATACCGTCCGGTATGAAAAGCGCCGCGGAATCTGCAACGAGGGGACGTCCTCGGGAATTCGATCCCGAAGAGGCCTTGTCGGCTGCGCTTACGGTATTCTGGGAAAAGGGATATGAGGGCGCCTCCCTTGCCGAACTGACGGAAGCGATGGGGATAACCAAACCCAGCCTCTATGCCTGTTTCGGCAATAAGGAAGCCTTGTTTCACAAGGCTTTGGACCTCTACGAGCGCGACAAGCTCTGCTACATGCGTTCGGCCTTGCAGGAACCGACGGCGCGTGGCGTGGCGGAGCGGCTGCTGCGCGGAACGCTGGACATGCAGACGGGAAGCAATGACCCGCGTGCCTGTCTTGGGGTCATGAGCATGGTGGCCTGCACGACGCAGGCGGAGTCCATCAAGGCGGATGTGATTGCCCGGCGGGCGTCGTCGGACAGGGCGCTCATCGAGCGGCTGGAGCGGGCACAGGAAGAGGGGGATTTGCCGGACGGCGTCGAGCCTGCGGCTCTTGCTGCTTATCTGATGGCCGTGATCCAGGGCATGGGTGTGCAGGCGAGCGGTGGAGCAAGCCGCCAGCAGCTGGAGCAGCTGGTCCATACGACGTTGACGATGTGGCCGACGAAGTAAAATGTCCTCCTGACAGGCATTTTCAGAAAAATACCGGTCGGTATAAAAAGTCGTTGACGAGGAACTGCTCGCCATTATATACCAGTCAGTATGAATTCCGGTGAGGCTTTGCCTCGAAGGAGCAAATTATGCTGATGTCTGTATGAGTTGACCATTCGACAATGGGAGCGTTCCGCTGAATGGCGGTTGCGACCATCATCTTTCCTGCTGACCGGGTTTGCCCCGGTTCAACGGTTTTGCGCGATCTTGGAATGATCCGGCGTGACGGGCGAATGGCCTGTTCACGCCTCCCGTTGCCTTGAGCGTTCAACAAGGGGTTTTGAATATGGCGTATGTAGATTTCGCCCAGCCGCTGCCAGCGGCGGGGGCTGGACTTGCTTTGCCTGCGATGCGCGAGCGCATCAAGACTGCTGCGCTTGGGTTTACCACCGCAGAATGGCAGATCGTGCACCTTGCGCGAACCGATGGAATGGCGTCTTTGCGCGCTCCGGGCCGGTGGTCCCGGCTAAAGACGATCCTCTTTGGACCCCAGCCGCATTTCCAGTTGGCGGACGGCAAGCTGGAGGCTTTGCGGCGTCTGGCTGTCGAGGCCTGGCATCAGGGTTTTGCCGTCCGTCCCTCATCGATCGACGCTTTTCTGGCGGCTGGCTTCAGCGAAGGGCAGCTCGAAACCCTGCTGTCTGCAGTTACGGCAGCGCGTCGCGCATTGAAGGGGCCCCGCGCATGAATATGGTGACCAGGATCGAGCAAGACGGTCAGGCGAAAGGCGTCAACCTTTCCGGGTCGAGAAGCGGCATGAAGCGACGTGCAGCTTGGGCTGCGATCGGCGTGCTGCTGCTGGGCGGGGTTGCGTGGAAATTCGCGGCGCAGCCGGAAGCGCAGGCGTCCGCCGCGCCCATCGCCACGGTCGGCGTATCGGCGCCCCTTTTAAGAGCGGTGACGCAATGGGATGATTATGTCGGGCGGTTCGCGCCCAGCCAGACGGTCGACATCCGCCCGCGCGTATCGGGTGCCGTCACCGCCATCCACTTTCGCGACGGGGACTATGTCCGCCAGGGCCAGCTGCTCTTCACGATCGACCAGCGGCCCTTTCTGGCTGCGCTAGCCGAAGCTCGCGCGAACAGCGCCTCGGCGCGCAGCGCATTGCTGCTCGCCCAGAATGATTATGCGCGCGTCCAGCGGCTGACCGGCGACGAAGCGATATCGGCCAGCGAAATCGATGCGCTCCGCTCGCGCCTTCAGGCGGCGCAGGCTGCTTTGGCAGCGGCGCAGGCCCGTGAACGGCAGCGGGCTCTCGATGTGGAGTTCACCAGGATCCGCGCTCCGATCGCCGGCCGTGTGTCGGATCGGCGAGTGGATATCGGCAATCTCGTTTCGGGGGCTGAGGGGACCGGCGCAACTCTTCTGACGACCGTCAACAAACTCGACCCCATCTACTTCAACTTCGATGCCTCGGAAGCGCTTTACCTCAAGTCGCGGCGCGACGGGCAGGGGGGCGATAAGGTCGAAATCCGTCTGCAGGATGAGGCGGACTATCGCTGGAAAGGCAGGCTCGACTTTACCGACAATGGGCTCGATCCCCATTCGGGCACGATCCGTGTCAGGGCTGTCCTCCCCAATTCCGACAATTTCCTGACACCCGGCCTGTTCGGCAACATGCGTCTGTCGGATGGCGGCAAGGTCAATGCGCTGCTCGTGCCGGACGAGGCCATCCAGTCCGACCAGGCACGCAAGACTGTGCTGACCATCGGCAAGGACGATGTCGTGACCGCCAAGCCGGTGGAACTTGGTCCTATCGTGGACGGCCTGCGGATCATCCGTTCTGGCCTCACCCCGCAGGATCGTGTGATCGTTTCAAACCTGCAGGCTGCCATGCCGGGCGCGAAGGTTTCGGTGCGGCCTGTTCCGATCAGGCCTGCGGCGGCGCCAGTGTCGGCAACGGACGCATTCTCGCCCGCGGCGGCGCAGGCTACCTTCGCTCGCTGATCTTCATTCGACCCGCAACTGCAATGTGACTGTCTGCGATCCGGTTTTCCGGATCGTACGGCCGGTTTTTGCTCGCAAAGGACGATCCGATGCGTTTCTCCCGTTTCTTCATCGACCGGCCCATCTTTGCGGCCGTGATCGCGGTCGTGATCACCGTTGTGGGTGCTCTGGCCTTCATCGGGCTGCCCGTCAGCCAATATCCCGACATCGTGCCGCCGACCGTGACCGTCGCGGCGCAATATCCCGGAGCGTCGGCGGAAACCGTTGCCTCGACGGTCGCCGCGCCGATCGAGCAGGAGATCAACGGCGTCGATGACATGCTCTACCAGAGCAGCCAGTCGACGGGCGACGGCAAGGTCCTCATCACGGTGACCTTCAAGATCGGCACCGACCTCGATGCCGCGCAGGTTCTGGTCCAGAACAGGGTCGCGGTGGCCGTTCCCCGCCTGCCCGAAGAAGTTCAGCGTCTCGGCGTCGTCACGCGCAAGACGACGCCCGAATTCCTCATGGTCGTCAATCTACAGTCGCCCGATGGCACGTTCGACCGCAACTATCTGTCCAACTATGCGCTGACGCAGGTGCGCGACCGTCTCGCCCGGCTGGATGGCGTGGGCGACGTGCAGCTGTTCGGGTCGCGTGACTATGCCATGCGCATCTGGATCGACCCGGATCGCGCGGCTGCGCTCGATCTGACCGCGGGCGAGATTGTCCAGGCGCTGCGTGCCCAGAATGTTCAGGTGTCTGCTGGTTCCATCGGCCAGCCCCCATATGATCGCGGGGAAGCCTTCCAACTTGGCGTCGAGATGCAAGGGCGCCTGACCGAGCCTCGCCAATTTGCCAACATCGTGATCCGCACCGACGCCGATGGCCGACAGGTCCGCGTGAGCGACGTGGCGCGGGTGGAGCTGGGCGCGCAGGATTACGGCATCAACACCTATCTGTCGAACAAGCCCACGGTGGTCATCGCCGTTATGCAGCGCCCCGGCTCCAACGCGCTCGACGCGGCGGAAAAGGTGAAGGCGGAAATGGACACGCTGTCCAATCGCTTCCCCAAAGGGCTTGAGTATAGCGTCATCTACAACCCGACCGAGTTCATCAGCCAGTCGATCGACGCCGTTTATCAGACGTTGATCGAGGCGGTTCTGCTGGTGGTCCTGGTCATCCTGGTGTTTCTCCAGAACTGGCGCGCGGCGATCATCCCGATCATCGCCATCCCCGTTTCGCTGATCGGCACTGCCACCATGCTGGCCGCCCTCGGCTATTCGCTCAACAACCTGTCGCTCTTTGGCCTGGTCCTGGCGATCGGCATCGTCGTCGACGACGCCATCGTCGTGGTGGAGAATGTCGAACGCAACATAGAAAATGGCATGAGTCCTCTGGAGGCGGCGCGCACCTCTATGGACGAGGTATCGACCGCGCTGGTGGCGATCGTCCTGGTGCTGTGCGCCGTCTTCGTGCCGACGCTGTTCATCACCGGCATTTCCGGCGCCTTTTATCAGCAGTTTGCGGTGACCATATCGACCGCAACGATCATCTCGCTCATCCTGTCGCTGACGCTCTCGCCGGCTGCGGCGGCCTTGCTCCTGAAATCCAAACATGGTCACCGCGATCGTAGCGGCGACCCGGTCTGGCGGCAGAAGCTTGGCATAGCTGTCGACATGTTCAATCGCGGCTTCGACCGCCTGAGCATGAACTATGGCCGCCTTACGCGTTTCCTCGTGGCGCGGCCCAAGAAGATGCTGCTGACCTATGCCGGGTTGATCGCCGCGACTGCCGCACTCTTCTGGGCGACGCCTGGCGGTTTCATTCCAGCCCAGGACCAGGGATATTTCCTGGCCGTCGTGCAGCTGCCGCCGGGTGCGTCGCTTGAGCGGACCGACAAGGTAACGCGCGAGGTCGCCGCCAGGATTCTGCCGATCAAGGGGCTGCGCGGAGCAGTGATGTTCGCCGGCTTCCACGGGCCGTCCCAGACGCAAGCGCCCAACAGCGCCGCGATCTACTTCCCGTTCAAGAGCTTTGCCGAGCGCAAGGAGGAGGGCGCCACCTATGCCGGCATCATGGCCGAGGCCAACAAGGCCGTCGCAGGCTACGACAAGGCCCGCATCCTGCTCATCCCCCCGCCCTTGATCCAGGGTATCGGATCTGCCGGCGGCTATCGGATCATGCTCGAGGATCGCGAGGACCGCGGCTACGCCGAGCTTAACAAGGTGGCGGGCGAACTGATCGGCAAGGCGAACCAGACGCCGGGACTGGCAATGGTCTACACGCTGTTCGACGTGGGCACGCCACGCGTTTATGCCGATGTGGATCGCCGCAAAGCCGATCTCCTGGGCGTTCCGCCAGAGCGGATATTCGAAGCGATGCAGGTCTATCTGGGTTCGTCCTTCGTCAACGACTTCAACCTGCTGGGGCGCACCTATCGTGTCACCGCGCAGGCCGATGCCGATCATCGCGGGACGGTGGCTGACATCGCGAACCTGAAAACCCGCTCCAACAGCGGGCAGATGGTTCCGATCGGTTCCGTCTCCACCTTCAAGGACAAGACCGGCCCCTATCGCGTGGTACGCTACAACCTGCTGCCTGCGGTCGAGATCGACGGCGATACGGCCCCTGGCTATTCGTCCGGACAGTCGCTGACCACGATGGAGAAGCTCGCCGCCGCTGCGCCGGCCGGCTATGGCGCGGAGTGGACGGCGGTGGCGTATCAGCAGAAGATCGCCGGCAACACGGCCGGATTGGTCTTCGGCATGGCGGTGTTCTTCGTCTTCCTGGTGCTGGCGGCGCAGTATGAGAGCCTCACGTTGCCGCTGTCGATCATTCTGATCGTGCCCATGTGCCTCTTTGCCGCGATGCTGGGCGTCAACCTGCGGGGGATGGACAATAATATCCTGACCCAGATCGGCCTTGTCGTGCTGATCGCGCTTGCTGCCAAGAATGCCATTCTGGTCGTCGAATTCGCAAAGCAGGCGGAAGAAGAACAGGGCTTGTCGCCGATCGATGCGGCGGTTCAGGCGGCGCAGACCCGGCTCCGCCCGATCCTCATGACCAGCTTCGCCTTCATTCTTGGCGCAGTGCCGCTGGTGATCGCGAAGGGCGCAGGGGCGGAGTTGCGGCAGGCGCTGGGAACAGCGGTCTTCTTCGGGATGGCGGGCGTCACCGCCTTCGGCCTGCTCTTCACGCCCACATTCTATGTCGTGTGCCGCGCGCTGGGCGATCGCTTCGCCCGGCGCAAGGACAAGGCTGGCGACGCAACGCTCCAGCCTGCGGAATAAGGAACATGATCATGATCCGTCACTTAACCGCCCTTCTTCTTGGCGCCAGTGCACTGACCGCTTGCGCCGCCGGGCCGGATTATAAGGCGCCTGCACCTCCTCCTCTGGCGGCGGCTCCGTTCATGGGAGCAGCCAATCCCGCCTTGTCGGCAAATCCGGCACAAGAACGGTGGTGGGCGCTCTATCACGACCCGTTGCTCGACCAGTTGGTGGACGATGCGCTCGCCGCCAACACGGACATCCGGCAAGCCGTGGCGCGCATCGAAAGGGCGCGGGCGTCGCTGCGAGGCGCTAAATCCGACCGATTGCCGCAGACCAATCTGGATGTGTCCGAAAGCTATAGCCGCACATCCACGATCCGCTCGCTGCCGGGGGTCGATCGCGAGAACTGGATTTTCGACGCTGGCGTCGACCTTTCCTACGAAGTCGACCTGTTCGGTCGGGTCAGGCGCGGCGTGGAGGCAGCGCGTGGCGATCTTGGCGCGGCGCAGGCCGATGCGGACGGGGTCCGGGTGGCCGTTATCGCCGATACGGTGAGAGCCTATCTGGATGTGACGGCGACGGCGGAACGACTGGCGGTGGCCGAACGGACGGTGCATCTGCTTGACCAGTCACTCAGGATCACCAGTGCCCGGTTCGACGCGGGGCGCTCCGACAGGCTTGACGTCATTCGCGTCGCCGCCCTGCGCGATCAGCAGAAGGCCGCTATCCCCTCTTTCCAGGCGGACAGGGATGCCGCGCTTTTCCGATTGGCGACGCTCACGGGCCGTACCCCACAGCAATTGCCCGACGCCGTTCGCGCGGCTGTCCGCACGCCACAATTGTCGCAGCCTATCCCGGTGGGCGACGGGCAGGCGCTGCTCTCGCGCCGGCCTGATGTGCGCGCGGCCGAACGGCGACTGGCGGCCGATACGGCCAGGATCGGCGTCGCGACCGCCGACCTCTATCCGCGCATCAGCTTGGGCGGGTCGGTCGGCAGCACGGCTCTGGGCGGGGGCAATCTGTTCGGTGGCGGCCCGCTGAACTGGCTGTTGGGACCGCTGATCAGCTGGGCCTTCCCAAACCAGGAGGCGATCCGCGCCAGGATAGGCGCGACAAAGGCGGACAGCGCCGCTTCGCTCGCCGCATTTGACGGCACCATCTTGCAGGCGCTGGAAGAAACGGAGCGTGCCCTTTCAACCTATGCGCATGCCATCGATCGCATGCGGACGCTGGGCGCCGCGCGGGACGAGGCGGCAAGGGCAGCACGGATCAGCCTGGCGAGGCAGCGCGAAGGCCAGATCGATTTCCTGACGGTGCTCGACGCGCAACGCACGCTCGCGGGCGCTGAAGCCGAACTCGCCACCGCCAGCCGGGCTGTCTCCTTCGCGCAGGTGGATCTATTCCGGGCGCTGGGCGGAGGATGGCACGGCGCAACCTGATCGTTCAGCGATGGGCAAGCCTGTCCGCCCCATAGCCTCGAATAGGAGGTGATGATGGGTGGAGACATTCAGAGGCCGGGCAGGCGCGGGATGATCGTCGGGCTGCTGGCGCTTCCGCTCGCCGGCTGCGCCACGACGACGGGCGGTTATTCGGTCGAGGAGGGTGTTCGCCGCCTCCTTCTGCTATCTACCGAGCGCGCCTTTGCCCGATTGACCGAGCCGGGCGGCTTCTACGACGATCAATTAACCCGAATAATGCCACCGCAGGATGCCGGCGATCGGGGTGGCGCCATTTTATCCGCTCTGTTGCGCACGCGCGCCGTGCGGGAGCGGGTGGCCATTCTGCTGAATGATGTGGCGGTGGATCTGGCATCGACCGCCGCGCCGATCGTCACGGACTCCATCCGGCGCATGACATTTGCCGACGCACTGGGTGTGCTGCACGGAGGACCGACCGCCGCGACGGACCTGCTTGCCAGAGAAACGCGGGGATCGCTGATCGAAGCGATAATGCCGGGCATGGCGCGCGCCTTGCGTTCGGACATCTTTGAAATGCTCTCAGCTGCTTTGTCCGCCGGTTCCGGCAGGGATGTCGCGGCGCTGGCCGACGCGGTTTCGGGACAGATGGGCGACGCGATCTTCCGCGCCATCGGCCGGGAAGAAGCGGAAATCCGGCGCGATCCTCGGGCCACGGGCGACCCGGTTTTGATCGCCTTGTTGGGGCGAGGCCCTTGATTTATGCGGCCGGCCATGGTGTCCATGCCGACATGCAACAGAAGTTTCCCGGCATTGCCGCTATTCCGTGGGATCAGCCTGCCACGATGATCGATCTTGATGGCAAGCCGCCCTTGATCGGCACCATCCGCGACTGCGCCGTGCATTTCGGCCTGTACAAGCCCCATGCCAAGGCACAGGCGCGCATAGTGTTGACGCAGCCCGTCCACCGGGAAGGTCGCAAGACGCGCACATGGTTGCTCGACCCGGAAGAGATCGAAGCTCTTGCCGAGAGGCTGAAGCTCGAAACGCATTGATGATCGCCTCGCTCAGGAGGCGAACAACTCGCCTTGGCGAGGCGCACGGGTGGGGACGGCGCGGGCCGTCGTCATGGGCATCAATGCTTTGGCGCGCCCCATCAACGTATATACGGCCTGCCGCTGCGCCCCGCGATTGAGGTGATCGACGCGATAGCCCTGATAGTGGCGCTTCAAAAGCCCGGCTCTTACAAGTTCCGAAGCTGCCCGGCTCAAATTGGTCTTCCCCGATGCCCGCGCGCGGATCAGCACCTCTTCCTGGATCAATGGATCGTCCCGACCCGGGTCGTTGGTCAACTGACCGGCCTTGCGCATGTCGTCACGCACCCGCTCGACCAGGGCGATCCGACGGGGATCGCGATGGGCCATGGGTGTAAGCGCATCGCAAAGCCAGTCCCGCAGCGGTATGAGGTTGCCTTCATGCCTCACGACCGGCCCTGCGCTTCCGTCCGGGCGGGCCACGTCGGCGATCAACGTCAAAAGCATGAAGGCGTAACGGGGGCGCGAGCAACTTTGCGCAAGCATGTCTAGCAACTGGGCCATGTCGCCACTGGCCGATGAGCAATGGGAAGGCGCGTGAAACATATCGTGAATCAAGCATAATATCCGGCCCCTGTGAATCCCCCTTTTCGGCGCCATGACGCTTTGTCACGCGTGACACTTTGCCAACCGGCAAAGTGTCACAGGAGAAACTTGAAGCACCTGTCACGTGGATATGCCGGGTTCGTCCGCCATTGCAGGAAGTGTCAGCGACACAGACAAGCCGGGCGCTGCGTCCCCCAACGTCAACGTGCCGCCGTGGAGATGAGCGACGGCGGCGGCGAGCGACAGGCCAAGCCCCGCACCCGAAATATGCCTCGAAGAATCCAGTCGGGCAAAGCGGCGCAAAGCCTCCTGCCGGTGATCCTCGGCAATACCCGGTCCGTTGTCGGTCACCCTGATCTCTACCCAGCCATCCTGCCGCCGCGCGGACAGCAGGATGCGGTTGCCCCCATATTTAAGAGCGTTGTCAATCAGGTTGGACAATACTTGTCCGAAGATTTCCCGATGCGATCGCACCATCAATCCGGCGGGCGCGTTCACCTCGATGACCACGCCCTGGTCTTCGGCCAGCACGTCGTACATCTCCTGGAAGTCCTGGAGGAGCGAACCGACATCCACCGGAGTGAAACTGTCCCGTCCGATGCCGGCTTCCGCTCGGCTTATGAGCAAGGCCGCATCCAGCATGCGCAGCAACGTGTCGCCTTCCTCCAGCGCCTTCTCGAGGGCGGCGGTGGATTCCTCGTCCTTGCTGTGCCGCATCGCGTTGTCTAGCACGGCGCGCATACGGGTGAGGGGAGAGCGCAGATCGTGGGCAAGCCCATCGGTGACCAGCCGCATCTCGTTCATCAGGGACGTGATCCGGTCGAGCATGGCGTTGATTTCTTCGCTCAACGCATCGAACATGTCGCCGCTGCCCGTCGGCTTTATCCTGCGCTCCATATCGCCGCTGCCCACCGCGCCGGCCGCTTCGATGACCGATCGCAGCCGTCCCTTGATGATGGCGGCGGAGACGAAAGCGGCGCAGCCTGCCAACGGTATGGCAAGAAGAACGGCTCCGACAAGGGACGCCTCCAGATATCCGCCGAAGCGGAGATCATTTTCGACGACATGTCCTGTCAGAAGCTGCGTGCCGTCGGGAAAGCGGGTCGTCACGATGCCCATCGTCTGGGGTTCGCGATCCTGTTGTTTGCTGCGCCGCAGATCGACATGCCGCCAGCTTTCGGACAGTCCCACACCTGCCGGCCATCCACTCAGGTTCCCGGCAATCCGCTGCCCGCGGGGATCCAGCAACAATATCACCGAACTTTTGGCGGGGTCCGTGGCAATTCGGAACCGTACCGCCGCCGCCGCCGCTTTCAGGCCAGCGGCGGCATAGGTGGCGGCGATGTCGTCGCGCAGGGATACCGCCACTTCGCGGCTGGCCTGGTTGACGGACCGGCTGGTGAACTGATGCACGGCACCGAGCGCCAGCATGACGCAGGCGATCTGCATCAGGAAGACAAGGGCGGCAAATCGCCATATAACGCTATGACGCCAGCGCATGGACGATCAGTCCTGCCGCCCCAGCCGATAGCCCGCGCCGCGAACGGTGTGGATGAGCGGAGGCTCGCCTTCCTCATCGATCTTGCGCCGCAAGCGGCTGATATGCACGTCGATGACATTGGTGCCAGGATCGAAATGATAATCCCACACGCCTTCGAGCAGCATGGTGCGGGTGACGACCTCATCCTTATGCCGCAGCAGATATTCCAGTAAACGAAACTCCCGAGGCTGAAGGTCGATCGCGCGGGTGCCCCGTTTCACCGTCCGGGACAGAAGATCCATGTCGACATCGCCGCAGGACAGCCGGGTTTCCCGTGTGGGGTGGCTGCCTCGCCGCAAAATGATCTGCAGTCGCGCGAGCAATTCGGCGAAGGCGAAGGGCTTTGTCAGATAATCGTCTGATCCGGCCGTCAGGCCCTTTACGCGCTCGTCTGCGGTGGCGAGCGCCGACAACAGGATCACCGGCGTGAAAATCTGCGCGGCACGTAATGCGGCCAGCACGGCCAGGCCATCCATCCCAGGCAGCATGCGATCCAATATGATGGCGTCATGCACGGCTTCGGTGGCGAGGAACAAGCCATCGCGGCCATTGTCCGCCCGGTCCACGGTGAAACCTTCCTCGATCAATCCCTGGACGATATAGTCTGCCGTCGTCGCATCGTCTTCGACCAGCAGCAGCTTGTGGCTCATGATTCCGTCGCCCTTTTTCCTGTCGGGATGGCCGCGTTACGCATCCTTGACGCTGCGCTGCCGCGACCGCCACCGATAAGCCGCTGCAGGTCCAATGTCGCCCGCGCCAGGGAGAGGCCTTGCGGTCCCGCAATGAAACGCGGCTCCCAGACCGGAGCGAACTTGGCCTTATAGGCGCGCAGCCCGCCAAATCCATATAATGCGTTGCCGTGACGATAAAGAAGGGCTGCAGCTTTCACCCATAGCGGCGATAGCCGGCGCGCTTCCAGCCCCGCCAAAGGCGCCAGACCCAGCGTGAACCAGTCGAATCCTTGCTCCTGCCCCCAAAGGATCAGGTGAATGAAGATGAAATCCATGACTCCGGGCGGAGAGCTGGCGCGGTGCCGCATCAGATCGACGGACAACTCCTTGCGGTCCGTCGTGGCCCATATATTGGCGAAAGCGACGATCTCTCCGTTGCACCGAACAAGCGCGCAATCCAACTTGACCAGATAGTCGGGATCGAACCGCCCGATGCTGAAGCTCTTTTCCGTCGTGGCTTTTTCAGCAAGCCATTCATCGGATATGGCGCGAAGCTCGGGAAGAAGGTCGGCGACGCGATCCGCGGTCACGATTTCGAACACCGCGCCTTCGCGGGCGACCCGCCGCATGGCATGGCGCAAGGGCCTGGCCGCCGGGCCTTCAAGGGTGAAACGGGAGAGATCGACCCGGGCTTCCTCGCCATATTTGAGGATCGACAGACCAAGGTCGATGGCGAGTGGCAGCAGGGCGAAGCTTATCTGATAGAGCAGGAGCCGGCCCTGGGCGGCATCCGCCCGTTCCCGCATGCGCCAGAGCAGGTCTGGCCATTCGGCGGGATCGCCGACCGGATCTCCCATCACGATCCAGCTATGGCCCTGCACCTGATACATCAGGAAGGCGCGGCCGGATGGCGATATTTCGAACAGCTTGTCTCCCGTCAGTGCAAGGCAGGCGTCGGTCCTTGTTGCCAGCTGCATCGCGGCGTCGCTCGGCCTTATGTCAGATCGGTACCCAAGTCCCGCCCCGGCTGGCCTGAGCAGCGTCCAGATCGCAGCGGCAATGGTGATGACGCCGGCCGCCAGCGCAGCGCGCAGAAAACGGGATGCATCCTGATGGCGGCCAAACTGCCACCATAAATCATTCTGATATTCGACATGGCGATAAGCCATGAAGCCGATCCACACGGACAAGGCGACAGCGATGCCTAGCGCGCCGACCCAGGCTGGCGTCAACATCGCAGACGTGAGGCTCGTCTTCCGATAGAATGCGCCATGGCAGGCCTGCAGCACGGCCGCAATGAGCAGCAGCACGGTCGCCTCCTCATAATCCAGCCCCTTCAGTATCGAGAAGAAGGCGCCCGCGATCAGCAGCAATCTGGTCAGCCAGAATGCGCCATCCAGACGGCGATAGAGGCCGGACGCAAGCAACACGAGCATGGCGCCGATGATGCTCGCCGCAAGATGCGACGCTTCCACGAACGGCATCGGCACCAGCCGGGAAACGGCATGGAACCGGTCTGGCAGCGCCGGCAATGATCCTGACGCAAGGAGGATCGCGCCGCCCGCCGCGACGACGGCGGAAAGAAGGAAGGGCGCAAGCATGTGCCCGGTGGTCGTCGCGAATTCGCGGACCTTTCCCGCGGGCTTTTGCCAGATGACGCTTTCATGCCGCGCGATGAGGCAAAGGGCGACGAGGAGCGGCAGGAGATAATAAACCAGCCTGTATGCAATCAGCGCGGTAAGCAGCGCGGGCCGATCGACCTGAGGCAAGAGCGCGATGATCACCGCCTCGAACACGCCCAGTCCGCCGGGCACATGACTGAGCAGCGCGACGATGATCGCCAGCACATAGCTAAGGAAGAACAAGGGGTAGAGCGACCAGGGCAGATGCGGCATCAGGATGAAAAGGGCGGCCGAAGCCAGTATCAGATCGATTGCCGCCAGGCCAAGCTGAGCCAGCGCCTGCACCCTGTTGGGAAGGGTCAGCGTCCATCCGAAAAGCCCGATCTGTCTCGCGCGCGGGCCCAGAGCGGCGATCGACGCGGCTCCTGCCGCCAGCAGTATCCAGCCCACGGCCCGTTGAAGCGGAAGCGCCATGCCCATCGCGCCCATGCCGATGCTCGTCGGGCCGATCGCGAGCGAAGCGGCGGCAAGCATGACCACGCCACCCCAGAAAGCCAGGCTGGCCGACGCAATCACCCTGGCGACGTCGCCGCTCGTCAGGCCGGCCGCCCCGTAGATCCGCATGCGTGCCGACCCGCCGGTGAGCAGCGCAAGGCCCAGATTGTGGCTCAGCGTGTAGCTGCAGAAGGACGCAAGAGCCGCGATGGACCAGCGTTTGGGGCGACCCACGATGCGCAGGGCAAGATAATCGTAGAAGGTCAGCGCCAAATAGCTCAGGATCGTGAACAAAAGCGCCTTTGCGATCGTGATCGGCGGGAGCGCCCCAAGCGCTGCACGAACATCGCTCCACCGCACGTCGGCCACGAGATGATCGAGCGCGGCTATTCCGAGTGCCGCGATCAGCAGCATCGCAGGAATCGCGAACCAGGATCGGTGCCTTTGCAAGGCGTGGCTCATATTCATGGCGATCATGCCTTGCCGCTGTGCCGATCGATCGTACGATCGATGGCGTGGAGGAGGGCCCTGCTGACAAGCGCCGGGTCGTGATTGAGGGAGTGGGCGCCCGGCAGCATCAGCCGCACGGCATTGGCCTGCCGCAGGGCGGGGCAGAGGCTAGCTGCCTCTTCCTTGCCATAGATGCAGAGCACCGGAACCCAGCTCAATTTGCGCCCGGCCGTCACCGCATCCTCTTCCGGTTCCGTGAAAGAGAATATTTCGGATGGCGACGCCCGCCATTGCCGGGTCGCGCCCGGCACGATCAGTGCGACAAGCGCGATATGCCTGCGCAGCGCCAAGGGCACATAGGGGAGGGAAGGCGCGACCACGTCGGCGCCGAAGGACTGGCCGATGAGGACCAACTGCGCGCCCGGGGCGACCGCCATGGCGCGGCGCAGGCCTTGCGCGATCATGGCTCCCGTTTCCTCCGGCGTGCGACGCGTCCGGAAGAAGAAAAGGCTGTTTTCGCCGACGACCGTGACATCCTTCTGGGCAAGGTCTTCCGCGATTTTGGGGCCAAGGCCCGCGTGGAATCCCATGTCTCCGGACAGATACAGAGCAACGGCGTGGGGTCGCTTGGACACGGCGCCATGTTCGGCCAACCGAACGTCGAACAGCGGCCCGCCGATATAGCCTAGATGCCACATCGCCAGCAGGAAGCCGACCAGGACGAAGCAGATGGCGGCGTTGGCGCGGGTCATGCGTGTTCCATCCTTTTGCCTTCGGAAACAGGGAGAGCCTCGCTCGATTGCACCCGGCCGCTTCGCTCAAGTTTCCCCCACCCGACCCATGGACCCAGAATGGCCGTGCTGACCGCGCGGATGACCACTCCGTACATGATCTGCCGATAGACGAAGCGCTGCGCGACCAGCAGCAGAGCCGGATAGCGCCGCTCCCGCGGTTCCAGCCGATAGGCGACCGCCCCGCACATGATATCTATCATCGTAAAGGCGATCCAATAGGCGGCCATGCGCAGCACGTCGCTTTGGGTCTGCGCCCAGCCATGTTGGTGGATGCGCACCGCTGTGTCGGCAGCGCTGATCAGGAGCGCAAGGTCGATGATGGGCGAAACGAGGGCGAAGCCGATCTGGAACAGCCAGGCTTGCGGTAGTCCGACCCAGGCCAGGCCCGCCGGTTTGCGACTGCGCAAGAGGTCGCGATGCTTCCAGAGGCATTGCAATGTGCCATAGGCCCAGCGGAACCGCTGTTTCGCCAGGGCGCGGAAACTTTCCGGCGCTTCCGTCCATGCCACCGCTTCGGTATCATATGCGACGGTCCACCCCGCGCGTTGCACGGCAATGGTGAGGTCCTGATCCTCCGCCAGCGTATCCACCGGATAGCCGCCGACTGCGGTCAACGCGGACCTTCGCCATGCGCCTACCGCGCCCGGCACAACGGTGATCGCCCCAAAGCGGGCCAGGGCGCGCCGCTCCAGATTCTGCGCAGTCACATATTCGACCGCTTGCCAGCGGGTGACAAGGTTGACGCGGTTGCCGACCATTGCGTTGCCCGCTACGGCGCCCACGGACGGGTCCGCGAACCAGCGTGCCAGTCGGGCTATGGTAAGCGGCTCGAACTGCGTGTCAGCGTCGAGCGCGATCACGATGGGCGCGTTGGTCAGCTTGAGGGCGTGGTTGAGCGCGACCGCCTTCCCACCGTTAGCAAGGGTGAGCAGCCGCACGCGATCATCGCCGGCGAAGGCTTGCGCGACAATCGCGCTGGTCGCGTCGGTGGACCCGTCATCGACGACGATCACTTCAAGAAGGACATCCTGGCTGTCCAGCACGCGACGGACCGATGCCTCGATCACCTTCGCTTCGTTGAAGGCGGGGATGATCACCGAAACGCATGTGCCCGGCGTGATGTCGGGCGGTGTGACACGGTTGCGCCGCGACCGGCTGAGCAGCGCGAGAGCTGCCAGCGTCACGGCGCGCCCGATCCCGAGCAGGATGACGGCGAAGAACAGCCACTTGAGGCTGATGCTGATGGCGGCCAGAAACAGGAAGATGGCAACGTCGATGCGCACCGCCACAAGGTCCGCCCCGCTTATCCGTGGCATGACCTGATCGCGCGACAGGTTCGCCAGCGAAGACACCGGTACGAAATGATAGCCGCGGGCCTTCAGCGCCTGGATGATCCTCGGCAAGGCGGCGACGGTTTGCGCCCGGTCGCCGCCGCTGTCATGCAGCAGGACGATCTGCGCGGATCTCTCCGCGTTGCCCGCTTCCACTTGCGCGACTGTGCGACGCACGATCGCGTCCACGCCCGGCCGCGTCCAGTCGCCTGGATCGACGTGCAGGCCGACATTGATGTACCCTGCCATCTGGGCGAGCCGCGCAGGATTGATTTCTTCGGCGGTCGTGGGTTCCGCGTCGCCAAAATAGGGCGCACGGAACAGCCGCATGGCGCGCCCTGTATAGGCTTCGACCAGCCGCTGCGTGCTGTTCAGTTCCAGCGCCACGCCCTTATCCCAGACCTGCGCCAGATTGGGGTGGGTATAGCTGTGGTTGCCGATTTCGCTTCCCTGCGCGACGATCCGGCGCAGCAGGGCAGGGTGCAGCATCGCATTCTCGCCGATGACGAAGAAGGTCGCGGGAACGTTGGCTTTCTTCAATATGTCCAATATTGGGGGCGTCCATACCGGATCTGGACCGTCGTCGAAGGTGAGCGCGACGTCGTGCGGCTTGTATCCGGTGCGGCCGATCACATAGGGCGTGGGCAGGCTGCTGAAACGCTCGTTTACGATCAGCCCTCTTGCGGGGCCCGACCCCGTCGAAATTGTGCGATGCCCGGCGGTCGGCACGTCATTGATCCGCAGAATTTCGCCATTGCCCTCGATATCGACCGAGTTGTAGCTCGTCAGTCGAGATAGATCAGGCGGCATCTGGTCATTGCGCGCTTTCAATGCCGACCAGAAGCCGGGATCTTCCGACCCGAGGCGCCATAGCGCTATCCCGCCTGTTCCGGCCAGTTGCGCCGCGCGGATCTGGTTGCAACCGCTTGCCGCGTCCAGCATCCACACATGGTGAACCCGCCCGTCCTCCTGATAGTCGAACGTGGCATTGCCGGACACGGGATCGAAACGGATGTTCGCACCGGAATCATGCGCGGAGAGCCAGGCGTCCTCGATGGAGAGCGTATCGGCCGCTCCACCGCCTTCCGTCCAGTCATAGGCATAGTTTCCGATCGCGACGATCAGCTTCGACGCCGGAACGATTCGCATGGCGGCGCGCAGCCGTTGCACGAACCAGGGCTGTGCAGCGATCGGCCCTGCATGGTCTCCGATATAATGCTGGTCGTAATCCATCAGGATCAGCCTGTCCGCGACAGCGCCATACCGGCGCAGATCCCAGCGCGGGTCATCGACCGGCACGGTCAGGGCAAGCGACAGATGTCGGGCATGGAGGACCGGCGCGGCCTCTCTCAAAAAGGCGAGATAATCCGCCTGCGCCTGGGGCGGCAGCGACTCGAAATCAAACATCACGCCTGCCGCATGCAGGGATTTGAGGTGCGGCAGTAAAGCCGTCAGGAAGGCGGTTCTCGCTTGCCTGCTGTTGAGCAGGGTCGCCGTCCCATCCCCATCCCACGCGCCATCGGCGACATTCTGCACCACCGGCAGGATGTGGGGACGGTGCCCTGCTGTTCGGATGATGGACTGAAAAACAGGATCGGCTGTGACATGCAGATCATGCGCGCTACCCGTCACGGACAGCAGCGCGGGCGCGACCCAGTCGATTTTGCCGACATGCTGCCGCAACGACGCCCGGCTCGCATCGTCCCACGGGACATAGAAAGCCATGGTGACCGGATGGGCGGGCCAGGGAGACGCATGTTGCGGCAGCCATTTGGCGACGTCGGCGCGCAGCTTGGCGCTCAATCTGCCGATCTTCTGGCCCAGGCCCTCGCTATGGGGGTGCTCCATGCTGAGCGGCACGGCAGGTGGTACGGGCACATTGACGATCGTCGCCGCAAAGGCGATCGCCGCCAGAAGGATCGAGAGCAGCAGGACGAAGAGGAGGGGCAGGGTGATGCGCTTGCGTCGTCCGCTTGCGTCGTAAAAAACCGGTTTCTGCATCTGCCTTGCCCCTGCGAATATGGAAAGGCGGTGCATGACAGGAACGCACCGCCTCTCTTTCTTGCGACCAGGGAGATGGCCGCCTCGTCCCTGTTAGGAGCAGGCCCTTCACGGGAGGGTGAGCGGGATGTTACGGTTTCTTCATGTTCCTTCGCGGCGAACCGTCGCGTGTCTGTCCGCTTGCGTATAGGCGCGCAGCATGAGGCAGAGGACGGGACGCTTTTCGAATTAATGGAACATCGAGAGCGATTTTATCCCAATGTCTCCCATTTATCGTTGCCATTATATGGGGGAGACCATCAAGGAGGCGATCATGCTCGACATAGCGACACCCCATCTCACCCAAGCCGAATGGCGGGATGTCAAATCGGCGCTGGTTGCGGTGGCGGATTGCGGATGCGCCGAAACGCGCAACTCCACTTCCCTCTGGCCGCGGGTGGGGCGTTCGACCGCCATCACGAGTCGTCTCGACGAAACCGGCGCCGCGCCGGTGCCCGATCTTGCTTCCATCAGAGATTTCCTATGTGAGACAGGGCGGTCGCACCGCCTTGCCGAACGCCATGTTCCCGCGCTGTCGGCCCTGGGTTTCAACCGCGCCCAGATCGAAGCTCTGGCGCTGCTGGGTGCTTGATCATGTGGAAAGGCGCGTGTTTCCGCGCGTTGGCGGGATCAGCCCATCATGATTTCAGTCTCGGCCAGAAATTTTGAAAATGGGAGTTGACCGACTCGGTGGGTGGGCTTAGAGGGCTGATCACCGAC
>NZ_LSJY01000027.1 GCF_001556865.1 Sphingobium sp. CCH11-B1 | reverse complement strand
TGGTGCAACTGCGCTGGCTCGCCATCGCCGGGCAGGTCGCAACGATCCTGCTCACCCATTTCGGCATGGGGATAACCCTGCCGCTCGGGTCCATGCTGGTGGTGCCTTGCATCGCCGCGCTGATGAATGTCGGCAGCCTGATGATCCTGCGCCGCCGCACCGACATAACCCATGCCGAACTGTTCCTTGCCCTGCTGTTCGACGTGCTGGCGCTGACGACGCAACTTTACCTGTCGGGCGGCGCGACCAACCCCTTCCTTTCGCTCTATCTGGTGCAGGTGGCGCTGGGCGCGGTGCTGCTCCACCGCTGGAGCGTCTGGGGCATCGTCGCCGTCTCCACCGTCTGCGCGGCGATGCTGGCCTTCGTCCACCGGCGGACATGGATCTGCCTCACCATGGTGGCGGTGCTGCTCGTGCTGTTCATGACGCCGATCAACCGCAACATCCAGGAACGCGAATCCCACCTTGCGCGCCTGCGCCAGCAAGCGGCGGAGGAGGAGCATATCGTCCGCATGGGCCTGCTTGCCTCGGGCGCGGCGCACGAACTGGGCACCCCGCTGGCCCAGCTTGCTGTGGTGCTGGGCGACTGGCGCCACATGCCCCAGATCGCGGGCGACCCTGCCCTCATCGAGGAAGTGGAGGAGATGGAAGCCGCCGTCCGCCGCTGCAAGGCGATCCTGACCGGCGTGCTGCTGTCGGCGGGCGAGGCGCGGGGCGAAGCGCCCGAAGTCACGGATGTCCGCCACTTCATCGAACGCATCGCGCAGGACTGGCGCGCCGCCAATCCGGACATGCCGCTGCGCTGCGATTTCGGCCCGCACGACTATCCGCGCATCATCGCGGACCCGGTGATCCGCCAGGCCGTCACCAACCTGCTGGACAATGCGCGCGAAGCCGGCGCGACCTATATCAACATGATGGTCAGCCGGGACAGCCAGTGGCTGCACATCGCGGTGCACGACAACGGGCGGGGGTTCAGCCCCGACATGCTGGCCGATGTCGGCAAGCCATACCGGTCGAGCAAGGGCAGGCAGGGCGGCGGCCTTGGCCTGTTCCTCGTCTTCAATGTCGCGCGCAAGCTCGGCGGACGGGTGGACGCCAGCAACGGCGCGGACGGCGGCGCGATGGTCCAGCTTCGCCTGCCCTTCGCCACGCTGGCCCTGGAGGAGGACAAGGATGGCGAATGACAAGCGGCTGCTGATCGTCGAGGACGACGAGGCTTTCGCCCGCACCCTCAAACGATCCTTCGAGCGGCGCGGCTATGATGTCGCGCTGGCCGACAGTCTGGAGGCGGTGCAGGCGCTGCTCTCCGGCGGTACGTTCGGCCATGCCGTGGTCGACCTGAAGCTCGGCCCGCAATCCGGCCTCGCCTGTGTCCAGGCGCTCCACGCTCATGATCCGGCCATGCTGATCGTGGTGCTGACCGGCTTCGCCAGCATCGCGACGGCGGTGGAGGCGATCAAGCTCGGCGCGACCAACTATCTCGCCAAGCCATCCAACACCGACGACATAGAGGCCGCGTTCGCGCGGGGCGCGGGCAATCCCGACACGCCGCTGGCGCCCCGCCCCACCTCCATCAAGACGCTGGAATGGGAACATATCCACGAAGTGCTCAAGGACAGCGACTTCAATATTTCCGAAGCCGCGCGCCGGCTGGGAATGCACCGCCGCACGCTGGCGCGAAAGCTCGCCAAGCGGCAGGTCGGATAGGGCTACCCTCAGCCGCCGCGCAGCAGCCCGACCGCCGCATCCTTCTCGAACAGATAGAGGCAGGTCCGTGCCGCCTGCCCGCGCGCGCTGTCGAGTCCGCCGTCCCGTTCGATCAACAGATGCGCGTCGTCCCGCGCCGCATCCACCAGCGCCGCCACATGCTCCGGGGTGGCGAGTTTCAATTGCGCGTCGCCCGACTGGCGCGTGCCCAGCACCTCGCCCGCGCCCCTCAGCTTCAAATCCTCCTCCGCGATGCGGAAGCCGTCATTCGTTTCCCGCATCAGCGCCAGCCGCGCCCGCGATGTCTCGCCCAGCGCATTGCCGCGCAGCAGCAGGCAGGTGGACGGCTTGTCCCCCCGCCCCACGCGCCCGCGCAACTGGTGCAGCTGCGCAAGGCCGAAGCGGTCCGCCCCCTCGATGATGATGAGGCTGGAATTGGGGACGTCCACGCCCACCTCGATCACCGTCGTCGCCACGAGAATCTGCGTCCGGTTGGCGGCAAAGGCTTCCATCGCCGCGTCCTTTTCCGGCCCCTTCATTCGCCCGTGGACCAGCCCCACCCGGTCCCCGAAACGCAGCTTCAGGGACTCCGCCCGCGCTTCCGCGGCCGCCTGATCGCTGGTTTCGCTCTCCTCGACCAGCGGACATACCCAATAGGCTTGCCCGCCGGCTTCGACATGGCGGGCAAGCGCATCCACCACCTCGTCCAGCCGGCTGGCCGACATGACCAGCGTCTGGATCGGTTGGCGGCCCGGCGGCATCTCGTCCAGCCGCGACACGTCCATCTCCCCATAATAGGTCAATGTGAGCGTGCGGGGGATGGGCGTCGCCGTCATCACCAGCAGGTGCGGCGCCTGGGCAGCCTTGCTGGCCAGCATCATGCGCTGCGCCACGCCGAAGCGATGCTGCTCGTCGATGACGGCCAGGCCCAGCCGCTTATACTGCACCGCTTCCTGAAAGATGGCGTGGGTGCCGACCAATATGTCGATGCTCCCGTCCGCCAGCCCCATCAGCGTCGCCTCGCGCACCTTGCCCTTCTCGCGCCCGGTGAGGATGGCGATCTCCACTGGCAAGCCGCCGGCCATCTTCCGCAGCGTCTCATGATGCTGCCGCGCCAGGATTTCGGTCGGCGCCAGCATCGCCCCCTGCATCCCCGCCTCGACCGCATTGAGCAGCGCCATCAGCGCCACCAGCGTCTTGCCCGATCCCACGTCGCCCTGCAGCAGCCGCAGCATCGGCGTCGCCTGCGCCATGTCGCCCTCAATCTCTCCGATCGCCCGCCGCTGCGCGCCCGTCGGCGCGAAGGGCAGCTTGAGCATCGCGCGCAGCCGCCCGTCGCCTTCGATCGGCACGCCGCGCCTGCGACGCGACGATTGCCGCACCAGCATCAGCGCCAGCTGGCCTGCGAAAATCTCGTCATAGGCCAGCCGCTCGCGCGCCTTGGCGTCCGACGGATCGGCATGGGCCCGGACAAGCGCCTCGCGCCAGCCCGGCCAGCCCTTGCCCGCCAGCAGGCTTGGCTCGATCCATTCCGGCAGCTCGGGCGCGCGCGCCAGCGCCTGCCCCGCCAGATCCCGCATCCGGTTGTTGGTCAGCCCTTCCGACAGGCCATAGACCGACTCGCGCGCCGGCACCGTGGCCGCTTCCTCGGGCGGCAGCACATGGTCGGGATGCACGATCTGGAGGTTCTCGCCATAGGCCTCCAGCTTGCCCGACACGAATTTGGGCTCGCCCAGCGGAAGCAGCTTGCGCGGCCAGGCGCTGTTCTTTCCGAAATAGACGAGGGACACGCCATTGCCATGTCCGTCCACCGCCTGCACCCGGAAAGGCGCGCGCGCGCTGCCGCTGGCGCGATAGTCGACCGGCGTCAGCATGACCCCGATCACCCGCCCAGCATCGCCCATCTCCAGTTCGTCGGTCAGCTTCCTGTCGACCCAGCTCACCGGCAAGTGAAAGGCGACATCGACCGCGCGCCTGAGGTCCAGCCGCTCCAGCGGCCGCGCAAGCGCCGGCCCCACCCCCTTGAACAGGGAAATTTCGGCAAAGAGCGGATTGAGAATATCGGGTCGCATGTCTATCTCACGCGCTCTAGAGCATTTTCGAAGCGGCCGGAACGGTCGCTGACTCGGAAAATGCGACAACAGATGATGCCAGCCGGCACGGTCCTGCAAATGCCTGATCGGTGGTTCGACCATGCCCGCCAAAGGAACAAATTGTGAACGACAATCCCCATCTGCGCCGCATCAAGTTTCGCGCCTGGCACCGCGGCACGCGGGAAGCGGACTATACGGTCGGCGGCTTTTTCGACCGGTATCACGACACATGGAACGAAGAGGAGATCGCCTGGTTCGAGCGTTTCATGGAAGAACAGGACGCTGACATCATGGGCTGGGCGCTGGGCACCATCCCCGTGCCGCCGGAATGGCAAGGCCCGATGATGGACCGTTTCCTCAAGCTCGATTTCGTGAAGATCGTCTAGTCCAGCCACCCCGCGAAGGCGGGCCTCCATCTTCGGCACAAGCCTACATTGCAAGGTATGGGAGATGGATTCCCGCCTTCGCGGGAATGACCAGCCTCCTATGACCGACCTCCAGAAAATCCTCAAAGCCGCAAAGCCCCTCACCCTCTCCGGCGTTCCCGCCGGCTTCCAGCCCTGGCTGCTCGCTGACCTCGCCCGCGCCGCGGCGACGCGTGCCGTGTTCATCGCCGCCGACGAACAGCAGATGCGCGCCATCGCCGATACCGCGCCGACCTTCGCGCCGGAACTGGAGGTGATCGAGATTCCGGCCTGGGACTGCCTGCCCTATGATCGGGCCAGCCCTTCGCTTCGCGCCGCCTCCGCGCGCCTTGCCGGCCTCCACGCGCTTCAGGCCAGGCCCAGGGGCGCGCAACTGGTCGTCACCACGCTGGCGGCGATGACCCAGCGCACGCTCACCCCCTTCCGCGTCCGCCAGCTGGTCGCAAAGCTCGCGCCCAAGGAACGGATCGCCATCCAGCGCCTGGCCGAAATGCTTCAGGCGAACGGCTATGTCCGAACCGACACCGTGCACGACCGGGGCGAATTCGCCATTCGCGGCGGCATCGTCGATCTCTTCCCCGGCGGCGAGGAGCAGCCCTTGCGGCTCGACTTTTTCGGCGACGAGATCGAGACCGTCCGCCGCTTCGACCCCACCGACCAGCGCACCACGGGAAGCGTCGATGGCTTCACCCTCCTCCCCGCCTCCGAAGCGCTGCTGGACGAGGACACGATCAAGCGCTTCCGCCTGCGCTACCGCGAAACCTTTGGCGCGACCGCGACCGGCGATCCGCTCTATCAGGCGGTCAGCGACGGCCGCCGCCTTGCCGGCATGGAGCACTGGCTCCCCCTGTTCGAGGAGAAGCTGGTCCCCCTGACCGATCATCTGGGCGATGCGGTCATCGTGCGCGACCATGGCGTCGCGGGCGCGGCGGACAGCCGGTTCGAGGCGATCCGCGACTATCACGCCAACCGGGTGCAGGCTAAATCCGCCGACCCCGGCTCCTACCGCCCCCTGAAACCCGAAGCCCTTTATCTCGACGCCGCCGAATGGGATGCAGCCGCCGCGACCCTGCCGATGCACGCGACCACGCCTTTCCACGAACCGGAAAGCGCGACCGTGCTCGACTTCGCAGTGGACGGTCCGCGCGACTTCACCCCCGAACGGGCGCAGAACGCCAATATCTACGAAGCCGTCGGCAAGCATATCGACAGCCTGCGCCGAGGTAAGAAGAAGGTCGTGATCGCCAGCTATTCGGGCGGCGCGCGTGAACGTCTCTCCGGCCTGCTCGCCGACCATGGCGTTGCCCGCCTCGCCGCCGCCGACGACTGGCAGGAGGCGCTGGGCCTTGCCGCCGACGGCCGCGTGACGCTGATCGTCCTTGGCCTCGACCATGGCTTCACCGCCCCCGATGTGGCCGTCCTCACGGAACAGGACATGCTGGGCGACCGCCTGGTCCGCCGCGCCAAGCGCAAGAAGAGCGCCGATGCTTTCCTGCAGGAACTCGCCACCCTCACCCCCGGCGACCTCGTCGTCCACCGCGATCACGGCATCGGCCGCTATGACGGCCTGACGCAAATCCCGGTCAGCAAGGCCGCGCATGACTGCGTCGCCCTGGAATATGCCGGCGGCGACAAGCTCTACGTTCCCGTAGAAAATCTCGAAGTCCTCTCCCGCTACGGCTCGGAAACGGACGGCGTAAGCCTCGACAAGCTCGGTGGCGAAGCCTGGCAACGGCGCAAGGCCAGGATGAAGGAGCGCATCCGCGAAATCGCGGGCGAACTGCTCAAGACCGCCGCCGCCCGCGCGCTGCGCCCTGCCACCGTGGCGGAACCCGACCATGCCGGATACCCCGCCTTCGTGGACCGCTTCCCCTATCAGGAAACGGACGATCAGGACCGCGCCATCAGCGACGTGATAGAGGATCTGGGCGCGGGCAAGCCGATGGACCGGCTCGTCTGCGGCGATGTCGGTTTCGGCAAGACAGAGGTGGCCCTGCGTGCCGCCTTCGTCGCGGCGATGGCGGGCATGCAGGTCGTCGTGATCTGCCCCACCACCCTGCTCGCGCGCCAGCACCACATGAATTTCGTGGACCGTTTCCGTGGCTTCCCGATCGAGATCGGCCGCCTTTCCCGCCTGGTCCCCGACAAGGAGGCGAAGGCGGTGAAGGCCGGCCTTGCCGACGGCAGCATCGACATCGTCGTCGGCACCCACGCCCTGCTCGCCAAGGGGATCGAATTCAAACGCCTCGGCCTGGTCATCGTGGACGAGGAACAGCGGTTCGGCGTCACCCACAAGGAACGGCTGAAGTCGCTCAAGACCGACGTCCATGTGCTGACGCTCACCGCCACGCCCATCCCCCGCACGCTCCAGATGGCGATGTCGGGCCTGCGCGAACTTTCCGTCATCCAGACACCGCCGGTCGATCGCCTCGCGGTGCGCACCTATGTCATGCCGTGGGACGGCGTCGTCATCCGCGAGGCGCTGCTGCGCGAACATTATCGCGGCGGCCAGAGCTTCTTCGTCGTCCCCCGCATCGCCGATCTGACCGAGATCGAGGACTTCCTGCGCACCGAAGTGCCGGAGGTGAAACCCATCGTCGCCCATGGCCAGATGAGCGCCACCGAAGTCGAGGAGCGCATGTCCGCCTTCTACGACAAGCGCTATGACGTGCTCCTCTCGACCACCATCGTCGAATCCGGCCTCGACATCCCCAGCGCCAATACGCTGATCATCCACCGCGCCGACCGCTTCGGCCTGGCGCAGCTCTATCAGCTACGCGGGCGCGTGGGCCGGTCGAAGACGCGCGCCTATGCCTATATGACCACCCCCGCCAACCGCATCATCACCGAAACGGCGGAAAAGCGGCTCAAGGTATTGTCCGATCTCGACACGCTGGGCGCGGGCTTTCAGCTTGCCAGCCACGATCTCGACATTCGCGGCGCGGGCAATCTCGTCGGCGACGAACAGTCGGGCCATATCAAGGAAGTCGGCTTCGAACTCTACCAATCCATGCTGGAGGACGCGATCCTCGACGCCAAGGCAGGCGGCATCGCTGCCGAGCGGCGCAGCGAGGACTTCTCGCCGCAGATCACGGTCGATGCGCCCATCCTCATCCCCGAAGAATTCGTGCCGGACCTCGACCTGCGCATGGGTCTCTACCGCCGCATCAACGAACTGGAGGACCGGCAGGGTCTCGAATCCTTCGCCGCCGAGCTTATCGACCGCTTCGGCAAGTTGCCGCTGCCCACGCAAAACCTGCTCAAGATCATCGAGATCAAGCAGAATTGCGTCGCCGCCAACATCGCCAAGATCGACGTGGGACCAAAGGGCGCGCTGGTCAGCTTCTTCGAGGATCGCTTCCCGCGTCCCGAAGGGCTCGTTGCCTATATCCAGCGCCTCGACGGCGTCGCGCGACTGCGCCCGGACAGCAAGGTGGTCGTCAACCGCGCCTGGGGCGACCCGCAGGCCCGATTGAACGGCGCGCTGCAACTGTCGAAGGGGCTGGCGAAAGCGGCGGGATAAGCCCCCTCTTCACCCCGCGACCCCGGCACCCACCGGGGTCCGGCATCCTGATCGCTCCCAAGCGCCGAAGCCCACCATTTCGAGCTAACCCCTTCCAAAATAGGAATTTCTCTGATCTACCCACCGGCATGACGCAACCATCCAGCCTGCCGACCCATCGTCATGCTCCAATAGGAAGAGAGGCGTCGGAGAAGCGTCGCGAACGCGTCGGTGGCGCGTGGCGAAAGCCTCGCGAGCGCGTCGCGACCGCTTTTGGCGGAAATGCGTGGCGTCATGGTGTGAACTTCGCCTTCCCACTGATCCACATTGGCATCGAACGTCTTTCATCATGGTCCAGAAACAGGCTGGAAACAGGAGCCCCCTACATCCGCCGTGCGACCGGGCAGCAAAGCCCGGCGCATAACAGGAGAACAGACATGAGCATCGCTCTCATCGCCCTCGCGGCCGCCGCCGCGAGCCACAGCGTGACCATCGACCATCATGGCCAGCGCATCGGCGCCACCTACACCGCCCGCGCGGACGTGCAGGCGAAGACGGTCGGCGCACGGGCGGGCATCCGCATGGACGGCCAGCGCTGCCAGTGGACTGCGACCATCGTCGTCGACCGGGCGCTGGACCATGGCCCCGCCCATGCCCGCGCGATTTCGACCGACAAGCGCTTTTCGGGCAGCGAGCCCGGCGCATGCCACCCCGCCCGCCAGCCGGGTGAAACGACGATCGCGCGGCATCGCGATGCCATCCAGGCGCATCTCGTCGCCGTGGCGCAGGCCGACCGCGCGCCCTTGCTCGCAGAGCTGGATTCGGCCCGCGCCCTTGCGTCGAACTGACCGCCTCTTTGCTGCGGCATGGCTGGGAGCATTGCTGCTCGCCAGCCATGCCATGCCGGCCGCCGCCCAATATGCTGGCCGCCCCAGCGTCACGGTCGAAGCGGCAAGCGACGACCGCCGGCGGGGCCTCAGTTGGAGCGACGGCGATCCCGTGCTGCGCGGGGCGCTCTCCATCCCTATCGCCGGCGGTCTGAGTCTCGATGGCGCGGCGACGACGCTTTGGGGCAGCGCCCGCCACGGCGGCCCCGACGCGGCGGTCGATCTCGGCGCAACCTTCGTCCGGCAACTGGGCGGCTGGCGCCTGACCGGGGAAGGCCGCTATTATCTCTTCCCCGGCGCATCAGGCCAGGGCTATGGCGAAGTGGGCGCGATCGCCGGTTTCACGCTTGGCCCCGCCGGCGTTGATCTCGCCGCCCGCTACGCCCCGCGCCAGTCGGCGATCGGCGGCGATCTCCTCTATGTCTCGGCCGCCGCATGGGCCGCCATTCCCGGCACGCCGCTGACGCTCTCGGGCCATGTCGGCCGCTCGACCGGCGACACGCGCGATCCCGCCCGCGCCGCCCGCCTGCGCCCCGGCGGCGACTATTGGGATCATGGCGTGGCGCTCGACTGGTATCGCGGCCGCTGGTCTGCCGGGCTGCGCTATGCCGACACGGACATCGCGGCGATGGATGGCGCACACGCTGGCGCCAGCCTGATCGGCCGAGTGGGCCTGACCTTCTGACCGACTGTCCTAGGGGCAGCGGCCCTGCTATACGGTCGGCAGGAGGACGCCATCATGCCCGTCGAACTCACCATTCTCGCCTGGGGCATGATCCTGCTCCTCGTCCACATCTTCGCGGCCGCGCATGTGAAGACGAAACAATATGGCCCCAAATGGAATATGGGCGCGCGTGACGAGACGCTGCCGCCGCTGAACGCCGTGGCGGGCCGCCTGTCCCGCGCCCAGGCCAACTATATGGAAACGCTGCCAATCGCCATCGTCGCGCTGATCGGCGTGGTCGTGGCGGGCCGGACGAGCGAATGGACCGCGCTGGGCGGCTGGATCTGGCTCGCCGCGCGCGTCATCTACCTGCCGCTCTACGGCTTTGGCATTCCGGTCGTTCGGACGATCATCTTCCTCTCCGGCCTGGTCGGGCTGCTGATGACGCTCTGGCCCTTGCTGCGCATCTAACCCGCGAGGACAAGGTTGATGAGGTCTGCGGACGCCACGCCCGCGGACCGAAGGAACCCCTGATAATAATCGCAGCCCTCGCGCGCCAGAAGGCTCAACTGCTCCTCCGTCTCGATGCCTTCGGCGATGACCTTCAGGCCCAGAGACTTCGCCATGTGGATGACGCCGCGCACGATGATCCGGTCCCGCGCCGTGCCCGCTATGTCCTGCGCCAACCCGCTGTCGATCTTCAGATAATCGAGCGGCAGGCTCTTGAGGTAGGCAAGGCTGGAATAACCGGTGCCGAAATCGTCGATCGCGACGGCCAGCCCTTCCGCTCGCAGCGCCGTCAGCAGCGCGCCCGCCGCGGCCACATCGTCGATCAGGCCGCTTTCGGTAATCTCCACCGTCAACCGGCCGCGCGGAAAACCGCTGGCGTCGACCAGCCCCAGCAAGCCGGGCAGGAATCCGGGCTGGGCGATGTCGGCGGCCGTCAGGTTGATCGACAGGCGCAGGTTGGACAGTGCCCGCGGCCAGGCCGCCGCCTGCCGCAGCGCCTCCGCCTGGATGTGCGCCGACAGCGGCAGCATATAGTCGGATCGTTCGGCGGTCGCGAACAGGATGCCCGCGCCCAGTGGCCCATAATGCGGATGGTTCCAGCGGGCGAGCGCCTCCACGCCGCTGATCCGGTCGCTGTCGACAGGATATTGGGGCTGAAACACGATGCCGATCTCGCCCCGGTCCAGCGCCAGCCGCAGGTCGGTTTCCAGCCGGTCGGCGTCCACCTGCCGGCTGTGGCGCTCTGCGGAAAGGATACGGATGCCCTCCCCGCCCGCCTGCCGCGCGTCCGACAGCGCAGTCCCGGCACGACGCAGCAACAGCGTCGCGTCATCCTCCGCGCGGGCCTGCGCGATGCCGCAACGCGTGGTCAGGCGGATCAGATGATCGCCCGCGCTGAACGGCCGGCCGATCACGCCGATCAACTGCCGCGCGATGAAGGTGGCGCGGTCGGCGCCCGCGACTTCGCCCGTCAGCCCGACAAGAAACTCCGTGCCTGCGATCCTGGCCACCATCGCGCCGGGCGCGACATCGTCGACGATCCGTTCGATCCGCCGCGCGATCCGGCCCAGCAGCGCGTCGCCCACGACCTGCCCGTATGCCGCGTTCATGCGGTCGAACTGGCTGATCGACAGCAACAGGATCGTCGTTGCCAGCCCCTTGCGGC
This sequence comes from Sphingobium sp. CCH11-B1, assembly GCF_001556865.1. Lineage (GTDB taxonomy): Bacteria > Pseudomonadota > Alphaproteobacteria > Sphingomonadales > Sphingomonadaceae > Sphingobium. Next base: position 5,287 of record NZ_LSJY01000027.1, on the reverse strand, counting down.
GGTCGAGCCAGTCTAGCGCCGCCTGCCGCGAGCGCAGGCCGGTGAGCACGTCACGGCTGGTCGCGTCCTGACCCTGCCCGTCGGACAGCCATTCGACATCCGCCGCGATCGCGCCGTCGCTGATCCGCAGATGATGCACCATCCGCTGATCCGGCCGGTCCGGCAACACATGGGCCAATGCCGCCAGACGGCCCGACTCCCGCATGGTTCGCAGGGCCGCCAGCACGCTGCGCCGTCCTGCGCGCGGCAATCGACGCAGCAGCGTCGCCGGGGCGATTCGGCGTCCTTCCACGCCCAGATGCCGGGCAAGGCTTTCGCTCAGCAACAGTTCGCCGCTGCCGCACGGCAGGTCCCAATAGAGCGCATCGCCCCGCCGGATGCGCTGCGCCCGCCGGCTATGCTGCGCGCCGCCGCCCAGCCGCTCGACCAGACGATGGGCCGAAGCCAGTGCGGCTTGCAGGCCAATATCGCTGACCGGGCCAACCAGATAATGCGTCGCCCCCGCGGCAAGCAGCGCCGGAAGACGCTTCTGCTCCTCCTCATCGATCAGCACCAGCAACGCGCCACCGCCTGCTTCCATCGGCGGCACGAGGGGCGAGAGAAGGTCTCCGGCGCTCGCCCCGCCCCGCAGATCGACAAGCGCGACCTGCGCCTCACTGTGCAGATAGCGTTGCGGCGCATCCTTTGCGCGGCGGGCACCGATGGCGCGCCACCCTGCGCGCTGCGCCGCCTGGCACAGCCCGTCCCGGTCGCCCGGCGACAGAATGAACAGGCTGCGCTGCCCGTCTCCGCTTTGATCCCCGCTCGCTTGCATGCTTTCCTTGCCGCCGATCGCCCGGCCTTACCAGCAAGGCGTTACTGACCTCTTGCGCTGGCCGCAACCGGGGCGCTTGCGCGGCGCATGTGCATCGCCTAGCTAACGGACATGGCCTCGGCTGCTCCTTCGCCTGCGTTGATGACCGACGGTCTTGGCCGCCGGATAAGCTATCTCCGTATTTCCGTGACCGATCGATGCGATCTTCGGTGCCGCTATTGCATGGCGGAAAAGATGCAGTTCCTCCCGAAGAATCAGGTGCTGACGCTGGAAGAGATCGCGCTGCTGGCCGATCTGTTCATCGCGCGTGGCATCCGACGCATCCGCCTGACCGGCGGCGAACCGCTGGTGCGGCGCGATATCGGCGATCTGGTCCGCAGGATCGGACGGCGCCTGGGCGACGGCCTCGACGAACTGACCCTGACGACCAATGGCACGCGCCTGGCCGACAATGTGGCGATGCTGGCGGATGCGGGCGTTCGGCGGATCAACGTCAGCCTCGATACGCGCGATGCCGGGAGGTTCGCGCATATCACGCGCGGCGGCCGGCTCGATCAGGTGCTGGAAGGACTGGCCGCTGCAAAGAATGCCGGCCTCTCCATCAAGATCAACATGGTGGCATTGAAGGGCGTCAACGAAGACGAGATTCTTGCCATGCTGCACTGGTGCGACGATCAGGGGTTCGGCCTGACGCTGATCGAAACAATGCCTCTGGGTGAAACCGGCGAGGATCGGACGGATCATTATCTGCCGCTCAGCATCGTCGCAAAGGAGATTGACGGCCGGCATCCGATGACGCCGATCGAATACCGGACTGGCGGACCGGCGCGCTATTACAATGTCGATGGCCTGAGCGTGAAACTCGGCCTCATCACGCCGCTTACTCGTAATTTCTGTGCCGATTGCAATCGGATCCGCATGACGTGCGAGGGCAAGATCTTCATGTGCCTGGGCCATGAGGATCATGTGGATTTCAAGTCCACACTGCGCGATGGCGGGCTTGCGGCGGTGGAGCCTCTGATCGATCGGGCGCTGCGGTTGAAGCCTGCCGCCCACGACTTTCGGATCGGGTCGGGCCTTCAACCCGCGACCAATCGCCACATGAGCGTCACCGGCGGATGAGCAGCGAGACTAGGCGAGCCTTGCTCGCATCGCCCACCCAGGCCGCCCGCGCGGCAGAAGACAGGTTGCGGGCGACCTATGATTTCGTCCCGATGGAAGAGGCGGACATGGTGGTGGCGCTGGGTGGCGACGGCTTCATGCTGCAAACGCTTCATTCGATGCTGGAAGCACGCCGCATCTTGCCAGTCTTTGGCATGAATCTCGGTACGGTCGGCTTCCTGATGAACGAATGGCGGCTGGAACGGCTGGAGCAGCGGCTGGAGCGGGCCAAGAGCTTCAAGGTCAATCCGCTTCGTATGACAGTCGACACGGTGGATGGCGAACGTTTCTCCATTCCGGCCATCAACGAAGTCTCGCTGCTGCGCGAAACGCGCCAGACCGCCAAGCTGGAAGTGCATGTGAACGACCGTGCGGTGCTCCCCGAACTGGTGTGCGACGGCGTGCTGGTCGCCACTCCGGCAGGATCCACTGCTTATAATCTGTCCGCCCATGGCCCGATCCTGCCGCTGGGATCGGCATTGGTGGCTTTGACGCCCATCAGCCCTTTTCGACCCCGCCGCTGGCGCGGTGCAATCCTGCCGGAATCAACCGCCATCCGTTTCATCGTCCTTGATCCGGTCAAGCGCCCAGTCAGCGCCGTGGCGGACCAGAGGGAAGTGCGCGACGTCGCGCAGGTGGGCGTCGGCATCGATAGGGCGACGCCGTTGACACTGTTGTTCGACCCCGAACATACGCTCGACGATCGCATCGCGGCCGAACAATTCATCGCATAAATTTCGACATTTGACGCTTGCCATCGTCGGAAAGCCGCTGCTATAGGCACGGCCTGCCCAGCGGAAGCCGGGTCGCTCCCCGATAGCTCAGCGGTAGAGCATTCGACTGTTAATCGAATGGCCGTAGGTTCGAATCCTACTCGGGGAGCCACGCTTTTTTCGATAAGTGATTTGGGTTATATTCCAACCACTTAGCGTTCGACACCTCCTTTTGTTCTCATCACCAAATCCCGTAAGTCACTGATTTTCCTGACTATCTCATTTCTGACTTGGTTCGAATTCGACGCGGGGTTTCCTCATAGGTGAGAAGAGAAGTCTACGGGATGGCCTGAGCAGTGCTCCTCCCTCTTCGTCACCCATTGATGGACTTGTACTCTGCATAGGACCAACATCCTTTGCTTTGGGCTACTCCAAATGGAGTATCGGATTGCTGCTTTTGGCTCGTGATAATATCTGCCGCACGCATTTCTATCCCGCAATAGGCAAGGCACTACCGGAGCCGGTTAAGGCACTGGTGGAGCCGCAAGCGGCTTTACCAGTGCGCTTTGAGTCGAGAAACGTGTGTGATAGCGCCAATTCCCAAAGGACTGCCGCTAGGCGCCAGTACCTCCGCGTACCTCTGGAGCGAATCACAGGAGCTACGCCTACTAGCCGCCCAACAACAAAAGGGTGCGCCGTTTGTGATCCGGCAGATTCCGGAGAGCGACGTAGCATAGTTGTCGTTCACCCACGCCGGACACCTTAATCCAGTGTCGACCCTTTGCCGTCGTTCAGCCGTCAAAATCCGGCACTCAGGTTCGGCCCGTCCGCTAACTGGCAGCACGCGACCAGTTATCGCCGTTCCTCTGTGGTGAAGTGAACGTCCGGATCTGACGGGAGCCGCCGGTCGAGCGCGATGAACCCATTGATCTGCAGTCACCAAGACATTGCTATTCAAGCGATTACCTTGGCTTCTCAGAACAGGCAGTTTCGGGAACGCGCGACCATCCCGTTTCTCTATCTCCGATCTGCCATTTTGAGAGCAGCCGGCAGCGTGCGCGCCCGCGATGAGGCCGCCGCGGCGCTCGCGGCGGCCCAGGCCGCGCTCGTCCGCCAAGCGGCAGGTCGCGACAATGTCCTCTGATCGGCCACGGCTTGAGCAACCGTATCCGCTGCCATCTGCCGTTCGACAACACTCCAGTTCTTGGTCGCGTGACATCTCGACCGCGCGTGTCAGCACGAACCTCCACCGAATGCCATACCAACGGGCTTGAATGACCGGGTTTTCAAACAACCACGAACAATTTCAGTCAAGATCCCAATCGGCAGGCGCGCCAAGCAGCAGCGATTCAGCATAATTGTTTCCATCGCCGCTTTAATCGCTCCGCTGCGATATCCAAAGCAGAGAAAATGCCGATAAATTCTATCTGGCACAAGAGTTGCCAATCCTCCTGTGGATTGGGGGCGTGTCCACATGAGCCAATCCGGTTTTACACGTTAGCCGGAGATATCAATGAAATACCATCTACCACTCGCAGCGCTAAGTGCTTTGCTATCGCTTGCATCGGCGACCACCGCCGGCGCTGTCGATCTGGACGCGGGAGACTATGATCCCGCAAAGCCCGGCACCACATTGGCCCTGGTATATCTCCAGCATGCCGAACGAGACGAACTGGACTCCGGGGGCAAGACGGTACCCGGTGACAATCGCCTGAGTACCGATGTCGGCATTTTCAGGCTGGTTCACTATGTCAGCATCGCCGGCCTGACGGTTGCCCCCCAGATATTGGTGCCGGTCGTGAAGCAAAGAGGCCTTGGCGATCAGGCCGCGCTGGGCAGGCACAGCGGAATAGGCGACATCATTCTGGCCGCCCCAGTCTGGCTGGTGAACCGCCCCCAGAGCAACAGCTATTTCGGGATCACGCCCTATCTCTACATTCCGACGGGCGATTACAGCGCGGCTCGCCCCCTCAATGCGGGTGAAAACCGATGGAAACTCAATCCTCAGGCGGCCGGCACAGTCCGGATCGCGCCCAAGCTCGCATGGGATGCGGGCGCAGACGTCACCTTCTACGGCAAGACCGGCCGTAATTATGCGGGTGGCCGAATGACCCAGAAGGCAGGTTTTCAGATACAAACCTCTCTCCGTTATTTTCTGAGCGACAGGATCGATCTGCGCGGTGGCGTTTCCCATGCCGAAGGTGGCGACTGGACGCAGAACGCGCTCACTAATCAAGGTTTCACCCAGACCAAGTTCTGGGTTGGCACAGCCGTGAAGCCCAGTGCCGCCACGCAGGTAATCCTGACCTATGGCAAGGATCGGGACGTCCGCAACGGCTTTCGGGAACAGAATCGCGTGAACCTGCGCCTGCTATACGCCTTTTGAGATGCTCGACTGCTGATCGACTGTTGCTACAACAACAGTCGATCAGCACATCCTGCACTTGGGCGTCGGCCCATCGCCGCCGGGTCACGGCCTGTCGCGCTTTTCGCATCTGGCACAGGGCTTGCTGATGGTGGGGCAACAGAGATTGGATCCCTATGTGAGGATCAGCGTGCAATAGGCACCCCCTTCGTGGGGTGATCGGCGTGCAAAAAG
>NZ_LSJY01000026.1 GCF_001556865.1 Sphingobium sp. CCH11-B1 | reverse complement strand
AACCGTTCGGCGCGGGCTGAGGTGATGAAGCTGGCGCAGGCACGCCATATCGATGCGATCCTCGTTACCGAACTCAGTCGCTGGGGGCGTTCGACCCAGGACCTGCTCGATACACTCAACCGGCTGTCGGGCTGGCGCGTGTCGGTGGTCGCGATGAGCGGCATGACGTTCGAGGTCGATACGCCGCATGGGCGGATGATGGCGACGATGCTCGCAGGTATAGCCCAGTTCGAGCGCGACATGCTGAGCGAGCGGGTCCGCTCTGGCCTTGCTGCAGCGCGGGCACGTGGCCGCAAACTCGGCCGGCAACTGGGGGAGCGACCCAAGTCGGACCGCCTCGCGCCCAAAGTGTTGGCGCATATCGCCGAGGGGCGGAGCTATCGCTGGATCGCTCGCGACCTGGGACTCAGCAAGAACACGGTCGCCGGGATCGTGGCTCGCGCACGGGGTAACGTGAGCCCTGATGTCACGGTGACGACATGACCGGGGCGTCTGGACGGCTGCGTCCCGATCCCCGGCGCAAGGCGCGGTTTCGCGAAATCGCCCGAGGCATTGTCGCCAAGGATCGCTACAATCGGAAGTACGGGATCGCCGTCGACACTGCTGGCGCCATCGCGCAGGCGCTAGAGCGCGCGTACCGCGATGGAGTCCGGGACGACCCGGCCGCAGCCGTTCAAGCGCCCGAACAGGATGATGCCGGCCCGCTGGAATGGGCGTTGATCCCACCACGACCGCGAGATGCCTTCTGGAGTATCTGCCTA
>NZ_LSJY01000025.1 GCF_001556865.1 Sphingobium sp. CCH11-B1 | reverse complement strand
AGCCGTTCCAGCGCATCGGCGATACGGGCGAGGAGTGCGTCGTTCATGCGCGCGGCTTAGTCGCGCCGCCCCGCGCGGGCAAGGCCGCCCCACTGTCATTGTCATGACGCAATGGTCTTTTACTCGGCATGGACGGGGCCTATATCGCGGGGATCGTGACCATCGCTCATCCAGCCTTTTCGACCAAATCCTGCCGCTATGGCGCAGAAGCGCTGCGCGAGGCGGCATTGTTGATCCGGGCAGGAGAGCCAGTCGCCGTTCCCACCGAAACCGTCTATGGCCTGGCCGGCGACGCGACCGACAGCAGCGCGGTCGCCGCGATCTACAGCGCCAAGGGGCGGCCGAGCTTCAACCCGCTGATCGTGCATGTCGCCGACCGGGAGATGGCGGAGCGGCTGGCGGACTTTTCGCCGGTGGCGAAGCGACTGGCCGACGCTTTCTGGCCGGGCCCGTTGACGCTGGTGCTGCCGGCGCGGGCGGACAGCGGCCTCTCCCCGCTCGTAATGGCTGGCCTGTCCACCGTGGCGCTGCGCCTGCCCGCCCACCCTGCGATGCGCGCGCTGATCCGCGAGGCGGGGTGTCCCCTCGCCGCGCCGTCCGCCAATCGCAGCGGGACGATCAGCCCGACGCGCGCCGAACATGTGCTATCGAGCCTCGACGGCAAGATCCGCATGATCCTGGACGAAGGACCGACCAGCGAGGGGCTGGAATCCACCATCGCCGCGCCGGAGGCGGGCCACATCCGGCTGCTGCGGCCAGGCCCTGTGACGGCGGCGATGCTGGAGGAGGCGAGCGGACTGCCCGTCATCGTCGGCGGAGACGGGAAGATCGAGGCGCCGGGCCAGCTGGAAAGCCATTATGCGCCGTCCAAGCCCGTGCGGCTGGAAGCGATGCGGGCCGAGCGGGACGAATATCTGATCGGGTTCGGCCTGATGCCCTGCCACATAAACCTCAGCCCCGAAGCGGATCTGGCCGAAGCGGCCGCCAATCTGTTCGCCGCGCTGCATATCGCCGATGCGAGCGCCGCGACCCGGATCGCGGTGGCGCCCGTGCCAACGGAGGGCATCGGCGTCGCGATCAACGACCGGCTGAAGCGGGCGGCGGCCTGAGGGTCCGCAGCTTCGTGCCGACCTGTCAGTCGCAGTCGCGATAGCCGGCCTCGCGACACTGGCGGCGGCGTTCCTTTTCCTGCTCCTTGCGCTCACGTCCTTCGCGTGCTTCCTGCTTGCGCATCTTGCGGCCGTAATTGCGATCGGCCTCTTCCTGGCTGGTCGTGGTCCAGTCCACCACCTGCGAGGTCGCGCGCACCGGTGCGGTGACGACGCTGGCAACCGTGCGGACGCATCCGGGGAGCGTCAGCAGCAGCAAGGGCGCGGCGAGCAGGATGGTCTTCTTCACGTTGGCGGTCCCCCGGTGTCTGAGCAGATGGAGCCGCTTAGCATGGCGAAGATGAACCGCGAACTAAGCAATCGGTGTTTGACGACGGGGCGATGCCAGCGCGCTGGACCCTGGCCCCCGGCTCTCGCCGGGGAACCGGCGGGGGTCAGGCTTCGATGCGTTCGGCAAAGCCCTTGCGCAGCTTGGCGAGCTTGGGCGGGATCACCGCCATGCAGTAGGGATTTCTGTCGCCGACCCGGTCCCAATATTTCTGGTGATAATCCTCCGCCGGATACCAGGGCGCGTCGGCTTCGATCGCGGTGACGATGGGCGCGGACTGGTCCGCCTGCGCCCGCTCGATGCCGGCGCGGGCCTGCTCCGCCTGCTCGGGCGAATGGGGGAAGATCGCCGACCGATACTGGGTGCCGATGTCGTTGCCCTGGCGATTGAGCGTCGTCGGATCGTGCGTCGCGAAGAAGATGTCGAGCAGGTCGGCGTAGGAGATCACGTCGGGGTCGAAGGTGACGCGGATCGCTTCGGCATGGCCGGTGCTGCCCGAACAGACCTGTTCATAGGTCGGGTCGGGCAGCGAGCCGCCGATATAGCCGCTTTCGACGGACGTCACGCCGCGCAGATTCTGATACACCGCTTCGGTGCACCAGAAGCAGCCGCCGGCAAGGGTTGCGATCTCTTGCGCCATTTCCGTTCCTTTATTCCGTGGTTGCCGCACAGATAGGAAGGATCAGGCGGCGGTTCCAGCCTGCGCCGCCCGCGCGTCCGCCTTGGCGCGTTCCTCCGCCACCAGTTCCTTGCGCGACAGCTTGCCCACCAGCGTCTTGGGCAGGCTCAAGCGCACTTCCACCTCGCATACCCGCTCATGCTTGCCCAGTTGCGGGTTGACCCACTCCTTCAACGCCGCGCCGTCGATGTCGAAGCCATCGTTCAGGGTCACGAACGCCTTGGGCTGCTCGCCGCGATAACGGTCGGGCACGCCGATGACGAGCGCCTCCTTGACCGCGGGATGATGGTAGAGAACCTGTTCGACCTGACTGGGAAAAACCTTGAATCCACCGACCGCGATCATGTCCTTCAGCCGGTCGACGATCTTCACATAGCCGTCCTCGTCGATGATGCCGACATCGCCGGTGCGGACAAATTCGCCGACGAACACTTCCTTGTCGGCATCAGGACGATTCCAGTAGCCCTTCATGATCTGCGGCCCGGCAAAGAGCAGCTCGCCCGGTTCGCCGTCCTGCGGCGGCTTCGTCGGGTCTTCGCGATCGACCAGCTTGACGCGGGTGCCGGGCACCGGCTGGCCCACCGTGCCGCTCTTGTTCAACCCTTCATAGGGGTTGGTGCAAACGATCGGGCTGGTTTCGGTGAGACCATAGCCTTCGACCAGTTGCGCGCCCGTCGCCGCTTCGAACCGCTGCTTGAGTTCGAGCGGCAGCGGCGCGCCGCCCGATATGCAGGCGCGCAGCGACGAGAAGTCGATATTGCGGATCGCGGGATGATCGAGCAACGCCTGGAACATTGTGGGCACGCCGGGCAGCGAGGTCGCCTTCACCCGCTGAACGGCGGCCAGCACCTGCGCGGCGTCGAAGCGGGGCAGCATCACCATCTCGCCGCCATTCACCACCGTGCGATTGAGCGTGCAGGTGTTGGCGAAGACATGGAAGAAGGGCAGCACGGCGATGATCCGGTCCGCTTCATGCTGGTGCGGGTCGATGGACTGCGCCTGGCGCGCGTTGGCGGTCAGGTTCTGGTGGGTCAGCATCGCGCCCTTGGGCGTGCCGGTGGTGCCGCCGGTATATTGCAGCAGCGCGACGTCGTTGACCGGATCGATGTCCGCCACCACGCAGTCACCCCGGTTCGCGATCAGCCGGTCGTAATGCAGCACGCGCGGATCGTCAGGGATAGCGACGCTCTCGCTCGCCTTGAACAAGCGGAACAACAAAGATTTGACCGGAGGCAGGACTTCGGCGACCGACCCCACCACCAGCTTTTGCAGGCTGCTTTCGTCCAGCACCTTGAGCGCGGTAGGCAGCAGCGCCTTCGCCGACAGGGTGAAGAGGATCTGTGTGCCGCTGTCCTCCACCTGATGCTCCAGCTCCGCGGCGGTGTAGAGCGGCGAGAAATTGACGACGATCGCCCCCGCCATCAGCGCGCCATAATAGGCCGCGACATAATGGGGCGTATTGGGCAGATAGAGGCCGACCCGGTCGCCCTTTCGAACGCCCATCGCCTGCAAGCCGCAGGCGACGCGGCGTATCTGCCCCATCATTTCGCCATAGCTGAACTTGCGGCCCATGAAGTCGATCATGTTGGCCTGGGGGTGGGCGGCGGCGCTCGCGCTGACCATATCGCCCATCGACAAGGGCGGGAATGTCTGGTCCCAGTTCGTGGGATGCTGATACCGTTCCCGCCAGATTTTTTCTACGCTCTCCATGGGCGAAGTGTATGGGCGCGGCGCACTTTACGCAAGCGTCAACCACACGAGAAGGGCCGCGCCCCGGCGAGGCGCAGCCCTTCGATTTTGCCGCTTTGTTGCGGGATCAGGCCAGCGTCGCGAATGACGCTACGGCATCAAACCTCGCCCTTGTTGCTGCTGAACGGATCGAGGATGGTGGCAACGCCCGAAATAAGCCCGGACTCGCTCTTCATCGCCTCTTCCACGCGACGCGCATTGTCCTCGCGTTCGCGGCGCAGTTCCTCGATCAGCGCCTCGCGGTCGCCGTCCAGGCGCGAATCGGTCGGCGCTTCGATGCCGGCCTTCTTGGCGGCGCGGGCGACCAGCGCGTCGAGTTCCCGTTGCGAGCACAGGCCCAGCGTCACCGGATCCTTGGGCACGATGTTGGAGATGTTCCAGTGGGTGCGGTCGCGGATCGCGGCGATGGTGGTGCGGGTGGTGCCAATGAGCTTGCCGATCGCGCCGTCCGACACTTCCGGATGGTTGCGCAGGATCCAGGCGATGCCGTCGGGCTTGTCCTGCCGCTTGCTGACCGGCGTGTAGCGCGGCCCCTTGGTGCGGCGAACAGGCTCGGGGCCCTTCAGCATCTTGAGCTTGTAGTCGGGATTGGCTTCGCCCTTGTGGATTTCGTCCATGGTGATTTCATGGGCTCGGACAGGATCGCGGCCGGTATATTTGATGCTGGCGGTATCGTCAGCGATCGCCTGCACCTCAAGGATGTGGAGCCCGCAGAATTCCGCGATCTGGTCAAAGCTGAGCGCGGTGTTGTCGACGAGCCAGCTGGCGGTCGCGTGAGGCATCAGAGGCTGGGACACGGGAACTATTCTCCGGCGTAAAAACGATAAGGGCCGCCCAATCAGGGCGGCCGCGACGGATCAGAGATAGAACATCCTTGCGCCCCCGGCAAGGAAAAGCGTCAGGCGGCGCTGTCCAGCAGGTTGGGGGCGATGGCGTGGAGACCGGAGAGGAATTCCCGCGCGCTGCGATCCCAGCTGAAGCTGCGGCCATAGGCGGCGCACGCGGCGCGGTCCTTGCCCAGGGCACCGGCGATGGCATCGCCCAGATCGTCGGACAGCGCGCCGGTTTCGGGCGTGACGATGTCGACCGGCCCGGTGACCGGGAAGGCCGCGACGGGCGTTCCACAGGCGAGCGCCTCTATCATCACCAGCCCGAACGTGTCGGTGCGGCTGGGGAAGACGAAGACGTCGGCCCCGGCATAGGCGCCGGCAAGGTCGGTGCCGAACAGCGGCCCCAGGAAGCGGGCTTCGGGCCAGGCACGCTCCAGCGCGGCGCGGGCTGGACCGTCACCCACGACAATTTTCGTGCCGGGGCAGTCGATGGACAGGAACGCCTCCAGATTCTTCTCCACCGCGACGCGTCCGACATAAAGCATGATCGGCCGGGGCAGATCGGCAAAGGCGACGGGCGGCGGGGCATCGGGGGTGAAGGCTGCAAGGTCCACGCCCCTGCCCCACGGGCGCACATTGGCGACGCCATGGGCGCGGAGTTGATCGCGCACCGACCGGGTCGACACCAGCACCGCCTGCGCCGGGCCGTGGAACCAGCGGATGTAGCGCCAGAACCATGTCGCCGGCAGGCCGGTGCGCTGCGCCACATAATCGGGGAAATGGGTGTGATAGGCAGTGGTGAAGGGCACGCCGCCGCGCAGGCACCAGCGCCGCGCCGCGAGGCAGAGCGGCCCTTCGGTCGCAAGATGCACCGCGTCCGGGCGGAAGGCGGCGATCGCCTGGCCAACGACGCCCGCGCGCACCAGCGCCAGCCGGATTTCGGGATAGGTGGGACAGGGAATGGAGCCGTAAAGGTCCGGCGATATCACCTCCACCACATGGCCCATCCGCTCCAGTTCCAGCCGCGTCGTCTGGAGCGTGCGGACGACGCCGTTCACCTGCGGGGTCCAGGCGTCGGTGACGATGGCGATGCGCATGGGCGTCGGCTCCGGTTTCAGGCGGCGAGCTTTTCGCGCGAGAGCGTCTCGGCGGCTTCCCGCTTTGCGATCTCGTCGGCCCAGTGGAGCACTTCCATGCGACCGTCGCTATGTTCGACGAGCGCGGTGCAGCCTTCGACCCAGTCGCCGTCATTATAATAAGCGACGCCCTCGATCTCGCGCATCTCGGCATTGTGGATATGGCCGCATACGACGCCGTCGACGCCGCGCGCGCCGGCTTCATGCGCCACCACTTCCTCGAAGCGGGAAATGAAGGAGACGGCGTTCTTGACCTTGTGCTTGGCCATCTTGCTGAGCGACCAGTAAGGCAGGCCCATCCGCTGGCGCACCGCATTCACCGCGACGTTGAGGCGCATCAGCATGGTGTAGGCCGCGTCGCCGACGAAGGCGAGCCAGCGGTGGGCGAGCATGATGGTGTCGAACTCGTCGCCGTGCAGGACCAGCAGCTTGCGCCCGTCCGCCGTCTCGTGGATCGCCTTGCGCCGGATTTCGACGCCGCCGAAGCTCATGCCGGTGAACTGACGGAACATTTCGTCATGGTTGCCGGGGATGTAGACTACGCGAGTGCCGCGCTTGGCCCGCTTCATCAGACGCCAGACCACGTCATTATGGCTGGCGGGCCAGTAAAAGCGCTTCTTGAGGCGCCAGCCGTCGATGATGTCGCCGACAAGGTAGATGGTGTCGCTGTCCACATTGTCGAGGAAGTCAATCAGCATCGTCGCATTGCAGCCGCGCGTGCCGAGGTGGATGTCCGATATCCAGATGGCGCGGTAGCGACGGCGCTGTCCCACCCGCTCGGGGATGTGAAAGCGGTCGTCTGCGACATCCTCGACGTCGCTCAGGAAAGGCAGGCGCGTGATGGCGTTCATGTCGTCGTCCCCAAAGACCCATGTCCTCGGGACCGAATCCCTAACGCGCCATTGTTACAATCCCGCAGAGAATATGACGGAAATACTACGTTTTACGTGGCCGGGGCAGCGTGGTGCCGCCCGGCACATGTCATTTCAGATTGCCGCTCACATTGTTGAACGTACGGCCAAGCTTGGTGCCAAGATTGCTCATCGCGCCGATGGCAGCGATGGCGATCAGCGCTGCGATCAGGCCATATTCGATGGCGGTCGCGCCCTCAGGATCGCGCAATAATTTTCTGAAGAAAGCCACGGCAAATTCTCCTGGATGGGTTCAACCCACCCATAATGGCCCTATCGTTATCATCGCGTTAACGTTACGCTATCAACACGATCTTTCCGAAATGCTCGCCTGCGTCCATCCGGGCATGGGCCTTCGCCGCGTCCGCCAGAGCGAACTTCCGGTCCATCGCCGGGCGCAGCTTTCCTTCGGCGACGAACGGCCAGACGTTGCGGATCAGTTCGTCCGCAACCAGGCTCTTGAAGCCGACCGAGCGGGCGCGCAGCGTGGAGCCGGTAAGCGTCAGCCGGCGCTGCATGATGGCGGGTATGAAGATGTCCGCCTTTGGACCTCCCAGCGTGGCGATGGAGACGTGACGGCCATCCTCGGCCAGGCAGGCGATGTTGCGGGGAAGATAGTCGCCGCCCACCATGTCCAGCACGGCCTGAACCCCCTGCCCGCCGGTGATGCGCTTCACTTCCTCGGCATAATCCTGTGTACGGTAATTGATCGCATGGTCCGCGCCCCAGCCCTTTGCCTGTGCGCATTTGTCGTCCGAGCCGCAGGTCACGATCACGGTGACGCCGAATAGGTTGCAGAGGCGGATAGCCATGGTGCCGATGCCGCTGGTGCCGCCATGAACCAGCGCGGTGTCGCCTGAAACGACATAGGCGCGCTCGAAGAGGTTGGTCCACACGGTGAAGAGCGTTTCGGGGAGCGCGGCGGCTTCGGCCATGTCATAATCTTCGGGCACCGGCAGGCACTGGCCAGCCGGGGCGACCGCATATTGCGCATAGCCCCCGCCTGCGATCAGCGCGCAGACCCTTTGCCCGATCAACATGTCCGCGCCGCTGCCGGCCGCGACGATGGTGCCGGAAACTTCGAGGCCGGGAATATCGGATGCGCCGGGCGGTGGGGGATATTTGCCCTGCCGTTGCAGCACGTCCGGCCGGTTGACGCCGGCGGCGGCGACGCGGATCAGCACTTCGTCCGGCCCCGGCGCCGGAACGGCGCGCCGCTGCGGCACCAATGCCTCCGGCCCGCCGGGCGCAGCGATACCGATCGCCGTCATCTCGTCCGGCAACGCGACTGTTTCGGCCATTCCCACCCTCTTCATTGCGCCGCGCCAAAAACGACCGGCTGCCCCCGCGACCTTATTGACAGAGTGGGGATCAGGGTCAACATTAGCGTTATGGATATGGACGAGTATCAGCCGCGCAAGAGCGACGATCCTCTGGCCCGCCTGCTGCAACAGGATCTGGGGCCTTTGTCCGTCGCCGAACTGGACGCCCGCATCGCCGCTCTGGAAGCGGAAATCGCGCGGACCAGGGCGAAAAAGGAAAGCGCCGTTAACCACAAGGCAAGTGCCGAGGCGCTATTCAGGCGATGAACCCGCGCCCCGCCCCTTTCGCCCGCGAGGGCATCTTCGGGCTGGGGCAGTCAGGCAATTCCGCTGGCAGGGCCCTGGCCCTTGATCCCGCGTCGAGCAATGCCGACATCAGGTTCGATACCGCCCCTTATCGGGGCCAGGAGTAGAACGACAATGCCTTCTTTCGCACCCGCCCTCGAAACCACATTGCACAATGCGCTGACGCATGCGTCGGACCGCAAGCATGAATATGCGACGCTGGAGCATCTGCTGCTCGCGCTGATCGACGATGAACATGCGTCGAAAGTGATGCAGGCGTGCGGCGTGGAACTGGGCGAGCTGGGCGACGCTGTAACCCATTATCTCGATACCGAACTCGACAGTCTGAAGGTGGAGGGCGCGTCCGACCCCTCCCCCACCAGCGGTTTCCAGCGCGTCGTGCAACGCGCCATCCTGCACGTCCAGTCTTCCGGCAAGGATGAGGTGACGGGCGCCAACGTGCTGGTCGCGCTCTTTTCGGAACGCGAGTCCTATGCCGTCTATTTCCTGCAGCAGCAGGACATGAGCCGTCTCGATGCCGTGAGCTACATCAGCCACGGTGTCGGCAAGGGCACGCCCCAGCCCGAGCGCCAGGAAACCAAGGGCGCTGCCGAGGAGGAAAAGAAGGTGCAGGACGGCAAGGGCAAGAAGGACAGCGCGCTGGAGCAGTTCACCGTCAACCTCAACGAGAAGGCGGGCCGCGGCAAGGTCGACCCGCTGATCGGCCGTTCCGCCGAGGTCGACCGCACCGTGCAGATCCTGTGCCGCCGGTCGAAGAACAATCCGCTCTATGTCGGTGATCCCGGCGTGGGCAAGACCGCAATCGCGGAGGGCCTGGCGCGCAAGATCGTCGAAGGCGACGTGCCCGACGTGCTGAAGGAAGCCGTCATCTATTCGCTCGACATGGGCGCGCTGCTGGCCGGCACCCGCTATCGCGGCGATTTCGAGGAGCGCCTGAAGGCGGTCGTCACCGAACTGGAAAAAATGCCGCATGCGGTGCTTTTCATCGACGAGATCCACACGGTCATCGGCGCCGGCGCGACCAGCGGCGGGGCGATGGACGCGTCCAACCTGCTCAAGCCCGCCTTGTCGGGCGGGACGATTCGCTGCATCGGTTCCACGACGTACAAGGAGTTCCGCAATCATTTCGAGAAGGACCGCGCGCTGCTGCGCCGGTTCCAGAAGATCGATGTGAACGAGCCCACGATCGAGGATACGATCAAGATCCTGGCCGGCCTGCGCTCCGCGTTCGAGGAGCATCACAGCGTCAAATATACGCCCGATGCGATCAAGGCGGCGGTGGAACTGTCCGCGCGCTACATCAACGACCGCAAGCTGCCCGACAAGGCGATCGACGTGATCGACGAGGTCGGCGCGATGCAGATGCTGGTGGTGCCGTCCAAGCGCAAGAAGACGATCACGCCCAAGGAGATCGAGGCGGTGATCGCCACCATGGCGCGCATCCCGCCCAAGACCGTGTCGTCCGACGACAAGACGGTGCTGGGATCGCTGACCACCGACCTGAAGCGCGTCGTATTCGGCCAGGACAAGGCGATCGAGGTGCTGTCCAGCGCGATCAAGCTGTCGCGCGCGGGCCTGCGCGATCCCGACAAGCCGATCGGCAACTATCTGTTTTCCGGCCCGACCGGCGTCGGCAAGACGGAGGTGGCGCGGCAGCTGGCGACGCTGCTCGGCATCCCGCTCCAGCGGTTCGACATGTCGGAATATATGGAGCGCCATTCTGTCAGCCGCCTGATCGGCGCGCCTCCGGGCTATGTCGGCTATGACCAGGGTGGCCTGCTGACCGACGCGGTGGACCAGAATCCGCACAGCGTGCTGTTGCTGGACGAGATCGAGAAGGCGCATCCCGACCTGTTCAACATCCTGTTGCAGGTGATGGACAATGGCCGCCTGACCGATCATCACGGCAAGACGGTGGATTTCCGCAACACCATCCTCATCATGACAACCAACGCCGGCGCGTCGGACATGGCGAAGGAAAGCATCGGCTTTGGCGAATTGTCGCGCGACGATGTGCAGGAGGATGCGGTGAAGAAGCTCTTCACCCCGGAATTCCGCAACCGTTTGGACGCCATCGTGCCGTTCGGATACCTGCCGCCGGAGATCGTGGCGCGCGTGATCGACAAGTTCGTGCTGCAACTGGAGCTGCAACTGGCCGACCGCGACGTGCACATCACGCTGGACGACAAGGCGAAGGAATGGCTGACCGCCAAGGGCTATGACAAGCTCTACGGCGCGCGCCCGATGGGACGCCTGATGCAGGAAAAGATCAAGCAGCCGCTGGCCGAGGAACTGCTTTTCGGCAAGCTGGTCCATGGCGGCGAGGTCCATGTCCATATGAAGGAGGATGCGGATGGTGTTGGGGCACTGGCCTTCGAAATCACGCCCGCCGCGCCCAAGAAGGGCAAGAAGGGCGGCAAGGCGAAGGCACCCGCTTCGGAGTGAGGTTGCGGGCTATGGAATGAGGAAAGGGCGGCTTGGAAGGGCCGCCCTTTTTTTCATGCCGCCAAGGCAAGGGTGGCAGAAATGGACCGAAAACCGGCGATCGATCATGTCTGAGAGAGGCTCAGGACGTTGCCGTCAGGATCGGCGAACCATGCGACCTTGGCCTTGCCGTCCGGAGAGGTCCAAATGCCCAGCTGGTCCTGGCCCAAGCCTTCATACATGGTGAGCATGACGCCGCGACCGCGAAGTTCGCTGGCAACGGCGACGATATCGGGCACGTCCCAACCGAGGACCGGATGCGGACGGGCCACATGATCCGGTATTACCGTCATGCGGAGGAGTCCTCCCCCGGATTCGATGAAGTCGCCGAAATCGTCCGACTGCCGCAGCTTGAATCCAAGCAACTCCGTATAGAAACGCAGCGCTCTATCCCGTTCGGTGACGTAGATAAATGAAACCGCGATGCCCGACTTGAGAGAATTCATTACCGTCCCCCACATGTCAAAGATGCCTTGGTGTCATAGAGCGTATGCTGGACATTCTTACGGCATAGATACGCCCAGGGTCACCTTATCCTAGCCGTCCTGATTGGTCGATCCTCTCTCATACTTCATGGTGCCAGGGCTTGGACCGGCACTCCAATCCAGCAGACAAGGCAACTGGACCGGCGTGGTGGCAGGCCCTACCCCGCCAGCCCTTCCGCCTTTTCCGCCAGCTCCAGCCAGCGTTCTTCCGCCGCGTCCTTCTCCGTCCGCGCCTTTTCGATGGCGGCGGTGAGGGCGGCGAATTTTTTGGGGTCGCTTGTGTAAAGGGCAGGGTCGGCGAGCGCTTCTTCGTCGCGGAGAATCGCGGCTTCCAGTTCCTCGATGCGCTTTGGCAGGAGGTCGAGGTCGCGCTGGTCCTTGTAGCTGAGCTTGGCGGACACGGGCTTGGGCGGCGGAGGCGGCGCAGCCTCCTTCTTGTCCGCCTTGGGCGCGCGGCGGGGGTCGCGCTTGGCGATCCAGTCGGCATAGCCGCCGACGATCACGTCCACCGTGCCCGTGCCGTCGAGGCCCAGCGTCACCGTCACCGTGCGGTCGAGGAAGTCGCGGTCGTGGCTGACGATCAGCACCGTGCCGTCATAGTCGGCAATGACTTCCTGGAGCAGGTCGAACGTTTCCAGGTCGAGATCGTTGGTCGGCTCGTCGAGTACGAGGAGGTTCGATTCGCGCGCGAACTCGCGGGCAAACAGCAGACGCGAGCGCTCCCCGCCCGACAGGGTGCCGACCTTCGCCTCGGCAAGGGAGGGATCGAACAGGAAGTCCTTGAGATAGCCGTGGACATGCTTGCGGACGCCGCGCACGTCGATCCAGTCGCCGCCCTCGGCCAGCACGTCGCGGACGGACTTGTCGCCCTGCATCAGGCTGCGCTGCTGGTCGATGAAGATCATGTCCAGCGTCTTTGCCAGCGTCACCTCCCCGCTGTCAGGCGCGAGTTCGCCGGTCAGGAGCTTCAGGAGCGTGGACTTGCCCGCGCCATTGCCGCCGACAATGCCGATGCGGTCGCCGCGCTGCACGCGCAGGGAGAAGTCCCTGATGATGGCGCGGTCGCCAAAGGACTTGCTGACATGCTCGGCCTTGATGACGCTTTTCGTCTTGCTGTCGTCGCTGGTGACGGCGAGCTTGGCGGTGCCCTGCGGCCCCTGCATCGCGGCGCGCTGGGCACGCATTTCCCAGAGCTTGGCGAGGCGGCCCTGGTTGCGCTTGCGCCGGGCGGTGACGCCGCGCTCCAGCCAGTGCGCCTCGATCTTGAGCTTGGCGTCCAGCTTTTCGGCGGCGCGCGCCTCTTCGGCATAGACGGCTTCCATCCACTGTTCAAAGCCGCCGAAGCCAACTTCATTGCGGCGCATCTGGCCCCGGTCGAGCCACAAGGTCTGCTTCGTGAGGCGGGTCAGGAAGGCGCGGTCGTGGCTGATGACGATGAACGCGCCATTGTAGCGTGCCAGCCAGTTTTCCAGCCAGTCGATCGCGGCGATGTCCAGATGGTTGGTCGGTTCGTCGAGCAGCAGCAGGTCGGGTTCGCTCGCCAGCGCGCGGGCGATGGCGGCGCGGCGGCGTTCGCCCCCGCTCGCCGTCTTCGCCTCGCGCGACAGGTCGATGCCGAGCTGGTCGGCGATGGCTTCGACTTCGTGCGCGGGCGGCGCGAACTCTCCGGCCAGTGCGAAATCGTGGAGCGTGGCGAAGGGGGTGACATCGGGATCCTGCTCCAGCGTGATGACGCGCGCGCCGGGCTGGACCGAGCGCGTGCCCTCGTCCGCCTCGATCTGGCCGCCGAGCAGCTTCAAGAGCGTCGTCTTGCCCGCGCCGTTGCGGCCGATCAGCGCCAGCCGATCCCGCGCGCCCACATGGATGTCGATGTTGCGGAACAGCCAGTGAGTGCCCTGGCTGAGGCCGAGATTTTCGAAGGAGAGGATGGGAGCCGCCATGGCGGTGCAGCTAGGCGTTGGAAGGCGCGCGGGCAAGTGCGATGGAACCACAAAGCTGTCGGACGGCTTTCAACGCAGGACAGCGTCGGTTCATCGCAGCCGTTCCAAACAGGCCGCATCGCCCTTGAAGGAGAATGACCTCATGAAATCCGCCCTCGCCCTGATGACGCTCGGCATCGCCGCGCTTCCCGTCGCGGCCATCGCCCAGACCAGCGTCACCATCGCCGAAACGGCACCGATCGTGACGCTGAACGTGACCGAGAGCGTGGAAGCCGCGCCGGACATCGCGACGGTCGGCACCGGGGTCCAGACCCGCGCCCAGACCGCGCAGGCGGCGATGCAGCAGAATGCGGCCCAGACCGACAAGCTGGTCGCGGCGCTGGCAAGGGCGGGAATCGCCAGGAAGGACATCCAGACCAGCGGCATCAACCTGTCGGCCCAATATGATTACAGCAACCGCGACGGCCAGCCGCAGGGGCCGCGCTTCATCGGCTATGAGGCGTCGAACCAGCTGACGGTCACGCTGCGCGACATCAAGCGGATCGGCGCGTCGCTCGATGCGATGGTGGCGGCGGGCGCGACCAACCTCAACGGCCCGAATTTTTCGATCGAGGATCCGTCGTCCCTGCATGTCCAGGCGCGCGGGGCAGCGCTCAAGAACGCGAAGGCCCAGGCGGACTTCTACGCGCAGGCGGCAGGATATCGCTCGGCCCGGCTGGTGTCGATCAGCGAGAGCAACAGCGGCGGCATGCCGCCCATGTCGATGCTGCAGAGCGCACGCTTCAAGGCTGACGCCGCCCCCGTCACGCCGGTGGAACCGGGCCAGGTGAGCGCGTCGGTCACGCTGACGGTGCAATACGCGCTGGAGAAGTGAGCATGGCGGGGCGCGGCCCGCTTCGGCCGTCCGCGCCCTTCCTTTAAGCCGGGCGAGCGCCATTCACCACCTGTTCAATGCGCTGCAGCTATGCCATTTGCATGAATATGAAGTGGAAAAGTCTGGCAGCTTCTCTCACCGCCGCCACGGCGCTGGCGCTTACCGCGCCGGTCGCCGACGCCGGCAATCGCCGCGACGAGCAGGACGCCGCCCGTCGCGCGATGCTGGAAGGACAGGTCATGCCGTTCGCCATGATAAAGCGGCGCGTCGATGCGGCCGTGGGCGGCGCGACCTATGTCGGCAGCGAGTTCGACCCCTCCTCTAACCGCTATCGCCTGAAATATGTGAAGGACGGTAAGGTGATGTGGGTTGATGCCGACGGGCGAACCGGCGATATCATCGGCATGGCGCGCTGACGTAGCGCGCCAGCGTAACGACATGCATAACAGAAACGGAAAACGCCCATGCGTCTGCTGATCGTCGAGGATGAACCGAGTCTGGGCCAGCAGCTTCGGACCACGCTGGAAGGCGTGGGCTATGCCGTGGATCTGGCGACGGACGGGGAGGACGGCCATTTCCTGGGCTCCACCGAAAGCTATGACGCGGTGGTGCTGGACCTTGGCCTGCCGACCATCGACGGCCTCACCGTGCTGGACAAGTGGCGCAAGGAAGGCCGCAGCTTTCCCGTGCTGGTGCTGACGGCGCGCGACAGCTGGTCGGACAAGGTGGCCGGGCTGGACGCGGGCGCGGACGACTATCTCGCCAAGCCGTTCCAGAGCGAGGAGTTGATTGCCCGGCTGCGCGCGCTCATTCGCCGCGCTTCGGGCAATGCGTCGAGCGAGCTGACCGCCGGCGACGTGCGGCTCGACACCCGGTCGGGCAAGGTGACGCTGAAGGGCGATCCGGTGAAGCTGACGGCGCAGGAATATAAGCTGCTGTCCTACCTGCTGCATCACAAGGGCAAGGTGGTGAGCCGCACCGAGCTGATCGAACATATCTACGACCAGGATTTCGACCGCGATTCGAACACGATCGAGGTGTTCGTGACGCGCATCCGCAAGAAGCTGGGCGCGGACGTCATCACCACCATTCGCGGCCTTGGCTACAGCCTGGACGAGCCGGGGCGGTAATTCAGGCCGCTTCAACCCCGTTCGCTTCGAGCGAAGCCCCGAGGCGGCATATGCCGGACTTGCCGCACCCATGTGCCGGCGGCGGGGCTCTTTCGATTGTCGACGTCGTTCGAGACGAACGGTTGTAAATCAGATTCGATGACCGACCCTGCCGCCCCTCCCCCCGTCCGCTCCACCGGCTCCATTTCCCGCCGGATGGTGGGAATCGCGGCGCTGTGGATCAGCCTCCTGCTGATCGGGGGTGGCGTGGCGCTGGATCGGGTGCTGAGCGCGGCGATCACGCGCAATTTCGACGACGGCATGAATTATGTGCTGACGGCGATGATCGCCGCGTCCGAGATCGGGCCGGACGGCGAGGTGCTGTTCAACCGCGAACTGGCGGATCAGCGCTTCCTGGAACCCAATAGCGGCCTTTATTACCAGATCAGCGCCAAGGGGCATGAGGACTGGCGGTCGCGCTCGCTGTGGGACCGGGCGCTGAAGGCGCCGGCGGAACATCATGACCGGCATCTGCATGTCTATGACAGCAAGCAATTCCCCGGCGAGGATCTGCGCGTGATGGAGCGCACCGTGATCCTGCCTGGATCGGAAACGCGCTGGCAGTTCATCGTGGCGCAGGCGCGGGAGGGGCTGGACGGCCAGATCAAGACGCTGCGGTCGACCCTGTTCAAGAGCTTCGCCCTGCTGGCCGTGGGCCTGTTCGTTCTCGCGAGCCTGCAGACCTTCTACGGGCTGCGCCCCCTGCGCAAGGTGCGGCTGGAGATCGTGCGGATGCGCGGAGGGGAGAAGAGCCGCGTTACGGAACCGATGCCTGCCGAGGTGCTTCCCATGGTGGAGGAACTGAACGCCCTGCTCGCCCATAATGAGCGGCAGGCGGAGGAAGCCCGCACCCATGCAGGCAATCTCGCCCACGCGCTCAAGACCCCGCTCACCGTCATCATGAACGCGGCAACCGCCCAGTCGCCCGATCTGGGCGATACGGTGATCCGCGAGGCCACCACCATGCGGCGGCAGGTGGACCATCATCTCGCCCGCGCCCGCGCCGTGGGCCGACGCGGCGTGGCGCAGAGCCGGGCGGAAGTGTGGCCCAGCCTGGAGGCGGTGGAGCGGGCGGTACAGCGGCTCTACCCGGACGCGCGGATCGACATGGACGGCGACCGGCAGGCGGCCGTGCGGGTGGAGCGGCAGGATCTGGACGAAATGCTGGGCAACCTGATCGAGAATGCCGCCAAATATGGCGGCGGCAGCGTTTTCGCGACAGTGATCGGGCGCGCGGCCGGAATGGTCGAGATCATGGTCGAGGACGACGGGATGGGCATTCCCGAAGCGGACCGCATCCGCATCTTCGACAGGGGCGTGCGGCTGGATTCGGGGAAGCCCGGAACCGGCCTTGGCCTCGCCATCGTGCGCGATGTGGCGGAAATCTATGGCGGATCGGTGGCACTGGACGAGAGCGAGGATCTGGGCGGGCTGATGGTCCGATTGAAATTGCCGGCGGCCTGACAGCGCCGGCGTCATCCGCGATCCGGCTTGCCAAGCCCACTCCTGCCTGCGACCAAGGCCTGGGGTCGCTATAGGCCCGGGACAGGATCCTGCATGCGGCGTCATTTCTATCTCATCGCCGGCTTCCTTTCGATCGGACTTGGAGCGATAGGGGCGTTTCTGCCGCTGCTGCCGACCGTGCCGTTCATGATCCTGGCCGCCTTCTGCTTCGCGCGGTCCAGCCCCAGGCTGGAAGCAAGGCTGCTCGACCATCCGCATTTCGGGCCGCATATCCGACGATGGAGGGAACGCGGCGCGATCAGCCGGCGGGGCAAGCAGGCGGCGCTATGCGCCTTTGCCTTCAGCGCCTTGCTGGCGCTGACCCTGTCGCCCTGGCCCTGGTTCCTGATCCCGGTCGCCGCGGCGGTGATCGGCGGCAGCTGGATCTGGACCCGGCCCGAAGCCTGATCGGCGCTGTCCGACGGGGCATCCCCCGGAACCTGCAACGCCTTCGCGCGCTTGCCTTGTTCAGCAAGGGGAAAAGCATGACCGATCGGGTGGCGAGCCAAGTCCATGTCGACGCGCCGTGGAAGATACCGCCGCGTGGCTGGTGGGAGATAGCGAAGCGGGTCTATGCGAAGATCGGGACCAACCATCTGAGCCTGCTGGCGGCTGGCGTCGCCTATTATGCTTTCCTGTCGATCGCTCCGCTGCTGGCGGCGGTGGTGCTCACCTACGGCCTGATCGGCGATCCGGCGATGGTGGCGGAACATGTCCGGTCGATCATCACCGTGGTCCCGCGCGAGGCCGCCAAGCTGATCTTCGATCAGTTGATGGCCGTCGTATCGACCACCAAGCCGGCGGTCGGCTTCGGCCTGCTGCTGGCGCTCGGCTTCGCCGTCTATGGCGCGACGCGGGCGTCGTCAGCGACGATGGAGGCGCTCAACATCGTCTATGAGGAAAAGGAAGCGCGGTCCTTCCTCTCGGTCTATCGCGTG
Organism: Sphingobium sp. CCH11-B1; assembly: GCF_001556865.1. GTDB lineage: Bacteria > Pseudomonadota > Alphaproteobacteria > Sphingomonadales > Sphingomonadaceae > Sphingobium. Next base: position 9,730 of record NZ_LSJY01000025.1, on the reverse strand, counting down.
TCCGTCGGCATCACATTGTCCGCCGTGCTGGTGGTGGTGGTGGGCGTGCTCGCTGCGTCGGTGCTGGGCTTCCTGCAGGATCTGGTCAACGGATGGGGGCCGATCGCCATCTTCGTTGCGAAGGCCGCGACATGGATCGCCGCCGGCCTGTTCGCCAGCCTGATCTTCGCGCTGATCTACCGATTCGGGCCGCACCGGCGCAAGGCGCGCTGGCAGTGGCTGACGGCAGGGTCGTTCACGGCGACGCTGTTCTGGCTGCTGGCGACGCTGGGCGTGTCCTTCTACGTGTCGCGTTTTGGCAATTACAACGAAACCTATGGGTCGCTGGGCGCGGTTGTGGTGCTGCAACTGTGGCTCTATGTTTCGGCTTTCGTGGTGTTGCTGGGCGCACAACTCAATCAGGAGGCCGAGCGGCAGACCAGCGCGGACACACAGATCGCCGAACCCGCCCGCCCACAGGAACGGCCATGATAATGGCGCTTGCCCTGCCGACACGCCCACGCTAAAGCGCCCTCCTTCGCTGGCGCAAGGCCGGTGCAGGAGTGTAGCTCAGCTGGTAGAGCGTCGGTCTCCAAAACCGAATGCCGGGGGTTCGAGTCCCTCCACTCCTGCCAGGCGACTGGCCGCGATCCCTTGAAAACCGAGGGGTTTGCGTCTAGATGCGCCAGCGAATTTGGTCGCGGAGCCAAGCGGTCGCACCCCCGGACGCCAAGCAGGGCGGGATCGGGAGGGCGGACTGTTGCTCCGCGATTGGTGTTGGTTCTGAAGCGTAGAAGGCAGGCGATGGCGAAGGTTTCTCCGGGCGAATTCGTCAATCAGGTGAAGACCGAAGCGTCGAAGATCGTGTGGCCGACCGGCCGCGAGACGGTGATGACCGGGGTTATGGTCGTCATCATGACATCGCTGCTCGGCCTCTTCTTCTTCGGCATCGACACCTTTTTCGGCGCGATCGTTCAGTGGCTTCTGGCGCTGGCGTCGGGCCGGGCCGCTTAAGGCGAAATGGGAGTTTGAAACGGTAACATGGCGCGCTGGTACATCATCCACGCCTATTCGGGCTTCGAGAACAAGGTCAAGGAATCGATCCTGTCCGAAGCCGAGCGCATGGGCCTCTCCCAGCTGGTCGAGCAGGTCGAGGTGCCCACCGAAACCGTGACAGAGGTGAAGCGCGGCAAGAAGGTGCAGGTCGAGCGCAAGTTCATGCCCGGCTATGTCCTCGCCAAGCTGGCCATGAACGACGACATCTATCACCTGGTGAAAAACACGGCCAAGGTGACGGGCTTCCTTGGCCCCAACGGAAAACCGCAGGCGATCAGCGAGGGCGAGGCCGCCCGCTATTTCGGCGCCCAGAAGGAAGCCGAGGCCGCGCCCAAGCACAAGGTCAGTGTCGATTACGAGATCGGCGACAGCGTCAAGGTGCTGGACGGCCCCTTCGCCAGCTTCAACGGGCTGGTCGAGGAACTGGATTTCGAAAAGAACCGGGTCAAGGTGTCAGTGTCGATCTTCGGTCGCGCCACGCCGGTCGAACTGGATTTCGAGCAGGTCGAACTGTCGAAATAAGCGATCGGGATATCCCGGCACGAAAAAAGCCCGCCGATTGTCCGGCGGGCTTTTTTGTATGTCCGCGACCCGCGCCGGATGCCCGGCGCGGCGGGATATGCCCCTAGCCGGCCAGGGTTTCGGCGGTTGCCCGCCGCCCGTCCGCGCCCTGTTTGCCGCGCAGATAGCCGATCACGAGACGGCGGACCGTATAGGTGTGCCGTTCCGTCGCCAGATAGAAGAGATAGGCGATCGCCATACTGCCGACCAGCAGCCCGCCATAGATGAGATACCCCGCGACAGGCTGGGGCGACATGGGCGTGGCGAGCGACGGCACGCTCAGCGCCATCATCGCCAGCAGGAAATTCAGCACCGGCGTGTGGATGCAATAGAGCGAGAAGGAGAAATCCGCGAGCCTGGTGTGGAGCGCGCCGAGCGGGGGCGCCACCGTCGTTCGGACCTTCAGCGCCGACAGCAGATTGGCAAAGCCGAGCGCCAGCAGCAGATCGACAGGAAATTCGTGCATCAGGTCCGACCCCTGGACCTCGCTCTTGTGCAGGATGCGCCATGCCAGCAGGCAGGCGAGGAAGATGCCGGCGCTGGGCAGCGCGCTCAGCTTGATCCAGGGACGGTTGATCCGCGCCACGGCGACGCCCAGAAGCCAGAGACCGAAATACATGCCGATCGACGAGCCGATGAACTGCGCCGCGCTCAGCCCCGCCATCAGGAAAAACGCGGGGAGCGCGACCAGCACCCGCGTACGGAGCGAATGCCCCACCCCGTACAGGGCGACCATCACGAACGGCCAGGCGACATAATACCAGGCTTCGTTGAACAGCGACCAAAGCGCGCCATTATCGCCATATTGGCCGCAAAATGCCGTTTGCAGGAACAGGGCGTTGCACGCCATGCCGGCTGGATTGAGATCGAAGGTCGAAAGCGACTGGCCCCGATAGAGATGCACCGTCACGAGCAGCACCGCCGTGAAACAGAGCGCGGGGAGCAGCACCGTCCATAGCCGGGCCATTCGCGCCACCGAATAATCGAGCAGGTCGAACTTATTCTGTTCATATTTCGCCAGCGACGTGCCGCCCACGAGGAAGCCACTGAGCACGAAAAAGATGATGACGCCCGCGGGACCGATGCTGGATGCCAATGAAATCAATGTGAAAGCTATCGATCTTTCACCCGCTGGCACGTCCCCGAAGTGAATGAAGACACGGTGATGAATATGTCCGAGCAAAACGGCGACCGCCGCCATCCATCGAAACAAGTCCAACCATAATGAAAAGGCTCGCTGTTCTTCCAGCCGCGTCGTCACCTGCACCATGTCGATGATCCCCTTACTAATGTAGATTATGGTTAATATCCTGCCTGCATTGCCAATCCAACATGGTTAACGGGGTCCTGCCGCACGGAGTGTCGCAATTTGACGCATTGCCTTTCGGCACGCGGGGCGCTATGGGCGGCCGCTTCCGGCCACAGGCGGGATATTCGCGGGAGAAGGCCAACAGCCTTCGATGGGACCGCTAAACTTGAACCGGGCTCTCTTTTCGGCGGGTCCAGCAACAGAGTGAGTGACAATGGCTAAGAAGATTACGGGCTATATCAAGCTCCAGGTGGCGGCCGGCGCCGCCAACCCTTCGCCGCCGATCGGCCCTGCCCTGGGTCAGCGCGGCGTCAACATCATGGAATTCTGCAAGGCGTTCAACGCCGCGACGGACAAGATGGAAAAGGGCACCCCCCTGCCGACCATCATCACCGTCTATGCGGACCGTTCGTTCACCTTCGTGACGAAGCAGCCGCCGGCCACCTACCTCATCAAGAAGGCCGTCAACCTGAAGTCGGGTTCCAAGGAGCCGGGCAAGGTCGTCGCCGGAAAGATCAAGCGCTCGCAACTGGCCGAGATCGCCCAGGCCAAGATGGCCGACCTCAACGCCAACGACATCGACGCAGCGACGAAGATCATCGAAGGCTCCGCCCGCGCGATGGGCCTTGAAGTGGTGGAGGGCTAAGGACATGGCAAAGCTGACGAAGAAGGCGAAGGCCCTGGCCGCTGCGGTCGACCGCGAGAAGCTGCACGGCGTCGATGAGGCGCTGGGCCTTATCAAGACCCATGCGACCGCCAAGTTCGACGAGAGCGTCGAAATCGCGATCAACCTGGGCGTCGACCCGCGTCACGCCGACCAGATGGTTCGTGGCGTGGTGACCCTGCCCGCCGGCACCGGCAAGGACGTGCGCGTCGCCGTGTTCGCCCGCAACGACAAGGCTCAGGCGGCGCTCGACGCCGGCGCCGATGTCGTGGGTGCAGAAGACCTGCTCGAATCGATCCAGGCGGGCAATATCGACTTCCAGCGCGTGATCGCCACCCCCGACATGATGGGTCTGGTGGGTCGCCTGGGTAAGGTTCTGGGTCCCAAGGGCCTGATGCCAAACCCGAAGCTGGGCACCGTGACGCCCAACGTCGCCGAAGCCGTGAAGGCCGCCAAGGGCGGTCAGATCGAATTCCGCGTCGAGAAGGCGGGCATCATCCACGCCGGCCTCGGCAAGGCGAGCTTCACCGCCGAAGACCTGCGCAAGAATTTCGACGCCTTCGTCGACGCGATCGTCAAGGCGAAGCCTTCGGGCTCGAAGGGCAAATATGTCCGCAAGATCGCCCTGTCCTCCTCAATGGGTCCGGGCGTGAAGGTCGACGTGGCGGAAGTCGCCTCGATCTGATCGGCTGACAATAACAGACAAGGGGCCGCTTTCCCTCCTTGCGGGGGAAGGCGGCCTTCTTATTTGGGGTTTGCCCCGAGCCTTCGCGGCAAAACCCGTGTTCCGGCGAAAGCTGGAACCCAAGGAAACCAGGTGGTGCGCTCGACCCTGGGCTCCTGCTTTTGCAGGAGCGCAAGAGCATCTGTATCCGTCGGGAATGGCGGGTCGCTTTTTACCGATGGAAAACAAGAACATGGCATTTGATACTCTTCCCGCTCTCCTGTCCCAGGCGCTCGTCGCCAAGGGGTATGAGGCGCTCACCCCCGTCCAGTCCGAAGTCACGCAGGAGGAAGCGCATGGCCGCGACCTGCTCGTGTCCGCGCAGACCGGCTCCGGCAAGACCGTCGCCTTCGGCCTCGCTATGGCGGGCGAATTGCTGGGCGACGCCGATCGGCTGCCCGTCGCCGGCCTGCCGCTGGCGCTGGTGATCGCGCCGACGCGCGAACTGGCGTTGCAGGTGAGCCGCGAGCTGGAATGGCTCTACGGCGCGGCGCGCGCGCGGATCGCCACCTGCGTCGGCGGCATGGACGCCGCGAAGGAGCGCCGTAACCTCAGCCACGGCGCGCATATCGTGGTCGGCACGCCCGGCCGCCTGCGCGACCATCTGGAGCGCGGCGCGCTTGACCTGTCCGGCATCCGCACCGTGGTGCTGGACGAAGCGGACGAGATGCTCGACATGGGCTTCCGCGAGGATCTGGAGGGCATTCTCGACAGCGCGCCGGAAGGCCGGCGCACCCTGCTCTTTTCGGCGACCATGCCCAAGCCCATCGTGGCGCTGGCCAAGCGTTACCAGAAGGATGCGCTGCGCATATCGACGATGAGCGAGGAGCGCGGCCATGGCGACATCAGTTATCAGGCGGTGACGGTCGCGCCTTCCGACATCGAACATGCGGTGGTGAACCTGCTGCGCTACCATGAGGCGGAGACGGCGATCCTGTTCTGCGCCACGCGCGACAATGTGCGGCACCTGCATGCCAGCCTTACCGAACGCGGCTTTACCGTCGTGGCGCTGTCGGGCGAGCATAGCCAGAACGAGCGCAACCACGCGTTGCAGGCGCTGCGCGACAAGCGGGCGCGGGTGTGCGTGGCGACCGACGTCGCCGCGCGCGGCATCGACCTGCCTTCGCTGTCGCTGGTGGTGCATGTCGAGCTGCCGCGCGACGCGGAAACGATGCAGCACCGCTCGGGCCGGACAGGCCGCGCGGGCAAGAAGGGAACGGCGGTTCTGATCGTCCCCTACCCGCGCCGTCGCCGGGTCGAATCCATGCTGCGCGGCGCGAAGATCCCCGTCGAATGGGGCACCCCGCCAAGCCGTGAGGCGATCCTGGAGCAGGACAATGCCCGGCTGCGCGCCACGCTGATGGAGCGGACGGAGCTGGACGAGGCGGACTGGGCGCTCGGCGCGGAATTGCTGGCCGAAAAGAGCCCCAAGGAAATCGCGGCGATGCTGGTGAAGAGCGCCCGCGCGGCCCTCCCCGCGCCCGAGGAACTGCTTGACCGCAGCGAGGCGCCCGCGCGCAGCGACGGGCCGCGTCCGGGGTTCGAGGATACCCAATGGTTCCGCATGGACATCGGCCGCCGCCACAATGCCGATCCGCGCTGGATCCTGCCGCTGATCTGCCGCCGCGGCCATGTGTCGCGACAGGACATCGGCGCGATCCGCATCGCCGCCAACGAGACGATGTTCGAAATCCCCAAGGCGATCGCCAGCCGCTTCATCGCGGCGGTGAAACGCACGGGCCAGGCGAACGACGAAGGCGCGGACGTGGCGTTCGAGGCCGTGGAAGGCGCACCGCGCGAACAGGCGCGCGAGAACCGGCGGCAGGGCAACCGCCCCAACGATCGCGGCCCGCGTCCGGGTGGGCCGGGCGGCTATGCGCCGCGCCCCTTCAAGGGCGGCGGCGCACGCAAGGGACCGCCGCGCGGCCGCTGACCCTTCGGACAGGCTAGGACCAAAAGGGCCGGTCGTTCATTCCCATGGGGATGAGTGACGGCCCTTTTCTCGTTCCGGTGCTGGGCGACCAGTTGAGCCATGACCTCCCCTCGCTGCGCGCGGTGGACAAGGAGGACGCGATCGTCCTGATGATGGAGGTCGCCGACGAAACGACCTATGTGAAGCACCACAAGGCCAAGATCGCGTTCCTGTTGTCCGCCATGCGCCATTATGCAGAGGCGCTGCGCGGAGCGGGATGGACGGTCGATTATGTCAGGCTGGACGACCCCGGAAATACAGGTTCCTTCACCGGGGAGGTGGCGCAGGCGATAGAGCGGCATGGGGCCAGCGCCATCCATGTTACCGAAGCGGGCGAATGGCGCGTCCGGGCGATGCTGGAAAGCTGGCAGGACCGCTTCTCCATCCCCGTCACCATCCATGAAGACGACCGCTTCCTTTGTTCCCATGCCGAGTTCGACAGCTGGGCGGCAGCGCGCACGCAGATGCGGATGGAATTTTTCTATCGCGACATGCGGCGCAAGACCGGGCTGCTATTGGACCGGGACGGCCAGCCGGAAGGCGGGCAATGGAATTACGACGCGGACAATCGCAAGCCCGCGCCCGGCCGCGACCTGCTGATGCCGCAGCCGATCCGCTTCCGGCCGGACAGCGTTACGAAAGAGGTGCTGGCGATGGTGGCGGATCGTTTCGCCGATCATATCGGCAGCCTGGACCATTTTCATTTCGCCGTGACCCGGCCAGACGCGCTGCGGCAGCAGCAGCGCTTCCTTGACGAAGCGCTGCCGCGCTTTGGCGACTATCAGGACGCGATGCTGACCGACGAGCCCTTCCTGTGGCATTCGGTCCTGTCGCCCTACATCAATGCCGGGCTGCTGGACCCGCTGGAATTGTGCCACGCGGTCGAGAAACGCTATCGCGCGGGCAAGGTACCGCTCAATTGCGCGGAAGGTTTCATCCGCCAGATCATCGGCTGGCGCGAATATGTGCGTGGCGTCTATTGGCACGAAGGGCCGGACTATGGCCGGCGCAATGCGCTGGACGCCGGGCGCGACCTGCCCGGCTTCTACTGGACCGGCGAAACGGACATGCACTGCCTGGCGCAGGCAATCGGCCAGACGATCGACCATGCCTACGCCCATCATATCCAGCGGCTGATGATCACCGGCAATTTCGCGCTGATCGCCGGGATCGATCCGCACCAGGTGCATGTCTGGTATCTGGAAGTCTATGCCGACGCCTATGAGTGGGTCGAGATGCCCAACACGGTCGGCATGGCGCTGTTCGCGGACGGAGGCCTGCTGGGGTCGAAGCCCTATGCGGCGGGCGGGGCCTATATCAATCGCATGTCGGATTATTGCGGCACATGCCGGTACGACGTGAAGCAGCGCGTGGGCGAGGATGCCTGCCCGTTCAACGCGCTCTATTGGGACTTCATCGCGCGCAACCAACGCAAGCTGGCGCGCAATCCGCGCATGGCGATGCCCTATCGCAATTGGGACAGGATGAAGGAAGAGGACCGCGCCGCCATCCGCGAACAGGCGGCGCGGTTCCTCCACGATCTGCGCTAGAGCATGTTCGAAGCGGACGGCACTGTCCGCTGCCTGGAAGAATGCGGAAAACAAAAGACAATTAGAGCAGGATGCGATTCAGTAGGAACGGACCATGCTCTAGCGCGCGCCGCAGAGCGTCAGCATCCGCGCCGCAAGCTCGCGTTCCCCCATGACGATATGCGGGACGCCAAGCGATTCGAGATGCGCCACCTCCGCGTCGCTGTGCGCGCGCGCGATGACATTGAGGTTGGCGTTGAGATGCCGGGCATGTTCGTGGATCGCCCCGCCCTCAAACCCTTCGGGCACGGCGATCAGCATGTTGCGCGCCTCGCCTATGCCTGCCGCGCGCAGGTGCCGATCCTCCAGCGCATTGCCCCGTACGACGATATGACCCGCTTCCCCGGCCTCCTCCGACTTGTCCTTGTCATCCTCTATGACGACGAAATGGACATCCTTGGCAGCAAGTTGCGCCGCGATCAGCTTGCCGACGCGGCCATAGCCCACCAGGATGGTGTGCCCCATGGTCTGCGCCAACTGGGCGTCGGCGGCCGAGGGGACATCCTCCTCCTTGCGATGGCTGCGCACGATCATCGAGAAGAGGATGGGGTTCAGGAAAATCGAGACCATCGCGCCTGCAAGGATCAGGTCGCGCGCATCCGCCGGCAAGACACCCAGGCCGGTGCCCAATGACGCAAGGATGAACGAGAATTCGCCTGTCTGGGCCAGGCTGGCGGCGATGGTAAGCGCGGTCACATTGGGATGGCCGAAGGCGCGGACGATGCCCCAGGCCGCGATCGACTTGCCGATGACGATGATGAGCACGGTCGCCAGCAGCGGCAGCGGATGTTCCACCACGATGGACGGGTTGAACAACATGCCGACCGACACGAAGAAGAGCACGGCGAAGGCATCGCGCAGCGGCAGGGTTTCCTCGGTCGCGCGGCGGCTCAAAGGCGTTTCGCCCAGGATCATGCCCGCGAAGAAGGCGCCCAGCGCGAAGGACACGTCGAACACATAGGCCGCGCCGAACGCCACGCCCAATGCGATGGCGAGAACCGCGAGGCGGAACAGCTCGCGCGATCCGGTATGGACCACCCAGTGCAATGCCAGGGGGATCAGCCGCCGGCCGACCACCAGCATGACGACAACGAAGCCCACGACCTTCAGCAACGTGCCCAGCAGCGGCGCGAGCAGCGCCGACGCCCCGCCCCCGTCCGCGCTGTTCATGACCGCGGCCAGCGCAGGCAGCAGGACGAGCGCCAGCACCATCACGAGATCCTCGACGATGAGCCAGCCGACCGCGATCCGGCCGCGGCGCGTGTCGACCAGGTCCGCGCCCTGCAGCGCGCGGAGCAGGACGACCGTGCTGGCGACCGACAGTGCCAGCCCGAAGACCAGCCCGCCCATCAGCGTCCAGCCCATGAGGTGCGCAAGGCCCATGCCGAGCAGGGTCGCAACGGCGATCTGCACCAGCGCCCCCGGCACGGCGATATTCTTGACCGACAGAAGATCCTTCAGCGAAAAATGCAGGCCAACACCGAACATCAGCAGGATGACGCCGATCTCCGCGAGTTCGTTGGCCAGGCTGGCGTCCGCGACGAAGCCGGGGGTGAAGGGGCCGACGAGGATGCCCGCGACAAGATAGCCGACGAGCGGCGACAGCTTCAGCCGATGGGCGATGGAGCCCATGATGAAGGCCACGACGAGGCCGGCAACGATGGTGCCGATCAGGGGCGTGTGGTGGGGCATATGACCCTTTCGATCTGGGGGACCGGACGCGGCACACGTCCACGTCCGGTCCTATATTCATGTCATGCGACGACGGTCATCATCGTCATGGCGAGGACGGCGGCTGCGATGCCGAGGCCGGTCATGACAATCGGCATGAACCACCAGGGCGGCCTGCGACCGGATCGCTCATCGTCTTCAGGCA